>NZ_JABBYC010000010.1 GCF_016742955.1 Myceligenerans indicum | reverse complement strand
AGATGTGTATAAGAGACAGGGCTGGGGCAGGGACGCGGGTGAGCGGGCCGGCGTGTCCCGCACTTCTTGACCTCAACCGGGGTTGAAGTCCTAACGTCGGTGACGCCCTCGGCGAAAACCGGTCGAATCGTTTCCCGGGGCGTGAGAAGATCGACAGATCCCCGACAGAAGCGAGGTCTCGCCGTGCCCTCACCCGCGCCCCGAGCCACCCCCTCGGACGCGGCCGGTGCCTCGGACCCTGGTCCCCACCGGCCTGGATACCATCCTCGTCCCATGACGCTGACGGGCTCCCGGACGCGACGCTCCCTCGTCCTGATGTGGCGTGGAATGCGTGCCCACCCGGGCACCTACGCGCTGGCCGTGACCGCGTCGGCGCTCTTCGGCGCCATGACCGTGGGCGTCAGCCGTGCCGTGGGCTGGGCCACCGACGCCGTCGTCGTCCCCGCGATCGCCGGTGACGAGGCGGCACGCGGCCGCGTCTGGGTCGCCGGGGCCGTTCTCGGGACCGTGGCCCTCACGCTGGCGCTGTCCGTGGCAGGCCGCCGGATCTGGGCCGGCTACGGCTTCGCGGACAACATCGCCGATCACCGCAGCGCCCTGACCACGCAGTACCTGCGGCTGCCGGTCTCCTGGCACCGTGCCCACCCGGCCGGGCAGCTCCTGAACCACACCACCTCCGACGCGGAGGCCGCGAACGGCGTGTTCAACCCTCTGCCCTTCGCGCTCGGCGTCGTGGTGATGATCGGCACCGCCGTGGCGATGCTGTTCTCCATCGACCCGTGGCTGGCGCTGGCCGCCCTGGTGATCTTCCCGGTCACGGTGGTCGCCAACACGATCTACCAGCGCCACATGTCCCCGGCGGTCACCCGGGCCCAGCAGCTGCGCGGTGACGTGGCCGACGTCGCACACGAGTCCTTCGAGGCCGCGCTCCTGGTCAAGGCCCTCGGTACCGAGGGGCGGGAGGAGTCCCGCTTCGCCGCCACGGCGGACGAGCTGCGCGGCGCGAACGTGCGTGTCGGCGTGGTGCGGGCAGTCTTCGACCCGGTCATCCAGAACCTCCCCGCCCTCGGCACCCTCGTCGTGCTGGCCGTC
The DNA here is from genome assembly GCF_016742955.1 of Myceligenerans indicum. Classification (GTDB taxonomy): domain Bacteria; phylum Actinomycetota; class Actinomycetes; order Actinomycetales; family Cellulomonadaceae; genus Myceligenerans; species Myceligenerans indicum. The sequence continues at coordinate 114,780 of NZ_JABBYC010000010.1, read as the reverse complement.
GGTACGTGGCGCGCCGCCTCCGGCAGCGTCGAGGCGGGCGATGTGGTGAGTGCCGCCTATCTGCTCACGATGATGACCGTGCCGCTCATGGCGTTCGGCTGGGTGCTCGGCGAACTGCCGCGCGCCCTGGTCGGCTACGACCGGATCGCGGAGGTGGTCGACGCGGACGGCGAACTCACCCACGGTACGAACCGGATGCCCAGGTCAGGCGTGGGCCTGGCCGTGCGGTTCGAGCAGGTCGGGGTCGACGTCCCAGGCACGGGCACCGGCGGACGTACGCTCCTGGACGCCGTGGACCTGGAGGTGCCCGCGGGGGCGACGGTCGCCGTCGTCGGTCCCACGGGCTCCGGCAAGACCACTCTGGTCTCGCTGCTCGCACGCCTGTCCGACCCCACGCGCGGTCGCATCCTGCTGGACGGGGCCGACGCGCGTGACCTGCGGGACGGCGAGATCCCCGCGCAGGTCGCGCTCGTCACGCAGAGCACGTTCGTGTTCGAGGACTCGGTGCGCGCCAACATCACGCTCGCCGACCAGGGCGACGACGGCGCGCCCTCCGACGAACAGGTCTGGGAGGCCCTGCGTCTCGCGCGGCTCGACGACACGATCCGTGCCCACCCCGACGGCCTCGACGCGCCTCTCGGCGAGCGGGGCGCGAACCTGTCCGGTGGCCAGCGCCAGCGCCTCGCCATCGCGCGTGCGCTGGTGCGGCGTCCGCGCCTGCTCGTGCTCGACGACGCCACCAGCGCCGTCGACCCGCGCGTCGAGCAGGCGATCCTGCGCGGTCTCGCCGAGCAGTCCGCCCCGGGCACGGGCGACGACGGCGCCCCGGGGGCCACGACCGTGATCATGGTCGCCTACCGGATGAGCTCGGTCGCGCTCGCGGACACGGTCGTACACCTGGACGAGGGCGGCGTGGTCGACGTCGGCCCGCACGAGGCCCTCATGGCTCGCGACCCCGGGTACCGCGAGCTCGCCACGGCCTACCAGGCCGAGGCGGAACGCCGGGAACGCGCCGGGGACGAGGCCCCGCGCGACGACGAGCTGCAGGAGGTTGCCCGATGAGCGCCACGACGGCCGAGCCGGTGGTCAGCGAGGACGAGCTCGACGCGAACGGTGCGCGCATCGAGTCGGTGAGCGGTCTCGGGGTGTTCGCGACGCTGCGCCGCGGCATCCAGCTCTCCCCGGAGATCCTGAACGGGATCTGGGTCACGCTCGCGTTCGCGGTACTCGCCGCGGGCGGCAAGGTGGTGGTGCCCCTGACGGTGCAGCGCACCATCGACGACGGGATCCTCGCCGAGGGAGGGCCGGACGCGAGCCGCGTCGTGACGCTCACCGCGCTGGCCGCGGCAGGGCTCGTCCTGGCCGGGGTGTGCGCCGCACTGGTCAACGTGCGGCTGTTCCGATCGACGGAGGCCGGGCTGGCGACCCTGCGCACGCGAGCCTTCCGGCACGTGCACGACCTGTCGACCCTCACGCAGAACACCGAGCGGCGCGGAGCCCTCGTGGCCCGCGTGACCAACGACGTCGACACCATCTCGCTGTTCGTGCAGTGGGGCGGGATCATGCTGCTGGTCAGCATCCTGCAGATCCTCGTGGCGACCACGCTGATGGCCTGGTACTCGCCGGTGCTGACGGTCGTCGTGTGGGTGTGCTTCGTGCCGATGTTCCTGTTCATGCGAGTGGGGCAGCGCAAGGTCAACGGCGCCTACACCCTGGTGCGCGAGCGCGTCGGGGCGATGCTGGGCGCGATCAGCGAGTCCGTGGTGGGCGCGGAGACCGTGCGTGCCTACGGCGTGTCCGAGCGGACCGGGCGGCGCATCTCCGGAGCCGTCGAGGCGACACGCCGCGCGCAGCGGCGCTCGATGGAACTCGTCGCGTTCGTGTTCTCCTCGGGCGTGTTCGTGGCCAACTTCGTCCTGGCCGTCGTGGTGGTGCTGGGTGCGTGGCTCGGTATCGGCGGGGCGCTGAGCGCGGGCGAGGTCGTGGCGTTCCTGTTCCTGGTGCAGCTGTTCACCGGCCCCGTGCAGATGGGTACGGAGATCCTCAACGAGATGCAGAACGCCGTGGCCGGCTGGCGTCGCGTGATCGCGGTCCTGGAGACCCCGGTCGAGGTCACCGAGGCGCCCGACGCCGTCGACCTGCCGCGCGGCCCGGCCCGCGTCACGCTCCGCGGCGTGCGGTTCGCCTACACGGGCGGGCCGGACGTGCTGCACGGCGTCTCGCTCGACCTGCCGCCGCGTACCAAGGTCGCCGTCGTCGGGCAGACCGGGTCCGGCAAGACGACGATCGCCAAGCTCGTCACGCGGCTGATGGACCCGGTGGACGGCGTCGTCGAGCTGGACGGGACGGATCTGCGGAAGGTCTCGTTCGCCTCGCTGCGGGAGCGGGTCGTGCTGGTGCCGCAGGAGGGGTTCCTGTTCGACGGCAGTGTGCTGGAGAACGCGGCGTACGGGCTGCGCGGTGGGTCGGGCCGTGCGGTGGCCGGCGCGGGCCCGGCGGCGCGAGACGGCGTTGCGGACGGCGTTGCCGCGGAGGAGGTGCGCTCCGTGGTCGCGGCCGCCTTCGCGGAGCTCGGGCTGACGGACTGGGTCCGCTCCCTGCCCGACGGGCTCGACACCCAGGTGGGCCAGCGCGGCGAGGCGCTGAGCGCGGGGGAGCGGCAGCTCGTCGCGATCGCGCGCGCGTTCCTCGCCGCGCCGGACCTTCTGGTGCTGGACGAGGCGACGTCGGCGGTGGACCCGGCCACCGAGGTGCGGATCGCCCGCGCGCTCGACTCCCTCACGGCCGGCCGCTCCACGATCACGATCGCGCACCGCCTCTCCACCGCGGAGGCGGCGGACCTGGTGGTGGTGGTCGACGCCGGCGAGATCGTCGAGACCGGCCCGCACACGGACCTGGTGGCGGCGGGCGGGACCTACTCCCGCATGCACGCGAGCTGGGTGGCCCAGACGAGGTGAGCCGCGCCACCGGCTGCCGCACGGTCTCGGCGGTGCCGGGTCGCGCGCGACCTGTGTCCGGTCGGCTGTCCGGTCGGCTGCCGTGGGGGCGGCGATCATCCCCACGGCGCGCCGCGCCGGACTCGGGGGGTCCCCCGAGTGCACCCGGAGATTCGGCGTACGTACTGGTCAGCGGAGTGAGGGTCAGGCTAGCGTCGCCGCGTGAGCGTCATCGACATCCCCCGTACCGCCGCAGTTCCCGTCTCCCCGACCGGTCCGCAGGCCCTCCGCGGCCTCGGCGGCCCGGGACATGCGGTGTACGTGGTGCTGTCCCGCAGCAGCACCGTGCCGTCCCGGCTCATCGGCGTCATGACGGGAGACCGGCTCACCCATGCCGCGCTGGCCCTCGACCCGGGGCTGGAGTACATGTTCGGGTTCGGGCGGCGCGGCACGACCAACCCCCTGTCCGGCTGCTTCCGGCGGGAGCGCCTGGACGACCCGCTGTACGAGCGGATGGGAAGCCTTCCCGGGCTGGTGCTGGAGGTACCCGTCACGGGCGCGCAGCACGAAGCCGTGCGTGCGCAGGTGGAGGCCTTCCTGCTGGACGGGCACCGCTACCGGTACAACTTCACGGGGCTGCTCGACCACGTGACCGGCCGGGCCAAGGAGGACGCCTACCGCTTCTTCTGCTCCGAGTTCGTCTACCACGTGCTGCACCAGGCGGGCGTGTGCGACCTGCGCATCCCGCGCAGCCAGGTGCGGCCGCAGACGCTGCTGTCACTGCCCGGCCGTGTCGTGTTCGACGGCGATCTGCTCCGGTACCGCGCACCGGTGAACGCCCGGGTGCCGTGGAGGCCCTCGCTCCGCCGCTGAGCCGCCCCTGTGGACGGCGCAGCCCCGGCGCGTCACAGGTGGCAGGATTCTCCTGTGCAAGGTTCCAGCTCCGAGAACGAAGCAGACTCCCGACTCGACCCCGCTGTCGCCGCCCGGCTGAGGCGGGACGACGCCGGCCTCGTGGCCGCCGTCATCCAGCAGCACGACACCCGTGAGGTGCTGATGCTCGGCTGGATGGACGACGAGGCGGTGCGCCGCACCCTCACCTCGGGCCGGGTGACGTTCTGGTCGCGCTCGCGCGGTGAGTACTGGCGCAAGGGCGACACGTCGGGGCACGTGCAGTACGTGAAGTCCGTCAGCATCGACTGCGACGGGGACGCGCTGCTCGTCGAGGTCGACCAGGTCGGCGCGGCCTGCCACACCGGCGCGCGCACCTGCTTCGAGGCCGGCGGTGACCTCGGTGCCACGCCTGCCGCCCGCCCGCAGGCCGCCGGCCGGACCGCCCCGGCGGCAGGCTCCGCCACCACCCAGGCCCGTCAGGAGGACCGGTGACCCAGCAGACCGCCGACGCCGCACCCGCAGGCGCCGCGCCCACGGGAGCCCCCGCCGACCTCGCCTGGGGCGACACCTGGCCCGGCCTCGCGGACTTCCGGGCGCTAGCCCCCGACCGCCGCGTCATCCCGGTGGTGCGCAGACTCCTCGCCGACGACACCACCCCCGTCGGCCTCTACCGCACGCTCGCCTCCGGCGCGGGCTCGTTCATCATGGAGTCGGCCGAGGCCACGGGGGAGTGGTCGCGCTGGTCGTTCGTGGGGGTGTCCTCCCGGGCCGTGCTCACCTCCGCGGGAGGCCGTGCACGCTGGACGGGCGACGTCCCGGTCGGCATCCCGGCCGAGGGCGACGTGCTCGACGTCGTCCAGGCGACCCTGGAGGCTCTGCACACCCCGCGCCTGGCCAACCTCCCGCCGTTCACCGGCGGGCTCGCCGGGTCGCTCGGGTGGGACGTGGTGCGCCACTGGGAGCCCACCCTGCCCGCGGACGCCCCGGACGAGCTCCACGCCCCCGAACTGGCGTTGTGCCTGGCCACGGACCTGGCGGTGGTCGACCACCGTGAGGGCACCGTGTGGCTCGTCGCCAACGCGATCAATGCGGACGACACGGCCGAACGGGTCGACGAGGCGCATGCCGACGCCGTCGCCCGGCTCGACGCGATGCAGGCCCGCCTCGCGGCCGGGAGCAGGCCGGTCACCACGATCGTCGCTCCGGCCACCACGGAGCGTGCCGCCGAGCCCGTCCTGGAGTTCCGCTCCACGCAGGAGGAGTTCGAGGACGCCGTGGCCGTCGCCAAGGAGGCCATCCGTGACGGCGAGGTCTTCCAGGTGGTCCTGTCCCAGCGTCTCGACCTGGACTGTCCGGCCGACCCGCTGGACGTGTACCGGGCCCTGCGCACGATCAACCCGAGCCCCTACATGTACTACTTCCGGCTCCAGGACGACGGCGGGAGGCCGGTCGCCGTCGTCGGCTCCAGTCCCGAGACGCTGGTGAAGGTCAGCGACGGCCACGTCACCACCTACCCGATCGCCGGGTCCCGCCCTCGGGGGACTCATCCCGAACAGGACGTGGCTCTCGGGGAGGAGCTGCTGGCCGACCCGAAGGAGCGTGCCGAGCACCTCATGCTCGTCGACCTCTCCCGCAATGACCTCGTCAAGGTCTGCGAGCCCACGTCCGTGGAGGTCGTGGAGTTCATGCGGGTGCGCCGCTTCAGCCACATCATGCACATGTGCTCCACGGTGGTGGGCAGGCTCCGCGAGGAGGCCACCGCCCTGGACGCGCTCCGCGCCACCTTCCCCGCCGGCACCCTGTCCGGCGCACCGAAGCCGCGGGCCATCGCCCTCATCGACGAGCTCGAGCCCGCCTCGCGCGGGATCTACGGCGGCACCGTCGGCTACTTCGACTTCGACGGCGACATGGACATGGCCATCGCGATCCGCACGGCGATGATCGCCGACGGCCGCGCGCACGTACAGGCCGGCGCCGGGATCGTCGCCGACTCGGTACCCCGCCTGGAGTACGAGGAATCACGCAACAAGGCGGCCGCCGCCGTACGTGCCGTGCAGCTCGCCGCCCGGTTCGGTCCCGCATGAGCGCGCCCACGGCCGCGGGCCGCCGGACCCCGCTGACCCGGACACGCGTGCTGGGGGCCCTCGTGGCGCTCGGCGGCGTCTCCCTCGCCGCGACGTCCGTGACGTGGCTGACCACCGAGGTGGCCACGGCGCTGCGGCCCGACGTCGCCGTCGCGGCCACCGGTGCCGATGCCGCCCCGGCCGTCGGCGCGGCCGCACTCGTGCTGCTCGCGTGCGGTCCGGCGCTCGCGCTGACCGGCCGGGCCGGGCGGTACGTCGTCCTGACGGTCGCCGCGCTCGCCGGTGCCGGCGTGAGCGCCGGTGCGCTGTCCGTCATCGCCGACCGTGCCGCCGCCGGCGCGTCGGCGGCGGCCGACGCCGCGGGCGTCACGGACCTGACCGGGCCCGTGGTCCTGACCCCGTGGCCGTGGACGACGGCGGCCGCGGGGGTGCTGGCCGTGCTCGTGGCGGTCGTGGCGGCGTTCGCCGCACGGCGCTGGCCGCAGGTATCCCGCCGCCACGAGCGGGACGGCGCGCGGGGTGATGACCGTGAACCAGGCACCGTGGCGGCGGTACGGACGGGGCCCGGGACGCCGGAGCCGTCCGAGGCGGACGCGCCCGGGGAAGGGCCGGACCCGGCCGACGACTGGGACGCGCTGACCCGTGGCGAGGACCCGACCCGCGATGACCGTTAGGCTGGGTCAGGGCGGCACTGTCGCCCGAGATCCTGACGTCGAAAGGCACCACACCACGATGACCGAGAACCAGTCCGCAGCCGCCGAGGTCGCCTACCTGCCGAAGGCCACCCCGCCGCACAACCACGGGCACACGGTGGCCGCCTGGGTCACCATGATCGGCATCATGGTCGGTGCTCTCGTCTCGACGGCGGGCGTCGTCGTCAACGGCGCGTTCTGGCTGTTCTGGGCCGGGCTCGTGGTGTGCGTCGGGAGCCTCGTGCTGGGCGGTGTGCTCCGAGGGATGGGCATGGGGCAGCGATGAGCGCGGCGGCGCCCGGCCGGGCCCGGAACTCGCTGGGCATCTGGTCCCTCGTGCTCGGCGGTGCGTCGTTCCTCCTCTTCCTGGGCGTCCTGACCGGCATCCCGGCGATCGTGGTCGGCAACGACGGCCGTCGCGCGGTGCGCGCCGGACAGGCCGACAACGAGGGCGTCGCGATGACCGGCGTGCTGCTGGGCTGGGCGTCGATCGCGCTGACGCTGGTCGGCGGGGGCGTCGTCATCTACCTGATGGTGACGGGCGGCCGATGACGGCACCGGCGACCGCCACCGCGGACCAGGGCGCCGGGGCCCCGGGCCCGGGGGCGTCGCCTGCCGAGCCCGTCCCGGCGATGTGGCACCGCCTGCGGGCGCCGCTGGTCACGGCGGGGACGGTCGGCGCGGGGACGCTGCTGGTCGCGTTGCGGAGCCCGCACGCGCCGAACAGCTACGGCTTCTGCCCCCTGCTGGTGCTCACCGGATGGGCCTGTCCCCTGTGCGGTGGCCTGCGCGGTACGTACGAGCTGGCTCACCTGGACCTGGCCGGCGCCTGGGCGATGAACCCGCTCTGGGTGCTGCTCGCGCCGGCCCTGGTGGTGCTGTGGGGTGTGTGGGCCCTTCGCCGGGCCCGTGGCCTGGACGGTCCTCGGCTGCCGTCCTGGACGGCGTGGAGCCTGCTGGGCCTGCTGGTGGTGTTCGGGGTTCTGCGCAACCTCCCGCCGCTGGCCCCCTATCTCACCTCGTGGCTCTGACCTGATCTCGCCTCGGGTCCGCCCGATCCGTGCCGGCACCCTTCCCGGCCCGCGGACGAGGAGCCTCCCGTCCGACGAGTCCATCGGTGAACCAGGTCGCGGACCGCGCGCGGAAGGTCGCCGGTTCGAGAACGGCGGCACCTGCCGGGACGACGCCGGCGAGCGGGGCACCGGCCACCAGCGGCAGGTCCTCGACGTTGCAGCGGGAGGCCAGGTCCGGGCCGTCGGGCATGCTCCCGATGACGACACCGCGGCATGCCAGGCCGCGGGATCGCAGAGCCTCGGCGGTGAGCGCGGTCGTGTTGAGCGTGCCCAGGCCCGCGGCCGCCACGACCAGCACCGGCGCCTCCAGCGTGCGCGCGAGGTCCGCCAGCGTGGCGCCGTCGTCGTCGAACCGCACGAGCAGGCCTCCCGCTCCCTCGACGAGGACCAGGTCGTGGTGCGCCGCCAGCCGGCGCACCTGGCGGGCCACGTCAGGGATGCGCACGGGTGCCGTTCCCGCGCGGCGGGCAGCCGTCGCGGGGGCCAGCGGCTCGGGGTAGCGGGCATGCTCGTACGCCGTCACGTCGCCCGCGAGGCGAGCGACCTCCTGCACGTCACCGGCCTGGTCCGCAAGCACCCCGGTCTGCGCCGGCTTGACGACGGCCACCGAGCGGCCGCCGGCGAGCGCGGCCGCCGCGAGCGCGGCCGTGACCACGGTCTTGCCGACGCCCGTCCCCGTCCCGGTGACGACCAGCACCTCGCCGGGGCCGGTCCGGCGGTTGGCTCGCCCGTGATCCGTCCGCGTGCCGCGCTGCCGTCCGTGGCGCGTCGGACCACCTGGCGTGCCGGGCGTCGTCATGTGCAGGCCTCGGCCGCCGCCACGACCGCCGCGCAGATGCGCGCCAGGTCGGCGTCGTCGGTGATGTACGGCGGCATCGTGTAGATCGTGTCGCGGAAAGGCCGCAGCCAGACGCCCTCGGCCGCTGCGGCGCGGGTCGCCGCGGGCAGGTCGACCTCGTGGTCGAGCTGCACGACGCCGATCGCGCCGAGCACCCGCACGTCGCGCACCCCGGGAAGGTTCCGGGCCGGTGACAGTCCCGAGCGCAGGCCCCTCTCGATCCGGCGTACCTGCGCCTGCCAGTCCTGGCCGAGCAGCAGCTCGACCGATGCCACGGCCACCGCGGTGGCCAGCGGGTTGCCCATGAAGGTCGGGCCGTGGGCGAGCACCGGTACCTCACCGCGCGAGATCCCGTCCGCCACGCGCGAGGTGCACAGGGTCGCGCCGAGCGTCAGGTAGCCGCCGGTCAGGGCCTTGCCCACGCACATCACGTCCGGTGCGACCTCGGCGTGGTCGGCCGCGAACAGGGCGCCGGTGCGGCCGAACCCGGTGGCGATCTCGTCGAGCACGAGCAGCACGTCGTGACGGTCACAGATCTCACGCAGGGCGCGGACGTGGGCGGGGGAGTGGAAACGCATCCCGCCGGCGCCCTGCACCACGGGCTCCACGATCACGCCGGCCAGCTCGTGCGCGTGCTCGGCGACCAGCGTCTCCAGGGACCGTGCGTACGCCGCGTGCTCCTCGCCGTGATCGGTCCCGCGGGCGCCGGCCGGACCGCCGGCCGTGCCGCCGTCCGCCGCGTCGTCCAGGGTGCCGGGCCCGTCCGGCGGCGGAGGTGCGAACACCTGCTCCGGCAGTGCCCCCGACCAGAGGCTGTGCATGCCGCCGTCGGGGTCGCACACCGACATCGTGTGCCACGTGTCGCCGTGGTACCCGCCGCGCCAGGTCAGGAAGCGCCGCTTCGCCGGCCTGCCCAGCGACGCCCAGTACTGCAGGCACATCTTGAGCGCCACCTCGACCGCGACCGACCCGGAGTCCGCGAGGAACACGTGTCGCAGCGGCTCCGGCGTGATCTCCACGAGCCGCGCGGCGAGACGCACCGCGGGCTCGTGGGTGAGACCGCCGAACATCACGTGGCTCATCCTGCCGAGCTGGTCGCGCACCGCCGCGTCGAGCACGGGGTTGCGGTAGCCGTGGATCGCCGCCCACCAGGACGACATCCCGTCGACCAGTTCGTGCTGCCCCCACGCGGGCTCGGCCAGCCGGAGCCGTATGCCCCGGGCGGAGGACACGACGAGCGGCGCCGTCGTCCCCGGCATGGGCCCGTACGGATGCCACACGTGTGCCCGGTCGAGCGCGAGGAGGTCCGCGGCAGGCAGGGCCTCACGCATTGGGTGCCACCTCCGTGCCCGCGCCGCGCTTGCGCGGGACGACGGCCTGCCGGTGCGCCGGCATCGTGTCGGTCGAGGTGCCCTCCACGACGAACCCGGCGTCCGCGATCATCTCCAGGTCGGACCGTCCGGCCTGCCCCTCGCTGGTGAGGTAGTCCCCGAGGAAAACCGAGTTCGCGCAGTGCAGGGCCAGCGGCTGCAGCGTCCGCAGGTGCATCTCGCGGCCCCCGGCCAGCCGCACCTCCACGTCCGGGTGCACGAACCGCACCATCGCCAGGATCCGCAGCGCCTTCGCGGGCGTCAGCTCCCACGTTCCCTCCAGCGGCGTTCCCTCGAACGGCATGAGGAAGTTCACCGGTACCGAGTCCGGATCCAGCGTCCGCAGCTCCAGGGCCACGTCCACGAGGTCCTCGGCGCTCTCGCCCATCCCGGCGATCAGTCCCGAGCACGCCGACAGACCCGCACCCTGGGTCTGCCGCACCGTGTCCACCCGGTCGGAGAACTCGTGCGTGGTGCAGATGTCCTGGTAGGTCGCCTCGGACGTGTTGAGATTGTGGTTGTACGCGTCCACGCCGGCCTCGCGCAGCCGGGCCGCCTGACCGTCCCGGAGCAACCCCAGGCAGGCGCACACCTCGACCTCCGGGTTGCGCTCCCGGACGGCTTCGACCACCCCGGCCACGCGGTCCACGTCCCGGTCCGTCGGGCCACGGCCGCTGGCCACGAGGCACACCCGCTTCGCCCCGCCCGCCACTCCTGCGGCCGCGGCGTCGGCCGCGTCCTGCGCCGAGAGCCACGTGTACTTCAGCACGTCCGCACGGGACCCGAGCCGCTGCGAGCAGTAGAAGCAGTCCTCCGGACACAGCCCGGACTTGAGGTTGACCAGATAGTTCAGCTTGACGCGGTGGCCGAACCACCGGCGCCGCACGCGCCCGGCCGCCGCGACGACGTCCAGGAGGTCGTCGTCCCCGGTGGCCAGGACGGCCAGGGCCTCGGCCCGGGTGACGGGGTCCTCCGGGTCGGCGGCGAGACCCTTCGCGACGAGGGACGACAACAGCTCTGACAGGGCGACGGTGCTCACGATGTCCGATCCTCACCGACAGACGGCCCCGCGTGAACTGTGAGTTAGCGACAACATCCATGGCGGGCTGTGTGGCACCCGGCAGGTCACACCAGGAGTATCGGCGGATACCTTCGCAGTGACTCAGGGAGCACTGATGGGAAACCTACAAAACGGGCCGGTGCCTGGCCCGGACCCGTTCGGCTGGGTGGAGGCCGAGACCGAGCGCCGTCGCGACGCGGGCCTGCTGCGAGAGATCCGGCCCCGCGCCGCCGACGACGACGCCCTGGACCTCGCGAGCAACGACTACCTGTCGCTCGCGCGGCACCCCGAGGTGACCGACGCCGCCGCCGAGGCCGCGCGCACCTGGGGTGCGGGCGCGACCGGATCGCGGCTCGTGACCGGCTCCACCGACCTGCACACCGAGCTCGAGGCGGCCCTGGCCGACTTCTGCGGTGCCGAGGCAGCTCTGGTCCTGGCCAGCGGGTACGCCGCGAATCTCGGTGCCCTGGCGGCGCTCGCCCCGCGCGGCGCCCTGGTCGTGTCCGACGCCGGGAACCACGCCTCGGTCATCGACGGCTGCCGCCTGGCCGCCGCCGAGGTCCACGTGGCGGGCCACGCGTCACCCGCCGACGTCGCGGCACGGCTCGCGGAAGCCCGCCGCGACGCCGCCGGCCCCGCCCGTCCGCCCGGCCACGCCCGTCCGCCCGGCCACGCCCGTCCGCCCGGCCACGCCCGTCCGCCCGGCCCCAGCGGCCCGCACGATCCCGCCGGCACTGAACACCTCGCCCACCGGGCCGACCCCGGCCGGGCGGGCGCCGTCGCCCCGCGTCCCGCGAACCGCCCCGTCCTCGTCGTGACGGACGGCGTCTTCTCCGTCGAGGGCAACGTGGCACCCCTGCGCGAGCTCGCCCGCGAATGCCGCACGGCCGGGGCGGGCCTGCTGGTCGACGACGCCCACGGACTCGGCGTCGTCGGCGACGGCGGACGCGGCAGCGTGCACGAGGCCGGACTGGCGGGCGCTCCCGACGTCGTGACGACCGTCACGCTGTCCAAGGCCCTCGGCTCCCAGGGCGGGGCGATCCTCGGCCCGGCACGCGTCATCGACCATCTCGTCAGCGCCGCACGCACCTTCATGTTCGACACGGGCCTCGCCCCCGCCGCGACGGGCGCCGCCCTCGCCGCCCTGCGGGTGCTGCGGCGCGAGCCCGAACGCGCCACGCGATGCCGGGCGGCGGCGGCGGACCTGTCCGCCCGGCTCCGCGCCGCCGGCCTGGACGCGACCCGCCCCGGCGGCGCCGTCGTCTCCGTTCCCGCACCGTCGGCCCCGGACGCCGTCGCCTGGGCCGCCCGCTGCCGCGCGGAGGGCATCACGGTCCACTGCTTCCGGCCCCCGTCCGTCCCCTGGCCCCGCCTGCGCCTCACGGCACGAGCGACCCTGACGCCGGAGGACATCACCCGTGCGGCCGCCACGATCGCCCGGACGGCTCCGTGAGGACATCCCGGCCGCCCGAGGTGCCCGACGTGCCCGGATGGTCCATGCTGGGAGCGCGCGCACGTCCCGACAGGTGGCGCGTGACAGGGAAACCCGCCGGGACGTCCTACGATGAACCGCGAGGCGGGTATCGCAGCTCAGGCAAGCGCACGGGAGGCACACGTATGGCGGTCCTGGACGACATCGTCGCAGGGGTCCTCGAGGACCTCGCGGAGCGCGAGGCGCGCACGCCCCTCGACGACCTCAAGGAGAAGGCCTCGCGCGTGCCCGGCGCCCTGGACGCCGTCGGCCGGCTCAAGGACCCCGAGGCGGTCGCCGTCATCGCCGAGGTGAAGCGGTCGAGCCCGTCCAAGGGATCGCTCGCCGAGATCACCGATCCCGCGGCGCTCGCGGTGGAGTACGCCCACGGCGGCGCGGCAGCCATCTCCGTGCTCACGGAGCAGCGCCGGTTCTCCGGGTCCCTGGCGGACCTGGACGGCGTGCGTGCCCGCGTGGACGTGCCCGTGCTGCGCAAGGACTTCATCGTCACGCCCTACCAGGTGTGGGAAGCGCGCGCACACGGAGCCGACATCGTGCTGCTCATCGTGGCCGCGCTGGAGCAGACCGTGCTCACATCGCTCATCGAGCGCGTGCACTCGCTGGGCATGACCGCGCTGGTCGAGACACATGACCTGGAAGAGGTGCGCCGCGCCCTGGACGCCGGCGCCCGGGTCGTGGGGATCAACCACCGCAACCTCAAGACCCTCGAGATCGACATGACGGTGTTCCAGCGGCTGGCCCCCTACGTCCCGGACGACGTCGTGCGCATCGCGGAGTCCGGCATCGGGGGACCGCGGGACGTCATGGAGATGGCCCGTGCGGGAGCCGACGCCGTCCTCGTGGGCGAGGCCCTCGTGACGGGCGAGGCGCCGCGCGCCTCGGTGGCCGACCTCGTGGCCGCGGGGGCGCATCCGTCGCTGCGCTCCGTGCGCCCCTCGTGAGGTGAGGACCGCCGCAACCGCTCCTCACGACACCGTCCCCACCCTCGCGGCACGGTCCGACACGGCCGGGCCTGGTGGAGACGGCCTGGTGGTGATCACGACGGCGGCAGGCGGCGGCGAGAACGACGAGAACGTAGTACCACGAAGGAGAGACACCCATGAGCCTGGCCGAACGGCTGGCGGATGTGAGCGGGCCGTACTTCGGTGAGTTCGGCGGCAGGTTCGTGCCGGAGGCGCTCATCGCGGCCCTCGACGAGCTGGAGACCGAGTACGCGAAGGCTGCCGGGGATCCGGCGTTCGCCGACGAGCTCGCCCGGCTGCACCGCGAGTACACCGGCCGCCCGAGCCCGCTGACCGAGGTGGCGCGTTTCGCGGCGCACGCGACGGGGGACACGGAGCGGTCCGGATCGCACCCGGGCGTGCGCGTCCTGCTCAAGCGCGAGGACCTGAACCACACCGGCTCGCACAAGATCAACAACGTGCTGGGCCAGGCGCTGCTGGTCAAGCGCATGGGCAAGCGGCGCGTGATCGCGGAGACCGGCGCCGGCCAGCACGGCGTCGCCACGGCGACGGCGGCAGCCCTCATGGATCTCGAGTGCGTCGTCTACATGGGCGAGGAGGACACCCGCCGGCAGGCGCTGAACGTGGCCCGGATGCGGCTGCTCGGCGCCGAGGTGGTGCCGGTGACGGCCGGGACGCGCACGCTCAAGGACGCGATCAACGAGGCCCTGCGTGACTGGGTGACCAACGTCGAGCACACGCACTACGTGCTGGGCACGGTCACCGGACCCCACCCGTTCCCGGAGATGGTGCGGCAGTTCCACCGCATCATCGGCGAGGAGGCCCGCGGGCAGATCCTGGAGCGCACGGGCCGCCTGCCCGACGTCGTCGCGGCGTGCGTCGGCGGCGGGTCGAACGCGCTGGGCATCTTCAACGCGTTCCTCGACGACGAGGGCGTGGCGCTGTACGGGTTCGAGGCGGGCGGCGAGGGCGTCGAGACCGGACGGCACGCGGCGCGGTTCTCCGGCGGGGCGCCCGGCGTGCTGCACGGCGCGCGCTCCTACCTGCTGCAGGACGAGGACGGGCAGACCCGTCCCAGCCACTCGGTCTCGGCGGGGCTGGACTATCCGAGCGTCGGGCCGGCGCACTCGTGGCTGCACGACCTGGGGCGGGCGGAGTACGAGCCCGTCACGGACGCCGAGGCGATGGACGCGTTCCGGCTGCTGTGCCACACCGAGGGCATCATTCCCGCCATCGAGTCCGCGCACGCCCTGGCAGGTGCGCTGCGGCTGGGCCGCCGGGCGGTTGCCGGGGGCAGGACCGGCCCGGACGGCGAGCCGTACACGATCCTCGTGAACCTGTCGGGCCGCGGGGACAAGGACGTGGCCACCGCGGCACGGTGGTTCGGCCTGCTCGACGAGGGCGTGGCGTCCGAGGAACTGGAGAAGATGGAAGGACGAGGGTGATGGCCGCGACGAGCTCGACCACCGGACCGGGGACGACCGCCGAACCCGGCGGCGTGCGGGCCACCGCCCCCCGCGCGGGGGAACTGATCGCACGCCTGCGCACCGAGGAGAACCGGCCCGCGCTGGTCGGCTACCTCCCCGTGGGCTTCCCGGACGTGGAGCGGTCGATCGAGGCCCTGCTGACGCTCACCGACAACGGTGTGGACATCGTCGAGCTGGGCATCCCGTACTCCGACCCGGTGATGGACGGCCTCGTGATCCAGCAGGCCGCTCAGGCCGCGCTGGACGCGGGCGTCCGGGTGGCGCACGTGTTCGAGGCCGTGCGACGCATCCGGGAGCACGCCCCGCACGTTGCGGTGCTGCCCATGACCTACTGGAACCCGGTGCTGCGGTACGGCGTCGCGGACTTCGCGCGGGACCTGGCCGCCGCGGGCGGTTCCGGGCTCATCACCCCGGACCTCATTCCCGACGAGGCCGCCGCGTGGATCGCGGCGAGCGACGAGCACGACCTGGACCGGGTGTTCCTCGTCGCGCCGAGCTCCACGCCCCGGCGGCTGGCGCTCACGGCGCAGGCGTCGCGCGGCTTCGTCTACGCGGCGTCCCTCATGGGCGTCACCGGCGAGCGGGCCAGCGTGGGCGACCGCGCCGAGCAGCTCGTGTCCGACACCCGCACGGCCGGCGCGCAGAACGTCTGCGTGGGTATCGGCGTCTCCACGGGGGCGCAGGCCGCTCAGGTGGGGCGCTGGGCGGACGGCGTGATCGTGGGGTCGGCTCTCGTCCGGCCGCTTCTCGGGGACGATCCGTGGGACGTGCGTCTCAGGAATCTGGCCGAGGTCACCCGTGACCTGGCTTCCGGGGTACGGTCGGCACGCGCCGCGCACGGCGCGCACTGACCTGCCGCCGAGCAACCGGAGAGTACGTGATCCCGTCGTGGCTTCCCGCGAGCCTGCCCAGCCCGCCCGAGCACACCTGGTATCTGGGAGTCGTCCCGGTCCGGGCGTACGCGGTGGCGCTGCTGGCTGGGATCGTGGTGGCGGCCTGGGTCACGATGGTGCGCTGGAGGGCACGCGGAGGTGATCCGTGGGATGTCCTGGACGTCGCCTTCTGGGCCGTGCCGTTCGGCCTCGTCGGCGGACGGATCTATCACGTCCTGTCCCTGCCGGAGACCTACTTCGGGTCCGGGGCCGATCCTCTCGCCGCGCTGCGCCTCTGGGAGGGCGGCCTGGCCATCTGGGGCGCGGTGGCGTTCGGGGCGCTGGGCGCCTGGATCGGCTGCCGCGTCCGCGGCCTGCGGTTCGCCTCGTTCGCCGACGCCGTCGCGCCCGGCCTGCTCCTGGGGCAGGCCGTCGGGCGGCTCGGCGACTGGTTCAACCAGGAGCTCTACGGCCGGCCCACCGACCTGCCGTGGGCGCTGGAGATCACGCGCGAGCACCTCGTGACGAACCCCGCCACGGGCGTCGCCTACCCCGAGGGAACCACCTTTCACCCCACGTTCCTGTACGAGGTCCTGTGGAACCTCCTGGCGGCAGGAGTTCTGCTTTTTCTTGACCGGCGGTTCAAGTTCGGTCATGGCCGAGTATTCTGGGCGTACGTCGTGCTCTACACTCTCGGCCGGGTCTGGATCGAGATGATGCGGATCGACGAGACGGAGATCCTGCTGGGTCTCCGGCTCAATGTCTGGACGTCGGTAGTGCTGGGGCTCGTGGCTCTGGCAATGTCGGTGGTCCTGGCACGCCGGTTCCCTCAGCGGGAGGAATCGGTGGAGCGGGAACCGGATCCGGGCACCACCGGAACGGGACCCGAGACCATGCGAAGGGCGTGAGCGGCCGACCACCCATCGGCAGCGCGCCCAGTCCGATTCCGGGCCGACGGCGCCCCGGTGACCAGTTCTATGTGCGTCCGGCATGCCCGGACGTCTGTGAGGATCCATGACCATGCCGTTGCACCGGACCGAAGCCCGAGGGCTCTACGACCCGTCCGCGGAGCATGATGCCTGCGGTGTGGCGTTCGTCGCCACGCTCCGCGGCACGCCCGGACGCGACATCGTGGACGCCGGTCTGACCGCCCTGCTGAACCTCGACCACCGCGGCGCCGTCGGCGCGGAGGAGGACACCGGCGACGGCGCCGGCATCCTGACGCAGATCCCCGACGCGTTCCTGCGTGACGTCGTGGACGGGGAGCTGCCTCCGGCCGGCAGGTACGCCATCGGGACGGCGTTCCTGCCCACGGACGAGGCCGCTCGCGACCAGGTCGTCGCCCGTGTCGAGGCGCTCGCCGCCGAGGAGAAGCTCGACGTGCTGTCCTGGCGGGACGTGCCGGTCGACGCCTCGATGGTGGGCCCCACGGCCCGCGCCACCATGCCGGTGTTCCGCCAGCTCGTGGTGGCCGACCCGTCCCGTGAGCTCGGCGGGATCGACCTCGACCGCCGCTGCTACCGCCTGCGCAAGCGCGCGGAGCGGGAGCTGGACCTGTACTTCGCGTCGCTCTCGGCACGGACGGTCACGTACAAGGGCATGCTCACCACATCCCAGCTCGAGCCGTTCTTCGCCGATCTCCAGGACCCGCGGTACGCGACCGAGATCGCGCTGGTGCACTCGCGCTTCTCCACCAACACCTTCCCCTCCTGGCCGCTGGCCCAGCCGTTCCGCACGATCGCCCACAACGGCGAGATCAACACGGTGCGCGGGAACCGCAACTGGGTGGCCGCCCGTGAGGGCACCATGGCCTCGGACGTGCTCGGCGACTTCGAGCAGCTGCGTCCGGTGTGCTCGCCGGGCGCGAGCGACTCGGCGAGCTTCGACGAGGTGCTGGAGCTGCTGCACCTGTCCGGCCGCTCCCTGCCGCACTCCGTGCTGATGATGGTCCCGGAGGCCTGGGAGAACCACACCGAGATGGACGCCGAGCGGCGGGCCTTCTACGAGTACAACGCCAACCTCATCGAGCCGTGGGACGGCCCGGCCGCGCTGACCTTCACCGACGGTGAGCTGATCGGCGCCGTGCTGGACCGCAACGGCCTGCGCCCGGGCCGGTTCTGGGTGACCGACGACGGTCTCGTGGTCCTCGCCTCCGAGGCCGGCGTGCTCGACATCGACCCCGCCTCCGTGGTGCGCAAGGGCCGTCTGGAGCCCGGCAAGATGTTCCTGGTCGACACCGCCTCCGGCCGGATCGTGGAGGACGACGAGGTCAAGACGGGCCTGGCCACGCGCCACCCGTACCGCCAGTGGATCGACGAGCAGTCCGTGCACCTGGACGATCTGCCCGAGCGGGAGCACGTCGCGCACAGCACCGCCTCCGTGCGCCGTCGGCAGCGCGCCTTCGGGTACACGGAGGAGGAGCTGAAGATCCTCCTGACGCCGATGGCCTCCTCGGGTGCCGAACCGCTCGGCGCCATGGGGTCCGACACGCCCGTCGCCGTGCTCTCGGAGCGCCCGCGCCTGCTGTTCGACTACTTCACCCAGATGTTCGCGCAGGTGACGAACCCGCCGCTGGACGCGATCCGCGAGGAGCTGGTGACGTCCATCGGCAGCGCCATCGGTCCGGAGCCGAACCTGCTCGCCGACCTGCCGGAGCACGCGCGCAAGCTCGTGGTCGGCTTCCCCGTCCTGGACAACGACAAGCTCGCCAAGATCGTGCACGTCGACCGCGACCGGGAGCTGGAGGGCATCTTCCGCAGCGAGGTCGTGCGCGGCCTGTACGACGTCTCGGGCGGGGGAGCGGCCCTGCATGCCCGCCTCGAGGAGATCTTCGCCGAGGTCGACGCCCACGTGGAGGCCGGCGCGAGCTTCATCGTCCTGTCGGACCGGCACTCCACCGCCGAGCTCGCCCCCATCCCGTCGCTGCTGCTGACCAGCGCGGTGCACCACCACCTGGTGCGCAAGCACACCCGCACGCGGGTGTCGCTCGTGGTCGAGGCCGGTGACGTGCGCGAGGTGCACCACGTCGCGCTCCTGATCGGGTACGGCGCCGCGGCCGTCAACCCGTACCTCGCGATGGAGACCGTCGAGGACCTGGCGGCCCGCGGCTACCTCGGCGTGACCCCGTCGGCGGCGGTCGCGAACCTCATCAAGGCGCTCGGCAAGGGCGTGCTCAAGGTGATGTCCAAGATGGGCATCTCCACGATCATGTCCTACCGCGGCGCGCAGATCTTCGAGGCCGTCGGCCTCTCGCACGAGCTCGTCGAGAACTACTTCACCGGGACGACGTCGCGCCTGAGCGGCATCGGGCTGGACGTGATCGCGGCCGAGACGGCCGCGCGGCACGCCGAGGCCTACCCGCGCTCGGGCAACCGGGGCCCGGCCGACCGCCTCACCACCGGCGGCGAGTACCAGTGGCGCCGCGACGGCGAGGAGCACCTCTTCGACCCGGAGACCGTGTTCCGGCTGCAGCACGCCACCCGCGAGGGCCGGATGGACGTCTTCCGCCAGTACACCCGCCGGGTGGACGAGCAGTCCCAGCGCCTCATGACGCTGCGTGGCCTGCTGCGGTTCAGCCCGGACCGCGAGCCGGTGCCGATCGACGAGGTCGAGCCGGTCTCCGAGATCGTCAAGCGGTTCAACACGGGCGCGATGTCCTACGGCTCCATCTCCGCCGAGGCCCACGAGACGCTCGCGGTGGCCATGAACCGGCTCGGCGGCCGGTCCAACACCGGCGAGGGTGGCGAGGACCCGGATCGTCTCTACGACCCGGAGCGCCGCAGCCGCGTCAAGCAGATCGCCTCGGGCCGCTTCGGGGTCACGTCGGAGTACCTGACCAACGCCGACGACATCCAGATCAAGCTCGCCCAGGGCGCCAAGCCCGGCGAGGGCGGGCAGCTGCCCGGCACCAAGGTGTACCCGTGGGTGGCGCGCACCCGGCACTCGACGCCCGGCGTCGGCCTCATCTCGCCGCCGCCGCACCACGACATCTACTCGATCGAGGATCTCGCCCAGCTCATCCACGACGCGAAGAACGCCAACCCGGCCGCGCGCGTCCACGTGAAGCTCGTCAGCGAGTTCGGCGTCGGGACGGTCGCGACGGGCGTCTCCAAGGCGCACGCCGACGTCGTCCTCATCTCCGGGCACGACGGCGGCACGGGCGCCTCCCCGCTCACCTCGCTCAAGCACGCGGGCACGCCGTGGGAGATCGGCCTGGCCGAGACGCAGCAGACGCTCGTCCTGAACAACCTGCGCGACCGCATCACCGTCCAGGTGGACGGCCAGATGAAGACCGGCCGCGACGTCGTCGTGGCGGCGCTGCTGGGTGCCGAGGAGTTCGGTTTCGCCACGGCGCCGATGGTGGTCTCCGGCTGCGTGATGATGCGGGTGTGTCACCTGGACACCTGCCCCGTGGGCGTGGCCACCCAGAACCCGGAGCTGCGCAAGCGGTTCACGGGCAAGCCGGAGTTCGTCGAGAACTTCTTCGAGTTCATCGCCCAGGAGGTTCGCGAGCACCTCGCCGCGCTCGGCTACCGCTCCGTGGAGGAGGCGGTGGGCCACGTGCAGGTGCTGGACACCCGCAAGGCCGTGGACCACTGGAAGGCGCAGGGCCTGGACCTCGGTCCGGTCCTGGAACGGATCGAGCCCCCGGCGGGTTCGGCGCTGCACCGCACGCAGGACCAGGACCACGGCCTGGACCGTGCCCTGGACAACCAGCTGATCGCCGCCGCCCGCCCGGCCCTGGAGCGTGGCGAGCGCGTGAGCGTCGAGGTCCCGGTGCGCAACGTCAACCGTACGGTCGGCACCCTGCTGGGCCATGAGGTGACCAGGCGCTACCGCGGCGAGGGCCTGCCCGACGACACGATCGACGTGACCCTGACAGGGTCTGCCGGCCAGTCGTTCGGTGCCTACGTGCCGCGCGGTGTCACGCTGCGCCTGTTCGGCGACGCGAACGACTACGTGGGCAAGGGTCTCTCGGGCGGCCGGATCGTGGTGCGGCCGGACAAGGCGGCCGTGCTCGACGGCGCGGCCAACGTCATCGCGGGCAACGTCATCGGTTACGGCGCCACGTCCGGGGAGGTCTTCCTGCGCGGACGGGTGGGCGAGCGCTTCGGCGTGCGCAACTCGGGCGCGACCCTGGTGACCGAGGGCGTGGGGGACCACGCCTGCGAGTACATGACGGGCGGCACCGTGCTCGTGCTGGGCCCGACCGGCCGCAACGTCGGTGCCGGCATGTCCGGCGGCGTCGCGTACGTGCTGAACCTGCGCGACGGCGCGACGAACGCCGCCGCGCTCGCCTCGGGCGAGCTGTCCCTGACCCGGCTCGACGACGCCGACTGGGAGACGGTCCGGGGACTGCTCGAGCGGCACCTGGCGGAGACCGGCTCGCTCGTGGCGCGCGAGCTGCTGGACGACCCCGACGCGCGCGAGCGCTTCACCCGTGTCCTGCCGCCCGGCTGGGCCCGCGTGCGGGAGGCGCTCGCGACGCACGACCTGGACGAGAACGACTGGGACCCCGCGCAGTGGGACCGGATCATGGAGGTGGCTCGTGGCTGACCCGCGTGGGTTTCTGAAGGTTCGGGAGCGGGAGCTCCCGCCGAACCGTCCCGTCGAGGTGCGGCTGCTGGACTGGAAGGACACGCACGACGTGCGTGTGGAAGGTCAGCCGTTCCTCAAGGAGCAGGCGGGGCGCTGCATGGACTGCGGCATCCCGTTCTGCCACCAGGGCTGCCCGCTGGGCAACCTCATCCCCGAGTGGAACGACCTGGTGTGGCGCGGCCAGTGGGCCGACGCCATCGACCGGCTGCACGCGACCAACAACTTCCCGGAGTTCACCGGACGCGTGTGCCCGGCCCCGTGCGAGACCTCGTGCGTGCTGGGCATCAACCAGCCGGCCGTGACGATCAAGAACGTCGAGGTGTCGATCGTCGACGAGGCGTTCGCCCGCGGGCTCGTCACCCCGCACGTGCCCGAGCGGCTGACCGACTCCACGGTCGCCGTCGTCGGCTCCGGCCCGGCCGGGCTGGCCGCGGCGCAGCAGCTCACCCGCGCCGGCCACACCGTGGTCGTCTACGAGCGCGACGACGCCATCGGCGGCCTGCTGCGGTACGGCATCCCGGACTTCAAGCTGGAGAAGCAGCACATCGACCGCCGCCTGGCGCAGATGGAGGCCGAGGGCACGCGCTTCCGGCCCGGGGTGGAGATCGGGCGCGACATCTCGTGGGACGCACTGCGGCGCCGCTTCGACGCCGTCGTGGTCGCGACGGGCGCGACGGTGCCGCGCGACCTGAGCCTGCCCGGCCGCGAGCTGGACGGCGTGCACTTCGCCATGGACTTCCTGACGCCGCAGAACCACGTGGTCGCGCAGGCCGCGCGCGGCTCGTCGGTGCCCGGGCTGCCCGAGGACGCGCCGTCGGCGTCGGGCAAGCACGTCATCGTCATCGGTGGCGGCGACACCGGTTCCGACTGTGTCGGGACCGCGTTGCGGCAGGGCGCCGCGAGCGTCACCACGCTCGCGATCGGCCGCAAGCCGCCGGTGGAGCGTCCCGAGAACCAGCCGTGGCCCACCGATCCGATCCTGTTCGAGGTCTCCACCTCCCACGAGGAGGGTGGCGAGCGGAAGTACCTCGCCTCGACCGTCGAGTTCACCGACGACGGCGACGGCCGGGTGCGCTCCCTCAAGGTGGCCGAGACCGAGTACCTGCCCGACGGCCGCCGTGTTCCCCGGGCGGGCACCGAGCGGGAGATCCCGGCCGACCTGGTCCTGATCGCGATGGGGTTCACCGGACCGGAGACCCAGCCGCTGGAGGAGCAGACCGGCATCGAGATCACGGATCGTGGTCTCGTGGCGCGCGGCGACGACTACGCCGCCAGCCTGCCGGGTGTGTTCGTGGCGGGCGACGCCGGCCGCGGCCAGTCGCTCATCGTGTGGGCCATCGCGGAGGGCCGTGCCGCGGCCGCCGCGGTGGACGAGTACCTGGCGGGTGGTACCGAACTTCCCGCCCCCGTGCGTCCCAGGACCCACGCCCTGCGGGCCTGACCTCCTGGGTGCGACAGAAAGTTCACCTGACGTTGTGCCCGCCCACAGCGCACCGTGCCCGTGGGCGGGCATAGCCTGTAGAACCGAGACAACCATGGCCCGGACCCGGGCCGTGCGGACCCCGAGCCTGTGTTCGTGCCTCTGCCTCGCACGTACAGACGCGCGGGCGCCGTGAGACTGACGAGGCTGGAGACATGCGCAGAGCAAAGATCGTGTGCACCATCGGACCCGCGACTGCGTCGCCGGAGCGACTGCGGGAGCTGGTGGACGCCGGCATGAACGTGGCGCGGATCAACCGCAGCCACGGTGAGCAGTCCGAGCACGCCGAGATCATCAAGAACGTCCGGCAGGCCGCGGAGGACGCCGGCACGTCGGTGGCGGTCCTCGTGGACCTGCAGGGCCCCAAGATCCGCCTCGGCCGCTTCGTCGGCGACGAGAAGCACTACCTCGAGGTCGGTGACCGGTTCACCATCACCACCGAGGACGTGGAGGGCACCAGGGAGCTCGTCTCCACCACGCACAAGGGCCTCCCGCAGGACGCCCGGGTGGGCGATCCGATCCTCATCGACGACGGCAAGGTGCGCGTCGTGGTCGAGGCCGTGGAGGGCCCGCGCGTCGTGACGCGCGTCGAGGTCGCCGGGCCGGTGTCCAACAACAAGGGCCTGAACCTGCCGGGCGTGGCCGTGTCGGTGCCCGCGCTGTCCGAGAAGGACACGGACGACCTGCGCTGGGGCCTCGGCCAGGGCGCCGACTTCATCGCCCTGTCCTTCGTGCGGTCCGCGAAGGACTACGAGGACGTGCGCCGGATCATGGAGGAGGAGAACCGCACGGTTCCCGTCATCGCCAAGATCGAGAAGCCGCAGGCGGTCGAGAACCTCGCCGAGGTCGTGGCGGCGTTCGACGGCGTGATGGTGGCCCGCGGCGACCTCGCGGTCGAGATGCCGCTCGAGCAGGTGCCGCTGGTGCAGAAGCGCATCGTGGAGCTCGCACGCCGCAACGCGAAGCCGGTCATCGTGGCCACGCAGGTCCTGGAGTCGATGACGAACTCGCCGACGCCGACCCGTGCGGAGGCGTCGGACTGCGCGAACGCCGTGCTCGACGGCGCGGACGCGGTGATGCTCTCGGGCGAGACGTCGGTGGGCGACTACCCGATCGTCACGGTCGAGACCATGGCCAAGATCATCGAGGCCACCGAGGAGGCGGGCCGTGAGCGGATCGCCCCGCTGGGCTCGACACCGCACACCCGCGGTGGTGCGATCACGCGGGCGGCCGCCGAGATCGGCGAGCGCCTCGGCGTGAAGTACCTGGTGACGTTCACGCAGTCCGGCGACTCGGCGCGGCGGATGTCGCGGCTGCGTTCGTCGATCCCCCTGCTGGCGTTCACGCCGGAGGAGGGCGTGCGCAACGCGCTGTCGATGACCTGGGGGACCACGCAGTACCTCGTGCCCAAGGTGGGCAACGTGGACGCGATGGTGGACCAGGTGGACACGACCCTGCAGGCCAACGGCCTGGCCGAGAAGGGTGACCTCGTGGTCGTGGTCTCCGGTGCGCCCGTGGGCGTGCCCGGGACCACCAACTCGATCCTGGTGCACCGGATCGGGACCAAGGGGGACGGGCGGGCGGTCTGACGCCGAGGCCCTCGCGGGAGGCGCGCGGTCGGGGAAGCTTCCCCGGCGGCGCGCCCTTTTTGCGTTCTTGCGGGCCGAGCCCGAGGCGTGGGAGCGTTACCACACCCCATCGGGTGCCGGGGAACGCGCGAAAGAGCCGCACGGGGGCCACGAAAAGGTAACGATCCGGCTCGGCGCCATTCAGGTCGTGCTTGATGGTGAAGTATCGCGATCTTTAGCATGGCTTGGGAACTTGACGGGGTGTCACCACTTTGGGCACCATGGCGAACACACACGGTGGAAGCGCTCCCACGCACCTCGTGGACGGCGTCCCCAGAGACGCGCCGGCGTCGGCGCGTCAGAACAACGTCAGCAAAGACAAAGGAGTCAACCGTGCTCAGCAGCACTCGATCAGGTGGTCGTCGTCTCGCGGCCACCGCCGGAATCGCCACCCTGGCCCTCGGCCTCTCCGCGTGCGGGGGCGGCAGCGACGAGGGCGAGGGCGGCACCGCCGACGAGCCGATCACCCTCACCGTCGCGACCTTCAACGACTTCGGGTACACGGACGAGCTCCTCGCGAAGTACACCGAGGAACACCCGAACGTGACGGTCAAGCAGACCGTGGCCGCCCAGGCCGAGGACGCGCGGACCAACCTCACCACCAAGCTCGCCGCCGGGGGCGAGGGCCTGGCGGACGTCGAGGCCATCGAGGTCGACTGGATCAGCGAGCTGGCTCAGTACCCCGACCTGTTCACCGACCTGGCCGACCCCGAGCTGGACGGCCGCTGGGTGGACTGGAAGGTGGCGCAGGCCACGACGTCGGACGGCAAGCTCATCGGCTACGGGACCGACATCGGCCCGGAGGCGATCTGCTACCGCCAGGACCTCCTGGAGGATGCCGGTCTCCCCTCCGCCCCCGACGAGGTCGCCGAGCTGCTCGGTGGCGACGACGCCACGTGGGACGACTACTTCGCGGCCGGCGCCGACTTCGTGAAGAACTCCGACTCGGCCTGGTACGACTCGGGCGTGGCCATCTACCAGGGCCTGGTCAACCAGATCGACTACGCCTACGAGAACGAGGACGGCACCCCCAAGCCCCTCGCCGACAACGCCGAGATCAGCGACCTGTACGGCACGGTCGTCGAGCAGGACGAGGCCGGGCTGTCGGCCGACCTGGAGCAGTGGAGCGAGGACTGGACCTCCGGGTTCCAGAACGACGCCTTCGCCACGATGCTGTGCCCGGCCTGGATGACGGGCCCGATCGAGTCGAACTCGGGTGGCGTCGACGGCTGGAACATCGCCGACGTCTTCCCCGGTGGTGGCGGCAACTGGGGCGGTTCGTTCCTGACCGTCCCGGCCTCCGGCGAGCACACCACGGAGGCCAAGGAGCTCGCGGCCTGGCTGACCGCCCCCGAGCAGCAGACCGCCGCGTTCGAGAACGCCGGTACCTTCCCCTCGCAGGTCGAGGCACAGGGTTCCGAGCAGGTGCAGTCCTTCACCAACGCGTTCATGAACGACGCCCCGGCCGGTCAGATCTTCTCCAACCGCGCCCAGGCGATCGAGGGCAACCCGTTCAAGGGCCCGAACTACTTCGCGATCCACCAGGCGGTCCAGGACGGCATCAAGCGCGTCGAGATCAACGGCGAGGACCCGGCCACGTCGTGGGACAAGTCGCTCGCGGCCTACGACGAGCTGGGCCTGTAGGCAGCCACGCCGTGTGAGCGGGATGGCCGCCCCTGCGCCCTCGTGCGCGGCGGCGGCCGTCCCGCGCACGCGCAACCCACCCGTCCTCGCTCCCGCGCGCAGCTGATCAGGAAGACGACATGGCCGCACTCATCACCGCGGAGCCCGCTCGGGGCTCCACCTCGCCGGGGCCCGGGACGCCGCGCCGGCTCGGGTTCTCGCAGACACTGAGCCGGTGGGACGTCAAGGTCTCGCCCTACCTCTACATCTCCCCGTTCTTCGTCCTGTTCGCCCTGACCGGCCTCTTCCCGCTGGGGTACACGGCCGTCGTCTCGGTGTACGACTGGAATCTTCTGGGCGGGCAGGGGGAGTTCGTCGGGCTGCAGAACTACGCCGACGTCCTGGGCCAGCCGACCTTCTGGAAGTCCCTGGTCAACACCCTGTCGATCTTCCTGCTCTCGGCGGTGCCCCAGGTGATCGTCGCGATCACGCTGGCGGCGCTCCTGGACCGGAACATCCGCAGCGCCACCTTCTGGCGGATGGGGGTGCTGATCCCCTACGTCGTGGCGCCGATCGCCGTGTCGCTGATCTTCGGCCGGCTGTTCGCCGACCAGTACGGTCTCATCAACGAACTCCTCGGCGGCCTGGGCATCGACCCCATCGGCTGGCACACGGACCGCCTGGCCAGCCATGTGGCGATCGCCGCGATGGTCAACTACCGGTGGACCGGCTACAACGCCCTGATCTTCCTGGCGGCCATGCAGGCGGTACCGCGGGACCTCTACGAGGCCGCGACGATCGACGGCGCCGGGCCCTGGCGGCAGTTCATCTCCGTCACCGTCCCGCAGATCCGCTCGACCATCATCTTCGTGGTCATCACCGCCAGTATCGGCGGCCTGCAGATCTTCGACGAGCCCCGGCTCTTCGACACCCAGGGCCTGGGCGGTGCGGACCGGCAGTGGATGACCACGGTGCTGTACATGTACGACGTCGCGTGGGGGAACCAGCGCGACTTCGGGCGGGCCGCTGCCGTGGCCTGGATGCTGTTCGTGCTGATCCTCGTGATCGGGTTCCTCAACTTCATGCTCAGCCAGCGGATCGCGTCCTCCGGCCCGCGGGCGCCACGCGTGCGGCGCTCGGTGACCCGCGGGCTGCTCGCCGAGGCGCGTGCGGCGGCCGCCGGGACGCCGCGCGGTGCCGCGGGCCGCGGCCCGGACACCACAGCCACCACGACCACCGACCGGAGGGACGCATGAGTTCCGTCGCAGCCACCGCCCAGAGCGCGGGCAAGGGAGCCGCGCGGGCCGCCGCCCGCAGGCTGGCACGCTCACAGCACGGCGCCGCGTCCGCGGTGCGCCGGCCGGGCTGGATCACCTACACGATCCTGGCGGTCGTGCTGGTGATCTCCGCGTTCCCGCTCTACTACACGCTGCTGCTCGGCTCCTCCGACCAGGTGTCGATCTCCCAGCAGGCGCTTCCGCAGCTGCTCCCCGACGTGAGCATCTTCACCCGGTTCGCCGACGTCATGTCCTCCAGCCAGATCAACTTCTGGCTGGCGCTGACCAACTCGGTGATCATCGCCGTGGTGGTCTCGGTCGCGACCGTGCTGACCTCCACGCTCGCCGGGTTCTCGTTCGCCAAGCTGCGCTACCCGGGGCGGAACGCCCTGCTGGTGTTCGTCATCGCGACCATGGCGGTCCCGACCCAGCTCGGGGTCATCCCGATGTACATCCTCATGTCGGAGCTGTCCTGGATCGGCAAGATCCAGGCGGTGATCGTCCCGGCGCTGGTCTCCGCGTTCGGTGTGTTCTGGATGACGCAGTACCTGGAGTCGGCGCTGCCCTACGAGCTCATCGAGGCCGCCCGGGTCGACGGGGCCTCCATGATCCGCACCTTCTGGAGCATCGCGATGCCCGCGGCCCTGCCGGCCGCCTCGATGCTGGGGCTGTTCATCTTCGTGATGCAGTGGACGATGTTCTTCTGGCCCTCGATCGTGCTCGGCTCGGCGAACCCGACGCTGCCGATCGCGGTGCAGAACCTGACGGCCGGGTACCACGACGACTACTCGCTGATCATGGCCGGTGTCTTCCTGGTCACGCTCCCGCTGCTGATCGTCTTCGCGTTCGTCGGCCGCCAGCTCGTGGCCGGGATCATGCAGGGGGCGGTGAAGGGCTGAGGGACGGATTTCGCGCCCGGCGGAACACCGTCCGGACGTAACATTTTCGGGCGGGGCCACCGTGTAGGGTGGCTCTCGCTCCGGCCCGCCTGGCGGAACTGGCAGACGCGCGCGGCTCAAACCCGCGTCTCTTCGGAGGTGGGGGTTCAAGTCCCCCGGCGGGCACGAGACGGACGGATGGAATGCGCCCACGTCCGTGGGCCATTCCATCTCGTCGTGTCCTGCAGGCCTGTCGTCCTCCTGCCCCTCGGGGCGAGCCCGGTCGGCACCTCCGGCGCGTCCTGCTCGCCGGCCGGGAACCCGGGTGAGTCGAGTGCTGTTACCGGTGTCGATGCCGGACGTGATGAAGAACAACCCGCACTGCCGCAGGTCGCCAGGCCTTATGCGGTACCAGGACAGTAGGATGTGAGCCGTGAGCGACGAGACCACCCCCACGACCGAGACCACCGACGGTGACAGCACCCAGGTGGAACTGGATCTCCCGCCGATGACGGAGGAGGCGGAGGCCAAGGAGGCCGCGCCCGCCCGCTCCGCGCGCCGGGCGGTCGTCGCCGAGGACGAGGCCCTGATCCGCATGGACGTCGTAGAGACGCTGCGCGAGGCGGGCTTCGACGTCGTCGGCGAGGCGGGTGACGGCGAGACCGCGGTCAACCTGGCCCTCGAACTCAAGCCGGACGTCGTCGTCATGGACGTCAAGATGCCCGAGCTCGACGGCATCTCGGCCGCGGAACGGATCGGCAAGGCGCACGCCGCTCCCGTGGTGCTGCTGACCGCGTTCTCACAGACGGAGCTCGTCGAGCGGGCGCGCGACGCCGGGGCCATGGCCTACGTCGTCAAGCCGTTCACCCCGGCGGATCTGCTCCCGTCGGTGGAGATCGCCATCTCGCGCTACCAGCAGCTCGGCGCACTGGAGGCCGAGGTCACCGACCTCAAGGAGCGGTTCGAGACCCGCAAGCGCGTCGACCGTGCCAAGGGGCTGCTCATGACGAAGATGGGTCTGACCGAGCCGGAGTCGTTCCGCTGGATCCAGAAGACGTCGATGGATCGCCGGCTCACGATGCGTGAGGTCGCCGATGCCGTCATCGATCAGGTCGGCAACGCCTGAGGATTCGCTCCGTGCAGCAGGTGCCGCCGCACCGCCGGCGGCCACGTGGCCTCGGGACTTGGCCGCAGTGCGGCCGTGGGCCTATTCTCGTGGGCTGAGTCGGACGGTCGTCCAAGAGGCGTTCGGCGCCCGCGGGAACCCAGAACCGCGGGGCGTGCAAGCTGCGGAGGTAGCGCCAGTGCGAGAGCGAGCGGCAGTCGAGGTGAGGTCGGCGGACGTCGCGGACCTGGAGGCGATCGCGGAGCTCGCGGTCCGCGGCCGGGACGAGTCGCCGGCCGGTGTCCAGGTGACCGCCGGCGACCACGATCGGCTGCAGGAGCAGCTCAGCGTGCTGCTGGCCGCGGGCGGGCGGGTGCTCGTCGCGGAGCGTTCCGGCCGGATCGTCGGTGTGGTGCTGGGCCGTGTCGTGGGCCCGCACCTGTTCGTGGTCCGGCCGACGTTGTACCTGGACACCGTGTTCGTGGCACCCGACGAGCGTCGTCGTGGCGTCGGGCATGCCCTGCTGCGTGCCGTGGCCACCCTCGCGATCGAGAACGACTGCGACGAGGTCTACGCGGCACCGGTCGCCGGGACCCGTGGCGTGCAGCGCTTCCTGGCCCGCCTGGGCTTCGCCCCCGCGTGCGGGCACCGCGTGGCGCCGACCCAGACCCTGCTGCGCCGCCTCGCGCAGGACAGCAGGCTGGCGAGCGACGCGGAACCGCACCGCCGCCGGCGGCCCGTGCGCGCCGGGCTCGAGGACCTCATCGCCCGTCGCCGGCGGGCCCGTTCGGCCGAGACCGGGCCGCTGGAGCTCCACGCCGTCGCGGCCGGGGCCGACCGCCCCGACCGGTAGCACGTGGCCGGCCCGCCCCCTCCGGCCGAGAGGCCGCTCAGCCCTTGAGGATCATGCAGGTGAGCCGGGCCGTGCAGACCCGCTTGCCCCGGTCGTCCGTGATGACGATCTCGTAGGACGCCGTCGTGCGGCCCAGGTGGATGGCCGTCGCCACGCCGGTGACCGTTCCGGACCGGACGCCGCGGTGATGGGTGGCGTTGAGGTCGATGCCCACGGCCTGGCGGTCGGGGCCGGCGTGTGCCTGGGCCGCCACCGACGCGAGGGTCTCCGCGAGAACGGCTGACGAACCGCCGTGGAGGAGGCCGACCGGCTGCGTGTTCCCCTCCACCGGCATGCGCCCCGCCGTGCGTTCGGGCGAGACCTCCGTGAGCTCGATGCCGAGCTTGTCGATCACCGTCTCCTCCGGGGCGTCCGGATACAGCTCACGCAGGTCCAGTGCGCCGGCGGAGGCGCCCACGGCGCCACCGGGCCCGGAGCCGGTGCCACCCGCGTCCGCTGCCCGGGCTCCGTTCCGGTCACGGACCTCGCTCCCCGGTCCGGACCCTTCACTGCGCCCCGCGTCGATGTCAGTCATGCGGGATAGGTTGTCATCCGTGACGACCGAAGCGCGAACCGACCTGACCGCCGGCACCCTGCCCGGCACCCGCCCCCGGCTGCTGCTCGTGGACGGCCACTCGATGGCCTACCGGGCGTTCTTCGCCCTGCCGGACACGCTGGCCACCACGTCGGGACAGGTCACCAACGCCGTGTTCGGCTTCACCTCGATGCTCACCAACCTCCTGCGGGACGAGCAGCCCACGCACGCCGCCGTCGCGTTCGACGCCGGCCGGGTCACGTTCCGCACCGAGAGGTACCCGGAGTACAAGGCCGGCCGCGCCACCACCCCGGACGAGTTCCGCTCCCAGGTGCCGCTCATCCACGAGGTCCTCGACGCCCTGCACCTGCGGCACCTGTCGGCGGAGGGGATCGAGGCCGACGACATCCTCGCCACCCTGGCCGCCGCCGCGGCCGCCGCCGGCATGGAGGTGCTCGTCTGCTCGGGTGACCGCGACACCCTCCAGCTCGTGAGCGACGACGTCACCGTGCTGTACCCCGTCAAGGGCGTGTCGGAGCTGGCGCGGATGACACCGGCCGCGGTCGAGGACAAGTACGGCGTTCCGCCCGGTCGCTACCCCGACCTGGCCGCACTGGTCGGTGAGAAGAGCGACAACCTCCCGGGGATCCCGGGCGTCGGGCCCAAGACGGCGGCCAAGTGGGTCACCACCTACGGCGGGCTCGACGAACTGCTCGCCCGCGCCGGCGAGGTCAAGGGCAAGGCGGGGGAGAAGCTGCGGGACCACCTCGACCAGGTCCGCACCAACCGCGAGCTCAACGCCCTGCTGACCGACGTCACGCTCGACCTCGGTGTCGAGGACCTCGCCCTGGGCGGCTTCGACCGCGAGGCCGTGCACCGCGTCTCCGACGCGCTCCAGTTCGGCCAGCTCCGCGACCGCATCCTCGCCGTGGACCCCGCCGCGGAGCCGGAGGGGGAGGCGAGCACCGGCACCGTCGAGATCGAGGTGGATGACGTCGCCCCCGGGGGTCTCGCGGCCTGGCTCGCCGCGCGCACCGGCCGTCTCGGCCTGCACGTCTCCGGAGCGGCGACGCCCGCGGGCGGGGACGCCTGGAAGGTGGCCGTGGCCGGCGCGGACGGGCACGCCGTCGTCCGGGACACGGCGGAGCTCGGGTCCGACGACGACAAGGCGCTCGCGGCCTGGTTCGCCGACGAGGCCTCGCCGAAGGTGGTGCACGGGGCCAAGGCCGCCTGGCATGCCCTGGCGGGGCGTGGCTGGGACCTGGGGGGCGTGGACTTCGACACCGAGCTCGCCGCCTACCTGTGCCACCCGGACCAGCGAGGCTACGATCTCGGCGACCTGGCCGAGCGGCACCTGGGGCGCCGCCTGGACGAGGCCGCACCGGCCGCTCAGGGTGCGCTCGACCTCGACCTGGACGCGGGCTCCGCCGGCCAGGCGGAGGCGTCACGCGCGAGCGCCGTCCTCGACCTGGCGGACGTGCTCGCCGGTGAGCTGTCCGACCGCGGTGCGGGGCACCTGCTGGCGGATGTCGAGCTGCCGCTGTCGCGCGTCCTGGCCGGCATGGAGCACGCGGGGATCGCGGCCGACGTCGCCTACCTGACGGAGCTGGAGAAGCACTTCGCGGCGGGCGTCGCCGACGCGGCCGCGGCCGCCTTCGACGTGATCGGGCGCGAGGTGAACCTCGGCAGCCCGAAGCAGTTGCAGGAGGTGCTGTTCGACCAGCTCTCGATGCCCAGGACGAAGAAGATCAAGACCGGGTACACCACCGATGCCGCGGCGCTCCAGGACCTGTTCGCCAAGACACAGCACCCCTTCCTCGAGCACCTGCTCACCCACCGCGACGTCACGCGGCTGCGGACCACCGTCGAGGGCCTGCTGCGGACCGTCGCGCCGGACGGGCGGATCCACACCACGTTCCAGCAGACCATCGCCGCAACGGGCAGGCTCAGCTCGGTCGACCCGAACCTGCAGAACATCCCCGTGCGGACGGAGGCGGGCCGGCGCATCCGGCGGGCCTTCGTGGTGGGCCCGGGGTACGAGACGCTGCTGACGGCCGACTACAGCCAGATCGAGATGCGGATCATGGCGCACCTGTCCGGCGACGAGGGACTGATCAGTGCCTTCCGCTCCGGCGAGGACCTGCACCGGTATGTGGGCTCGCGGGTGTTCCAGGTGGCGCCGCAGGACGTCACCCCGGAGATGCGCGCCAAGGTCAAGGCGATGAGCTACGGCCTGGCCTACGGGCTGAGCGCGTTCGGGCTCTCCCAGCAGCTGGGGATCTCGACGGGCGAGGCGCAGGGCCTCATGGACGACTACTTCGAACGGTTCGGCGGTGTCCGGGACTACCTGACGGGCGTCGTGGAGGAGGCCCGCGCCACCGGGTGGACCGCGACCG
This sequence comes from Myceligenerans indicum, assembly GCF_016742955.1. GTDB lineage: Bacteria > Actinomycetota > Actinomycetes > Actinomycetales > Cellulomonadaceae > Myceligenerans > Myceligenerans indicum. Next base: position 81,608 of record NZ_JABBYC010000010.1, on the reverse strand, counting down.
TGCTGGGACGCCGCCGTTATCTCCCGGACCTCACCAGCGACAACCGGCAGCGCCGCCAGATGGCCGAGCGGATGGCGCTGAACGCCCCGATCCAGGGCTCGGCCGCCGACATCATCAAGCTCGCGATGCTGAGCGTGCAGCGCGAGATCGAGGCGGCGGGCCTGAGGTCCCGGGTGCTCCTGCAGGTCCACGACGAACTCGTCGTGGAGGTGGCGCCCGGGGAGCGGGAGCTGGCAGAGCGGCTCCTGCGCGAGCAGATGGGCTCCGCCTTCGAACTCGACGTCCCGCTGGAGGTCTCCGTCGGAACGGGGCAGAACTGGCACGACGCCGCGCACTGACCCAGGCGCTCACGCCGGGCAGGTCGTGCGCCGCTCACTCCTTGCGGGCGACGAAGACCGCCGTGCCGGGCAGGTAGTGGCCGCGTTCCGGGCCCCATCCGCCCCACACCTGGGTGTTCCAGGACGGCCACTCCGGTTCGACCAGGTCGACGAGGCGCAGCCCGGCGGCGGCGACCTCCCGGACGTGGTCGCCGACGGTGCGGTGGTACTCGGCGTAGGTGACGCGGCCGGCGTCGTCGGTCTCGACGTACGGGCGCCGGTCGAAGTAGGAGCGTGTCGCGGTGAGCCCCGCGATCGTCGGGTCGTCGGGGAACGCCCAGCGCAGCGGATGCGTCACCGAGAAGACCCACCGGCCACCCGGCCGCAGGACACGGGCCGCTTCCGCGTGCACGCGCCCGGCGTCGGGCACGAACGGGATCGCGCCGAACGAGGTGAAGACGACGTCGAAGCTCCCGGCCGCGAAGGGCAGCGCCCGGGCGTCGGCCTGGACCAGGGGAACGTCGTCGCGGGCGTCGCTCCGGGTCGCGGCGCGGGTGGAGGCGGGCGTCCGCGACCTGTTCCCGCGGAGCATCGCCCAGGACACGTCCGTCGCCACCGTTCGGGCGCCCCGGGCGGCGAGCCAGCGCGAGCACTGCGCGGCGCCCGCGCCGATCTCCAGCACGTCGCGGCCGGCGACATCACCGAGGAGTCCTGCCTCCGACTCGGTGAGACCCTCCGGTCCCCAGCGCAGCTCACCGGCCAGGAAGGCGTCGTGGTCGTCGAGGTACTCGGCGGCGTTGTCGTCCCACCAGCCGCGTGAGGCCGCGCCGCCCTCGTGGTCGGGCACGTCGCGGTATCCGTAGTCGGGCACGGCAGCTACCCTACGCGCGAGCGGGCGGTCACAAATCGGTCACGATGTGGACGTTTGCCAGGCCGGGAAACATTTCGGCAACCGCCGTCCTCCTAGAGTCGGGCGATACATCTCGTCGCGGCGCGCGTCACATGCCCGCAGCGACACCTGACGGAAGGAGACGCAATGCGTCTGCGTACACTTCGTCGCACGGCCGCACCGGCCGCGCTGGCGGCTGCGGCAGCCCTCGCACTGGCCGCCTGCGGTGGGAGCGGTGACGGCGACGGCGGCGACGAGGCCGACGGCGGCTCGATCACGATCGGCACCACCGACAAGGTCACGACCCTCGACCCGGCCGGGTCCTACGACAACGGGTCCTTCGCCGTGATGAACCAGGTGTTCCCGTTCCTGATGAACACCACGTTCGGCGACCCGGACGTGCAGCCGGACATCGCCGAGTCGGCGGAGTTCACCTCGCCCAGCGAGTACACGGTGACGCTGAAGCCGGGCCTGAAGTGGGCCAACGGCAACGACCTCACCTCCAGCGACGTGAAGTTCTCGTTCGACCGCATGGTGAGCATCGCGGACGAGAACGGTCCTTCCTCCCTGCTCTACAACCTGGACAGCACGGAGGCGGTGGACGACACCACCGTCGTCTTCCACCTCAAGTCCGACAACGACCAGGTCTTCCCGAAGATCCTGTCGTCGCCGGCCGGTCCGATCGTGGACGAGGACGTCTTCTCCGCCGACGCGCTCACCCCGGACCAGGAGATCGTGGACGGGATGGCCTTCCACGGCCCGTACGTCATCACCAGCTACGACTTCAACGAGCTGATCAGCTACGAGGCGTACGACGACTACCAGGGCATCCTCGGCGCGCCGAAGACCCCGGAGATCAACGTCAAGTACTTCGCCGACTCGTCCAACCTCAAGCTCGAGGTCCAGGACGGCTCGATCGACGTCGCCTTCCGCTCGCTGTCCGCCACGGACATCGAGGACCTGCGCGGCGACGACAACGTGAAGGTCGTGGACGGCCCCGGTGGCGAGATCCGCTACATCGTCTTCAACTTCGACACCCAGCCCTACGGCGCCAAGACGGACGACGCCGACGAGGACAAGGCGCTGGCCGTCCGCCAGGCCGTGGCCGACCTGCTGGACCGCGAGACCATCGCGGACCAGGTCTACAAGGGCACCTACACGCCGCTGTACTCCTACGTCCCGGCGGGCCTGACCGGCGCCACCGAGTCGCTCAAGGAGATGTACGGCGACGGCTCGGGCGGCCCCGACGCGGACGCCGCGAAGAAGGTGCTCGAGGACGCGGGCGTCGAGACGCCGGTGCAGCTGGGCATGCAGTACTCGAACGACCACTACGGCCCGTCGTCGGGCGACGAGTACGCCCTGATCAAGGACCAGCTCGAGGCCGACGGCCTGTTCGAGGTCGACCTGCAGACCACCGAGTGGGTGCAGTACTCCGAGGACCGCAGCAGCGACGTCTACCCGTCCTACCAGCTCGGCTGGTTCCCGGACTACTCGGACGCCGACAACTACGTCACGCCGTTCTTCCTCACGGAGAACTTCCTGGCCAACCACTACTCGAACCCGGCGGTGGACGAGCTGATCGGTGAGCAGGCCGTCACCGAGGACCCGGACGAGCGCGCCGCGATCATCGCGGAGATCCAGGACACCGTGGCGGGCGAGCTCTCGACCGTCCCGTACCTGCAGGGTGCGCAGGTCGCGGTCACCGGTGCGGACGTCTCCGGGGCCGAGGACACGCTCGACGCGTCGTTCAAGTTCCGCTACGGCGCACTGTCCAAGGGCTGACCCGAACCCTCGTGGCAGCGCAGAGCAAGTCCGCGGGAAGCGCACTGGGACGTTACGTCCTGGTGCGCTTCCTGCTGATCATCCCCACCGTGTTTATCCTGGTCACCACCGTCTTCGTGCTGATGCGCGCGACCGGTGACCCCATCACGGCGTCCCTCGGCGGGCGCCTCACCCCCGACCAGCTGGCAGAGCGCATCCACGCCGCCGGCTACGACCGGCCCATCCTCGTGCAGTACTGGGAGTACCTGTCGGGTGTCTTCCGCGGGGACTTCGGCATGACCATCAGCGACAACCGCCCGGTGGTGGAGGTGCTCACCGAGTACGGCGCGGCGACGCTCGAACTCGCCGGCTACGCGGTGCTGGTCGCGCTCGTGCTCGGCGTGCCGTTCGGCATGATCAGCGCCTACTTCCGCGACCGTCTGCCGGACGCGGCGCTGCGGATCCTCGCGATCCTCGCGTATGCGACGCCGGTATTCTTCGCGGGGCTCATCCTGAAGCTGATCTTCTCGGTGTGGCTCGGCTGGTTCCCCGTGGCGGGCCGCATCTCCACGAACGGCGAGATCGAGCTGCGCAAGGCCGACGCCGACTCCGGGTTCGTCCTGCTCGACGCGATCCGGACCGGTGACCCGGCGGTGGTCGGGGACGTCCTGTCGCACGCGGCGCTCCCGGCGACGGCCCTCGGCCTGCTCACGGCCGGCGTGTTCCTCCGGCTGGTGCGCACGAACATGATCGGCACGCTGGGCACCGACTTCGTCGACGCCGCGCGGTCGCGCGGAGTCCGGGAGTCACGCCTGGTCACCGCCCACGCCTGGCGCCCCGCGCTGATCCCCGTGATCACGGTGGCCGGCATGCAGGTCGCGATGCTCCTGGTCGGGGCCGTGCTGACCGAGACCACGTTCGAGTGGCGCGGTCTCGGCTTCCAGCTGTCCGAGTACCTGCAGGCCCGCGACTTCGTGGCCGTGCAGGGCATCGTGGTCGTCATGGCCGTGGTGGTCGCGGTGACCAACTTCCTGGTCGACGTCGTCGCGGCCTTCGTCGACCCGAGAGTGAGGTTCTGATGGCGGGCGAGATCTCCGAGGTCGGCATCGCCGGCGCCGCGCCGGAGCACCTTTCGGGCCGTGGCGCCTGGTTCCGCCGGCTGCCCGTGGTGCACCAGCTGCGCCAGAGCATGGGCCTGCAGCGCGGCATGCTCGTGGCGGGCCTGGTCCTGTGCGCGGTGTTCGTCGTGACGGCCGTGTTCGCGCCGGTGCTGGCCCCCTTCACGGGGTCGCAGCTGCGTACCGGCGACGGGACGTCGTTCGGGGCGCAGCAGCCGCCGTCGGCCGAGCACTGGCTCGGCACCACCGTCGGCGGCTACGACGTGCTGTCCCGCGTGATCTGGGGTGCGCAGACCGCGCTGCTGGTGGTGATCGTGGCGGTGGCCGCCTCGATCGTGGTCGGCGTGCTGCTGGGCCTCGTGTCGGGGTACTTCGGCGGCGCGCTCGACCGGGTCCTGGTGGTGGTCGCGGACGCGATCTACGCCTTCCCGTCACTGCTGCTGGCCATCCTGCTCGCGATCGTCATCTCCGGGGGCCAGTCGAGCATGTGGGGCGGCATCATGGCCGCGGCCCTGTCCATCACGGTGGTGTTCGTGCCGCAGTACTTCCGCGTCACGCGGGCCGAGGTGGTGCGGGTCAAGGCGGAGGCCTTCGTGGATTCCGCACGCGTGCTGGGCACCGGCCACCTGCGGATCATGACGCGCCACGTGCTGCGCAACTCCACCCGAACCCTGCCGCTGATCGTGACGCTCAACGCCTCGGAGGCGATCCTGACCCTCGCGGGCCTGGGCTTCCTGGGCTTCGGCATCGAGCCGACGGCGGCCGCCGAGTGGGGCTACGACCTGCAGCGGTCCGTCGCCGACGTGACCAGTGGCATCTGGTGGACGGCCCTGTTCCCGGGCCTCGCGATCGTCCTGGCCGCCATGGGCATGACGCTCGTCGGGGAGTCGCTGAACGACCTCGCCGATCCGCGCCTGCGGATGCGGGCGGCGTCGGCCGAGGTGGCCGGCGACGTGGCGGAGACCTCCGTGCCCGGCACGACGAAGGAGACCGAGGAATGACACACACAGCCGACTCCGCGCCCGTGGTGCGGATCGACGACCTCGCCGTCTCGTTCGCGACGGACGCCGGGCCCGTGCGCGCCGTCGACGGGGTGAGCCTGGACGTGCGGCCCGGGGAGGTGCTGGCAGTCGTCGGGGAGTCCGGTTCGGGGAAGACCGTGACCGCCAAGGCGATCCTGGGGCTGCTGCCGGCGACGGCGACCACTCGCGGGGCCGTCCTGGTGTCCGCGCGCGACGGCGGCGCCACCGACGTCGTGTCCGTGTCCGGGTCCGTGCTGCGCCAGGCGCGCGGCCGGGACGTGGCCATGGTGTTCCAGGAGCCGTCCAGCGTCCTGAACCCCGTGTACACCGTGGGCTGGCAGATCGCCGAAGGCCTGCGCGCGCACGGGAAGCTTTCGCGCAAGGCGGCCCGGGCCCGGGCCGTCGAGGTGCTCGGCCGGGTCGGCATCCCCGACCCGGCCGAGCGGGTGGACTACTTCCCGCACCAGTTCTCCGGGGGCCAGAAGCAGCGCATCGTGATCGCGATGGCGCTCGCGCTCGACCCGGGGGTGATCGTGGCCGACGAGCCGACGACCGCGCTCGACGTCACCGTGCAGGCGGAGATCCTCGACCTGCTGCGCGACCTACGGGACACGACCGGCACGGGCATCGTCCTGATCACGCACAACATGGGCGTGGTGGCGGACATGGCCGACCGGGTCGCGGTGATGTACCAGGGGCAGCTCGTGGAGCAGGCGCCGGTCGGCGACCTGTTCGCCAGGCCCCAGGAGCAGTACACCAAGGCCCTGCTCGCCGCGGTCCCGAAGGTCGGCGAGGGGACCGCCCGCGCCGAGGAGCGGGCCGCCACCCGACCCGAGGGCTGGGCGGACGGCGAACCCGTGGTGCGTGCCACGGAGCTGACCATCACCTATCCCGGCGGGTTCCGGCAGCCGGGCTTCACCGCCGTCGACGCCGTCTCCCTGGACATCCGCCAGGGCGAGGTGCTCGGCCTGGTGGGCGAGTCCGGGTCCGGAAAGACCACGATCGCCCGTGCCATGGCGGGCCTCCAGCCCGTCACGGGCGGGTCGCTGGAGGTTCTGGGCACGCAGATGCGCGGCGCGCGCAGCCGGGACCTGCGGGCCATGCGCCCGAGGCTCGGCTTCGTGTTCCAGGACCCGGCGACCTCGTTCAACCCGCTGCTGACCATCGCCGAGTGCGTCGCCGAGCCGCTGGTGGTGCACGGCCGTGCGGCGTCGCCCGCGGCGGCCCGGGGCCGGGTCGACGAGCTGCTCGAAGCCGTCCAGCTGCCCCGCTCGTTCGGTGACCGGTTCCCGCACGAGCTGTCCGGCGGCCAGCGCCAGCGTGCTTCCCTGGCCAGGGCTCTGGCCCTGGACCCGGAGCTGCTGATCGCGGACGAGCCGACGTCGGCGCTGGACGTGTCCGTGCAGGCGCGTGTCCTGGAGCTGTTCGCCGAGCTGCAGACCGAGCTCGGGTTCGCCTGCCTGTTCGTGTCGCACGACCTGGCCGTCGTCGACCTCGTCTCGGACCGGATCGCCGTGATGTACCGCGGGGAGCTGGTCGAGCAGGGCACGGGTGCGCAGGTGCTCGGCGCCCCGTCCGAGGACTACACCCGGCGGCTTCTCGCGTCCTTGCCGGTGCCCGACCCCGAGATCCAGGCACGCAGGCGGCGGGAACGCTGACGAGACGCGGACGCGGGCGTGGCGGGAGACCTCTCCGGCCTCGCTCCGCGTACGCTCCTCCCGCGTTGACCGTCCCACCGTCCCATGGCTAGGATGTTCGGCGGTGCCGTGCGCCTACCCATATGCGCCGCCCAGCAGTTTCAGTCCCTGTCCGCACTACGTCATGTCCGCATCGGAGCATCGAACTCAATGACCATCTCCACCACGAAGTCCGCGCCTCAGGTCGCCGTCAACGACATCGGCACCGAGGACGACTTCCTTGCTGCCGTCGACGCCACCATCAAGTACTTCAACGATGGTGACATCGTCGAAGGCACCATCGTCAAGGTGGACCGTGACGAGGTCCTCCTCGACATCGGTTACAAGACCGAGGGCGTCATCCCCTCCCGGGAGCTCTCGATCAAGCACGACGTCGACCCCGGCGAGGTCGTCGCCGTCGGTGACGACGTCGAGGCCCTGGTTCTCCAGAAGGAGGACAAGGAAGGCCGGCTGATCCTGTCCAAGAAGCGCGCCCAGTACGAGCGCGCCTGGGGCACGATCGAGAAGATCAAGGAAGAGGACGGCGTCGTCACCGGCACCGTCATCGAGGTCGTCAAGGGCGGCCTCATCCTCGACATCGGCCTCCGGGGCTTCCTCCCCGCCTCCCTCGTGGAGATGCGTCGCGTCCGCGACCTCCAGCCGTACGTCGGCAAGGAGATCGAGGCCAAGATCATCGAGCTCGACAAGAACCGCAACAACGTGGTCCTGTCGCGCCGCGCCTGGCTGGAGCAGACCCAGTCCGAGGTCCGCTCCACCTTCCTGCAGACCCTGCAGAAGGGCCAGGTGCGCCCCGGTACGGTCTCCTCGATCGTCAACTTCGGTGCCTTCGTCGACCTGGGCGGCGTGGACGGCCTGGTGCACGTCTCCGAGCTCTCCTGGAAGCACATCGACCACCCGTCCGAGGTCGTCGAGGTGGGCCAGGAGGTCACCGTCGAGGTGCTCGACGTCGACTTCGACCGCGAGCGCGTCTCCCTGTCGCTGAAGGCGACGCAGGAGGACCCGTGGCAGACCTTCGCGCGCACCCACGCCATCGGCCAGGTCGTGCCCGGTAAGGTCACCAAGATCGTCCCGTTCGGTGCGTTCGTGCGCGTCGAGGACGGCATCGAGGGCCTCGTGCACATCTCCGAGCTGGCCGTGCGCCACGTGGAGCTCGCCGAGCAGGTCGTGTCCGTCGGCGCCGAGGTCTTCGTCAAGGTCATCGACATCGACCTGGAGCGTCGCCGCATCTCGCTGTCGCTCAAGCAGGCCAACGAGGGCGTGGACCCGGAGTCCGAGGACTTCGACCCCGCGCTCTACGGCATGGCCGCCGAGTACGACGACCAGGGGAACTACAAGTACCCCGAGGGCTTCGACCCGGAGACCAACGAGTGGCTCGAGGGCTTCGAGACGCAGCGCGAGGCCTGGGAGGCCGAGTACGCCAAGGCCCACGCCCGCTGGGAGGCGCACCGCAAGCAGGTCGCCGAGGCGCTCGCCGCGGACAACGACACCACCGCCGATGCTCCGGCTCCCGCCGCGGCGTCGTCGTCGTCCTACTCCTCGGCCCCGGTCGAGGAGGACGCCGGCGGCACGCTCGCCTCGGACGAGGCGCTCGCCGCACTGCGCGAGAAGCTGACCGGCAACTGATCCGGTGACGAGAGGGGCCCAGGCGTCATCGCCTGGGCCCCTCTCGTTGTCCCGGTGCCGCGCGCGCGACAGGTCATAACGTGACCGATCACCCAACTGGGGCAGACCTTCGGCGTGTGAGGCAGGATAGGGCTATGTTCCGAATCGGCCTCACCGGCGGGATCGCCGCCGGCAAGTCGGTCGCCACACGTCGCCTCGCCGATCTCGGCGCCGTCGTCGTCGACCACGACCAGCTCGCCCGCGCCGCCGTCGCCCCTGGATCGGTGGGTCTCGAGGAGATCGCCGAGGCCTTCGGCACCGGGGTGATCGGGTCCGGCGGCGAGCTCGACCGGCCCGCGCTCGGACGGCTCGTGTTCGCCGACGACGAGGCACGCGAGCGGCTCAACGCGATCGTGCACCCGGAGGTGCGGCGCCTGTCCGCCGAGCACGAGGCGGAAGCGGCGGCACGAGACCCGCAAGCCGTCGTCGTGCACGACATCCCCTTGCTCGTCGAGACCGGGCAGGCGGACGCGTTCCATCTCGTCGTCGTGGTCCACGCTCCTGCCGAGCAGCGGCTCGAACGGCTGGTCGAGGGGCGCGGCATGGCGCCGGAGGAGGCGCGGGGCCGCATCGCCGCACAGGCTCGTGACGAGGACCGGCTCGCCGCGGCCGACGTGGTGCTCGACGGCTCGGGGACGGAGGACGAGCTGAACGCTCAGATCGACGCCCTGTGGCAGCGGGTGCGGCGCGAGGTCGCGCAGGAGGCCGAGGCGGAGGCCGAGGACGTGGCACTGCACGACAGACGGGCGGCCGGGGCGTGAGGGCGCTCGTCACGGCCTTCGAGCCGTTCGGCGGGGACCAGGTCAACGCGTCGGCCGAGGCGGTGGCCCGGCTCGCGGCGGGCTGGGACGCGTCGGCCGAGGGCGCCGTCCTGGACACGCTGCTGCTGCCCGTCACGTTCGGCGGGGCCTTCGCACCGGTCCGGTCGGCGGTCCTGGCCGCGAGCGAGGCAGGCGCACCGTACGACGTGGTGTTCGGTGTCGGGCTCGCCGCACGGACGAGCCTCGTCCGTCTGGAGCGCGTCGCGATCAACGTGGCCGACGCGCGGATCCCCGACAACGCCGGCCAGGTGCCGGCCGACGAGCCCCTCGTCGAGGCGGGGCCCGCAGCGCACTTCACCGGGCTCCCCGTGAAGGCGGCGCTGGCCGCCCTGCACGACGCCGGTGTCCCGGCCGCGGTCTCCAACACCGCCGGTACCTTCGTGTGCAACGCGTTGTTCTACGCCCTGCGTGACGCGTTCGGTGACGGGGTGACGGGGTTCGTGCACGTGCCGCGGACGACGGAGGAGGCGGCGGACGACGATCCCGGACTCCCGCTGGAGACTCTGGCCGCCGCACTGCGGATCGTGCTGACCACGTCCCTGGCCGCGGCACGCGGGGAGGAACAGAGGACGGCGGCGGCAGCGGGAGCCGAGAACTGAGACATCGGCCCGCCCGCCGTTGCCGGACGGTCGAATGTCAGACAGTCGAACTACCGTAGGACCATGCGCCCCGTCACCGATCTGCAGCGGACCGTCGCCCCCATCGAGGTGGTCTCCGAGTACCAGCCCGCCGGAGACCAGCCGGCTGCCATCGCCGAGCTCACCGAGCGCATCCAGGCAGGGGAGAAGGACGTCGTCCTGTTGGGTGCCACCGGAACGGGCAAGAGCGCCACGACCGCGTGGCTCATCGAGAAGCTGCAACGGCCCACGCTGATCATGGCGCCGAACAAGACGCTCGCCGCGCAGCTCACGAGCGAGTTCCGCGAGCTGCTGCCGAACAACGCGGTGGAGTACTTCGTCTCCTACTACGACTACTACCAGCCCGAGGCGTACATCGCGCAGTCGGACACCTACATCGAGAAGGACTCCTCGATCAACGACGAGGTGGAACGGCTGCGGCACAGCGCGACGTCGTCCCTGCTGACGCGGCGGGACGTGGTCGTGGTGGCGTCGGTGTCGTGCATCTACGGGCTCGGCACACCGCAGGAGTACGTCGACCGTATGGTCCGGCTGGACATCGGCGACGTGGTGGACCGCGACGAGCTGCTGCGCAGGTTCGTCACCATGCAGTACACCCGGAACGACACCGCGTTCACCCGCGGTACCTTCCGGGTCCGGGGAGACACGGTCGAGATCATCCCGGTGTACGAGGAGCTCGCCGTGCGCATCGAGATGTTCGGCGACGAGATCGAGGCCATCCAGACGCTGCACCCCCTCACGGGTGAGGTGGTGCGCAGCGAGCAGAGCGTCTACCTCTTCCCGGCCACGCACTACGTCGCCGGTCCGGAGCGGATGGAGCGGGCGATCACGGGGATCGAGGCCGAGCTCGCCGAGCGGCTCGCCGAGCTGGAGGGGCAGAACAAGCTGCTGGAGGCGCAGCGGCTGCGCATGCGCACCACCTACGACATCGAGATGATGCGCCAGATCGGCACCTGCAGCGGCATCGAGAACTACTCGATGCACATCGACGGGCGCGAGCCCGGCACGGCGCCGAACACGCTGCTCGACTACTTCCCCGAGGACTTCCTGCTGGTCATCGACGAGTCGCACCAGACGGTGCCGCAGATCGGCGCGATGTTCGAGGGCGACATGTCGCGCAAGCGTTCCCTGGTGGAGCACGGCTTCCGCCTGCCGAGCGCCATGGACAACCGCCCGTTGCGCTGGGAGGAGTTCACCGAGCGGATCGGTCAGACGGTGTACCTGTCGGCGACCCCGGGCGACTACGAGCAGGCGCTCTCGGACGGTGTGGTCGAGCAGGTGATCCGCCCGACGGGTCTGGTGGACCCGCAGGTGGTGGTCAAGCCCACCACGGGCCAGATCGACGACCTGCTCGGCGAGATCCGTGACCGGGTGGAGAAGGACGAGCGCGTGCTGGTCACGACGCTCACGAAGAAGATGGCGGAGGACCTCACGGACTACTTCCTGGAGCGGGGGATCAGGGTGCAGTACCTGCACTCCGAGGTTGACACGCTCCGCCGCGTGGAGCTGCTCCGTGAACTGCGGCTGGGTGAGTTCGACGTGCTGGTGGGCATCAACCTGCTGCGAGAGGGCCTCGACCTGCCGGAGGTGTCCCTGGTCGCGATCCTGGACGCGGACAAGGAGGGCTTCCTGCGGTCCGGGCGGTCCCTGATCCAGACCATCGGCCGCGCGGCCCGCAACGTGTCCGGCCAGGTGCACATGTACGCGGACAAGATCACCCCGGCCATGCGGCAGGCGCTGGACGAGACCGACCGCCGCCGGGCCAAGCAGGTCGCCTACAACGAGGCGAACGGCATCGACCCCACGCCGCTGCGCAAGAAGATCGCGGACGTCACGGACATGCTGGCGCGGGAGGACATCGACACCCAGGAACTGCTCGCCGGCGGCTACCGGAAGGCACGGGGTGATTCCGGGCGCGGCAAGGCCCCGCTCCCGGGCACGCCGAAGGAGGGCGCCGTCACCGGCAACCGCCTCGCGGGCGCGGCGGCCGGCGAGCTGGCCGAACTCATCCAGGAGCTCACGGACCAGATGCACGGCGCGGCGGCGGAACTGCAGTTCGAGGTGGCCGCGCGCCTGCGGGACGAGATCTCCGGCCTGAAGAAGGAGTTCCGGCAGATGCAGGCCGCGACCGCCTGACCGGCTGCCGGGCGTCCCTGCGCCCGGGAGCGTGACGGCGGCGGGGGAGTGAGCACGCCCACCTTCTGCCGTCCCTTCGTGTGCCGTAGACTCTCCTGCGTTGGAGGGGAGTACCTCAGAACGGCTCGATCGTCAGTACGGGTGACAACGGCGTTACCCCGGGCGGGCCGGTCCGACGGCGGTCCCACCTGGCCCCGGCCAGGTCGGGGTCTCCTGCGGGCGAGGAAGACCTCCGGTGCTTTGTAATACGTACCGGAGGTTGCACGGCCCGTCGTGGGCCTCCGCGGAGTCTGTGAAAGGAAACGCGGATGACTCTCGAGTTGCCCATCTGGTTCGAAGCGGTGTCACTGAGCGCGATGATCGCCCTCCTCATCGCCGACCTGCTCGTCGTCGGGAGGCGCCCACACGTTCCCAGCACCCGCGAGAGCGCGATCTGGGTGGCCTTCTACATCGCGCTCGCGCTGGCGTTCGGCGGCGTGGTGTGGGGCGTCGGGGGTGCCACGCCGGCCGCCGAGTTCTACACGGGCTGGCTCATGGAGTACTCCCTGAGCGTCGACAACCTGTTCATCTTCGTGATCATCATGGCCCGGTTCGCCGTCCCGCGGCTCCAGCAGCAGCGGGTGCTGATGGTGGGCATCATCATGGCGCTCGTCTTCCGGGCCGCCTTCATCCTCGCGGGCGCGGCGATCATCGAGCGGTTCACGGCGATCTTCTACCTGTTCGGCCTCTTCCTCGTGTACACGGCGGTCAAGCTCGTGGTGGACGAGGTCAACGAGGTCGAGGAGGACTTCCGGGAGAACGCGCTCATCCGGGGCCTGCGCCGCGTGCTTCCGCTGGACCACCACTACGACGGCAGCAAGGTTCGCACCGTTGTGGACGGCAAGAAGGTCTTCACGCCGATGCTCGTGGTCTTCGTCGCGATCGGCTCGACGGACCTGCTGTTCGCCTTCGACTCCATCCCCGCGATCTTCGGCGTCACGAAGGACCCGTTCCTCGTGTTCTCCACGAACCTGTTCGCCCTGATGGGCCTGCGCCAGCTGTACTTCCTGCTGGGCAGCCTCATGGACCGGCTGGTCTACCTGCCGTACGCGCTCGCGGCGGTCCTGGGCTTCATCGGCGTGAAGCTCGTCCTCGAGGCCCTGCACACCAACAACCTGCCGTTCGTCAACGGCGGCGAGGGCTACGACTGGGCGCCGGAGGTGCCGATCTGGCTGTCGCTCACCGTGATCCTCGTGTCGCTGACCGTCGGCACCGTGGCGAGCCTCCTGTCCACGCGGAACGGGTCACGTACGGAGAAGTCCGAGGTGTCCGCCGGCAAGTGACGTCCCCGGTTTCCGGGGCGCCCGGGCGTCACCAGCCCCGGTCGCGCCACTCGGCCAGGTGCGGGCGTTCCGTGCCGAGTGTCGTGTCGACGCCGTGGCCCGGGTAGATCCAGGTGTCGTCGCGGTAGCGGTCGAAGATCCGGGTCGTGACGTCGCCCAGCAGGGTCGCGAAGCGGTCGGGGTCGCCGTGCGTGTTACCCACGCCCCCGGGGAACAGCGCGTCGCCGGTGAACAGGTGGGTGCGCCCGGCGACGGCGCCGGACTCGGAAACGTTGTCGGGCTCGGTGTAGGCGAGCGCGATGGAGCCCGGCGTGTGCCCGCGCAGCTGGATCACACCGAGCGTGATCTCGCCGAAGGTGATGTCGTCGCCGTCGGACACGGTGATGTCGACGGGGGTACCGGCGTCGTGCGCGATGGCGTCGGCATCGTCCGCACCGGCCACGGTTCGGGCACCCGTGACGGCGACCATGTCGGAGAGCGCCCCCAGGTGGTCGGCGTGCCGGTGCGTGGTCACGATCAGGTCGAGCGGAGGGCCCGCGTCCAGGGGGCCGTCGCCCGGCCCGTCGCCCTCGGACATGTCGATCAGGTCCATGAGCGACTGGGGGTCGGCGGCCGCGTCGATGAGCAGCTGCGCGCCGGTCGCGTGACAGGTCAGGAGATAGGTGTTGTTGTCCATCGGGCCGACGGCCATCTTGTGGATCGCCACGTCGTCGAGCAGGCGGACGTCGGGGTCACAGCCCGTGACAACATCACCGGTGTAGGGCGCCATGGAGGGAGTCTGCCAGGGTTGCGGTTGTCCGCGCACCTGGAGGTGCTGTTATCGGTGCCATCTTCGTGATCCCGGTGGCCGGTTCCCGTCCGTGCGGCCCTCACGGCAGGTCTCCGGTATCCGGCGGATGTTGCAAATCGGGGCGGATCACGACATCCTGCGGGCGGTCGGGTTGCACCCGGCCGGAGACACCACCACAACCACGAAAGGCAGGCATTCGTGAGCCTGAACCTCGACAAGCTCGTCGACAAGGACTTCCGGGGCAAGAGCATCAACGAGATCCTCGCCGCACCGCCGTCGGCGCTGCTCGGCCTGAGCCCCAACCACGACGAGGCGCTCGCCGCGCTCAAGATCAAGAGCGTCGGTGACCTGGGCAAGTGGCAGCACGCCGTGCACGCCCAGGCGCTCGTGACCCTGGCGCACGCCGAGGTGGCGGAGACCGCGGCGGACGCGTGAGCCACCGGCCCCCGCGCACGCGGGCGCGCGCCGGCTGACCCGGGCGTGCCGTCGTGAGGTGACGGCGCCCGTCCCCAGGAGTCTCCCGGGGACGGGCGCCGTCGCCGTCCCCGAGCCCTGCTCGGGCCGGCCACGCGGCCTGCTCGGGGCTCTCTCCCGGCGCTCGCCCGGCCTGGTCACCGGTGCCCCTCAGGACCCGGCACAATGGCCCGCATGACGACCTTCGCCGTGACCTACGTGTACGCCGACGACGACGCCGCGCTGGACGCACACCGCCCCGACCACCGTGCGTTCCTGCACGGCCTGCGCGCGGAGGGGACGCTGCTGGCCTCGGGGCCGCAGCCGGCGGCCGGAACGGAGGGCGGCGCGGCGGCACCGGCGGGAGCCCTTCTCGTTGTGGAGGCGGACTCGCGGCAGGCGGCGCTCGCAGCCCTGGACCGGGACCCGTTCTGGACGCAGGGCCTGGTCACGGAGCGTTCCGCGCGTGAGTGGACGGTGGTGATCGGCGGTTTCGCCTGAGGGCCCGCGACACCGTCCTCCCGAGTGGCGTAGAACACGCGTGCGAATGTCAGACTCTCGGCCTAGGATGCTCGGGTGAGCAATCGGCTGGTCGTATCTGGTGCGCGTGAGCACAACCTCAAGAACGCAGACCTGGATCTCCCCAGGGACGCGCTGATCGTCTTCACGGGGCTGTCCGGCTCCGGGAAGTCCTCGCTCGCCTTCGACACGATCTTCGCCGAGGGCCAGCGTCGCTACGTCGAGTCGCTGAGCGCCTACGCGCGGCAGTTCCTCGGTCAGATGGACAAGCCGGACGTCGACTTCATCGAGGGGCTGAGCCCTGCGGTCTCGATCGACCAGAAGTCCACGAACCGGAACCCGCGGTCGACGGTCGGGACCATCACCGAGGTCTATGACTACCTGCGCCTCCTGTTCTCCCGGGCGGGTACGCCGCACTGTCCGGTGTGCGGTGAGGAGATCCGGTCCCAGACACCGCAGCAGATCGTGGACCGCGTGCTGGAGCTGCCCGAGGGGACGCGGTACCAGGTGCTCGCCCCGGTGGTGCGGGGTCGCAAGGGCGAGTACGCCGACCTGTTCAAGGAGCTCACCGCCAAGGGCTTCTCCCGCGCGCGGGTCGACGGGGAGGTCGTCCAGCTCGCCGAGCCCCCGTCGCTCGAGAAGAAGCTCAAGCACGACATCGAGGTGGTCG
The DNA here is from genome assembly GCF_016742955.1 of Myceligenerans indicum. Taxonomy (GTDB): domain Bacteria; phylum Actinomycetota; class Actinomycetes; order Actinomycetales; family Cellulomonadaceae; genus Myceligenerans; species Myceligenerans indicum. Next base: position 65,793 of record NZ_JABBYC010000010.1, on the reverse strand, counting down.
TGGACCGCCTCGTGGCGCGCGAGGGGGTGCAGCGGCGGCTCACCGACTCCGTGGAGACGGCGCTGGGGCTGGCCGGCGGGCTCGTGATGATCGACCTGGTCGACCTCGACGCGGACGATCCCGACCGCTTCCGCAAGTACTCCGAGAAGCGCTCCTGCCCCAACGACCACCCGCTCGCGCTCGACGAGATCGAGCCGCGCACCTTCTCCTTCAACGCCCCCTACGGCGCGTGCCCGGAGTGCACGGGGATCGGCTTCCGCCTGGAGGTGGATCCGGACCTCGTCGTGCCGGACGAGGAGAAGTCGCTGCGGGACGGGGCGGTCATCCCGTGGGCGCAGACGTCCAGCGAGTACTTCGAGCGGGTGCTGACCGCGCTCGCCGAGGAGCTGAAGTTCGACATGGACGCGCCGTGGCGTGCACTGCCGCAGCGCGCGCGGGAGGCGGTGCTGCACGGTCGCAACCACGAGGTGCACGTGCGCTATCGCAACCGCTGGGGCCGTGAGCGGCAGTACTCGACCGGGTTCGAGGGTGTCATCACCTTCCTGGAGAGGCGGCACCGGGAGACGGACTCCGACTGGTCGAAGGACAAGTACGAGGCGTTCATGCGCGAGGTGCCGTGCCCCGTGTGCGACGGCGCCCGCCTCAAGCCCGAGGTGCTCGCCGTGAAGGTGGGCGGGCGGTCCATCGCGGAGGTGTGCCGCCTCCCGATCGCGGCCGCGGCCGAGTTCCTCAAGGGCCTGGAGCTGGGAGAACGCGAGCGGCAGATCGCGGCCGAGGTGCTCAAGGAGATCCACGCGCGACTCGGCTTCCTGCTCGACGTCGGGCTGCACTACCTCACGCTGGAGCGTCCCGCGGGCACGCTGTCCGGAGGCGAGGCGCAGCGAATCCGTCTCGCGACCCAGATCGGGTCCGGGCTGGTGGGTGTGCTGTACGTGCTGGACGAGCCCTCGATCGGCCTGCACCAGCGTGACAACAGGCGACTCATCGAGACGCTCACCCGCCTGCGGGACCTGGGAAACACGCTCATCGTCGTCGAGCACGACGAGGACACGATCCGCGCGGCGGACTGGATCGTCGACGTCGGCCCCGGCGCGGGGGAGCACGGCGGACGGGTGGTCCACTCGGGTGACCTGGCAGGCCTGCTGGGCTCGGCCGAGTCGGTCACGGGCGCCTACCTGTCGGGGCAGCGGGAGATCCCCGTCCCCGCCGTGCGCCGACCGGTGGACCCGGCGCGTGAGCTCACGGTGGTCGGCGCGCGTGAGAACAACCTGCGGGACATCGACGTGTCGTTCCCCCTCGGGGTGTTCACCGCGGTCACGGGCGTGTCCGGGTCGGGCAAGTCGACGCTGGTGAACTCGATCCTGCACACCGTGCTCGCGAACGAGCTCAACGGCGCGCGGCAGGTGGCCGGCCGCCATACCCGGGTCACGGGCATGGACCACCTGGACAAGGTCGTCCACGTCGACCAGGGGCCGATCGGGCGGACACCGCGCTCCAACCCGGCCACCTACACGGGTGTGTGGGACCGGGTGCGCAAGCTGTTCGCCGAGACCACCGAGGCGAAGGTGCGCGGGTACGGTCCGGGCCGCTTCTCGTTCAACGTCAAGGGCGGCCGGTGCGAGGCGTGCACCGGTGACGGCACGATCAAGATCGAGATGAACTTCCTCCCCGACGTCTATGTGCCGTGCGAGGTGTGCCACGGGGCGCGGTACAACCGCGAGACGCTCGAGGTGCACTTCAAGGGCAAGACCGTGGCCGATGTGCTCGACATGCCGATCGAGGAGGCCGCGGAGTTCTTCGAGGCGTTCCCCGCGATCTCGCGCTTCATGAAGACCCTGGTCGACGTCGGCCTGGGGTACGTCCGGCTCGGGCAGCCCGCCCCCACGCTCTCGGGTGGCGAGGCGCAGCGCGTGAAGCTGGCGACCGAACTGCAGAAGCGGTCCACCGGCCGCACCGTCTACGTGCTCGACGAGCCGACGACCGGCCTGCACTTCGAGGACATCCGCAAGCTGCTCGGTGTGCTCCAGTCCCTGGTGGACAAGGGGAACTCGGTGATCGTCATCGAGCACAACCTCGACGTCGTGAAGAACGCCGACTGGGTGGTCGACATGGGTCCCGAGGGCGGCTCAGGGGGCGGGACGGTCGTGGCCGAGGGCACGCCGGAGACCGTGTCCATGGTGCCGGAGTCGCACACCGGGACCTTCCTCGCGGAGATCCTCGACGGCACGGTGCCGGTGGGCGCCCTCGAGAACGGGGGCTCGAAGGCCGCCAGGGCCACCGGGACCGCGAAGAGCCGGGCGCGGCGGCGCAAGGCGGCCGTCGCGGGGTGAGGCGGGCGGTCCGGGTGCCTCAGACCAGGTCGTAGTCCACCCAGATGCGTGCCGCGGTGCGCTGCTCGGCGGTGCGAACCGTACCGCTGAACGCCTGCTCGCCGAGCCGGGGCTTGGTCGGCTCGATGTCGACCGTGCAGGTCTGCCCGGCCGCGGCCAGATGGTCGGCCTTCAGCCGGAACGCGCCGCATCGCCAGCGGGCGTCCGGCCCGGCCAGTTCGTCGAGCACCCGGTGGAACACGTCGAAGGAGGCGTAGCTGGCCATCGACACCGGCAGCGCCGGGAAGCCGTCGAAGTGACCCCGGCACATCTCTGCCGTGACGTCGAGTTTCGCGCTGCCCGACTGCTCGTGGACGGACACGTCGCGCACGGGCATGGCGCTTGCGTACGGGTTGTCGGGCCCTTTGGCGTCGGCCTCGCCGGGCGCCCCCATGAGGCGGTGGAACGTCGCAGCGGGCATGACCCGGTACTGCACGTCCATCCGGGCGATGAGGGCCCCGGCGGAGTCGCGCAGCTCGGTGTGCGCGACGACCTGCCGGCGGTTCTGGCCCTGGACGACGGCCGTCCCGGTCAGCGGGCCCGGCGCGGGCGTCTCACCGGCCGGGTACATCCGGCCCACGGCGCGGCTCGCGAGGTAGTAGTGACGGCGGCCCGGGGCAGGGCTGCTCGTGGCAGCCGCCGACAGGCCGAGAACGGCGAGATGGCGTCCGACCTCACCGACGCTGATGACCTGGGTCTGGCGTCCTGGTGACGCCTCGATGGGAACGGTGGCGGTGACCCGGCCGGGCCTGGTGCTGTGAAGGTCTTGAAGGGCGTAGTACGGTCTCGTGACGCAGATGAGCGGCGCGATGTCATCGTAGGTGGCCGTGGCGTTTGTGCTGGTCGGCACGGAAATCACCCCTGGGGTTTGCCGTGTGCGGGTGGCTACCGCTAAGACTCGCATATCCGGCAAAGAGGTCCTAGACCTTCGTGCTGATTCAGGAGGTGAAATCCTTCCCCACCAGGCGTTTCGCTGGTGTTACGCAACCTCTGCGTTGCGGAGAAAAAGTATGCCAAGCGCTGAACGCGCCGTGTGCGGTGTGAGACGCAGAACTGGCTGATTCATTGACTCCGCGTGACCATGGCCCGTGTGTGACCGTACTCGGGGCGGACGACTGGAGCGCGGTGCCGGAGGTTCCGGCGGCGCGCCTCGGTGTGACGAACGGCACAGTTGGTGACGTGTCCGCCTCTTGGCCAGGGCGGACGTCTCGATGCGGTCGGTCGGTGAACCGGATTCACGTGCGTCACGGTGAGGCGGGATCGCGGGACGCCGGGTCTGCGTCGTTCCACCGGTCCGGCAGTCCACCGGTCCGGCACTTCATCAGTCCGGCGGTCCGGCCCGCCCGGCACTCCACCGGTTCGGCGGCCCGGCCCACGCGGCGGTCCACCGGCCCGGCGGGCTCAGCCATGCCGAGCGGCGACGACCCCGGACGATCATGGGGCCGCGGCCCCGGACGCCCAGAGCTGACGAAGGCGGGCCTCGGCGGCATGAGCGCGGTCGTGATGCCTGCCGGGGGCGACCTCGGCCGTCACACGAGCCGCAAGGAGGTTCGGGGGGACGGCGCCGGCGTCGAGCAGGTCATGCCACTCGGCCGCGCCCAGGCTGACGAACTCCAGGCTCTGGATCGTTCCGATGGCCTCGAGACCGTCCGCCATCCCGGGGTGCGCGATGAGAGTCCGGAGCCGGGTGTGGCCGGCCAGTCCGGCGAGGGACATCCGGCGCTGCCGGACCGTGAGGACCTCAAGGTCCGCAGAGATCGGCCCGGCCGGGTCATCGCCGGAGGTGGCGTGGGTGTCGACGAACAAGGGCGGGAGCGTCGTGGCGTAGGTGCGCGGAAGACCCGCCGCAAGGTCATCACTCGAGATCCTCGCCTGCAGGAGTTGGCTCAGCGAGCCGGCCCAGACCTCCGCGCCGAACGGCTGGTCGGCGTCGGCGGTGTCCCACGCGATGATCTGCCCCACGGTGCCTCGTGGTCCAGGTGCCAGGTCGACGGAGATGTTCCAGACGTCCGCCGATCCGAACAGCACCCATTCGGCGGGATCGGACAGCGCCTGCACATGGCTGTCCGGGCCGGTGCGTGCTGCGGTCAACGACAGGCGTCCTCCGCTGCACCAGCGCCAGCGCGGCATGTCGCGTTCCGGGTCGTCGAGCGGGACCACGTGGAAGCCCGGCCAGCCGTCGCACCGGACGAAGCCGTCGGCGACCGTTCGGTACAGCGTGCGCAGTTCAGGTGGGAGTGTGACACCGAGGCGCTCCTCCGCCAGGCCGAGCTCGTGATCGGTCATGCCGGGGCGGGTGGCTTCGCCGCGTGCCCTGAGCAGGCCGGCGAGATCACCCGGATCGTTCTCGGCGCGCGGATGGTCGCAAGGCGGTGGAACGGCGCGACGCCGGTACGGTTCCGGCACGACACCGGCTTTCGCACGACGATGCCATCGTTTCGGTGCCAGACGTGGAAGTCGAGGAGTGAGAATGTCACCCGGGCGAAAGTAGTCGGCGACACCGACACGAGGGCGCTTGGCGCGACACGAGCACGGTACGTCGCAGCCATGGCCTGCGTCACACCCTCCGGATATCGTGAGCGCCATGAGTGGAGCCACGCATGACTATGCCGTCGAGGTGACCTGGACCGGCGCGGGGGAGACGGGGACGTCGTCGTACACCGCCTACTCGCGCGACCATGACGTGGTGCTGCCGCACAAGCCGGCGCTGCCCGGCACGGCGGACCCCGCGTTCCGCGGCGACCCGGGGCGGTACAGCCCGGAGGAACTGTTCGTGGCGAGCCTGAGCCAGTGCCACATGCTGTGGTTCCTGCACCTGGCCGCGTCCAGCGGGCTCGTGGTGCGTGAGTACACGGACTCCGCGACCGGGACGATGCGCGTCGAGTCGCGCGGGGAGGGCCAGTTCACCGACATCACGCTCCACCCCCGCATCGTGGTCGACGGCGGTGAGCTCGCCACCGACGAACAGATCGCCGCCCTGCACCACAAGGCCCACGCGATGTGCTTCATCGCGCGCTCGGTGAACTTCCCCGTGCTCGTCGAGCCGGCGCCTCTCGCGGCGGCCCACCACGCCTGAGGCGCTGCGCGGGCAGGACCGTCCCGTCGGCTCTGCCGCGCCACGGAAGCTCCCCCGCGGCAGCGGGTCCAAGCGGTCCGTCCCGGTTGGCGGGCAGACGTTCGGTCCGGTGAGAACCGATGTCCGTGCGGATGTCGAGAAGTCGCACCACGCTCCGTCCCAGGGGTGAGCGCGGCGCACCGGGTGCCGCGGCCTGATCTCAGGAGGCTCTCATGAACGCATCGTCCACCACGCCCGCCCGCCGGGTCGTCGCCAACATCTGCCTGACTCTCGACGGCTGCTACCACGGTCCGGGCGGGCCTGCCGACCTGGCGGCGGTCGTCCCGTACGCGACGACCGACGTGGCGCGCGACCACCTGGCCCGGTTCGTGGCGTCGTCGACGACGGCCGTGCTGGGCCGGTCCAACGCTGAGGGCTTCCTCGGCTTCTGGCCGTCCGTGATCGACGCCGAGGGTGCCGATCCTCGCGACGTCGCCTACGCGCGGTGGCTCGTCGAGACGGAGAAGGTGGTGCTGTCGACCACGTTGCGCGAAGCGCCGTGGGAGAACACGCGGGTCGTGAACGCCCCGGCCGCCGACGTCGTCGCGCAGCTGCGGGAGAACGGCGACGGCGACATCCTGGTCAACAGCAGCGTCAGCGTGATCAAGGCGCTCCTGGCCGCGGACGAGATCGACCGCCTGGAGATCCTGCTGGTGCCCGAGGTGGTCGGCGGCGGGGCGCGGCTGTTCGACGACGGGCTCGACGCGTCGACGTGGTCCCTGGCCCGCCAGGAGGCGGGCGAGGCCGGAGAGCTCAGCCTGACCTACGACCGCGTCCGCTGACAGGTCCGTCCGGCTCGGTGCGTCGTCGCCGGTCAGGAGCCGATGTCAGCTACCTGGCCTAAGGTTGCGGGCATGGCAGATCCGGCCACCTACCGTCCCCGGCCCGGCGAGATCCCCACCTCTCCGGGCGTGTACCGCTTCCGTGACGAGCACGGGCGCGTGATCTACGTGGGCAAGGCGAAGAACCTGCGTCAGCGCCTGTCCAACTACTTCCAGGACCTCGCGAACCTCCATCACCGCACCCGGACCATGGTGACCACGGCCGCGTCGGTGGAATGGACGGTCGTGGGTACGGAGGTGGAGGCCCTCGCGCTGGAGTACACGTGGATCCAGCAGTACGACCCGCGGTTCAACGTGAAGTACCGGGACGACAAGTCGTACCCGTACCTGGCCGTGACGCTGGGCGAGGAGATCCCGCGGGCACAGGTGATGCGTGGTGCCAAGCGCAAGGGCACCCGGTACTTCGGACCGTACGGCCACGCCTGGGCGATCCGGGAGACCCTGGACCAGGTGCTCCGGGTGTTTCCCATCCGTACCTGCTCGGCGGGCGTCTACCAGCGTGCCGCACGCTCGGGGCGGCCCTGCCTGCTGGGGTACATCGACAAGTGCTCGGCGCCGTGCGTGGGCCGGATCAGCCCCGAGGACCACCGGGACCTGGCCCTGGACTTCTGCGACTTCATGGCCGGCGAGACCAGGCGCTTCGAGAAGCGCCTGACGAGCGAGATGACCGAGGCCGCGCAGGCCATGGAGTACGAACGCGCCGCGAAGCTGCGTGACGACATCGAGGCGCTGCGCCGCGCCACGGAGAAGAACGCGGTGGTGCTCGGCGACGGCACCGACGCGGACGTGTTCGCCCTGGCGGGGGACGAGCTCGAGGCGGCCGTGCAGGTGTTCCACGTGCGCGGCGGGCGTATCCGCGGGCAGCGCGGCTGGGTCGTGGAGAAGGTCGAGGACGTCACGGACGCGGAGCTCGTGGAGCACCTGCTGCAGCAGGTCTACGGCGCGGCCGAGGACGGTGACCGGGAGGCCGTGCGCGACGCCGTCCCGCGGGAGGTTCTGGTCCCGGTCATGCCGCCGGATCCGGGCCAGGTCACGGCATGGCTCACCGGCCTGCGCGGCTCCCGCGTCGACCTGCGGGTACCGCAGCGCGGCGACAAGAAGGAGCTCGCCGCCACCGTGCTGCGCAACGCCGAGCACTCCCTCGTGCTGCACAAGACCCGGCGTGCCGGCGACCTCACCACGCGCAGCCAGGCGCTCCAGGAGATCCAGGAGGCGCTCGACCTGGACAGCGCCCCGCTGCGCATCGAGTGCTACGACGTCTCCCACACGGGCGGCACCTACCAGTCGGCGTCCATGGTCGTGTTCGAGGACGGCCTGCCGCGCAAGAGCGAGTACCGCACGTTCAGCGTGCGCGGCCCCGACGGCGACGGCGCCCGCGACGACACCGCCGCCATGCACGAGGTCATCACCCGGCGCTTCAAGCGCTACCTCGCCGACCGGCTCAGGTCCGGCGACGTCGAGCTCGCGTCCGGCGAGATCGATCCCGACGACGCCCCGCCCGAGGACACCAAGCGGTTCGCGTACCCGCCGAGCCTCGTCGTGGTCGACGGCGGTCCACCCCAGGTCGCCGCCGCGGCACGTGCCCTCGCCGAGCTGGGTGTCACGGACGTCGCCCTGTGCGGGCTCGCCAAGCGCCTCGAGGAGATCTGGGTGCCCGGCGACGACTACCCGGTCATCCTGCGGCGCTCCTCCGAAGGCCTCTACCTGCTGCAACGCGTTCGGGACGAGGCGCACCGGTTCGCGATCCAGGCCCACCGCAAGCGCCGCAGCAAGGGCATGGTCGCCTCCGTCCTCGACGACGTCCCGGGGCTCGGCCCCGCCCGCAAGAAGGCTCTCCTGTCCCACTTCGGCTCGGTCAAGAAGCTGCGCGCCGCGAGCGTCGAGGAGATCGCGACCGTCCGGGGCATGGGAGAGGCCACGGCGACCGCCGTCGTCCGCGCCCTCGCCCCGTCGGGCGAACGGGAGGACGCGGTGGCCTCCGGCGAGGCGGAACGGCGGTAGCGGCCCCGGGACTGGCATGCTGGAGGCATGAACGAACCGTCCCCGACGACCGCGCCGTCGGGCATCGCGGCGATCGACGCGGCAGCGTCCTCCGTTCCCGACGATCCCCAGCCCGAGGTCCTGATCATCACGGGCATGTCCGGCGCCGGCCGGTCACGTGCCGCGGCCGTGCTGGAGGACCTGGACTGGTACGTGGTGGACAACCTTCCGCCGATGATGCTCGTTCCCCTGGTGGACCTGATGAGCAAGGGGTCGACGATCGACTGCGTCGCGGCCGTCGTCGACGTGCGCGGCCGCGAGTTCTTCAGCGAGCTGGACAAGGTCCTCGCGCACATGAGCGAGCGCGACGTCGCCTACCGCATCCTGTTCCTCGACGCGTCGGACGAGGCGCTGGTGCGGCGCTTCGAGCAGGTGCGCCGCCCGCACCCGCTGCAGGGCGACGGCCGGATCCTCGACGGCATCAGCGCCGAGCGCTCCCTCCTGGCCACGATCAAGGAGCGCGCCGACATCTCCATCGACACCTCCGACCTGTCGGTGCACGACCTGTCGCGCGAGATCCGGCGGGCCATCGCGGACCCCTCCCAGGAGACGCTTCGCATCACTTTGCTCTCGTTCGGCTTCAAGTACGGGATCCCCCTGGACGCGGACCACGTCGTGGACGTACGGTTCCTGGCCAACCCCTACTGGATCACCGAGCTGCGACACCTGACCGGCCACGATGCTCCGGTGCGGGAGTACGTGCTCGCCCGGCCCGGGGCGCTCGAGTTCGTGGACCGGTACGCGTCGGCACTCGAACCGGTGCTCGCGGGCTACCTCCACGAGGAGAAGCGCTACGCCACGATCGCCGTGGGCTGCACGGGCGGCAAGCACCGCTCGGTCGCGATGGCTGATGCCATCGCGGAACGCCTGCACGCGGCCGGGCATCGCGTACGGGTCACGGCACGCGATCTCGGACGTGAGTAGGAGCGCAGGAAGGTGCCGATGAGGCCAGAGTGGAGCAAGAACCCGGCGGTCGTGGCGCTCGGCGGAGGGCACGGGCTGTCGGCCTCGCTGTCCGCCCTGCGTCTCATGTCCGACCGGCTGACCGCGGTCGTCACGGTGGCCGACGACGGCGGATCGTCCGGCCGGCTGCGTGACGAGCTGGCCGTGCTCCCACCGGGAGACCTTCGCATGGCGCTCGCCGCGCTGTGCGACGACTCCGAGTGGGGGCGGACGTGGAGCGCGATGCTGCAGCACCGGTTCCGGTCCGAGGGAGACCTCGACAACCATGCCGTGGGCAACCTGCTCATCGTGGCCCTGTGGGAGCTGCTGGGTGACCCCGTTGCCGGCCTGGACTGGGTGGGCAAGCTCCTGGGCGCGCGCGGGCGGGTGCTGCCGATGGCGTCGGTGCCTCTGGTCGTGGAGGCCGACGTGCGCCGGGCGTCGCACGAGACCGGGCCGGGGCGTCCGGAGGTGGAGACCGTGGTGGGCCAGAGCCGTGTCGCGGTGACCGACGGACGCATCGAGCAGCTCCGGCTGCTGCCGCCTGACCCGCCGGCGAGCAAGGAAGCGGTCGAGGCGGTGATGGAGGCCGACTGGGTGGTGCTGGGGCCGGGGTCCTGGTACTCATCGGTGCTGGTCCATCTCCTGGTGCCGGACCTGGCGCAGGCGCTGCACGACACCTCGGCTCGCAGGTGCGTGACCCTGAACCTGTCCGCGGAACGGGGGGAGACGGCGGGGCTGACGGCGGTCGACCACCTGGAGGCCCTGCACAGGCACGCGCCCGGTCTGAGGATCGACGCGGTGGTGGCCGATCCGTCGGTGGTCGAGGACGTGTCCGAGCTGCAGGCTGCCGCCGGATGCATGGGCGCCAAGCTGCTGATGCGTCAGGTGCGTCGCGGCGACGGGACGGCTCGCCACGACGCGCTGCGGTTGGCGGCTGCCTATCGGGACGTGTTCGAAGACGTTTTCGGAGACGTCTAGCTCACGGACGCCTAGAGTGTGGCCGTCGCAACACGCCGGGACATTTCACGCGGCCCTCCGCGATTCTCCCGATGGCAAGAGCCCGGGTCCGTGGCAGGATGGCGGCCATGGCGCTCACGGGACAGGTCAAGGAGGAGCTCGCACGGGTGCGGGTGGCGAAGACATCGTGCCGCAAGGCCGAGGTGTCCGCGACGCTGCGGTTCTCCGGTGGGCTGCACATCATCTCGGGCCGGGTCGTGATCGAGGCCGAGCTGGACAACGAGTCCGCCGCCACGAGGCTGCGCCAGGCGATCCAGGAGCTGTACGGGCACACCAGCGAGCTGATCGTGGTCCAGGCGGGTGGTATCCGCAAGTCGTCGCGGTTCGTGGTCCGGGTGGTGCGCGACGGCGAGTCGCTGGCCCGGCAGACGGGCCTGCTCGACGGACGGGGCCGGCCGGTTCGAGGACTCGCGCCGGAAGTGGTGTCCTCGGGCGTCGCGGAGGCCGAGTCCGTGTGGCGTGGGGCGTTCCTGGCGCACGGGTCGCTGACGGAGCCTGGCCGGTCCATGTCGCTGGAGGTCACCAGCCCGGGGCCGGAGGCGGCGCTCGCGCTGGTCGGCGCGGCGCGCCGCCTGGGGGTGCCTGCCAAGTCGCGCGAGGTTCGCGGGATCGACCGGGTGGTGATCCGGGACGGTGACGCCATCGCCACGATGCTGCGCAGGATCGGTGCTCCCGAGACGCTGACCGTGTGGGAGGAGCGGCGGGCGCGGCGCGAGGTGCGTGGCACGGCGAACCGCCTGGCCAACTTCGACGACGCCAACCTGCGTCGTTCTGCCCGGGCCGCGGTCGCTGCCGGTGCCCGGGTGCAGCGGGCCTTCGAGATCCTCGGTGACGAGGTGCCGGATCACCTGAGGCAGGCCGGGGAGCTGCGCCTCGCGCACAAGCAGGCCTCGTTGGAGGAGCTGGGCCGACTGGCCGACCCGCAGCTGTCCAAGGACGCCGTGGCGGGCCGCATCCGCCGCCTGCTGTCCACCGCGGACAAACGCGCCATGGAGCTGGGGCTCCCGGACACCGAAGCCGGGCTCAGCCCGGACCTCCTGGACATCTGACGGGCCACGGCGCTCCCGGGCCGCTCAGCGCGGTGCTCCCGGTCCTTCCCGGCCGGAAGCACGGGTGTCGCCCCCGGCCGCCTGTCCGTCCTGTTCGGCGGCGCGGGCGATGTTGCGCTGCATCCCGCCGAAGACCACGGCGTGGAACGGGCTGATGGCCCACCAGTAGAGCTGCCCGGGAAGGCCGCGCGGGGAGAAGATCGCACGCTGCCGGAAGGTCGGACGCTCCCCGGGCTCGCCCTCCACGGACAGTTCCAGCCAGGCCAGGCCCGGCAGGCGCAGCTCGGCGCGCAGCCGCAGCAGGCGGCCCGGCACGATCTTCTCCACCCGCCACCAGTCGAGCGCGTCGCCCGGGGCGAGGTGGTGCGGATGACGCCGGCCGCGGCGCAGCCCGGGCCCGCCGAAGAGGCGGTCCATGACACCCCTGGCCACCCAGCCCAGCCGCCAGGAGTACCAGCCGTTCGCCCCGCCGATTCCCTCGACGACGGCCCAGAGCGCCTCGCGGGTGGTGTCCACCGTGCTCGACCTGTCGTCGACGAGCAGGCTGCCGCCGGCCCAGTCCGGGTCGTCGGGCAACGGGTCGGACGGGGCGCCGGGAGTGGACGCGGAGACCCAGCTGGTGCGCACGTCCAGTTCCCGGATCCGTTTCAGGGCCAGCGAGACCGCCGTGGCGAAGTCCGTGAGCCCGCCGGGAGGGTCGGGCACGTACTGCTTGATGTCGTCCTCCTGGGCGACCACCTCGTGCACCAGGGAACCCACCAGCGGCCGTGCGATCGCCGGGGGTACGGGCGTGACCAGGCCGACCCACAGGCTGGCCAGCCGGGGTGTCAGTACCGGGACGGCGCGGATCAGGCGGTGGTGCAGTCCCGCGGCGGCGGCGTAGCCCTGCATCATCTCGCGGTAGGTGAGCACGTCCGGCCCGCCGATGTCGAAGCCCCGGCTGACCGTGGCGGGGACGCTCGCCGCGCCCACGAGGTAGTGGAGCACGTCGCGCACCGCGATGGGCTGGATGCGGTTCTCGATCCACCGGGGTGCCACCATCGCGGGCAGGCGCTCGGTGAGGTAGCGCATCATCTCGAAGGACGCGCTCCCGGAACCGAGGATGACGGCGGCGCGCAGCACCACCGTCGGTGCGCCGCCGTCGAGCAGGATCTCCTCCACCTCCCGGCGCGACTCCAGGTGCGGGGACAGGCGTTCACCGCGCGGGTACAGCCCGCCGAGGTAGACGACGCGACCCACCTCCAGCTCCCGGGCGACGACGGCGAACCCGCGCGCCGTGCTGCGGTCCCGCTCCTCGAACCCCGGGCCGCCGCCCAGGGCGTGGATCAGGTAGTAGGCGACGTCCACGCCGTCCAGCGCACGGCGCAGGTCCGCGCGCGACGTCGCGTCCCCGCAGATCACCTCCACGTCGCGGGACCAGTCGCGTGAGGCGATCCTCTCTGCGTGCCGGGCCAGCACCCGCACGTCGTACCCGGCGGCCAGGAGCTCGGGTACCAGCCGCCCGCCGATGTACCCGGTCGCTCCGGTCACGAGGACAAGGGTCATGGCGACCGCACCGCCTTCCGTCCCATTCGGTAAGCTCAGGAACCTACTAGACAGGCTAGACAATCATGCCGCGTGGTCGCCCCCCGAAACGGCTTTCCGTGAGTCCGGCGGACCCCGCAGGCCGGATCCGGCGTCGGCACGGTGGCGGGAGGGGGCTTCGCCGCCGAGGCGGACACGGGTGGGAGTTGAGTGATTGCCATGACCGAGATCCCCGTCCCCGGCCCGGGCGGCCGCATCCGTCCGGTTCCGGTGCGCGCGCTCCGCAGCCCCGGGCCCGGCGGTCCGACGAGCGCGGCACCGGTGGTGATCTGGTTCCGCCGCGACCTGAGGGTGGCCGACCAGCCGACGTTCCTGGCGGCGGGCCAGGGAGCTCGCGCGCTTGCCCTGTTCGTCCTCGACCCGCGGCTCCTGCGGCCGTCCGGCGACGCGCGCAAGTGGTTCCTGTTCGGCTGCCTGCGTGCCCTGGACGAGAGCCTGGGCGGGCGGCTCCTGGTCGTGGAGGGCGACCCGGCCCAGGCCGTCCCGCTCGTGGCCGACGCGGCCGGGGCCGGCGAGGTCCACGTCGCCGCGGACTTCGGGCCCTACGGATCCTCCCGGGACCGCGAGGTGGAGCAGGCCCTCGCGGCCCGGGGGGCCACCCTGGTGCGCACGGGTTCCCCCTACGCCGTGGCGCCGGGGCGGGTGCGGTCGGGGGACGGCGGCCGCTACCGCGTCTTCACGCCCTTCCGCCGGGCGTGGGCCGACCACGGCTGGCGTGCTCCGGCCCGCACGGACGCGGGGTTCCTGGACTGGATCGACCCCGCCACGGTGCGGGCCCGGCCGGCCCCGGTGCCGGCCGGGCCGGACGTCGTCGCGGACCTCCCCGAGCCCGGCGAGGCCGCTGCCCGGGACCGGTGGCGGGACTTCCTGGATCACGGGCTGAGCGGCTACGCCGACGGCCGCGACCGGCCGGACAGGCCTGGCACCTCGCGGATGTCCGTCTACCTGAAGTACGGCTGCGTGCATCCGCGCACCCTGCTTGCCGACCTCGCCGGCGACGGCTCCGAGGGTGCGCGGTCCTTCCGCGGCGAGCTCGCCTGGCGCGAGTTCTACGCCGATGTCCTGGACCAGCGGCCGGACTCCGCCCGCCGCAACTACGACCCCGCGTTCGACGGCATGGCCACCGACGGCGGGCGTGACGCCGAAGTCCTGTTCGCCGCCTGGAGGGAGGGGCGCACCGGCTTCCCTGTCGTCGACGCCGGCATGCGCCAGCTCCTGGCCGAGGGCTGGATGCACAACCGGGTGCGCATGATCACGGCGTCCTTCCTGGTCAAGGATCTGCACCTGCCGTGGTGGTGGGGAGCGCGGCACTTCATGCGCCGGCTGGTCGACGGCGATCTCGCGTCCAACCAGCACGGCTGGCAGTGGGTGGCCGGCAGCGGGACCGACGCCGCACCGTACTTCCGGGTGTTCAATCCGGTCCTGCAGGGCGAGCGGTTCGACCCCGAGGGGAACTACGTCCGCACCTATGTCCCGGAGCTTGCCGGCGTGCCGGGCAGGGCCGTGCATCAGCCCTGGAGACTGCCGGAGGGCCCGCCCGGCGGTTATCCTGCACCTGTCGTGGACCACCAGCACGAACGTGCCGTGGCTCTGGAACGCTACGAGGCCGTCAAGGCGGCCCGGAGCGGCCGGGCCGCACCGGGCCGGCGACCGGGATGAGCCTGCCGCGAGCGCGAGGGGACCGCCGACCGCACGGCGGCGAGCGCTTTCCACAGTCTTCGAGGCCCTCGTGACGGCCCGATCTGTGAGATCCGACAAAACAGCGCGTCTCAGGTAGTCCGGCTCGGGTCACGCGTGTTCCCGCTTCGGGTATAGGCTCGGTCGCGTCAGGTGACGACGGTGTGACCTCCACGTTTCGGGCCGGGTCACCACCTGCCCTCGTTGGAGGGCGCCGCCGAGCAGCGGCATCGCGCCGACCACTGGACAACGGCACCGCCCGTCAGGCCCCACCCAGGCAGGGCGCGGTGGAGCCCGCAAGGAATTCGAACCGTGTGCGTCGGGAACGCCGGCGCGCCTGAGGAGGGCATCGTGACCATCCGCGTCGGCATCAACGGCTTCGGCCGCATCGGACGTAACTTCTACCGCGCGCTCGTCGCGTCGGGGGCGGACATCGAGGTCGTCGGGGTCAACGACCTGACCGACAACAAGACGCTCGCCCATCTGCTCAAGTACGACACCGTGCTGGGCCGGTTCCCGCAGTCGGTCGACTTCGACGACGAGAACATCATCGTGGACGGCAAGAAGATCCGTGCGCTCGCCGAGCGCGACCCGGCGAACCTGCCCTGGGCGGAGCTGGGCGCGGACATCGTGATCGAGTCCACGGGCTTCTTCACGGACGCCACGAAGGCCAAGGCGCACATCGACGGCGGTGCCAAGAAGGTCATCATCTCGGCCCCGGCCAAGAACGAGGACGCCACGTTCGTCATGGGCGTCAACAACGAGCAGTACGACCCGGCGTCGCACCACATCATCTCGAACGCGTCGTGCACCACGAACTGCCTCGCCCCGCTGGCGAAGGCCCTGAACGACTCGATCGGTATCGAGCGTGGCCTCATGACCACGATCCACGCCTACACGGGTGACCAGAACCTGCAGGACGGCCCGCACAAGGACCTGCGCCGTGCCCGCGCCGCCGCGCAGAACCTGGTGCCGACCTCGACCGGTGCCGCCAAGGCCGTGTCGCTCGTGCTGCCGGAGCTCAAGGGCAAGCTGGACGGCTACGCCGTGCGCGTGCCGATCATCACCGGCTCGGCCACGGACCTCACCTTCACCGCCTCCAAGGAGGTCACGGTGGACGAGGTCAACGCCGCCGTGAAGGCCGCGGCCGAGGGCACGCTCAAGGGTGTCCTGGAGTACGTCGACGACGAGATCGTCTCGAGCGACATCGTCACCGACCCGCACCAGAGCATCTTCGACGCGAAGCTCACCAAGGTGATCGGCGACCAGGTCAAGGTCGTCTCCTGGTACGACAACGAGTGGGGCTACAGCAACAGCCTCGTCGCGCTGACGACCTTCGTCGGCGAGAAGCTCTGACGAGCTCCTGACCCCGGGCGGCCGCGACGCGTGCCGGTGAACGGGTCGGCCGGGACCGAAGAGGTCCCGGCAGGCCCGTTCACCGGCCGTGGCGGCCCCCGGGGTCGCGTTCTGTCCGGCGAGAAACCCGCACTGTCAGAAGGGCTCTGAGCACCATGAAGACCATCGACTCCCTGGGCGAGGTGCGCGGCAAGCGCGTGCTCGTCCGCTCCGACTTCAACGTCCCCCTCGACGGCACCACCATCACGGACGACGGCCGCATCCGCGCCGCGCTGCCCACACTGCGGCGCCTGGCCGACGCCGGTGCCCGCGTCGTCGTGACCGCCCACCTCGGCCGCCCCAAGGGCGAGCCCAAGCCGGAGTTCTCCCTCGCTCCCGTCGCCGCACGGCTCGGTGAGCTCCTCGGGGCGCCGGTCGCGCTCGCCGAGGACGTCACCGGCCCGTCCGCGCAGAAGGTCGTCGGCGACCTCGCCGACGGTCAGGTGGCCCTGCTGGAGAACGTGCGCTTCGACGCGCGCGAGACGTCCAAGGACGACGCCGAGCGTGCCCAGCTCGCCGGTGAGCTCGCCGCACTGGCGGACGCGTTCGTCTCCGACGGCTTCGGCGTCGTGCACCGCAAGCAGGCGTCCGTGTACGACGTCGCGCAGCTCCTCCCGGCCGCGGCCGGTGAGCTGGTGCTCAAGGAGGTCGAGTCCCTGTCCCGCGCGACGGGCGACCCGGAGCGTCCCTACGCCGTCGTGCTCGGCGGCTCGAAGGTGAGCGACAAGCTCGGCGTGATCGCCAACCTGCTCACCAAGGCGGACCGGCTGCTCATCGGCGGCGGCATGGTGTTCACCTTCCTCGCGGCCAAGGGCCTGGAGGTCGGGACCTCGCTCCTGGAGAAGGACCAGATCGACACCGTCAAGGGGTACCTGGCCACCGCCGAGGAGAACGGCGTGGAGATCGTGCTGCCGACCGACATCGTCGTCGCGGACGCCTTCGACGCCCCGGCCCCGGCCGGCGTGGTGGCGGCTGACGCCATCCCCGCGGACAAGATCGGCCTGGACATCGGCCCGGCCTCCGGCGAGCTCTTCGCCGCGAAGCTCGCCGACACCCGCACCATCGCCTGGAACGGCCCCATGGGCGTGTTCGAGCGTGCCGACTACGCGGCCGGCACCACCGCCGTCGCGCAGGGCATCGTGGACGCGACCGCGAAGGGCGCGTTCTCCATCGTGGGCGGCGGCGACTCGGCCGCAGCGGTGCGCGTGCTCGGCTTCGACGAGGCGGGCTTCAGCCACATCTCCACGGGCGGTGGCGCGAGCCTGGAACTGCTCGAGGGCAAGGAGCTCCCGGGCCTGACGGTCCTTTCCTGACCTGGGTCTCGACGGGCTCGGCCGCCGGTGTCGGCTGCCGGGCCCGTGACGGGGCCCGCACCCCGCGGTCCGATCGACAGAACGTGAAGAGGAACCATGGCAGAGAACCGCACGCCGCTCATGGCGGGCAACTGGAAGATGAACCTGGACCACCAGCAGGCGATCAGCACGGTCCAGAAGCTGGCGTGGACGCTGAAGGACGCGCGTCACGACTACGCGGCGGTCGAGGTGGCGGTGCTCCCGCCGTTCACCGACCTGCGCTCCGTGCAGACCCTCGTGGACGCCGACAAGCTCGACATCCGCTACGGCGGCCAGGACCTGTCGCAGCACGAGTCCGGCGCCTTCACCGGTGAGATCTCCGGCCCGATGCTGGCCAAGCTCGGCTGCACCTACGTGGCCGTCGGTCACTCCGAGCGCCGCCAGCACCACGCCGAGTCCGACGAGCTGGTGGCCGCCAAGGTGGCCGCCGCGCTGAAGAACGGCCTCGCGCCGATCCTGTGCGTGGGGGAGGGGCTGGACGTGCGCAAGGCGGGCGACCAGGTCTCCTACACGCTGGCGCAGGTCGACGCGGCGCTGGACGGCCTGTCGGCCGAGCAGGCCGCGAAGGTCGTCATCGCCTACGAGCCGGTCTGGGCGATCGGCACGGGCGAGGTCGCCACGCCGCAGGACGCCCAGGAGGTCTGCGGCGCCATCCGTGCACGCCTCGCCGAGCTGTACGACGCCGACCTGGCCGGTGCCGTGCGCGTCCTGTACGGGGGCTCGGTGAAGTCCGGCAACGTCGCGCAGATCATGTCGCAGCCCGACGTCGACGGCGCGCTCGTGGGCGGCGCCAGCCTCGACCCCGAGGAGTTCGGCAAGATCGTGCGGTACCAGTCGCACGTGACGGTCTGAGGGCAGGTGCCCGCACTCCCCGGCCCGGATGCACCGGGCCGCGGTGTCGTGTGAGACACTCGGACCCGGTGAACGACCCCCAGTTCATGCTTGTGACCTGGGGGTTCGTTCTCCGGGGGAACCCTCGCTTACCCTTGATCCCGATCCGCCGCCGGAGTGATCTCCGGCACACCGACCGATGAGGACGTGAAGTTCGTGGACGTGCTCCAAATCATCCTGCAGGTTCTGCTGGTGATCACCAGTGCCTTCCTGACCATGCTCGTACTGCTCCACAAGGGCAAGGGTGGCGGTCTCTCCGACATGTTCGGCGGCGGTATCTCCATGGGCGCCGGATCCTCCGGCGTCGCCGAGCGCAACCTGAACCGCATCACGATCGCCTTCGCGATCGTGTGGACGGTGGTCATCGTGCTGCTCGGCCTGGTTCAGAAGGTCAGCTGACCCGAGCGGTTCCGACGCACGGGCGGTCGGCCACCCAACCTCACGGAGGGGACGAGGAACGTGGCATCTGGCGGGCATGCGATCAGGGGTAGCCGGGTAGGCGCCGGCCCCATGGGCGAGACCGAGCGAGGCGAGGCTGCGCCCCGTGTGCGGGTCTCCTACTGGTGTGCGAACGGGCACGAGACGGCACCGAGCTTCTCCGTCGGAGAGGACGTGGAGGCCCCGGTGCACTGGGACTGCCCGCAGTGCGGGTACCCGGCCGGGATGGATCCCGCGAACCCGCCGTCGCCGGTGCGGAACGAGCCGTACAAGACCCACCTGGCCTACGTGAAGGAGCGCCGGTCGGAAGAGGACGGCGCAGCGCTCCTCGCCGAGGCGCTGGAGGCGCTCCACACGCGTCGCGGCAGCATCGTGAACTGAGGACTCGCACGGCGAAAGGCCGCGCGGGCGGGTATCCACACCCACCCGCGCGGCCTTTCGCGCGCCCTCGGTCTCAGCTGGCCGCGGCGGTGTCCAGCAGCCACAGGGTTCGCGACCGGCCGACCGCTCCCGCAGCGGGAACGTCGGCCACCGCGCCCGGGGTGCCGTCCGTCGTGCCGAGCGCCGCGGCGGCCTGAGCCGCCTTCTCGGCACCGGCCGCGACGATCCAGACCTCGCGCGCCGCACGGATCGCGTCGAACGTCAGCGAGACACGTTCCGGTGGCGGCTTCGGCGACCCGTGCACGCCCACCGTGGCGCCGGAGGCGGTGAGGCCCTCGTGCCCGGGGAACAGCGAGGCGACGTGCCCGTCAGGTCCCATGCCCAGCAGGAGGACGTCGAACGCGGGCACCGCGGGGGTGCCGGCGTCCGCCGCGACGCCCGGATCGCCCGTACCCCCGGCCGCGAACCGCGCCAGCTCCGCCGCGTACGCCGCGGCTCCCTCCTCGGGAGATCCCACCGCGGACGGCCCGGGCATCGGGTGCACATTCCCTTCGGGAAGCCCGTGCTCGGCGACCAGGGCGTCGACCAGCGCGTCACGTGCCTGGGTCTCGTTCCGGTCCGGGTCGCCGTCGGGCAGGAAGCGCTCGTCGCCCCACCACAGATGGACGCCGCTCCAGTCCACCGCGGCGAGCAGGGACGACTCCGCGACGCGTGCCAGGGTGCGGATCCCGACGGTGCCGCCCGTGAGGACGACATGCACGGGGGAGCGCACGGACTGCACGTCCAGGATGCGGGTCAGGAGCCGTGCGGCGGCCGCTTCCGCCAGGACGGCAGGGTCGGGATGCACGACGACGAGCCGGGCACCCGGCCGTGCGTCCTCACCCGCGGAAGCGCCCGCCCGGCTCGTGACGGGTGCCGCCGGCGCGTCCTCGCTCATGCCGCACCCTCCACCTGGACCAGCGGCAGGCCCTTGGCCAGGACGCCCTCGTAGACCTCGTCGGGGTCGAGCCGGCGCAGCTCTTCGATGAGGGCCTCGTTGAGCTTGCGGATCGGCAGCGAGATGCGCCGCTCCGGTTTGCCGGGCTGGGTGATCGTGACGACACGGCCGTCGGGCCGGTCGAGCACGATGTCGCCGTCCTTGCGCTGCAGCACCACCTTGGTGATCGCCTCCGCGCCGTCGACCGGCACGATCGTGGTGGTCGCGCCCAGGCGCTCGCCGAGCCAGGCCGCAAGCAGGTGCAGCGAGGTGTGCCGCACCTCGCCCTCGACGCGCACGGAGTGCACGGGCTCGAACGGGGGCTGCTCGACGGCGGCCGCGATGAGTGCCCGCCACAGCGTCACGCGGGCCCATGCCAGGTCGGTGTCGCCGGGCTTGGACACGGTGGGGAGCGAGCGGAGCATGCCGATCGGGTCCTGCACGGCAGTCGTGTCGGTGATCCGGCGGTGCGCCATGGCGCCGACCGGGTCGGCCGCGGGATCACCGGGTGCCTCGCGCGGCCACCAGACGACGATCGGCGCGTCCGGCAGCAGCAGGGGCATCACGAGGGTGTCGCAGCGGTCGAGCACGGGGCCGGAGACCCGCAGCACCACGACCTCCGAGGCGCCGGCGTCGCCGCCCACGCGGATCTGGGCGTCGAGGCGGGCGCCCGTGCCGTCCTGGGTGGGCGCCACCACGATCACGCGGCAGGGGTGCTCCCGGCTCGCGTCGTTCGTGGTGGCCACCGCTTCCTCGACGTCCCGCTCGTCGGCGAGCACCACGAGGGTGAGCACTCGTCCCAGGGCGACGGCGCCGCCCTCGTCGCGCAACCGCACCAGCCGCCGGTTGACGTCGTTGGCGGTGGTGTCGGGCATGTCAATGATCATGGTCCCCGCCCTTCGAGGTGGTTCCTTCGCGCTCCGGCGACGTCACGGCCGCCCGCACCTGGCTGCTGCGGGGGTCCTGGGGCCACGTCATGGTCGCCTCCAGACACGGCCGTCGCGGGCCAGCATCTGGTCCGCCGACGGCGGCCCCCAGGTCCCGGACGCGTACTGCTCCGGCTGGCCCTGCTTGGCCCAGTAGGCCGTGATCGGGTCCAGCACCTTCCAGGACAGCTCGACCTCCTGGTGCGTGGGGAACAGCGGCGGGTCCCCGAGCAGGACGTCGAGGATGAGGCGCTCGTACGCCTCCGGGGAGGACTCGGTGAACGAGTGCCCGTACCCGAAGTCCATCGTGACGTCGCGCACCTGCATGGCCGTGCCCGGCACCTTGGCGCCGAACCGCATCGTCACGCCCTCGTCCGGCTGCACGCGGATCACCAGGGCGTTGTTTCCCAGCTCCGACGTGAGCGACGACTCGAACGGCAGGTGCGGTGCCTTCTTGAAGACGACCGCCACCTCCGTGACGCGGCGGCCCAGCCGCTTGCCGCTGCGCAGGTAGAACGGGACGCCCGCCCAGCGGCGGTTGTCCACGTCCACCTTGATCGCGGCGTACGTCTCGGTGGTGGAGTCCGGTGCGATGCCGTCCTCCTGGAGGAAGCCGTTGACCTCCTCACCGCCCTGCCACGCCGCGGCGTACTGGCCGCGGGCCGTGTGGCGGCCCAGGGACTTCGGCAGCCGCAGGGAGGAGAGGACCTTGATCTTCTCGGCCCGCAGCTCGGCGGCGTCGAAGGTGACGGGCTCCTCCATCGCGACGAGCGCGAGGAGCTGCAGCAGGTGGTTCTGGATGACGTCGCGGGCGGCGCCGATCCCGTCGTAGTAGCCCGCGCGTCCGCCGATGCCGATGTCCTCGGCCATCGTGATCTGCACGTGGTCCACGTAGTTGGCGTTCCAGATCGGCTCGAACATCTGGTTGGCGAACCGCAGCGCCAGGATGTTCTGGACCGTCTCCTTGCCCAGGTAGTGGTCGATGCGGAACACGGAGTCCGGCGGGAAGACCTCCGAGACGACGTTGTCCAGCTCGCGTGCGCTCTCCAGGTCGTGGCCGAACGGCTTCTCGATGACGACGCGCCGCCAGGCCTCGCCGTCGGACAGGTCCGTGTCAGGGGTCGACAGCCCGTGCTTGGACAGCTGGCGGCACACCAGGGGGAACGCGCTCGGCGGCACGGAGAGGTAGAACGCGTGGTTCCCGCCCGTGCCGCGCTCGGCGTCCAGGGTCTCGACGGTCTCGCGCAGCCGCGCGAACGCGTCGTCGTCGTCGAACGAGCCCTCCACGAACCGGATGCCCTCGGCGAGCTGGCGCCAGGTGGCCTCACGGAAGGGCGTGCGGGCGTGCTCCTTGACCGCGTCGTGCACGATCTGGGCGAAATCCTGGTCCGACCACTCGCGGCGGGCGAAGCCCGTCAGCGCGAAGCCGGGCGGCAGCAGACCACGGTTGGCCAGGTCGTAGACCGCGGGCATGAGCTTCTTGCGCGACAGGTCGCCGGTCACCCCGAAGATGACCAGACCGCACGGCCCCGCGATGCGAGGCAGACGGAGGTCGAGGGGGTCACGTAGAGGGTTGTGTTCGGCACTGATCCTTGCTGGTCGCAACGACGTCCTCCGAGATTGTGCGTGTGTATCGCGACGTCGGCCCCACGGCCGCTGTCGCCCGGCGCCCGCAGCCCGCGCGGCGGGCACCGGTGGCGTGGCGGGTGGGGGACCTCGCCGCGTCCTTCGTCAGCTGCCCGCCGCGTCGAGGCCGGCCTGGGTGGTGGCCAGCAGCTCGTCCCAGCTCTTCTCGAACTTGACCACGCCCTCGTCCTCCAGGAGCTGGGTGACCTCGTCCATGGAGATGCCGTGGGCCTCGATCGCCGCGACGGTCGCCGCCGCGGTCCCGGAGGTCCCGGTGACCGTGTCGGCCAGCACGATGCCGTGGTCGGCGAAGGCGTCGAGCGTCTTCTGCGGCATGGTGTTGACCACGCCGTCGACCACGAGCTCGTCCACGTACATGGTGTCGCGGTACTCCGGGTTCTTCACGCCGGTGGACGCCCACAGCGGACGCTGCGGGTGGGCGCCGGCGGCGGCCAGCGCCGACCAGCGCTCGCTCGCGAAGACCTCCTCGTAGGCCGCGAAGGCCAGGCGGGCGTTCGCGATGGCGGCCTGGCCGCGCAGGGCCAGGGCGTCGTCGGAGCCGACGGCGTCGAGACGCTTGTCGACCTCCGAGTCCACACGGGAGACGAAGAACGACGCCACCGAGCCGATCGGTGCGAGGTCGTGCCCGTTCTCCCGCGCCGCCTCCAGGCCCGCCAGGAACGCGTCCATGACGGCCCGGTACCGCTCGATGGAGAAGATCAGCGTGACGTTGACGCTGATGCCCTCCGCCAGGGCCGCCGTGATCGCGGGCAGGCCCTCGACGGTGGCGGGGATCTTGATCATGACGTTCGGCCGGTCGACCGTGGTCCACAGCCGCTTCGCGACCGCGATGGTCGCCTCGGTGTCCCGCGCCAGGCGCGGGTCCACCTCGATGGACACCCGGCCGTCGACCGTGCCCGAGCGGTCGTACACGCCGCGCAGCACGTCGGCCGCGGCACGTACGTCGTCGGTGGTGATCTGCTCGACGGCGGCCTCGACGTCCGTCCCGGCCAGCTCGGCGAGGGCGCCGGCGTACGCGTCGCCCCCGGACAGGGCGCCGGCGAAGATCGTGGGGTTCGTGGTGACGCCGACCACGTTCCTCGTCTCGATCAGCTCCGCGAGGTTGCCGGTGGACAACCGCTCGCGGGACAGGTCGTCCAGCCAGATGGACACACCGGCCTCCGACAGCCGCTGTGTGGGGTTCGCCTGCTCACTCAATGTGCCTGCTCCTCTCTCGTCGTGCGCTCGGATCCAGATCCCTGGAGGCGAGGTACCTCAGGCGGATGCGGCGGCGATCGAGTCCTTCGCTGCCTGGGCCACGGCCTCGGCCGTGATGCCGTACTCGGTGAAGAGCGTCTTGTAGTCCGCGGAGGCGCCGTAGTGCTCGAGCGAGACGGAGCGGCCCGCGTCGCCCACGATCTCCCGCCAGCCCTGCGCGATGCCGGCCTCGACCGACACGCGCGCCTTCACGGCGGCCGGGAGCACCTGCTCGCGGTATGCCTCGTCCTGCCGGGCGAACCACTCGACCGACGGCATCGACACGACCCGGGCCTGCACGCCGTCCGCGGCGAGCAGCTCACGCGCCTGCACCGCGAGCTGCACCTCCGAGCCGGTGCCGACCAGGACCACGTCGGGCGTGCCGTCCGTGTCCAGCAGGGTGTAACCGCCCCGCAGCGTGCCCTCGGCGCCGGCGAAGCCGTCGGTGCCGCGCGGGTAGGTCGGTACGCCCTGGCGGGTGAGCACGATGCCGGCCGGGTTCTGGGTGTTCTCCAGGATGCCGCGCCAGGCCCAGGCGGTCTCGTTCGCGTCGGCCGGACGCACGACGTCGAGATGCGGGATGGCGCGCAGCGCCGCGAGGTGCTCGACGGGCTGGTGCGTGGGGCCGTCCTCGCCCAGGCCGATCGAGTCGTGCGTCCACACGAACGTCGTCGGGATCTCCATCAGGGCCGCGAGGCGGACCGATGCCCGCATGTAGTCCGCGAACTGGAGGAACGTGCCGCCGTACGGGCGGGTCAGGCCGTGCAGCACGATGCCGTTGAGGATCGCGCCCATGCCGTGCTCGCGGATGCCGAAGTGCAGCGTGCGGCCGTACTGGTCGCCGGGGAACTTCTTCGTGGCGTGCTCGGCGGGCACGAAGGACGGCTCGCCGTCCATCGTCGTGTTGTTCGAGCCCGCGAGGTCGGCCGAACCGCCCCACAGCTCGGGCAGGACGTCCTTCAGAGCCGTGAGGACCTTGCCCGACGCCGCACGGGTGGCCAGGCCCTTCTCCGTGTCCGCGGGGAACTCGGGCAGGGCGTCGGCCCAGCCCTCGGGAAGCTCATGCTTGGTGAGCCGGTCCAGCAGCGCGGCGCCGGCGGGGTTGGCCGACCGCCAGGAGGTGTAGGCCTTCTCCCAC
This sequence comes from Myceligenerans indicum, assembly GCF_016742955.1. GTDB lineage: Bacteria > Actinomycetota > Actinomycetes > Actinomycetales > Cellulomonadaceae > Myceligenerans > Myceligenerans indicum. The sequence goes on along the minus strand of NZ_JABBYC010000010.1, from coordinate 40,775 downwards.
TCCTTGCGCGCACCCGCCTGGTGCTCGGCCACGGCACGGGTGTGGGCCAGGACGTCGTCGTCGATGTGGAAGGACACCTCGGGGTCGAGGCCGAGCTCCTGCTTCAGCGCGGTCAGCTCCTCGCCGCCGAGCTTGGAGCCGTGGATGCCGCCCGTGTTCTGCTTGCCGGGCGACGGCCAGCCGATGATGGTGCGCAGCGCGATGATCGACGGCTTGCCGGTCTCCGCCTTGGCGGCCTCGATCGCGCCGGCCAGGCCCTCGACGTCCTCGGCGTAGCCGGTGCCGCCGGAGGTCCAGTCCACCTTCTGGGTGTGCCAGCCGTAGGCCGCGTAGCGCGCCAGGACATCCTCGGTGAACGCGATGTCCGTGTCGTCCTCGATCGAGATCTTGTTGTCGTCCCAGATCACGACGAGGTTGCCGAGCTGCTGGTGTCCCGCGAGCGACGACGCCTCACTGGTGACGCCCTCCTGCAGGTCACCGTCGGACGCGATGACGTACACGTGGTGGTCGAACGGCGACGTCCCCGCGGCGGCCTCCGGGTCCAGCAGGCCCCGCTCGCGGCGGGCGGCGAACGCCATGCCCACGGCCGAGGCCAGGCCCTGGCCCAGCGGGCCGGTGGTGATCTCCACGCCCTCCGTGTGGCGGTACTCCGGGTGGCCCGGCGTCTTCGAGCCCCAGGTGCGCAGCGCCGCGAGGTCCTCCATCTCCAGGCCGTAGCCCGCGAGGAAGAGCTGCAGGTACAGCGTCAGGGAGGAGTGGCCCGCGCTCAGCACGAACCGGTCGCGGCCCACCCAGGCCGGGTCGGCCGGGTCGTGACGCATCGTCTTCTGGAACAGGAGGTAGGCGGCGGGAGCCAGGGAGATCGCGGTGCCGGGGTGCCCGTTGCCGACCTTCTCCACGGCATCGGCCGCGAGCGCCTTGATCGACGTCACCGCGCGCTGGTCGAGCTCGGACCAGTCGAGCGGGGACAGGGTGGGGTCGAACGTCATCTCGAATCCTCTTCTCACCGCCGGCGCAGACAGGCCGCGCGGGTCGTACGTGCGGCGACGGGTCGTTGAACGGCCGCCGTGGATACCGCACTCACCCTATAACCGCACCCAGGCGCTCGCGTCGAGCTGTCCGCTCCGTGTACCCCTTGCGCGGCGAACGTCACACGAACGCCTGTGGTGACGGGCAGCGGCCCACGTCGCGTGCGGCGTACCATGAGCACGCCCTGTCCGCCCCGTCCGAACGGAACGTCCATCCCGTGAGCAGGTTCGCAGGCGATGCCTCGCCGTCATCCGTCGACCGAGCGTCCGCCGCCACGGCCGGGACCGTGTCGCCGGGCCGTGTCCCGCAGGTCGAGGACGCTCGTGAGGGCCTGGCCAACTACGACCGCCGCCCGGGGGGCCGGTTCCTGCGCCGGGTGGGTGCGTACGTCGCGCTGACCAAGCCGCGTGTGATCGAGCTGCTGCTGGTCACGACGATTCCCACGATGATCCTGGCGGAGGGCGGCTGGCCCTCGGTGTGGCTGATGGTCGCCACCCTGATCGGCGGGGCGCTCGCGGCGGGGAGTGCGAACGCGTTCAACATGTATCTGGACCGGGACATCGACAAGGTGATGAACCGGACAAAGCGTCGGCCGCTGGCGACGGGTGAGATCTCGGCGCGGGCGGGCCTGGTGTTCTCGTGGGTCCTGTGCGCGCTCGCGCTGGCCTGGTTCGCCCTGGTGGTCAATCTCGCGTCGGCGTGGCTGACGGCGGCCGCGATCGCGATCTACGTGGTGGGCTACACGATGATCCTGAAGCGGCGTACGCCGCAGAACATCGTGTGGGGCGGGATCGCGGGCTGCATGCCGGTGTTCATCGGCTGGGCGGCGGTCACGGGCGGGCTGAGCTGGTCGGCGCTCGCGCTGTTCGGCGTCATCTTCTTCTGGACGCCGCCGCACTACTGGCCGCTGTCGATCAAGTTCAAGCGGGACTATGCCGCGGCCGACGTGCCGATGCTCCCGGTCGTCTCGGACGACCGTCGTGTCGCCGCGGAGATGGTCGGCTACACGCTCGCGATGATCGCCTGCTCCGTGGTGCTGGTGCCGCTGGCGGGAATGAGCTGGGTGTACACGGCGGTGGCGGCCGGGCTCGGTGCCTGGTTCCTCGCGTCCACGATCCTCATGCTGCGCCGCGCCAAGCGGGGTGCCACGGGCAAGCGGCTGGGCGCGATGAAGGTGTTCCACGCGTCGATCACCTATCTGTCGGTGCTCTTCCTGGCCGTCGCGGTGGACGTCTTCCTGCCGTTCTGACGCGTCGTGCACGCGGCGCCCCGGGATGTGCGGGCCCGCGGTGCCGGCGTCGGTCCGTGTGGTGTCCCGGACGATGTCACCCGACAACGCCGCGCGCGAAGTCTTGTCCCCACCGGCGTCCGCGTGCGTGCCCTCGCCGGGCATAGCATCGACCCTGTGACCGTGACCGATTCCACAGACCTCACCGCCCGCCGCACCGCCCGCGAGAAGAGGCGTGTGGCACCTGACTACGCTCGCTCGTGGCTCCTGCTCTCGGCGATGCGGACAGACGCGTTCGACGACGCCCAGCTCTCCCGCGCCGACCAGATCCTGCTCGACTGCGAGGACGCCATCGACGACAGCCTGAAGGACGAGGCGCGTGACCGCGTGATCGCCTGGCTGCGCGGTGGCGGCAGCGCCTGGGTGCGGATCAACGACCGCACCTCGTCGGCCTGGGCGGACGACGTCGCCCGGCTGCGGGACGTGGAGGGGCTGGCCGGTGTCATGCTGGCCAAGACGGAGTCGGCGGACGACGTCATCGACACCGCGCAGCGCCTGGGTGGTGAGGTTCCGGTCATCCCGCTGGTGGAGTCCGCCCTCGGGATCGAGGAGGCCGTCAACATCGCCCGGGCCCGGGGGACGTTCCGCCTCGCGTTCGGTTCCGGTGACTACCGGCGTGACACGGGTGCGGCGAACGAGCCCATCCCCATGGCCTACCCGCGCACGCGGCTCGTGCTGGCGAGCCGGATCGGGGGCCTGCCGGGCCCGGTCGACGGCCCGACGGTCGGGTCCGCGCACGCCCTGTTGCGCGAGCAGTCGGCCGACGCGGTCGCTCTCGGCATGACCGGCAAGCTGTGCCTCGACCTGGAGCAGCCCGCCGTCATCAACGAGTGCTTCAGCCCGTCGCCGTCCGACGTCGCCTGGGCCGTCGACTTCCTCGCGGAGTTCGAGGCCGCCGGCGGCGTGATCCGCGACGGCTCGGACAAGCCCCGCCTGGCGCGGGCGCAGGTGATCCGCAGCCGGGCGGAGCTGTTCAACATCAACCCGTCGTGACTGCCTTCGCGACGGGCGCGATATCACGGCGTGCCGTGGCGGTCCGTGTGCCGGTGGAAGGCATGATGGGACCGTGTCCAGCCTGACGGAGGTCGACGGTGTCCTCGGCGAGGCGCTTCGCGACTACCTCGCGCATCTGCGGGTGGAGCGCGGGCTGTCCGCCAACACCGTCGACGCCTACGGCCGCGATCTCGTGCGCTACGTCGCCCATCTCGGCGAGGTGGGGCGGATGAGCCTGGCGCAGGTCACCGAGGCAGATGTCCTGGCCTACGTCGACGCGATCCGCCAGGGGGGCGACGGCGGAGCCCCGCTGTCGGCGTCGTCCACGGCGCGTGCTCTCGCCGCCGTGCGTGGCTGGCACCGGTTCGTGCACGCGGAGGGTCTGGCCGCCGAGGACCCCACCACCCAGGTGCATGCGCCCACCCGGATGCGCCGGCTGCCGCACGCCCTGAGCGTGGACGACGTGTCTCGCCTGCTCGACGCCGCGGGCGCGGGCGAGGGCCCGGTGCCGCTGCGTGACCGGGCGCTGCTGGAGCTGCTGTACGCCACGGGCGGGCGGATCTCGGAGATCGTCGGCCTGGACGTGGACGACGTCGGCGACGCGCCGGTCGTCCGCCTGCGCGGCAAGGGCGACAAGGAGCGTGTCGTGCCGGTCGGGTCCTTCGCGCGCGACGCCGTGCAGGCGTACCTCGTTCGCGCCCGGCCCGTCCTGGCGTCCGCGGCCCGGCAGCAGGGCACGCCCGCCCTGTTCCTGAACGCGCGCGGAGGGCGGATGTCACGCCAGACGGCGTGGGCGGCCCTGCAGGCCGCGGCCGGCCGCGCCGGGCTGGCGGGCGTCTCGCCGCACACGCTGCGGCACTCGTTCGCGACCCACCTGCTGGCCGGGGGAGCGGACGTCCGGGTGGTGCAGGAACTGCTGGGCCACGCGTCGGTCACCACCACGCAGATCTACACGATGGTCACTCCCGACGCCCTGCGCGAGGTCTACGCGGCCGCCCATCCCCGGGCCCGCTGAGCCGTGTGCGGCCGCCCACCGCGGCCGCACACTGCGGCGGCCCGCGCGAACCTGACCGTCCGAACGCGACCGTCGGAACGAGCACCCGGGAAAAATGAACGGCCCCGCGGTTGTGGACCCGCGGGGCCGGTCGATCCGCTGTCTCGTTCGGATCCCGCCGACGCTCTCACGCCGGAAGCCTGCGCCCATGCTACCCGCCCGGAGGACACCGCGCCGCCGGCGTCCCTTGCCCAAGCGCGGGGAATCTCGGGCGCGCCGGGGTTTCGGCGAGTTCCGGGGATGAGCCTGGTATAGCGTGACGGGCGTGAGCGAGGCACGAGGCCGAACGGAGGGAGCGGGTGAGATGACGGACACGCTGGTCGACGCCGGGCCTGCGTCCGGTGAGCCACCCGCGTCCGACGACGTCGTCCGGGACGTGGTGGGACGGGTGATGCCGGATCTTCCGGAGCCGCCGCCGCTCACCAGCCACGGCCCGGCCCGCATCATCGCGATGTGCAACCAGAAGGGCGGGGTCGGCAAGACCACCACCACCATCAACCTCGGTGCCTGCCTGGCGGAGCACGGCCGCAAGGTGCTGCTGGTCGACTTCGACCCGCAGGGTGCCGCGTCGGTGGGCATCGGTGTCAACCCGCACGAGCTCGACGTCACCGTCTACAACCTGCTCATGGAACGCGGGGTGCGGGTTGAGGACACCCTCATCGAGTCGGGCATCGAGGGCCTCGACGTGCTGCCGGCGAACATCGACCTGTCCGCCGCCGAGGTCCAGCTCGTCGGCGAGGTCGCCCGGGAGTCCGTCCTGTCGCGGGCGCTGCGCCCGATCGTCGACGACTACGACGTCATCCTCATCGACTGCCAGCCCTCGCTCGGGCTCCTCACCGTCAACGCGCTCACGGCCGCGCACGGTGTGCTGATCCCCCTGGAGTGCGAGTTCTTCGCGCTGCGCGGCGTGGCACTGCTGGTCGAGACGATCGAGAAGGTGCGGGACCGGCTGAACCCCGCCCTGGAGATCGACGGTATTCTGCCCACCATGTACGATTCGCGCACCCTCCACTCCCGGGAGGTCGTGGCCCGGGTGCACGAGGCCTTCGGCGACACGCTGCTGCACTCCGTCATCGGCCGCACCGTGAAGTTCCCGGACGCCACCGTGGCCGCCGAGCCGATCACCGCCTACGCGCCCGGACACCCCGGCGCGTCCGCCTACCGTCAGCTCGCCCGGGAGCTCGTGGCCCGTGGCCACGCCGCCTGAGGTCCTGGAGGCACCCGGCGACATCCTGTCCGACGGCGCGCCGGCCTCCAGCGACGACGCCGCCCCCGAGGCGGCCGGCCCCCAGGACGACGGGCCGCGCCCACAGCGCACCGCCGGTGGCTTCGAGGTCCATCTCGACAACTTCACCGGCCCGTTCGACCTCCTGCTGAGCCTGATCACCAAGCACGAGATGGACGTGACCGAGGTGGCGCTCGCGGCCGTCACCGACGAGTTCGTCGCGCACATCCGCGCCGCCGAGGAAGCAGCCCGCCAAGCCGCCGACCGCGGGGACGAGCACCCGTCCTGGGACCTGGGCGTGGCCTCGGAGTTCCTGGTCGTCGCGGCGACCCTGCTGGACATCAAGGCGGCCCGGCTGCTGCCCGGCGTCATCGAGGAGGACCTCGACGACCTGGAACTCCTGGAGGCGCGCGACCTGCTGTTCGCCCGGCTCCTGCAGTACCGCGCCTACAAGGAGATCTCCGCGGTGCTCGCCGAGCGGATGGCCACGGCCGGGCGTCGCGTGCCGCGCCTGACGCCGCTGGAGCCGCATCTGACGGCCCTGCTGCCGGAGCTGAAGTGGACCGTCGACGGTCCACGGCTCGCCGCGCTGGCGGCCAAGGCCCTCCAGCCGAAGGCACCGCCCGAGGTGTCTCTCACGCACCTGCACGCGCCGGCGGTGAGCGTGCGCGAGGAGGCGGGTACGATCGTGCGCCGTCTGCGGGCCGAGCGCGTGCTGACCTTCCGTGCGTTGACCGCGGGGGCGGAGCGTCTGGTGGTGGTGGCGAGGTTCCTCGCGTTGCTGGAGCTGTTCCGGGACCGGCTGGTCGGTTTCGAGCAGGTCACGTCCCTCGGTGAGCTGACGGTCCGCTGGGCGGGCGGTCCGGGTGACGGCGCCAAGTACCTCGACCCGGACGCCGGTCCCAGTGAGTTCGACGAGGACGACCCGCCGCCGGTCGCGCCCGACGCGCCGGGGACCGGCGCGTCCGGGGACGCGGCAGCGGTGCGGGAGGAGGAGGCAGAGTGACGCAGTCGCAGGAGACCGGACAGGCGCCGCCCGGCGCGAGCACGGGGGAGGCGAAGGACGCCCAGGACGAACTTCCCCTCGTCGACGTCGAGGAGCTTCCCGGTGGGGCCCGTGCCGCACTGGAGGCCGTCCTCATGGTGGCCGACGCGCCCGTCCCGACGGAGCGGCTGGCCGTGGCGCTCGGCCTGCCGGCCGGCGAGGTGCGGGACCTGCTGGAGGAGATCTCCGACGAGTACCGCGGCGAGCTCGGCGGCCGCCCGCGCGGGTTCGAGCTGCGCCGTGGCGCCGAGGGCTGGCGGATATACTCGTCGACCGCGCACGGCGACGTCGTGGGCCGGTTCGTGCTCGACGGGCAGACCGCCAGGCTCAGCCAGGCGGCTCTGGAGACGCTCGCCGTGATCGCCTACCGGCAGCCCGTCACGCGTGGCCAGGTCAGCGCGGTGCGCGGGGTGAACGTGGACGGCGTGGTGCGTACGCTGCTCACGCGCGGGCTCATCGCGGAGATCGAGCAGGACCCGGCCACGGGTGCGGTCCTGTTCGGAACCACGGGATACTTCCTGGAGCGGATGGGTTACGACTCGCTCGACGAGCTGCCCCCGCTGGCTCCGCACCTGCCGGACCTGGACGCACTGGAGAGCCTGGACTGAGACCGGGGGCGGCGGGAGCCGGACCGCGTGGAGCAGGCCGGGCCGGGGACGCGCATGCGGCCGCCGGCATCCGTCCCGCACCGAGAGAACGAACAACCGAGAGAACGCACATCAGGACCGGCCACCAGGGCCGATCGCCCAGCACGGACACCGAAGGAACGATGAACCAGCACAGCCGCGGCGGGAGCCGCCGCAACAGTCAGAACCGCGCCGCAGCCAACCGGGCCGGTCAGGGCCGCTCCCAGGGACGCCGGCAACCGAGCGGTCAGGACCGGGCCGCCGCCCGGCGCCGGGCAGCGGCCGGCGAGCCGGCGCGGGACGTGCACGTCGCCGACGGCGTCCGCCTGCAGAAGGTGCTCGCGCAGGCGGGCTTCGGCTCGCGGCGGGCGTGCGAGGAGCTGATCGAGCGCGGGCACGTGGAGGTCGACGGCACGCTGGTGACCGAGCTCGGTCTGCGGGTCGACCCGGTCGCGGCCGTCATCCACGTGGACGGGCTGCGCGTGCAGCTCGACCAGGACAAGATCACCCTGGCGCTGCACAAGCCGCACGGCGTGGTGTCCACCATGCACGACCCCAAGGGGCGCCCCACCGTCGCCGACCTGGTCAAGGACCGTGAGGAACGGCTCTTCCACGTCGGACGCCTCGACGCGGACAGCGAGGGACTGCTGCTGCTGACCAACGACGGCGAGCTGGCCAACCGGCTGTCGCACCCGAAGTACGAGATCCCCAAGACCTACGTGGTGACGGTCGAGGGCGGCCCGATCTACCCGCGGATCGTCAAGGAACTCACCCGCGGCATCGAGCTCGACGACGGCCCCGCGCGGCTGGACTCGGTCAAGGTGCTGCAGGAGGTCGCCGACACGACCCTGCTGGAGGTCGTGCTGCACGAGGGCCGCAACCGTATCGTGCGGCGGATGTTCGACACGGTGGAACGGCCGGTGACACGGCTGGTGCGCACCCGGATCGGCCCCATCCGGCTCGGGGACCTGAAACCGGGCCGCACCCGGGTGCTGGGCCGGGTCGAGCTCGGGCAGCTGATGTCGGACGTGGAGCTGTGACCGCTCTCGACGCGGACCGTCACGAGGACCAGATGGAACAGAAGGAGACCACCACCGTGAGCGTGCCCCAAGACCTTGCCGCCCCCGCCGTCGTCATCGCCGTGGACGGCCCGTCCGGGTCCGGCAAGTCGAGCGTGTCCAGGGCCGTGGCCGCCCGGCTCGGCCTGGCCTACCTCGACACCGGTGCCATGTACCGGGCTGCGACGGTGTGGTGCACCCGGCGCGGCACCGACCTGTCCGACGTCGCGGCGGTGGCAGCGGACGTCGCGTCCATGCCGCTGGAGATGGGCGTGGACCCCGAAGGCCCGGGCGTGGTCCTCGACGGGCAGGACGTCGCCGAGGAGATCCGCACGACGGCGGTCTCCGCGACCGTCTCGAAGGTGGCGACGAACCTCGAGGTTCGGGCCGAGCTGAAGCGGCGCCAGCGCGAGGCGATCGACGCGGAACGGACCGGCGGGTTCTCCGGCGGACGGGGAGTCCTCGCGGAGGGCCGGGACATCACCACGGTGGTGGCGCCCGACGCCGATGTCCGCATCCTGCTGACCGCCAGCGAGGAGGCGCGGCTGCGGCGCCGTGCGCTGGACGTGCACGGGGCCGCCGACGCCTCCGCGGTCGAGGCGACCCGGGACCAGGTGCTGCGCCGCGACCGCGACGACTCGACGGTGTCGCAGTTCGAGGTCGCGGCCGACGGCGTGGTGACGGTGGACTCCTCCGACCTCGACCTCGAGCAGACCGTGGACGCCGTTCTGGCGGTGGTCGCCAAGGTCACAGGGACGAGGACGGCACCCGCGCCGTCGTCGTGACGGTTCGCCTGAGAGAATGAGCCAATGACCGACGACCTGCGCCTTGCCGACCACCCGAACGAGGCCGGCGAGCCCGACGCCGCCGCCGGCGTCGTCCCTGCCGCTCCGGAGATCACGGAGACCGAGGACGACGTCGCGCGCGAGCGCGCGCTGCGGGCGGGCCTCGACGAGTTCGAGCTCGACGAGGAGGACGCGGCCCTCCTCGACGCCGAGTGGGCCGGCGAGGAGTCCGAGCCGGAGGAGATCCTGCCGGTGCTGGCGGTGGTGGGACGGCCGAACGTCGGCAAGTCGACGCTGGTCAACCGCATCCTGGGCAGCCGCGAGGCGGTCGTGGAGGACCAGCCGGGCGTGACCCGGGACCGGGTGCCGTACCAGGCCGACTGGGCCGGGCGCCGGTTCACGCTCGTGGACACCGGCGGCTGGGAGGTCGACGTCGCCGGGATCGAGTCGAAGGTGGCCTCCCAGGCCGAGGTCGCGGTCACCCTGGCCGACGCGGTCCTGTTCGTGGTGGACGCCCAGGTGGGCGCCACGTCGACGGACGAGCGGGTCGTGGAGATGCTGCGGCGGTCGGGCAAGCCGGTGGTGCTGGTCGCCAACAAGGTGGACGGCGCCGCGGGCGAGGCGGACGCCGCCTACCTGTGGTCCCTCGGCCTGGGGGAGCCGCACCCGGTCTCCGGGCTGCACGGGCGCGGCACGGGAGACCTGCTCGACGCCGCCATGGCCGCGCTGCCCGAGGTGTCCGAGCACGGCGAGGCGCGGCCGGTGGGCCCGCGCCGGGTGGCACTCGTGGGACGGCCGAACGTCGGCAAGTCCTCGCTGCTGAACAAGATCGCCCGCGAGGACCGCGTCGTCGTGCACGACGAGGCCGGGACCACGCGCGACCCGGTCGACGAGCTGATCGAGATCAAGGGCGTGCCCTACTGGTTCGTCGACACGGCGGGTATCCGCCGGCGCCAGCACCTGACCCAGGGCGCGGACTTCTACGCGGGCCTGCGTACCGCGGCCGCGATCGACAAGGCGGAGGTCACCGTCGTCCTGCTGGACGCGTCCGAGTCGCTGACCGAGCAGGACCAGCGCATCCTGTCGCAGGTGGTGGACTCCGGGCGCGCACTCGTCCTGGCCTTCAACAAGTGGGACCTCATGGACGAGGACCGCCGGCCGTTCCTGGAGCGGGAGATCGAGAAGGACCTCGGCCAGGTGGCATGGGCGCCACGCGTGAACGTCTCCGCCCGCACCGGCTGGCACACCGAGAAGCTCGTCCCGGCGCTGGAGCAGGCGCTGTCGAGCTGGGACATGCGCATCCCGACCGGCCGGCTGAACGCGTTCCTCGGCGAGCTCGTCGCCGCGCACCCGCACCCGCTGCGGGGCGGGAAGCAGCCGCGCATCCTGTTCGCCACGCAGGCCTCGACCCGCCCCCCGCGGTTCGTCATCTTCGCCACGGGCTTCGTGGAGGCGCAGTACCGCCGCTTCATCGAGCGTCGCCTGCGCGAGACGTTCGGCTTCGAGGGGACCCCCATCAGCATCTCGGTGCGGGTGCGCGAGAAGCGCCGCCGCTGACGTGGTGCCGTTTCAGAGGTGCTTCTCCAGGACCTCGAACCGTAGGTCGTCCCGCTTCGGGACGCCGAAGCGGGTGTCGCCGTAGGGGAACGGCTTGAGATGGCCCGTGCGGACGTAGCCGCGGCGCACGTACCAGGCGATCAGGTCGGCCCGGGCGTCGATGACGCTCATCCGCAGCAGCGTCTGGCCCCACTCGTCGCGGGCCACGCGCTCGGCCTCCCCGAGCAGCGCCCGGCCGACACCGCCGCCCTGCCGGTCGGGCCGCACCGCGAACATGCCGAAGTACCCGGCGCCGTCCTCGACCGCGACGTGCGCGCACGCCAGCGGGCCGCCGTCGTCGTCCACGACGAGCACCGTGCTGCGCGGGCGGGTGATGTCGGCCCGCAGCACGGCGGGGTCGATGCGCTCGCCGTCGAGCAGGTCCGCCTCGGTGGTCCATCCCGTCCGGCTGGCCTCCCCACGGTAGGCGGAGGTCACCAGGCGGACGAGGGGGTCGACGTCGGCCAGGGTGGCGGTCCGCACGGGAAGCGCGGCACGGTTCTCAGGGCTGGTGCTGGTCACTGGCACACCGTAACGGAGCCTCGCGTGCCGGGATCCGGGCGGTTCCCGCCGGCCGCGCTGCACCGGGCAGGTTCCGCACGTCCGTTCCGCGGGCGCCCTGCCCGCGTTCGACGTGTCGGTACCGCCCGCCGCTGCCACCATGGACTTGCGCAGTCTCGGTGCGCGGGAGGTGTCAGGTGTCATCGTTCCTGTACAGGCTCGGCCGTGCCGTGGTCCGGCGTCGGGGCCGGATCGTGGCCGGATGGCTCCTGGTGCTTCTCCTGTGCGGCGGCGCGAGCGCGTTCCTGAACCAGGGCACCGACGACACCTTCACCATTCCCGGGTCCGAGTCACAGAACGCCATGGACCATCTTGCCCATGTTTTTCCCCAGGTCAGCGGCACGTCGGCCCAGCTCGTCCTGCTCGTCGGGCAGGGGCAGAAGGTCGACACCGGCGCCACCCGCCGCGCCGTGTCGGACGCCGTCGACCGGATCGAGCGGGTGCATCAGGTCGAGGTGGCCTCCGACCCGTTCGGCAAGAATGTCCACGACGCCGTCTCTCCGGACGGCCGGGCGGCGAACATCGCGGTCCAGCTCGGGGTGGACTCGGCCCAGGTCAGCCCGGGCACGCTGTCCCAGCTCAGTGTCATCGCCGCCGACCTCGCCCGCACCGTCGGCGACGGCGCCCACGTGTACACGGGCGGCGACGCGTTCGCCGTGCAGGTGCCGGGGCTCAGCCTCACCGAGGCCACGGGCCTCCTCATCGCCCTGGTCGTGCTGCTGCTGACGCTCCGGTCGCTCGTCGCGGCTCTGATGCCACCGGCCACCGCGGTGCTCGGCGTGGGCGTGTCCGTGGCTGTGGTCTACCTGGCGACGGTCTTCGTGCCGGTCTCCTCCACCGCGCCCCTCCTCGCCGTGATGATCGGCCTGGCCGTGGGCGTCGACTACGCGCTGTTCCTGCTGTCCCGGCACCGTGACCAGCTTGCCGAGGGCATGGCGGTCGAGGAGTCGATCGCCCGGGCCACCGCGACTGCCGGCTCCGCGGTGCTGTTCGCCGGCCTCACGGTGGTCATCGCCCTGCTCGGCCTGGCGGTCGCGCGCATCCCGTTCCTGACCACCATGGGCGTCGCGGCGGCGCTCGGCGTCGCCGTGGCGGTGTGCGTGGCCGTCACGCTGGTGCCGGCGCTCCTCGGATTCGCCGGGAAGTGGCTGGTTCCGCGGGCCCGGCGCCGTCGCGGCCCCCGGCTCCGGATGCCGCCGGTGGCCCGGCCCTGGGTGCGGTTCGTCACTCGCCGGCCGGTGATCACGATCGCGGTCGTCGTCGCCGGGCTGGGCGTCCTGGCAGTGCCGGCCACGGACCTGCGGCTCGCCCTGCCGGACAACGGGAGCCAGGCTCCGGGCTCCCCGGCGCGCGTCACCTACGACGTCGTGGCCGAACACTTCGGCCCCGGCTACAACGGGCCGCTCCTGGTGACGGCGGACATCATCCGGTCCACCGATCCCACGGGGCTCGTCGACCAGCTCGCGGACGACATCCGCGGCATCCAGGGGGTCGCCGCGGTGCCTCTGGCCACCCCCAACCAGAAGGGCGACACGGGCATCATCCAGGTGGTCCCCACCACGGCGCCCGACGACCCCCGCACCGACGAGCTCGTGGAACGCCTGCGGGCCCAGGAACCCCATTGGCTCGACGAGTACGGCACGGCGACGGCGGTGACCGGCCTCACCGCCGTCGGCATCGACGTGTCCGCCCGGCTGGGCGCGGCGCTGCTCCCGTTCGGCCTGCTCGTGGTCGGGCTCTCCCTGGTGCTGCTGGCGATGGTCTTCCGCTCGGTGTGGGTGCCGGTCAAGGCGACCGCCGGGTACCTGCTGTCGGTCGGTGCGGCGTTCGGGCTCACCTCGCTCGTGTTCCAGAGCGGACACGGTGCCGCGCTGTTCGACGTCACCCACACCGGCAGCGTGGTCAGTTTCCTGCCGATCATCCTCATGGGCGTGCTGTTCGGCCTCTCGATGGACTACGAGACCTTCCTGGTCTCCCGGGTCCGCGAGCACTACGCCCACCACGGCGGCGCGCACGAGGCGATCGAGGAGGGCTTCGTGTCCGCCTCACGCGTGGTCGTCGCCGCCGCCCTCATCATGTTCGGCGTCTTCGGGTCCTTCGTGCCCCACGGCAGCGCGACCCTGAAGCCGATCGCGTTCGCCCTGGCGGTCGGCGTCCTCATCGACGCCTTCCTGGTCCGCATGACTCTGGTGCCCGCGGTCCTCGCGATGCTCGGTGACCGGGCCTGGGGCCTGCCGCCCGCGCTCGACCGCCGCCTGCCCGTGTTCGACGCCGAGGGCGACTCGCTGCTGCACGAGCTGCGCCTGGCGGACTGGCCGGACCCCGCCGCGGGCGAGGTGATCAGCGCGCGCGCCCTGGACCTGGACGACGACCGCGGCGACCCCGTCTACCGGGACGTGGAGCTGCACGTGCCCCGGGGAGGGGTGCTCGTGCTGCACGGGTCGGGCGCGGTGGGCAAGACGGCCCTGCTGCTCTCGCTCGCGGGACGGGTGACGGCTCACCGTGGCGACCTCAAGGTGCTGGGGCAGGTGCTGCCGCAGCACGTGCACGCGCTGCGCGCGCACGTCGCCGTCGTCGACGGCCGCGACGACCTGAATCCTGCGGGCGCCGTCACCGAGGCCCTGGCCCACGACGTCGAACTGATCCTGGTCGACGACGCCGACCTGGTGCTCCGCTCCGCGGACCGTGCCCGGCTGCGCGACCAGATCGCATTCCGCGTCACCGGCACGGGCCTGCCTGCCACCTTCGTCCTGACCTGTCAGGACCCCGGCCGGGTGGCGGACCTGCTGCCGCCGGACGGCACCACCCTGCATGCCATGACCCACCGAACCGCCGAGGTCCCGTGATGACCATGTCGTTCGCCGCCTCCGCCCGGGCTCTCACGGCCCGGCACCTCACCTGGCGCACCTGGACCGCCCTCGTCGCGGTGCCACTGCTCGTCATGGGTCTGCTGACCTGGGCGTTCTGGTCCCCAGGCACCGACCACGACAGCGTGCAGGCCGCCGTCGTGAACAACGACGACCCCGTCACGGTCAACGGGAAGACCGTCCCGCTGGGGCGGACGCTCGCCGGCGACCTGACCCACGACGAGACCTCCGCCTATGACTGGGTCCTCACGGACGCCTCGGACGCGCGGGAGGGGCTCGACGACGGCACCTATGCCGCCGTCGTGACCATCCCCGAGGACTTCTCCGCCCAGGGGACGTCCGCCGCGACCGCCGACGACCCGATGCACGCCGTCCGCGGCAGCCTGGACGTGCGCACCACCACTGCCGCGGGGGTGGCGGACCCGTTCCTGGCCGCCGGCGTGGCCGCGGACACGCAGGACGCCCTGAACCAGACCGTCGTCCAGTCCTACCTCGGCAACGTGTACGGCAGCTTCACCACACTGCACCAACAGCTCGAGAAGGCCTCGGACGGCGCCGCCCAGCTGGCCTCCGGCACCGCGAAGCTCGCGTCCGGCGCCGAGGAACTGTCCGGCGGTGTCGATCAGGTCGCCGAAGGAGCCGGGGAGCTGTCCACCGGAGCCGCCCAGCTCGCCGCCGGGACCACCCGGCTCGCGGCCGGGTCGGAGGCGCTCGTCGTGGGATCGTCGGAGCTCGCCGCCGGGACAGGTGAGCTCGCCACAGGGGCAGCGCAGGTCGCCGACGGCACGACGGCGCTCGCCACGGCCGTGGACGACGCCGCGCGGCGCGCCCGCCGGCTCCCCGTGGCCGCCCGTGAGCTGGCCGACGGCGCAGGCCGCGTCGCCGGCGCGAACGCTCGCCTGGCGGACGAGGTGGTCCCCGTCGCGGACCGTGCCGTCGCGGGTATCGACGGACTCCCGCAGGCGCGGGACGTGGCCGCCGAGGTGCGCCGGCTCGCCGAGCGCTGCGACACGGGCGCCGTGGCGGACCGGGACTTCTGCGAGGCCCTGGACCGCGCAGCGGACCGGGTCGAAGGTGCCGCGCAGGAGCTCGACGCGGGCAGGAGTCGCGTGCGTGCCGACGTCGTGACCGCACGGGACGCGGTCCAGGAACTGCGCACCGGCGCGCAGGAGGTCGCCCGGGGCAGCGAGTCGCTGGCCGAGCGGTCCGGCGAGCTGGCGGCGGGCCTCGCCTCGGTCGTGACCGCCGTCGACGAGCTCGACGCGGGCGCGCGGTCGGTCGCGGCGGGCGCTGCGCAGGCCGACGCCGCGGCGGAGCAGCTGGCCGCCGGCAGCGCCCGGCTCGACACCGGGACGCAGCAGGCGGACGCCGCCGCCCATCAGGTCGCCGCAGGCGCGAGCGAGCTGGCCTCCGGTACGGACGAGCTCGTGCCGGGCGCGGACCAGGTCGCCGACGGCGCCCAGCAGGCGGACGACGGCGCCCAGCAGCTCGCCTCCGGGCTGTCCGACCTCGCCGAGCACGTGCCCACGTACACCGACGACGAGCAGGACCACCTGTCGGCCGTGGCGTCCAGACCGACGACGTCGAGCACCACCTCGGCACCCTTCGGTGAGCTGGCGGTCGCCCTGTTCGCGGCCCTGGGACTCTGGGCGCTGGCGTTGATGACCTACCTGGTGACGCGTCCGCTGCCGGCCGGCATCCTGACCTCGCGCGCACCGACCTGGCGCCTCACGCTGAGGGCCGCGGTGCCCGGCGCGATCGCGGCGGCGACCGCTGCGGTGGTCATCGCCGCGGTCGCGATCCCCGTCCTGCGGCTGCACCTGGCCGCGGCATCCGGCCTGCTGCTGGTCGCGCTGCTTTCGGCGGCCACGTTCGTCGCCCTCAACCAGGCGCTGGCCGCGGTCCTCGGTCCGGCGGGCCGGCTGCTGTCGCTCGGGGTCGCCGTCCTGACCGTGGCGACAGGGGTGGTGTCCACCCTGCCCGGGGCGCTGTACGCGGTCGCCGGCCTGCTGCCGACCCATGGCGCGATCATCGCCCTGCGCGCCGTGACGACCGACGGGGCGGGTCTCGGCCGCGGCATCGCGGAACTCGTGGCCTGGCTGGTCGTAGGGCTGCTGGCCACGATCGCCGTCACGGACCGCCGCCGGTACGTCTCCCCGCGCGCCTTGCGCCTGGCCGCCGCGGGAACGTAGGGCGCACCCGCAGGGGCGGCACCGACCCGAGCCGATCTCCTGCACGTCGCCGGTGACCCGGCCACGGGCATCGCGAACCCCCTCGACACCCGGCAGGTCCGGCGCCGGGGCCGGCCACGCCACCCGTGGGGACGAAGGCCCCGTACGACCCGAGGCCTCCGCCCCTGGCACGCGCGCGGGCCGCCGCGCACCATGGGAAGCGATGGCCGACACCGGGACCCAGCAGCCGTACCAGGCCGACACCGCGCACGCGATGCCCGCCGCTGCCGTCCTGGCCGCCGTGCACGGCGACCCCGACGGCCTGAGCACCGCGGAAGCCGCAGCACGCCGAGGCCGCTGGGGCCCCAACGACATCCCGGCGGCCGCCGGGAACGGCCTGTGGATGGTGTTCCTGCGGCAGTTCGCCTCCCCCTTGATCTACGTGCTCGCCCTGGCCGCCGGGCTGTCCGTGTGGCTCGGCGAGTGGTCCGACGCCGCTTTCATCGCCGCCGTGCTGCTGCTCAACGCCGCCATCGGCAGCACCCAGGAACACCGCGCCGAACGCAGTGCCCAGGCACTGCGACGGATGGTCACGACCGCGAGCGACGTCGTCCGCGACGGGAACCTGCTGGAGATCGACGCCCGCGAACTGGTCGTCGGCGACGTCGTGCTGCTCTCCTCCGGCATGCGGGTACCCGCCGACGTCCGGCTGCTCGACTCCCAGGGCCTGCAGGTCGACGAGTCCCCCCTGACCGGGGAGTCCCTCCCCGTGGACAAGAACCCCCGCGCCACGGTCCCGCGAGCCGCGGCCCTCGGCGACCGGCCGACCATGGCGTACGCGGGAACCCTCGTCGGCCGCGGCCGCGGCCGCGGTGTCGTCACCGCGACCGGGGCCACCACCCAGGTCGGCGCCCTGGCGGGCGAGCTGCGGGAACCGTCCTCGGTCGAAGCCCCCCTGCTGACCCGCATGCGCCGCTTCGCCCTCGTCGTGGGTCTCGGCGTGGCCCTCGTCGCCCTGGCGGTGGGTGCCGTCGAGACCGTCCGCGGCACACCGTGGCACGAGGTCGTGCTCATCGGCGTGGCGCTCGCGGTCTCCGCCGTCCCGGAGGGCCTGCCCGTCGCGCTCACCGTGGCGCTCGCGGTGGCGGTGCGCCGGATGGCGCGGCGTGAGGTGATCGTGCGGCGCCTGGTCGCCGTCGAGTCGCTCGGGTCCTGCACGGTGGTCGCCTCGGACAAGACCGGCACCCTGACCGTCAACGAGCTGACCGTGACCCACGTCGCCGTGCCGGGCTGCGAGCCGTGGGAGGTGACCGGCGTCGGTGCCGACCCCACGGGGAGCGTCATGGTGGACGGTGCGGACGCCGACGCCGGGATGGCGGCCGCGGAGCGGCTCGCCCGGGCGGGAGTGCTGTGCAACGAGGCCACGCTCGCGGCCACCGAGGACGGCTGGGTGCACCGCGGCGACGCCGTGGACGTCGCGATGCTGGTCCTGGGGCGCAAGCTCGGCATCTCACGGCCGGTGGCCCTGGACGGCGCGGAGCAGCTCGCCGCGATCCCGTTCGAGTCGGAGCACCGCTACGCGGCCACGCTGCACGCCGCGGACCCCGGGACAGCACGGATCGTCGTCAAGGGTGCGGTGGAGCGGGTGCGGAGGATGTGCACCACGATGGTCACGCTCCACGGCGAGCGGCCGATCGACGCCGAGCAGGTCGACCGGATGGCGGAGCGTCTCGCCTCGACGGGGGAGCGGGTGGTCGCGCTGGCCGTCCGCAGGGTCGGCCGCCGCGACGGCGGACCGGGCGCCGACCCGGACCTGGACCACGACGAGCTGACCGGGATGACGTTGCTCGGGCTGGTCGGCATGAGTGATCCGCTGCGCCCGGACTCACCGGCCGCGATCGCCGCCTGCCGGCGCGCCGGGATCTCCGTCGTCATGATCACCGGCGACCACGCGGCCACCGCGCTGGCCGCTGCCCGGGAGCTCGGCCTGGCGGACGGCCCGGACGAGGTCGTCACCGGGCACGAGCTGCACACGGCGGCGAACGGTGCCGCGCGCGGCGCCGTGGAGGGGGCCGCGTACGGCGGTGCGCAGGGGGCAGGACCGCAGGAGGCAGGGCCGGAGGGGGCAGGACCGCAGGAGGCAGGGCCGCAGGAGGCAGGGCCGGAGGGGGCAGGGCGCGGCGGCGCGGAGAGCGCGGCCGCGGTGGACGCCCTGACCGCCCGGGCGACGGTGTTCGCGCGGGTCGAACCCGCCCAGAAGCTCGACATCGTGGAATCCCTGACACGCCGGGGCGAGGTGGTGGCCGTGACCGGTGACGGCGCCAACGACGCCCCGGCGCTGCACCACGCCCACGTCGGCGTCGCGATGGGTCGCTCGGGGACGGACGTGGCACGCGAGGCCGCCGAGATCGTGGTCACCGACGACCAGTTCGGCTCCATCGCGGCCGGTGTCGAGGAGGGGCGGATCGCCTACGCCAACGTCCGCAAGGTCATCCAGCTGCTCATCGCGACCGGGGCCGGAGAGCTGGTCCTGGTACTGGCCGCCCTGACGATGGGACTGCCGCTGCCCCTGCTCGCGGTCCAGCTGCTGTGGCTGAACCTGGTCACCAACGGCATCCAGGACGTGGCCCTGGCGTTCGAGCCCGGTGAGGGCGACGAGATGCGCCGCCGTCCCCGCCCGCCGGGAGAACCGGTGTTCGACCGCCTGATGGTGGAACGCGTGCTCCTGTCCGCGGCGGTGATCGGGGGCGTCACCGTCGCGTTCTACCAGTGGCTGCTCGCGGCCGGCTGGAGCGTGGAGGACGCCCGGAACAGCGTGGTCCTGCTCATGGTGCTGTTCGAGAACGTGCACGTGTTCAACTCCCGGTCGGAGCTGAGGTCGGTCTTCACGCACGACCCGCGCCGCAACCTCCTGCTGGTCGGCAGCACTCTGCTGGCGCAGGCACTGCACATCGTCGCCATGCACGTGCCGTTCACCCAGGCCGTGCTCGGCCTCCACCCGGTGTCCCTCGCGCACTGGGCGACGCTGCTCGGCCTGGCGACCACCCTGCTGGTGGCGGTCGAGCTGCACAAGGCGTTCTGCCGCCGACGGGCGCGCCGTTCGTAGCCATGTCGCCGCCGGCCACGGCGCGCACGGCGTGCGCGCGCCTCACCGCCGGTGCGCGCGCCTCACCGCCGGGCGCTGCCGGGGAACATCAGCCGCACCAGGCTCACGACGATCGAGATCGCGCTGCCCACCACGGCGACGACCAGCAGCACCCGCACCACCAGCGCCCAGTCGAAGGACTGCCCGGTGAAGTCGAAGGGAAAGACGGACCAGACGGCGAGGATCGCCACGAGACCCACCGCGGTGACCACGATGTCGCCGGCGGCACGGAGCCACGGCGGGTCCGTGATCGTGTACAGGAGGTTCGCGACGATGCCGGCCACCAGCGACGCGTTCACGGGCGTGAGTACCTCACCGGTCTGCGCCGTGAGGAACGGGACCGACTCCCATCCGGGCCACAGGTGGATCAGCCCCAGCATGATCACCTCGATCAGGACCGTGACCAGGTATCCCGTACGCCGCGCCGCCGCCGAGGGGCGGGAAGGCGTCCGGTGCGCAGGCGAGGACCTCATACCCGCAGGCTAGGAACCCCGCGCCGGACGGCCTAGGGCCGTTGGTCACTCAGGAGACGGCGTTCCTGCCGATTCCGCCGGCCCGGCCCCGCCCCGTGGCGGCCGGGGCGCCGGGGGTCCCGGCGCCGCAGCACCAGCTTGCGCAGCTCCTCGGCGCAGACCACCGCGAGCGCGGCGGCCACCGCGACCGCCCAGTGGACCGGACCGAGCGGGGCGGTACCGAACGCCGTCTGCAGGAACGGCACATGCACCACCGCGGCCTGGAGCCCGACGCCGAGGCCGACGGCGCCCCACAGCCAGCGGTTGGCGAACAGCCCGCGCCACGCCCCGGCCGTCTCGGACCGTGCGCTGAACACGTACAGGAGCTGGGCCAGCACCAGGGCGGTGAAGCCGGCGGTGCGTGCCACCGCCAGCGAGTCGTGGCCCGGCAGGAGGCCGCCGGGCAGGAACATGTCCATGGTCAGCAGGGTGACCAGGCCCATGGTGAGGCCGACGAACAGCATGCCGGTCCACATCCGCCGCCCGACGATCCGTTCGGACACGGGCCGCGGCGGCCGTCCCATGACGTCGTCGACCTCGGGGTCCACGCCCAGGGCGAGGGCGGGCGCCGTGTCGGTGACCAGGTTGATCCACAGGATCTGGGTGGCGAGGAGGGGAACGACGACGGCGTCCTGGGCGGCGGCCCCCGTGAGGCCGATGGCGCCCGCCAGGACGACACCGAGGAAGACGGTGAAGACCTCACCCATGTTGGACGAGAGGAGGTAGCGCAGGAACTTCTTGATGTCCTCGACGATCACCCTGCCCTGGCGCACCGCGGCGACGATCGTGGCGAAGTTGTCGTCGGCCAGGATCATCCTGGCCGACTCCTTCGTGACCTCGGTGCCCATGATCCCCATCGCGATGCCGATGTCGGCCGTCTTCAGGGCGGGAGCGTCGTTGACACCGTCGCCGGTGACGGCCACGACGTGCCCGTCCGCCTGCAGCGCGTCGACGATCCGAAGCTTGTGCTGCGGGGCGACGCGCGCGTAGACGGAGACGTCGCGGGTGGTCTCGCGCAGCCGGTCGGGGTCGAGACGGTCCAGTTCGGGTCCGGCCACGGCCGGGGCGTCCGGCCCGACGATCCCGAGCTCCCCGGCGACGCGGACCGCCGTGGCGGGGTGGTCGCCCGTGATCATCATGACCCGGACCCCGGCCCGGTGGGCCTGTTCGACGGCGCCGGCCACCTCGGGGCGCGGCGGGTCGGTGATGCCGACCACCCCGAGATGGACCAGTCCGGACTCGTGGGCCTCCAGCCCGTCGGGGGCCGTGCCTTCCGGCACGCGCCGGTAGGCGACACCGAGCGTCCGGTAGGCCTGCCCCGAGAGCCGTTCGACGTCGTCCAGCACCGCCGCGCGTCGTGCGGCGTCGAGCGGGACGACGTCGTTGCCGACCTGCACGGCGGTGCACCGGTCGAGCAGGACGTCGGGTGCGCCTTTGGTGACCAGCGCCCAGGTGCCGGGTCCGGCGGGGTCGACGAGGGCGGACATCATCTTGCGCTCGGAGGTGAACGGTGCCTCGCCGCGACGTTCGAACGTGGCGACGCGTTCGGCCGTGCCGGCCAGCTTGCGCGCGGCCACGAGGAAGGCGGCCTCGGTGGGGTCGCCGTGCACCGTCCAACGCCCGTCCTCCTCGGCGACCCGGGCGTCGTTCGCCAGGGACCCGCCGCCCAGGACCATGCGGACCTCCTGCGCGAGGTCGCCGTCGGACAGCGGCCCGCCGGACGTGAGCACGTCGCCGTCGGGCCGGTATCCGACGCCGGTCAGCCGCACCTCGCCGGAGGCGGTGACGACGCGTTCGACGGTCATCTCGTTCCGCGTGAGGGTCCCGGTCTTGTCCGAGGCGATGACCGACGCGGAGCCGAGGGTCTCCACGGAGTGGAGTTTCTTCACCACGGCGTGCCGCCGGGCCAGGTGCTGCACACCCACCGCCAGCACCACCGACAGGATGGCCGGCAGACCTTCCGGTACGGCGGCCACCGCCAGCGAGACGCCCAGCAGCAGGACGGTGACCAGCTCGGGGAGGGTGCTGACCTGGTTGACGAGGGCGGTGACGACCATGACGACGACCGCGATGCCGATCACGGTGAGACCGAGCCACCGCCCGACGAACGCGATCTCCCGCTGCAGCGGTGTCGCCTCCTCCTGGGTCGCGTCGAGCAGCTCGGCGATGGCGCCCATCTGGGTGTCCATGCCGGTGGCCGTCACGACGGCGCGCCCGACGCCCTGGACGACGGCGGTGCCCTTGTAGACCATGTCGGTACGGTCACCGAGCGGAACGTCGCCCTCCAGCGTGACCGGGTCCTTGGCCACGGCGGCGCTCTCCCCGGTCAGGGATGCCTCCAGCACCCGCAGTGCGGTGGCACCCACCAGCCGGGCGTCCGCGCCGACGGCGTCGCCCTCTGCCAGGAGCAGCAGGTCGCCGCGCACCAGCTCGGCGGAGGGGATCGTCCGATGCCGTCCGCCGCGCACCACGGTGGAGGTGGCCCGCGTCATCGACGCGAGTGCCGCGACGGCGTTCTCCGCGCGGCTCTCCTGGACCAGGCCGAGCACGGCGTTGACCACGACGACGGCGGCGATGACCACGGCGTCGGCCGGAATCCCTGCGGCACCCTCGACCAGCCACGCGACCAGCGAGATGGCGACCGCCACGAGCAGCAGGGACACGAGCGGGTCGCGGAGCTGGGCCAGGATCCGGCGCCACAGCGGGACCGGAGGCCTGGCCCGCAGCTCGTTCGGCCCGTCGCGGGCCAGCCGGCGGGCGGCCTCCGCGTCGCTCAGGCCGCCCGCCGGATCGGCGTCCAGCTCGTGCAGGATCTCGGGGACCGCACGGACCGACGGGTCCGGACGTACGGCTCCGGCGGCGCTCCCCGCGGAGGGACCGCCGTCGCGGGCGGGGCCGGTCACCGTGCCCCGGACACGGCGTGGGCGCGCGACTCGCGGTGGATGTCCATGACCTCCGCGAGCAGGCGCAGCGCGTCGGTGCGGGGACGCTGGAAGGCGTTGCGGCCCATGATCGTGCCGAACCCGCCGCCGAGCGCCGTCTGCCGGTTCTCCTCCAGGACCGCCAGCGTGTCCTTGGCCGGCCCGCCGGAGAAGATGACGATCCGGTGCCCGTCGAAGGCGGACTCGACCACGTGCCGGACGCGGTCGGCGAGGGTGTCCAGCCGTGTCCCGGACTCCCGGAGCGCCGCGGCCGCGGCCGGCATCTCCAGGTGTGCCGTCGGCGGCTTGACCTTCACGATGTGGGCACCCAGCTGGCAGGCCAGGTGCGCCGCGTAGGCGACCACGTCGACGGCGGTCTGCCCCTCCTTCGAGATCCCCGAGCCGCGCGGGTAGGACCACACGACCACGGGCAGGCCGGCGTCGCGGGCCTGGGCCACGAGCCGGCGCAGCTGCTCGTACATGACGTTCCGTCCGGCCGAACCGGGGTAGATGGTGAACCCGACCGCGACGCAGCCCAGCCGTACGGCGTCGTCCACGCTCGCGGTGAGGGCAGGGAGGGGGTCGGGGCCGGTGTACAGCGAGTCCGACGAGTTGCACTTGAGGATGAGCGGCAGTTCCTCCGCGAAGTCCTTCGCGATCCGCTGGATCGCGCCGAGAGGTGCCGCGTGCGCGCTGCAGCCGGCGTCGATCGCGAGCCGGGCGTGGTACCGGGGGTCGTAGCCCGCGCGGTTGACCGCGAAGCTGCGCGCCGGGCCGTGCTCGAACCCCTGGTCGACCGGCAGGACGACGAGCTTTCCGGAGTGTGCCGTCCGTCCGTGCTCCAGCAGGCGCCGCAGACACGACCGGGTGGCCACGTCGTCGGTGTCGTACCAGGACAGGATCTCCTCGACCCGTGGGGACGTGCTCATGACCAGCCTCCTTCGCCGGGGCCGGTCAGGCGGGCGCGCTCCGCTCACGCGGTGTCGCCGGGCGGGATCTCGGCCACTGCTGACACGCTCCCCGATCGTGGCGGGACCAGGAAAGGGGCATTCGTCCGGGTGGTCCGGGACCTTCGTCCCCGGCGGACGGGCCGGCGCCCCGCCGGCAGGCCCCGGGGAGGGATCACGGGGTGCGTCCGGCCGCGGTCCTCCACAGATCGCGCGGCCCGGGACGACCATGTCGCCCTTGGTCCCTAGACTGGCCGCCGTGACTCTTGCCGACGCCGCTACCTCGCCCGATACCGCCGTCGATCCCGCCCTGGACACGCTGCGCCGCGTGTTCGGCTACGAGGAGTTCCGGGCAGGGCAGCGAGCGGTCGTCGATACCGTGGTCGCCGGCGGGGACGCGCTCGTGCTGATGCCGACCGGCGGCGGGAAGTCGTTGTGCTACCAGATCCCGTCCCTGGTACGGCGGGGGACGGGGGTTGTGGTCTCCCCCCTGATCGCGCTCATGCAGGATCAGGTGGACGCCCTCGACGCGCTCGGCGTGCGGGCGGGGTTCCTCAACTCCACGCAGGACGCCGAGGCGCGGCATGCGGTCGAGCGGGCGTTCGTCGCGGGCGAGCTCGACCTGCTCTACCTCGCGCCGGAACGGCTGCGCCTCGACGCGACCGCGCGGCTGCTGGGCCAGGGCGAGATCGCGCTGTTCGCCATCGACGAGGCGCACTGCGTGTCCCAGTGGGGCCACGACTTCCGTCCCGACTACCTGGAGCTCTCCCGGCTGCGCGAACGGTGGCCCCACGTACCGCGCATCGCGCTGACGGCGACGGCGACCCAGGCCACGCGCGAGGAGATCGCCGAACGTCTCGGGCTCACCGAGGCCGAGCACTTCGTCGCGAGCTTCGACCGGCCCAACATCCAGTACCGCATCGTGCCCAAGGACGGCGCCAAGCGGCAGCTCCTGGACCTGCTGCGCACCGAGCACGCGGGTGATGCGGGGATCGTCTACTGCCTGTCGCGTGCGTCGGTGGAGGAGACCGCCGAGTTCCTCACCGCACAGGGGATCCGGGCCCTGCCGTACCACGCCGGCCTGCCCGCGCACGTGCGCGCGCGGAACCAGGCGGCGTTCCTGCGCGAGGACGGTCTCGTCGTCGTCGCCACGATCGCGTTCGGCATGGGCATCGACAAGCCGGACGTCCGCTTCGTCGCGCATCTCGACCTGCCCAAGTCGGTCGAGGGGTACTACCAGGAGACCGGGCGGGCCGGTCGTGACGGGCGGCCGTCGACGGCGTGGCTGGCCTACGGCCTGTCCGACGTCGTGCAGCAGCGCAAGCTGATCGCCGCCTCCGAGGGGGACGCCGTCCACCGGCGGCGGCTGGGGACGCATCTGGACGCGATGCTCGCGTTGTGCGAGACCGTCGAGTGCCGCCGCGCCCAGCTCCTGAACTACTTCGGGCAGGCGGGCGAACCCTGCGGCAACTGTGACACGTGTCTGGCGCCGCCGGAGTCCTGGGACGGGACGATCGCCGCGCAGAAGTTCCTCTCGGCCGTGTACCGGCTGGACAGGGAGCGCAACCAGCGGTTCGGCGTCGGGCACGTGGTCGACATCCTGCGCGGCAAGGTCACCCCGAAGGTGCGCCAGTGGGGTCACGACGACCTGACCGTGTTCGGCGTCGGGGACGATCTCGGCGAGGGGGAGTGGCGCACGGTCGTGCGCCAACTCCTGGCCCAGGGCCTGCTGGCCGTCGAGGGCAGTCATGGGACCCTGCTGCTCACCGACGCCAGTGCGGACGTGCTGGGCCGCCGCCGTGAGGTGCGGCTGCGCCGTGATCCCGAGCGGACGCGGGCCCGGGCGGCGGCGACGGCGAAGAAGAAGGCCGCCCCCGACATCGAGCTGTCCGCCGAGGACGCCGAGGTGTTCGAGCAGCTTCGTGCCTGGCGCGCCGGCGTCGCGAAGGAGCAGGGCGTGCCGGCCTACGTCGTCTTCCACGACGCGACCCTGCGGGCCGTCGCCGCGGCGCGCCCCGCCGGCCTGGACGAGCTCGGGACGATCAGCGGCGTGGGCGAGAGCAAGCTGGCCAAGTACGGTGCGGGCGTCCTGGAGACGATCGGGAGCCAGGGGAGTTAGGGGAGCCAGGGGAGTTAGGGGACGACGCGAGGTCAGCCCAGGGTGAGCCGTGCCGCCGGCGTCCCGGCGTCGTCGCGTGAGGTCCAGCGTGGTGCGGCGCCGACCAGCGCGTCCAGTCGCTCCAGCCGCTGTGCGGTCGCGTCGTCGGCAGGGGTCATGACGATGATGCGCTCCCCGCGCCCCCGGTCCAGCCACAGGCTCTGGAACTGCACCTCGAGACGCCCCGCGCGAGGCGAGCGGTACCGCCGCAGCCGCGGCTGGTCGCCCTCGAGCTCGTAGGTCTCCCAGTATCGGTCGAAGTCGGGCGACGCCTCCCGCAGGCGGTTCAGCAGCGCGCGCCACCGCGGGTCCTGGCGGTACTCGGGCTGGCGGGCGCGCAGCCGGGCGGTGATCTCGCGCAGCACGTCGTCCTCGCAGAGCAGGCTCCCGCGCCACTGCGGGTCGGTGAACATCAACCACGCGCAGTTGCGGTCCTCGGTCGGGTAGGCGTCCAGGTCGGTGAACAGGAAGCGGTAGGTGCGGTTCGAGGCGACCAGGTCGTAGCAGTCGGTCTGCACCGCGGCGGGATAGGGCAACAGCTTCTCCAGCACGGCGACGTGCTCGGGACGCAGGTCCATGGGCGGCCCCGGTGTCGCACCGGGCGCGCGGCCGGCGAGCACCATGAGGTGCCGGCGTTCGGGCGCCTCCAGCCGCAGCACACGTGCCACGGACTCCAGGACCTGGTCCGAGACGTTCCTGGCCCGGCCCTGTTCGAGCCACGTGTACCAGGTGACGCCGACGCCGGCGAGCTGTGCCACCTCCTCGCGCCGCAGACCCGGTGTGCGGCGCCGGCCACCGCCGGGAAGCCCGACGTCTGCGGGGGTCACTCGGGCACGGCGCGCGCGCAGGAAGGCGCCGAGCGCCGCACGGTCGGGTGTCGTCGTGGTCACGAGACCAGTGTCACCCGGACGCGACCGGGCAACCAGGTGGTGCTGGTACCACGATCAGCAGGCTTCTGGTACCAGAATGGAGACCGGCGCACCGTCGTGGTCATGACCACCACCTCGGCGTACCGCGCGACGCCCGCGACACCTCCGGCCGTGATGCGGCCCGCACTGACGGGCCCGGGGCTCGGCGTCCTGCTCGTCGCCTACCTGCCCGTGAACATGACGTTCGGATCCGTCAACCTCCTCGGTCCCGCCATCGCCACGGATCTCGGCGCCTCGGCGTCCGGCGGCCGCCTCGTCCTCTCGGCGTACACGACGGCGTTCGCCGCGGCACTCGTCGTCGCCGGCCGGCTGGGTGACCGCTACGGCCGCCGCCGCTTGCTCGCCATCGGGGTCACGGCGTTCGGGGTGCTGTCCGTCGTGGCCGCGCTCGCGCCGAACCTGGCGGTGCTCGTCTCGACACGGGCGGGGCTCGGCGTCGCCGCGGGACTGTTCACCCCGCAGGTGCTGTCCACCATTCAGGCCACCGCGCCGGACCGGCTCCGGGCGCTGGGCGTCACGCTGTTCACGGCGGCAAGCGGTATCTCGACCATCGGCGGCCAGCTGCTCGCCGGGGCGGTCGCGCTCCCGGCGGGCGATCACCTGGGTTGGAGGCTGGTCCAGCTGCTCACCGGGGCGGTCGGGGCGGCAGCGCTGCTCGCGCTGCGCGTCGTGCCGGACTCGCGGTCGCACGCGGCGCTGTCCCTGGACCTGCGGGGGACCGTGCTGCTGGGGGCAGGGCTGCTGCTCGTGGTCGTGCCGCTGACACTCGCCGGGTCGGCCCCACGGCCCGCCCCGCTGTTCGCCGTGCTCGTGGCCGGGGGCGTCGTCCTGGCCGTGTTCGCCCGCACCCAGTACGCGTCCGAGCGGCGGGGAGAGCTGCCGGTCGTTCCGCCGAGCGTGCTGCGGACCCCGGCGGTGCGCCGGGGTCTGGCCATGACGCTGCTCTTCTTCACCGGATACGGTGCGTTCCTGTACGAGTTCTCGACGCTCGCCCAGGGCGCGCTCGGCATGGACGCGTGGGGAGCCGTCCTCCTGCTGCTCGGGTTCGGCGCCGCGTTCATCGCCGTGGCGCTGGCTCTGCCCGTCGTCGAGCGTCGCACCGGGAGGTGGACGATGACGGGCGCCGCACTCGTGCAGGCAGCGGTCCTCGTCGGGCTGGCTCTCGTCGTGGGCAGCGGGCACGGCCGCAGCGCCGGGGCCTTGCAGCCGCTCCTGGTGGCGCTCGGCGCGGCGCAGGCCCTCATGTACGGGCCGGTGCTGCGGACGGTGCTGTCACGCACGCCCACCTGGGCCGCGGGTGTCGCCGGCGGGCTGTTCGCCACGCTCCAGCAGCTTGGCCTCGGGCTGGGTGTGGCCCTGCTCGGCGGGCTCTTCCAGCTGGTCGTGGCAGGGGCGCAGGGGGGAGCCGAGACCGGGCTGGCGCGCGGCTTCGCCGTCGCCGTGATCGTCCAGGCCGTCCTGGCGCTCGCATTCGCCCTGCTCGCCACGCGAACCGCCCGCGAGGACGCTCCGGTGTGAGGCTCCGGTGTGAGGGCCGGGTGTGAGGGCCGGGTGTGAGGGCCGGGTGTGGGGCCCCGGTGCGGGGCGTGTCTCGCGGAACCCGTGGGCGGTGCGCGTCACCGCTTGACCGCGTGCACCCGTTCCACCATCCCGAACCCGTAGCGGTCCCGCTCCACGACCTCGAAGCCCAGATCGTGGACCCGGCGCAGCTGCCTGCGGGTGAAGTGCTCGCCGGCGCTCGGCACGGTGAACGCCTCCACGAACCACTGCACCAGCCGGATCGGGGGCCAGGTGCTGCCGATGTGGTCCAGGAGCAGGAGCCGCCCGCCGGGCCTGAGCACCCGCCGGGCCTCGGCCAGGGCGGCCTCCGGGCGCGGGATGTTGCACAGGGAAAGCACGCAGGTCACGGTGTCGAAGGTGGCGTCGTCGAAGGGGAGGTGCTCGGCGTCGCCCTCGCGAAGGTCGGCGTCGCGGCCGAGGTCCGACGCGCGGCGCCGCGCTTGGCCCAGCATGGAGGAGCTGAGGTCGATGCCCGTCACGGCGCTCACGTCCTCGTGCAGGAACGGCAGGTCGCGCCCGGTGCCCACGGCGACCAGCAGCACGCGCCCGCGGGTGCGCGCGCCGATCCAGTCGCGGCCGTCCTTCAGGAGGTTGTGCTCGAACCAGACCATGCTGCGGTCGTAGTCGCCGGCGGCCCGGTCCCAGAGCCGGCGCTGCTTCGCCGTGGCGCGGGATTCCATGTCTGCAGGCTGGCACGCCCCTCGCGGACTGTCCAGGTCGTGGCGGCCGAGCGCGGCGCCGTCGTGGCGGTCGAGCGCGGCGCCGTCCCGCCGGCCGCGCGGGCGGGCGGAGCCCGGCCCGGTAGAGTCCGCGTCGTGACAGAGACGTACGCGATGTGGCAGAAGCTCGCCGGCAAGCCGCTGGGCAAGCGCGCCTTCGGCCTGGGGTACGGATGGCGCGTCCCCTACTTCCGCTCGATCAGGCCCCGGTTCACCGAGGTGAGGCCCGGGTTCGGCGAACTCGTGATCAGGAAGCGGCGGGCCGTGCTCAACCACATCGGCACCGTGCACGCGATCGCGGTGTGCAACGGGCTCGAGGCCGCGATGGGCGCGATGGCGGAGGCCACCGTGCCGGACTCCAAGCGGTGGCTGCCCAAGGGCATGGACATCGCCTACACGGCGAAGTCGACGTCGGACATCACCTGCACCGCCGAGTCCGATCCGGAGCGCTGGCTGGAGGACGACCCGGACGTGCCCGTCGCGGTCACCGCCCGCCGGGACGACGGCACCGTCGTCGCGCAGGGCACGATCCGGCTGTGGGTCACGGACAAGCCGGCGCGCTGAAGCCGGCCGCGCGCCTCGGCTACCCGGTGGTGCGCACCGTCAGCAGCGGCCGGTAGGACGGGAACTCCGGGTCCTCCACGAGGCGCCGCGCGAGCAGCAGGGCGCCGTCGAGCGGGGTCGCGGCCGCGTCGACGAGCTCGACCCCGACCCGCTTGACCGGCATCAGGCCGTGCACGGCCGCCCGCAGCGGTGAACCCACGGCCATGAGCCGGCCGGTCGTGGCGGCGACCTGCCGGACACCGGGCCGGCTCAGGACGCTCGCGAGGCAGTCGGTGAGGAGCTCGGCGGACTCCCGCAGGATCTTCTGGCAGACGACGTCGTCCTCCGCGGCGGCGCGCACCACGACGGGTGCGAAGTCCGCCAGGACCCGCACGCGGTCGGGGGCGTCGCGCAGCCTGGACTCCCAGGTCTCCGGCTGTCCGAGCCGCTCGATCGCGGCGGTCAGGAGACGCTCCGAGCCGCGCGCGTCGTGGTAGCTGGCGCGGGCGGCGGCCCGCAGCCCTTCCTCGCCGATCCACGACCCGCCGCCGTTGTCCCCGATCAGCGGTCCGAGCCCGTCGGCGATGTGCAGGCGGCCCGTGTCGTCGTCGCCGATGGCCACCGCGCCCGAGCCGACGGCGAGCGTCGCGCCGCTGCGTCCCTGCAGGGCCCCCAGGTGGGCGATGATCGTGTCGCTCGCGACGGCGGTGCGGGCCGTGCCCAGCTCGCCGGACAGGGTGTCGTGCACGGCGTACGGGTTCAGCGTGCGGGAGACGACCATGGAGCGCAGGCCTCGCATACCCACGACCGCCGCGGCGGTCGAGTTCGTCCCGGCCTTCTCGGCGAACCGCCGGCACAGGTCGCCGACGACGGTGGGTGCGTTGGACCGTCCGGAGACGAACCGCACCGGATCCCCGGTGAGGTCGACGGGCTCGACGGATCCGGCGTCCGGTGTCGTCGGCGCACCGCGCAACCGTGAGCCGGTTCCGCCGACGTCGATACCGACCTCCCAGGTCAGCGGCGTCGGATCGCGGTGTTGGCTCGTGCCGGACGCGCTTCCCAGAGTCTCCCCAGCGCGCATCTGACGATCGTGGCACGGAGAACCGGACACCGCGACACGAAACGACGAAAAGGCGACAGTTGTCCGCAACGGGTGTCGCGGCGGCAGGGAATTACCGTCCGTCGCCGATGTCGAGAACCCGCACCCGGCTCCGTCCCAGGGGTGTCGGCGGCGACACGCGCCGCCCGAGACCGGAGGATGGACCCATGAAGTATCTGATGCTGAAGCACTACCGCGGTGGCCCCGAGGCGCACCCCGAGTTCTCCGCCCCCATGGACCGGTGGACCCCCGAGGAGATCTCGGCCCACATCGCGTTCATGGACAAGGTCGCCGACGACCTGCGCGAGCGTGGCGAGTACGTGGACGGCCAGGCGCTCTCCCCGGAGGGCACCTTCGTCCGCTACGACGGCGAGGGCCGCCCGCCGGTCACCGACGGTCCGTTCGCCGAGACGAAGGACCTCATCGCGGGGTGGATGGTCATCGACGTCGACTCCGAGCAGCGGGCCCATGAGGCGGCGGCCTACCTGTCGTCGGCGCCGGGCAAGGACGGCAAGCCTCTGTACGAGTGGATCGAGGTGCGCCCCTTCCTCGCCGAGCCGCCGGTGGTCGAGTGAACCGGGAACTGCCCGGGCAGGTCCTGGGTGTCCTCGTCCGCCGCGGAGCAGACTTCGCGGCGGCCGAGGACGCCGTCCAGGACGCCCTCGTCGAGGCGGTCCGCCACTGGGGGAGCGCGGTCGTCGGCGACGACTCGCCCGGTGCGAACCCCTCGCCCGAGGGCGAGGATCCCGGGGCCTCCCCGGCCGGCCTCCCCGCCGACCTGAAGGCATGGCTCGTCACCGTCGCCTGGCGCAAGTTCCTGGACGCCCGGCGATCGGCGTCGGCCCGGGCCCTGCGCGAGGTGAAGGTCAGCCTGCGGCCCCCACCGGGCCAGGCCGAACAGGCCGACGACACCCTCCTGATCCTCAGCCGCTGCTGTCACCCCGCACTGACGCCCGCGTCGGCGATCGCGCTCACGCTGCGGGCCGTGGGCGGGCTGACGACGGCGCAGATCGCGCGGGCGTTCCTGGTGCCCGAGGCGACGATGGCGCAACGGATCTCCCGCGCGAAGCGCACCGTCGCGGGTGAGCGGTTCGGGACGCCGGGCGACGTGACGGCCGTGCTGCGCGTGCTCTACCTGATGTTCAACGAGGGGTTCACCGGTGCGCCCGGCGTCGACCTGGCAGAGGAGGCGATCCGCCTGACCCGCCAGCTGACCGCGGCCGTCCCCGACGATCCCGAGGCCGCAGGGCTGCTCGCCCTCATGCTGCTGCACCACGCGCGGCGGGCGGCACGGTTCGACGCCGCCGGTGGGCTCGTCCCGCTGGACCGGCAGGACCGGTCGCTGTGGGACACGACGACGATCGCCGAGGGCGTCGGGATCCTGCAGCAGGCACTCGCCCGTGAGCTGCTGGGGGAGTACCAGGCGCAGGCCGCGGTCGCCGCCCTGCACGACGACGCCGCCACCGCCGCCGAGACCGACTGGCCGCAGATCCTGGAGTGGTACGACGAACTGCTCGCGCTCGCGCCCGGGAACCGGGTCGCGGAACTGAACCGGGCGATCGCCGTCGGGCACGTGGACGGCGCGCATGCCGGGCTGCGGGCGCTCGAGACGCTGGACGCCGGGCTGCCGCGGTACGACGCCGCGACCGCCTACCTGCGGGAACTGGCCGGCGAGCGGGCCGAGGCCGCGCGCCGGTACGCGGCCGCCGCGCAGGCCGCGGACAGCGTCGCCGAGCGGACCCACCTGCTCAAGCAGGCAGCCCGGCTCAACGAGAACTCCGCGGGGTCCTGACCCCGTCCCACACCCGGACCGTCCGCACAGCCGAGGAATCCCGGCGCCCCGGCGCCGGTTGTGCGCCGCATGAGCCTCTTGTTCCAGCCCGTCGAGCTGCGCGAACTCACCGTCCCGAACCGGGCCTGGCTGGCACCGATGTGTCAGTACTCGGCGACGGACGGCCTCCCCGGCGACTGGCACCTCGCCCACCTCGGCGCACGAGCCGCGGGCGGGTTCGGTCTCGTCATGACCGAGGCGACCGCCGTCGTCCCCGAAGGCCGGATCTCCCCGCAGGACACCGGCATCTGGAACGACGACCAGACCGCCGCCTGGCGGCGGATCACCCGCTTCGTGCACGCGCGCGGCGCACGAGCCGGCATCCAGCTCGCGCACGCCGGCCGCAAGGCGTCGACCTACCCGCCGTTCCACGAGCTCGACGGCAGCGTGCCCGTTCCCGACGGCGGATGGGTCACCGCCGGCCCGACGGCTGACCCGTTCCCCGGGCTGGCCGTTCCCGCCGAGATGCCGGCCGACCAGGTGGCGGGCATCCCCGAGCGGTTCGCCGACGCGGCGCGGCGGGCGCTCGCCGCGGGGTTCGACGTCGCCGAGATCCACGCGGCGCACGGCTACCTGCTGCACCAGTTCCTGTCGCCGCTGGCCAACCGGCGCACCGACGAGTACGGCGGCTCGCCCGAACGGCGGGCCCGCCTGGTGCGGGAGTCCGTCCGGGCGGTGCGGGAGGTGTGGCCCCAGGAGCTGCCGGTGATGGTGCGGCTGTCGGCGACGGACTGGCGGCCGGACGGGCTCGGGGTGGAGGACGTGGCGGCCGTCGCCGCGGACCTCAGGACGGACGGCGCCGACGTCGTCGACGTGTCCACCGGGGGCGTGGCACCCGCGCGGATCCCGGTGGGACCGGGTTACCAGGTGGCGCACGCGCGGCGGGTGCGCGAGGTGTCCGGGCTTCCGGTCAGCGCCGTCGGGCTGATCACGGAACCGGCCCAGGCCGAGCAGGTGCTCGTGGACGGGGCGGCCGATGCCGTGATGATCGGCCGCGAGGCGCTGCGGGACCCGCACTGGCCGCTGCGCGCGGCGCGGGCGCTGCGGGAACTGGTCGGACGGGTCGCGGAGAGCGGGGTGGGCGTCCAGCCGCAGTACGAACGCGCGCCGTGGCGCTGACGGCCCCGGGACGGCCGGACCGTCCGCCGCGAATGCTCGGTCTCGCATCGTGTTGGGCGATGCGTTGAACCGAAACGGCGTCCCTCTCGTGTCCAGGGCAGGCTGGTAGGAGTGCCGGGCGCCGCTTCGCGGGCCGCCGGGTACGGGATCCGTCGCTCGGGAGGGAGGGCATGTGCGGGCTGGTGATCAGGCGGTGCTGCGTGATCTGCACGACCGCCACGCCGCGGCGGTGTGGCGGTACGTCGTGCGGCTGACGGGGACCACGACGGGCGCGGACGACATCGTGCAGGAGACCCTGCTGCGCGCGTGGCGCAGCCCCCGCCTGGCACGCAAGGACCCGGATGCCGCGCGGGCGTGGATGCTCACCGTGGCGCGGAACCTGGTCATCGACGACGCCCGCAGCGCGCGGCGGCGGCACGAGACCGTCGTGGAGTCGCTGCCCGACCATGACGGCGGCGGGGCGGGCGACCGCACGGACGAGCTGTTCGACGCGATCCTCGTGGCGGAGGCCCTCGGGGACCTCACGGAGGACCACCGGGCGGTGATCGCACACGCGTACTTCGGTGGGCGGAGCACCGCCGAGCTGGCCGAGCTGCTCGACGTCCCGGAGGGAACGGTGAAGTCGCGGCTGCACTACGGGCTGCGGGCACTGCGCCTCGCGCTGCAGGAGAGGGGAGTCGTGCGATGACCGACGAGACCGGACCTCGTCACGAGGAGTTCGCCGACTGGGACGCGGCCTACGTGCTGGGGGCGCTCACGGCGGCCGACCGGCGGGCGTTCGCCGAGCACCTGGACGAATGCGCACGCTGCCGCACGCAGGTCGCCGAGCTGGCGCCGGTGCCGGGCCTCCTGCGGGCGGCGGGCGGGGACGGGCTCGGTCCTCGTGCGGTGGACACGGACGGCCCGGCGACCGACCTGGTGGACCTGGTCGTGCGCCGCCGGGCTCGGCGGCGCGGGCGGTCGCTCCTGTGGGGTGGCGCGATCAGCGCGGCGGCGGCCGCGGCCGTGACCGTCGTCGTCCTCAACCTGCCGCCCGGTGGCTCGGCGCCCGCCGTGCTCCCGGCGGAGACGGTCGGGCTGGTGGCGTCCGGGCAGTCGCGGCTGTCGGCGAACGTCGAGCTGACGGACAAGAAGTGGGGCACGCAGCTCACCATGGTGTGCACGTACGCCCCCGACCCGGCCACGTACGTTCCCGGCGCGGGTTCCCCGGCGAAGCGCGCCTACGCGCTCGTGGTCACGTCCGGCGACGGAGCCACCAGCCAGGTCTCGACGTGGACCGCGGCGCCCGGCAGCACCGTGCGGCTGGACGCGGCGACCGCCCTGACCCGAGACGACATCGCCGCGATCAGCGTGTATTCCGCGGACGATGCAACTGACCCCTTGCTCAGCGCCGATCTGGAGGACGGCGCGGGCGACGCGGGATGAGACGCGGCGGGACTTCCGGATCCCCCGCACACACCAGGATCCATCCGGAAACCGAGAGGAAGAGACCCATGCGCACCACGACTCTGATGACCCGTGCGGCCGCGCCCGCACTTGCCCTGATGTTCGTCCTGGCGGGATGCTCCGGAGGCTCGGACACGGGTGGCGACACGGGCGGCTACGGCGCGCCCGCCGAGGAGTCGGACTCCGGCGATGCCGGCATGGACGACGGCGGCATGGCCGCGGCGTCCCTCGGCGTCGCCGACACGGACCTCGGGACGATCGTGACCGACGGCGACGGCATGACCGTCTACCAGTTCGACAGCGACACCCAGGGTTCGGGAGAGTCCACCTGCGCCGGTGAATGCCTTGCCGCGTGGCCTCCGGTCCACGGCGGGGACGACGTGCAGGCAGACGGGGTGACCGGTGAGATCGGCACCATCACCGGGTCCGACGGTGAGCCGCAGCTGACGCTCGACGGCTGGCCCCTGTACTACTTCGCGTCCGACACGCAGCCGGGAGACACCATGGGCCAGGGCGTGAAGGGCGTGTGGTGGGTCGTGACCCCGCAGGGCGAGCCGGTCCGCGAGTAGGAGGCAGCGCGGACAGCGCTGACGGTTGACTCACGACGCCGGACTCGCCATCCTTGATCTCGATGTTGACGTTAACATCACGATATGGCGTGATGTTCAGCATTGCTCGAGCCCCTACCGTGCAGAGCCGCACGAGATCGGTCGACGTCATGAGAATCCTCCGCACCCTCCGCGCGCCCTCCCGGCGCCCGTCCACCCGGCGGCCGCTCCGCCGGATCCTCAGCATGCTCGCCGCATGCGCGCTCCTGCCGGCCGTCGCGCTGGCCACCGCGACGCCGGCAGCCGCCGACACCAGCCAGTTCCGGGGCGCGAACTGGGCGGTGCTGGGCGACAACTTCAGCACCGGCCCGCTCGTCATCGACGGGCTCGACGGCTCCGACAGCTATGCCACCGTGCAGGCCAAGGCGAACGCCATCTACGACGACATGGAGTCGCTGCTCGGCATCAACACCGTGCGGCTGCCGGTCAACACCCACACCGTCGGCACGGACTGGTGGAACCGCTACCGCGGCGCGATCGACGCCGCCACCGGACGCGGCTTCAAGGTGATCCTGGCGTACTGGGAGGACGGCGCCGCCTCGGGCGGCCGCGTCACGGACTACGCCGCCTGGAACGGCATGTGGTCCACCGTCATCTCCCAGTACGGCGGCAACTCGAGCGTCTACTTCGAGCCGATGAACGAGCCGCACGGCTACACGTCCGCCGAATGGCGGGACGTGGCTGCGACCTGGCTGGGTGACCACTCCTCCGCACCGGACAACCGGGTCCTGATCGGCGGTACCGGCTACAGCCAGGACCTGCGCGACCTGTGCACCGACTCCCGCTTCGACGGCACGCTGTTCTCCTACCACCACTACGCCTTCTTCTACGGCGAGAAGACCTACCAGCAGTGGTACGACCACGCGACCACGCGCCTCGGCGCCTGCGCGGACCGCGCCGTCATCACCGAGTTCGGCGCCGCGATGCACGACGGCCGCGACTACGGCGACCCGAACAGCACCGACAACTTCGTGCGCCACATCCGCGCGGTCACCGACGTCATGCGCGACAACTCCATGGGCGGTACGTACTGGCCGGCGATCGGCGGCAAGCCCGGAAGCATCGGCTATGACGGGTACTCGATGTTCTCCCTGAGCGGTAGCGGGACCAACCTGTCGCTCACGGTCCGCAACGGGTCGGGCGCGAACCGCCTGCGCTGGGGGTGGGGCGACGCGGTGGACCCCGACGGCGGCAGCCCCGGCACGGTCGCGATCGTGGGTGAGGGCTCGGGCAAGTGCGCCGACGTCGTCAGCGGCTCCACCTCTGCCGGGGCCGAGATCATCCAGTACACCTGTCACGGCGGCGCCAACCAGCAGTGGGTGCTGAACGACCTGGGCAACGGCTACCACCAGATCGTGAACCAGGGCTCTCGGCTCTGCCTCGACGTGGACGGTGCCTCGACCGCCAACGGCGCCCAGGCCATCCAGTGGACCTGCAACGGCGGCACCAACCAGCAGTGGGAGGTGCGCGACGCCGGAGGCGGGGTCGTGGAGCTCGTGGCCCGTCACTCGGGCAAGTGCCTCGACGTGCTCGGACAGTCGACCGCGAACAGCGCGCGGCTGGACCAGTACTCCTGCTGGGGTGGCGCCAACCAGCACTGGACGCTCTGACCGGTCCCGTCATCGCGGGCAGGGATCCCGGCCCGCCGGAGCGCCGCGCACGCCGATGCCGGGCGGCCGCCGCGCTCCGGCGGGGCCGGGCCCGTCGGCCGTACGACCGGGGTCCCGCTCGGGCGGGCGGCTGGTCGGCGAGCGGTGCGCCGAACGACGCCTCGACCTCGCCGCCCTGCGAGCGTGCCCATGCGGAGGCCGCGCCGAGCAGCGTGTCGGCGGCGGCAGGGTCACCGGGCAGGGCGAACAGGTCGAGCGGCCCTTCGTCGTCGGACAGGTGGCGGGCGGCCACCAGGCCGCGCGGGCCGCCGTCCGCGGCGTCGGGCGGCGCCCGTTCGCCCAGGTCCGGACGGAACGCCGGTGCCGTACCGGGGCCGCGGCGTCGGGCGGCACCTTCCCGGGTGCTCCTGTGACGCACGAGCCATTGACCCCGGATACCCCCATGGGTATATCATCGTGGCATGGCTACCCGCGAAATCACCAAGGACAACCTGGAGCGGACGGTCGCCGACAACGAGATCGTTCTGCTCGACTTCTGGGCGGACTGGTGCCCTCCGTGCCGCGCCTTCGCCCCCGTCTTCGAGAAGGCCTCGGAGGAACATCCGAAGATCGTGTTCGGGAAGATCGACACCGAGGCGCAGCGCGAGCTGTCCGCGGCGTTCGGCATCACCTCGATCCCGACGCTCGCCGCGTTCCGGGACGGCGTCGTCGTGTTCGCGCAACCCGGCGCCCTCGGCTCCGCTCAGCTGAGCCAGGTCATCGGCGCCGTCGAAGGACTCGACATGGACGAGGTCCGCGCCGAGCTGGCCAAGCAGGACCAGCCCGCGAAGGCCTGAACAGGCCGGCCGTGGCGGCGGGCGGCACCACCGCCTGCCGCCCGACCGATCGACGGCCGCGGCAGCTGCCGCACGGACGGCCTGCTCGCAACGGACCGAACGTCACGGTACGCACCGACCCGCAACGCCGGCGACCCCCGCGGTCGTCACCGAAAGGAACAACTCGTGAGCTCCTCCGACGAAGCAAGCCGACGCCGCGTCGTCAACCGACTGCGCCGCGCTCGCGGCCAGCTCGACGCAGTGATCGACGCGGTCGAGTCCGACGCGTCCTGCCGAGACGTCGTCACCCAGCTCGCGGCGGTCACGCACGCCCTCAACCGCGCCGGCTTCGTCATCGTCGCCACCGCGATGGAGGAGTGCGTCACCGAGCCGGAGACTGGGAAGAGCCGGGACGGCCTGACCACCGACGAACTCGAGAAGCTCTTCCTCGCCCTCGCCTGACCTCTGCCCCCTGCCTCCTCACCGACAGACAAGGAATCCCTGAAATGTGCCGACCCGTCAACTGCAAGACCTGCGGCAAGACCACCTGGGCCGGTTGCGGCCAGCATGTGGACGACGTCATGCGAGGCGTCCCCGCCGCGCAGCGCTGCAAGGGTCACGAGGAGGAGCCGCGCACCGGGTTCTTCGCCCGCCTCTTCGGCAACTGAGCGCCCGGCGAGCGTCGCTCGCCGAACGACGGCCGGCGCCGTCCAGCCCCCCGGCCCGCACGGGCTCCGGGCCACGGACGACGCCGGCTTCGCTGTGCGCGGGCCGGCAGACCGGGAATGTTCTGGCGGCCGCGTGCCGCATGCGTGACACTGCGGGCGTGGACTTCACGATCCGACCCGCGGCACCCGGCGAGCACGAGGCGCTCGGCGAGCTGACCGCGCAGGCCTACCTCCGCGAGGGCTTCCTCGACTACGGCGACCAGGACCCGTACCTGGCCAGGCTGCGCGACGTCGCCGGCCGGGCAGCCGTGGCCGACGTGCTCGTCGCCGTGGACCGCGACCGCCGCGCGGCCGGCGATCGCCTCCTCGGAGGCGTCACCTTCGTCTCCGGGCCGGGGGAGATGTCAGACCTCGCCGGCGAGGGCGAGGCGGAGATCCGCATGCTCGCCGTCACGCCGGACGCCCGCCGGCGAGGCGTGGGGGAGGCGCTGACCCGCGCCTGCCTGGACCGCGCCCGCATCGCCGGCAGGGCCGCCGTCGTGCTCAGCAGCCAGGCGCGGATGCGCGCCGCACACCGCCTTTACGAGCGCCTGGGGTTTCGGCGCGAGCCGGAACGGGACTGGAGTCCCGACGACAAGCTCGACCTCCTGCTCGTCGCCTACCGGCTGGAGCTGGACGGCGCCGTCGTGTGATCGCGGTGCCGCGGTGGCCTGTGGCCGCGCTGCCTCACCCTGGCGGCCTGGTGCGCCCCGAGTCCCGTCGAGCGGTCACGTCATGCGTGAGGCGCATGCCCCTCCGGCCCTGATGCCCGGGAGGTCGTGGTGGCGATCGCCGTGAGTTGATCGATCTGTTCGGACGTGAGCTGATCGAGCACGAGCTCACGAGCGAGGGCGATGTGCGCCGGGGTTGCCGCCGCGACCTTGCGCAGACCTTCCGTGGCGAGCACGGCGCGGGCCGCGCGCCCGTCGTCCATGCGGCCGCGCCGGGCAGATTTACTTGACATGGCAAGTGAAGCACTCCATGCTGGCACTTGCCCAGGAAAGTAATCGCTCACTCAAGGAGCAGACCATGACCATCGCCTACTGGATCGTCGCCGGAATCACCGCGCTGGCCTTCCTCGCCGCAGGCACGATGAAGGCCTCGCGCTCGAAGGAGGCGCTCGCAGCGTCCGGGATGGGGTGGGTCGAGGACTTCGCCGGACCCGGCGTCAGACTGATCGGCGTCGCCGAGATCGCGGGTGGCATCGGACTGATCGTCCCGATGCTCATCGGCGTCGTGCCGGCCCTGGGCCCGGTCGCCGCGATCGCCCTGGCTCTCACCATGATCGGCGCCGTCGTGGTGCACATCCGCCGCAAGGAGCCGGCGATCCCCGCGCTCGTGCTGCTGGTCCTCGCAGGCTCGGCGGCCGTACTGGGGTTCATGCTCGTCTGAGCGCCACGGGCGGCGAGGGCACGAGCCGGCATGATCGCTCCCCGCCCTCGCCGCAGCACGACGCGGTGAAGGGCATCGTGCACGCGTCGCATGGCAGCGTGTCCCTCGTCACCACTGGCCCGAGTGCGGAACACCGTGTGACGTGGGGTAGTATTTCGGTCGTCCCCGAGAGACCGGAACAGGTACTCTCGGACATGGCCCGACGGGCCAAACGGGATGTGGCGCAGCTTGGTAGCGCACTTGACTGGGGGTCAAGGGGTCGCAGGTTCAAATCCTGTCATCCCGACGGTGTGATGTCGCAGGACATCGGAATGGCCTGAACCCACGTTTGTGGGTTCAGGCCATTTGTCATGTGCGGGGTGGGTTGCCGCGTGGCTGGTAGTCGCGGGTGAGGTCGATGGTGAGTTCTCGGAGGA
>NZ_JABBYC010000001.1 GCF_016742955.1 Myceligenerans indicum | reverse complement strand
CCTTATCGTCGGCAGCGTCAGATGTGTATAAGAGACAGGTCGGGGGGTCTGCGTGTGGTCGGGGGGTCTGCGTGTGGTCGGTCGTTTGCCGCATGGTCGGTCGTTGTGCGCGTGGTCGGTCAATCAATTGACCGACCACGCGCACAACGACCGACCACACGCAGGACCCCGACCATCTGACCCCGGCGCACGCAGGCCGGTCCGGCGTCCGGCCCGGCCGCCGGTATCCGGCTCCGGCCCGGCTCTCCCCGGCTCCGGCCCGGCTGGCCTGGCCGCCGACCTCCGGCTCCGGCCGCCGACCTCCGGCCCGGGTTGACCCGGCCGCCGACCTCCGGCTCCGGCCCCACCCCGGGCCGACCCGGCCACCGACCCGGCCACCGGCCCTCGGCCCGGCCCGCCCCGAGCCCGGCGTCGTCCCGAGTCCCTTACTCGCCGCCGAAGTTCGCCGCCACCTGGCGCGCGGCGTCCAGGGCGTCGAGGTCGGCGGGCTCCAGGCCCTCGATGCCGTACACGGCGTCCAGGGCGGCGAGACCCTCCTCGCTGTCGGCCAGGGCCAGGAACGCGTCGGTGATCTTCTGGCTCGCCTCGTCGGAGAACGTGCCGGACACGGCCACGCCGTCGTTCGGGATCTCCGGCGAGGAGGCGAAGACGACGGCCTTGGTGCCGGCGTCCGGCTCCTCCTCGAGCACGTCGAGCCGCGCGTCGTTGTACGAGGTACCGATCGGGGCGTCGCCACGCACGACGTTCAGCACCGAGTTCGGGTGGCCGCCGGCGAAGACCGACGTGATGTCCGTCAGCGGGTCGATGCCCTGGACCTCGGCGAGCTGCGTGGCCGGGTAGTAGTAGCCGGAGGCCGAGCTCTCGTCGACGAACGAGATCGTGGTCCCCTGCTCGATCAGCGCGAGCGCGTCCTCACCCGTGGGCCCCTCGGGAGCCTCGGCGCCGTTGCAGTAGGAGAGCTCGTTGCCGTCGTCGTTCGTCTCGGTCATGACATCGTCCAGGCAGTACGTGTCCGGATCGTTCGTCATCCACTGCGTGTGGTAGGTCGAGGAGCCGTAGCGCACCGACTGGAGCACGGCCTCGGCGCCCGCCTGGTCCACGGCCTGGACCAGGGCGATCGGGCCGAACATGCCGATGTCGGCCTGCCCGGTCTGCATGGCCACGACGAGCGC
This sequence comes from Myceligenerans indicum, assembly GCF_016742955.1. Classification (GTDB taxonomy): domain Bacteria; phylum Actinomycetota; class Actinomycetes; order Actinomycetales; family Cellulomonadaceae; genus Myceligenerans; species Myceligenerans indicum. The sequence continues at coordinate 514,213 of NZ_JABBYC010000001.1, read as the reverse complement.
GGCGTAGTCGGTCGAAACCGACGCCTCCACGGTGACGCCGAGCTGCTCGCCGAGGAGGTCGCCGAGCACCCCGGCGTCCTCGACGAGCTGGTCCTGGTCCTGGGAGGGAACGAGCCCGAGGGTCAGGGTCTCCGGCAGGTCACGTTCCTCGGAGCCGGAGCCCTCGTCGGAGCCGCCGCAGGCGCTCAGGGCGAGTGCAGCGGCCACGGTGGCGGCGGCGATGCTCGCAGATCGCTTCATCAGATGTCTCCTCATGACGATGGTGGCGCGCGGCCGTGGACGGCCCTCGCGAACGCGCGTCACGCTAGCGACGAGTCGGTGTCGCCTCCCTTCCGTACGGTTACGCACCGGCAAATTCCAGGTCACATTATGGACTCGACGGATATTTTTTCGCCGACGGACCACGCCGCCAGAGGTTCGAAGAGTTCGGTGAAGCTCGGCGCGGACCACGTCGCGGGGCCTGGCCGCGCCGTCCACCGGTCGATGTGGGCGCCGGCTGCTCCCACGGCAAGGGCCGGCGCGACGTCGTTCGCGTGGACGTCGCCCACGGAGACGAGTTCACCCGGGTCGGCGCCCGACAGCAGACCCCGCAGAACGGCGGCCATGGCGGCGGGCTTGCCCGCCTCGGGGACGACGCCGTCCAGCAGCGGTGCGATGCCCTGCCGTTCGAGCCAGTCGGACACACCGACCAGCGGCGAGTTCGTCACGAGCACGACCCGCACCCCGGAGGCCGTGAGCCGCGCCAGGAACGCCCGCAACCCGTCGGGCGCGGCGGTCCCGGCGCCGTCCTGGGCGAACCGCGCGCGTGACGCGCGGTAGGCCGCGCCGAGCATGTCCCGGTCGAGCTGCGGGCCGCCCCGGCCCGTGGCGAGCGCCAGGGCGACGACGGCCTGGTAGCCGTCCTCGGGGAGCGGCATCGCATCAGCCGTCGGGGCGGGCTCGGACGGTGATCCGGGCGACCGCACGTCCCCGGCCGGGAGGCGTCCGGTCCGCAGGAAGTGGCGCAGCTCGTCGGTCACGTCCCGGCCCGTGCGGCGGGCCACCTCCTCCGCGTACAGGAGGACCGGTCCGTCACCGACGCAGACGGTGCCGTCGAAGTCGAGGACAAGCGTGCGACCGTTCACTCGCCGACACCGCTCACTCGTCGACGCCGAGCGCGGTGCGCAGGCGAGCGACATGCCCCGTGGCGCGGACGTTGTACTGCGCGAAGGACACCGTTCCGTCGGGTGCCACGACCACCGTGGACCGGATGACGCCCACGTACGTCTTGCCGTAGTTCTTCTTCTCGCCCCAGGCGCCGTAGGCCTCGAGGGTGGTGTGCTCGGCGTCGGAGGCGAGCGGGAAGGTGAGGGACTCGGCGGCGGCGAACTTCTCCAGCTTCGCGACCTTGTCCGGCGAGATCCCGACGACGGCGTAGCCGGCGCTCTGGAGGGAGGCCAGGGAGTCGCGGAAGTCGCACGCCTCCTTGGTGCATCCCGGCGTGGCGGCGGCCGGGTAGAAGTAGACGATGACGCCCCGCGAGGCGCCGGCCCGCAGGCCGCTGAGGGAGATGGTGTCGCCACCGGCGGTCGGGAGGTCGAAGTCGGGAGCCTTGTCGCCGGGCTCGAGCCGTGTGGTCATGGCACCAACCGTATCGATGTTCGACGGCCGCCGTGACCTACGGCGACCGCCTCCGACGACGGCCGTGTCGGGGGACGTACGAGCCGGCGACGGCCAGGCGGCGACACGCCGCCCGGCGGCGTGCAGGTGCGGTGATCGTGCCCGACGGCGCACTCCCCCACGAAGACAGCTGTGAGTGGACGCGACGGCACCGGGCTCGGCGTCGGCGCACCCGGCGGCGTTTCCGGCCAGGTGGGTCGCGTAGCGTTGGGGACGTGAGTTCCGTCGTCAAGAATCCCGCCGGCGCGCAGACGCCGTCGGGCAACCTCCCGATCCGCATGCTGCACGACCGGCTCCTCGTCGAGCCGGAGACGGACAAGGCCGAGCGGCAGTCCACGGGCGGGCTGGTGATCCCCGCCACCGCGGCGGGCCCGAAGCGGCTCGCCTGGGCGAAGGTCGTCGCCGCCGGCGAGCACGTGCGACAGGTCGACGTCGGGGACCGGGTGCTGTTCGACCCGGAGGACCGCGCCGAGGTGGAGCTCGGCGGCACCGACTACGTGCTGCTGCGCGAGCGTGACGTGCACGGCGTGCACACGGTGGACGACGGCGACAACGCCGCGGGACTGTACCTGTAGCCGCACTGCTCCCGGCATGCCCGTGACTCCACGGCGGCCGGCCGGCCGGGACGACCATTCGGGCGGGAAGCCGGGGACGGGGACCGTACGGCGATCGCCGCCCCGTAGCTGTCACGCAGGTCACGTCCTTTTCGGTTGTGAGTCCGGTCCGGCCTCCTGGTAGTGTTGCTCTCCGTTACGCGCCATTAGCTCAATTGGCAGAGCAGCTGACTCTTAATCAGCGGGTTTGGGGTTCGAGTCCCTGATGGCGCACTCAGCGATGGGTGAGGTGTGCTCACGATGTGAGCCAGTTCGCCTCGTCGATGTCTCGTGGGGGCGCAGCCCTCACACCCCGGCCTGGGGCTTTGCCCCGGACCCCTTCATGGTTGCGTTGGCCGCCTCCGCGGTGTGATCAAGCAGGGGTTGGGTTGGGTAGGCGCCATTAGCTCAATTGGCAGAGCAGCTGACTCTTAATCAGCGGGTTTGGGGTTCGAGTCCCTGATGGCGCACTCAGCGATGGGTGCGGTGTGCTCACGATGTGAGCCAGTCCGCCTCGTTGATGTCTCGTGGGGGCGCAGCCTCCGCACCCCGGCCTGGGGCTTCGCCCCAGACCCCTTCATGATTGCGTCGGGCTTGTCGGTGGGCAGGCTCGGTACAGCAAGCGGCGTGTGTCCTTTCGGACCACGCCGTTCTGTCGTCTCCGAGCCTTCGTGTCTGCCTGGCACGTGCGCCGGGTCGCCGTGACAAGGGTCACGTCACAGGGTTCTCCACGCTCGCGTCGTCGTAGCGAGACCGCAGCGATGCTCGCAGGTTTCGTCACGTGTTCCGACGAAGAAGGAGAAACCGATGAATCTCGCACTCTGGATCGCCACCGTCGTCCTGGCCGCGGTCGCCCTGCTCGGGGGCAGCACCAAGACGTTTCTGCCCAAGGCCAGGCTCGACGCGATGGAGGGCACCTGGACCACCTCGACGGCCGCCGGGCCGATCAAGGCACTGGGGCTGCTCGAACTGCTGGCCGTGGCAGGTCTGGTACTGCCACCTCTGGTCGGCGTGGCACCCGTACTGGTTCCCGTCACTGCGGTGTGCTGGGCCGTCCTCATGGTCGGCGCGATGGTGACCCACGGCCGACTCGGGCAGCCGAAGCTTGTTGCGCTGACCGGCGCCTACCTCCTGATCGCGCTGTTCATCGCCTGGGGCCGGCTCGGCCCCGCGGCGTTCGTCGCCTGAGGCGCGGAGCCCGGACGGCATCACAGCGACATGACACACCGCGGCGGCGAGCACCACGGTCTCGTGGAGCGGCGCCTCGCGCGCGGGATCAGCGCGCGGGGTCAGCGCGCGGGGTCAGCGCGCGGGGTCAGCGCGCGGGATCAGCGCGCGGTGCGGTCGGCGGCGACGGTGCGCAGGAGGCGGTACTCGTGGCGCCCGGTCAGGCGTAGCACGAGCCGCGCCGGCGGCGGGAAGGCCCGGCGACCGGCGTCGGAGGGATAGGGCTCGACGGCGATCACGTGGTGCGGAGCGCCGTCGACGACCAGCTCGCAGCCACCTGCGGCCACGATGTTGCGGTACCAGTTCACGTTCTCGCCATAGGTGAGCTCGGCGATGAAACCTTCGGCGGCGCGGGCGACGATGATCGGCGTCTCGTAGGTGGCTCCCGACTTCCGTCCGACGTGCCGGACCAGCGAGAACGGGCCCGTGCCCGACCGGGCGAGCTTGACGGTCCAGCGGTTGAGGGTGTTCTTGAGCAGCCAGAGCCATCGTTCGCGTATCGAGGTCATACCGTGCTCCGATTCCGGGAGGTGGGGTGCGGGAGGTGGGGTGCGGGAGGGCTGGCCGTCGAGTGGCGGCGGGACGGTGTGCTCAGGACTCGACGGCCCTGCTGGTCATGCCTTGAGGGTCAGCTCGATCACGGGAACCAGGTCGTCGGGACGCCGGACCGGAAGGGTCAGCGTGAGCGTGCCGGGCGGGGGCGCCGCCGGGCTGAGGTGGGACTCCTCCGGCTCGTGGGGCCCGGCATCGATCGCGATCTGGGTCCCGTCCGACAAGAGGCGCGCGAACGAGACCTCACCCGCGAGCCCGGGCAGGTACAAGGTCTTGAACGGCCAGGCCAGCACGTGCGCGTAGAGCTTGTCGTCGCGCCGGGTGTAGACCACCCCCGAGGGGGCCACCACGCCGTCGGCAGGTCCGGCGCCGTACACGGAGTCCTGGTGACGACGCATCCACCGGCCGATCTCCCGCAGGATGGCGGTGTGCCGGTCGGTCACCTCGCCCCGGGCCGTCGGGCCGACGTTGAGCAGCAGGTTTCCGCCCAGGGACACGGTCTCGACCAGCATGCGCACGATGAGCTCGGGACTCTTGTCGTCCAGGTTTGCGCGGTCGTAGCCCCAGGCGCCGTTGATCGTCTGGCAGGCCTCCCAGAGCACGCGCTCGCCGTCGACCTCGACGGGCCGCACCGGCTGGTACTGCTCCGGGGTGACCAGGTCGGCCGGCACGCCGAACCGGTCGTTGACGATCATGCGCGGCTGAAGCTCCCGACACATCGCCAGCAGGCTCTCGGCGTCCCAGTCCGCCGCAGACTTGCCCGGCAGCCCGTCCCGGACGGACGGCTGCGTGAAGTCGACGAACAGGTAGTCGATCTCGCCGTAGCCGGTCAGCAGTTCCCGCAGCTGCTCGCGCAGATAGGCCCGGAACCGTCCCATGTCGCGCGTCGCGTTCAGCCGCGCGACGTCGGGCCGGTTCCCGAGCGGATGCGACCAGTCGATGGTGTAGTCCGGGTGGGACCAGTCCAACAGCGAGAAGTAGATTCCTACCCGCAGCCCCTCGGCCCGCAGCGCCTCGACGTGCTCCCGGACCAGGTCCCGTCCGCGGGTACGGGCCAGCGAGTAGTCCGTGGTGGCGGTGTCCCACAGGCAGAACCCCTCGTGGTGCTTGGCCGTGAGCACCACGTACCGCTGGCCTGTCTCCCTGGCCAGCCGCGCGATCGCCCGTGCGTCGTACAGGTCGGGGTCGAAGTGCTCCGCGTAGCGGCGGTAGGTGTCGTCGCCGATCCGCTCGAAGTACTTCACCCACTCCTGACGGCCCGCCACGGCGTAGGTGCCGTAGTGGATGAACATGCCGAAGTGATCGCGGCGGAACCAGGCCGTGCGCTCGTGGGAGGTCAACGCGTCCGTCATGAGCCGGGTCTCCTTGTTCGCGGGTCGCGGCCTGCTGACCGAACGCTACTCAGTTCCCGCGTTCTGGCAAGGAACACCATGTCGCGCCGGGGTCATGGGGGCCGACGGCGTGCGTGCTCCCGGGAGAGCTCCGGCCCGGACGGGCTCGTCACCCACCACCCCGCGGGGCCACGCAAGGATTCCGGCCGGTCCGGTCTTCCTGGCCGGGTGGGTCACCCGACGAAGATGCAGAACGGGTGACCCATCGGGTCCGCGAAGACGTAGAGCGGCTCGTCCGGGTCCTCCGACCGGTCGAGCAGCTGGGTCGCGCCCAGCGCGAGGGCATGGTCGCGGGCCGCGCCGAGCGCGGCGGCGTCGCGCACCGTGGTGTCCAGGTGCAGCTGCTGCGGGACGTCGGGTTCCGGCCAGGTGGGTCTGGGCAGCCGATCGACCTGCTGGAAGGCCAGGGACACACCGTCCTCGCTCCGCAGGACCAGCCAGTCGTGGCCGCGCGGATCGGGCTCCCCCGGTGGAGGCGCCTCGTCCCCGGGCCGGTAGGTGAGTCCGAAGAGCTTCCGGTAGAACTCGGCGAGGGCCCGGACGTCGGTGGTGTCGAACACGATCTGCCGGATGCGCGGGATCATCGCTCCAGCTCAGCACATCCGGCGCAGGACGCAAGGTATCGGCGCCGCGCGTCCGGCGGCGACCGGCGAGGCAGGACCCGCCCACGGGACTCCCGGAACCGGCCGTTCCCCGTGTCGGGTGGCGGATGCGTCCTCAGACATGCAGGGAGGGCCGGTACACGAGTTCCTGGGTGCGGCCGTCGAGGGTGGTCTGCTCGATCAGTTCGAGGTCGAAGTCGGCGGCACCCTCGAAGATCGGACTCACCCCGGTCTGACCGGTGATGACCGGGAAGACGGTCACCTGAAGCCGGTCCACCAGCCCGGCGGCCATCAGCGCGCGGTTCATCGACAGGCTGCCGTGCGACCGCAGCGGGACGTCGGACTCCTTCTTGAGCCGCGCGACGACGTCGATGGCGTCGCCGGTCGCCACGGTCGCATCCGGCCAGTCGAGGAGATCATCCAGCGTGGTGGAGACGACGGTGGCCGGCAGGTTCCTCATGCGGGTGACCCACGGATCGTGCACGGACTCCTCGAGGTCCGACGCCAGGAGCCGGGTGAACGCCCGGTAGGTGTTGGCGCCGAAGACCATCCGCTGCTCCTGGCTGTACTGGGCCAGGCGGCGATCGAGGAGCTCGGGGCCCTGCTTGCCCCAGTAGCCGCTCCAGTTGCCGGTCGTGGCGCCGAAGCCGTCGAGGCTGGAGAAGACGTCGAACGTGTAGGTGGCGGACATGGGGCCTCCTCGGGCCGGTGGATCATGTGTCGTCCGTACGGACGAGACACGGAGGCAAAACTCATCGGCGCGCCGTCCGCGGTCGCCGCGGCGTCGTGGTCGCCACGCCGGTACCGTCCGGGCTGCCTCGCCGGGGCTGCCACCCCGGTACCGCCGGGGCCGCCACGCAGGTGCCGCCGCGACGCCCCCGCCGGGCCGGGGCCGTCCGCGCAGATCCCGCCCGCGTGCGTAGCCTGATCCTCATGACGAAGATCCTCGTGGTGGAAGACGATGAGGCGATGGGCGCTCTCGTGCGGCGCGGGCTGGAGGACGAGGGTTACGCGGTGACGCTCGTGGACAACGGCAACGACGCGCTGATCGCCGTCGGGCAGGGCGACTTCGCCGCGGCCGCGATCGACGTCATGCTCCCGGCGATGTCCGGCTTCGAGATCTGCCGCCATCTGCGTGCCCGGGGAAGCCGCCTGCCGGTCCTGCTGCTCACCGCCCGCGACGCCGTCGAGGACCGCGTGCGAGGCCTGGACTCCGGCGCCGACGACTATCTCACCAAGCCCTTCGCCTTCACCGAGTTCGCCGCACGGATCCGGGCGCTGGTCCGCCGCGACGCCACGGCGGCCCGCACCACGCTCCACGTCGGTGGGCTGGCCCTGGACGCCCCGACGGTCCGGGCGACGTCGGAGGGCAGGGCCGTGCCGCTGAGCGCGAAGGAGTTCTCCCTGCTGTGGATGCTCGCCATGCGGGCGGGAGAGCCGCTGACCAGACACGAGATCCTCCAGGAGGTGTGGGGAACCGCCGTGGACATCGACGCGAACATCGTCGACCAGTACGTCAGCTATCTGCGGCGCAAGCTGGCGCCCACCGCCTCGGGGGTGTCGATCTCCACCGTCCGGGGAGTCGGCTACAAGCTGACGGCCGACCGATGATGTTCTCGCGGCTCTCGGTCCGGGCGCGGATCACCCTCGGCAGCAGCGTCGTCGCGGCGGCGCTGCTCGGTGTGGCGCTGGTGGTGGTGCACCTGCGGGTCGGGGCGGTGCTCACCCACGCGGACGTGTCCCTCGCCCGGAGCGACCTCACGCCCTTCGCGGCCGAGATCGCCACCCATCAGGACGAGATCCAGGACGACCCGGGGACCGGGGTCCTCGTCTCCGTCCGCTCTCCCGCCGGGCAGCTGGAGGTGAACACCCTGCCGCACGACGTGGCGCGCGAGGTGGAGCACCACGACGCGACGGACGGGAACTTCACGATGACCGACGACGAGGACCGGTCCTACGTCGTCGTGGGGCGCGTGGTCACGACCGGCGACGGCGGGTGGACGCTGTGGGCGGCCCGCAGCACGGCGGCGAGCAAGCTCGCGCTGGAAGGGCTCGACCGCCTGCTCCTGGTGGGCAGCCTGCTCCTGCTGCTCTGCTTCGCCGTCGCCTCCTGGGTGCTCACCAGCGTGGCGCTACGGCCCGTCACGGCGATGCGCCGCCGCGCGGAGGCGCTCGGCGGCGCGGGCGACGGCACCCTTCCGGTGGGCCCCGCCCAGGACGAGCTCGCGGCACTCGCCACGACGCTCAACACCTTCCTCGCCCGGGTCCGGGCCACCGCGGACCGGGAGAAGCGGATGGTCTCCGACACCGCGCACGAGCTGCGCACGCCGCTCGCCGCGCTGAAGACCCAACTGGAACTGGCCCACCGCGACTTCGGGGACGCCGCCGCGCTGGCGGCTCAGGTGCGGGCCGCCGAGGTGTCCGTCGAGCGGCTCGCCTCGCTCGCGTCCAACCTCCTGGAGCTGAGCCGGCTCGAGTCGCGCGACGCCGTGGGCTCCTCCACGGCCGGGGACCTCGTCGAGGAGTTCACCGGCAGTATCGACCGAGCCCGGATGCTGGGGCTCGCGAAGTCCGCCGACATCACCTTCGAGGTGCACGTCGAGAACAGGTCGGCCAGCTACCGGCTCGACGCGCAGGCGCTCGGCCGGGTGGCGGACAACCTCCTGGCCAACGCGGTCCGCGCGATCGACGACGGCGGTGCGGTGCGGGCGGCGCTGACCCAGGCGCCCGACTCGCTCACGCTGACGGTCCAGGACGACGGTCCGGGCATGCCGCCCGACTTCGTGCAGCACGCCTTCGAACGGTTCTCCCGCCCCGACGAGTCCCGGACGGCGGCATCGGGCGGGAGCGGCCTCGGGCTCGCGCTCGTCCAGGCCGTCGCGGACGCCGCCGGCGGGCAGGCCCGGGCGCGCAACACCCATCCGGGCCTGGAGGTGACGGTGTCGGTCCCGAAGGTGCTGGTCCCGAAGATGTGAGAGCTCTCACCGTAGGGATATCCCGTTCCTAGGGAGCTTCCAAGTTCGGCGGCCACGGTCGTTCCATGACCACGAGCACCCAGGCCCGACCGATGGCATCCCCGTCACTCGCGCCACCGCCACGAGTGAATCACCGGCGCTCCTACGCCCGCCGGGCGCTCCGCGCGGACCTGCTGGTGACCCTGCTGTGGGCGTCTGCCGCCGCCGCGGTGGCACTGTTCCTCGCCTCCGGCGGGGCGGCCCAGTTCACGAGCGCGGCCCAGATCGTCACGAGCCTCGGCATCGTCGCGGGACTCGTCGGCACCGACTTCATCCTCGTGATGCTCGTCCTCGCGGCACGGATCCCGCTGATCGACAGGACGATCGGCCACGACCGGGCCATCGCGGTGCATCGTTCCCTGGGAAAGCCGGCCCTCTACCTGCTGCTGGGGCACGGCGCGCTGCTGCTCACCGGGTACGGCATGAGTGCGGGGATCAACCCGATCGCGGAGATCGGGCCCATGTGGGCACTGCCCGACATGCCGCTGGCGTTCGGAGGCACCGGTCTCCTGATCGCCGTCGTGGTGACCTCGCTCGTAGCCGTCCGGCGGCGGTTCAGCTACGAGGGGTGGCACCTCGTGCACCTGCTCAGCTACGTCGCGGTCGCCGTCGCCCTGCCGCACCAGCTCAGCGTCGGCGGCGTGCTCGCCGAGGGCACGGCGCAGCGCGTCTACTGGATCGGCCTGTACGTGCTCGCGTTCGGCGCGATCGCCACGTTCCGCTTCGTCGAGCCGGTCGTGTCGAGCCTGCGTCACCGGATCACGGTGTCGGGCGTGCGCACGATCGCTCCCGGGGTCACGTCGATCGAGCTGACCGGCCGGGACCTGCACAAGCTCGGGGCATCCGGCGGACAGTTCTTCATCTGGCGGTTCTGGACCGGGCGGACCTGGTGGCATTCCCACCCGATCTCCCTCTCCGCGGTTCCCACCGCCGGCTCGGCACGCATCACGGTTCGCGAGCTGGGCGCGGGAAGCGGCCGCATCAGCGCCGTGCCCGTCGGCACGAAGGTCTCCTTCGAGGGACCGTACGGCCTGTTCTCCGGAGCGGCACGTACCGCTCCCAGGCTGGCGATCGCCGCGGCCGGCATCGGGATCACCCCGGTGCGGGCCCTGCTCGAGCACGCACGGCTCGCCCCGGGCGAGGCCACCGTCCTGCTGCGCGCGAGCACCCCCGAGGAGACCTACCTCTGGGACGAGATCTACGACATCGCGGCGGCGAAGGGAATCACCTGCTACGTCATGGTCGGCCACCGCGCGGCCCGCGGGCCGGGCTGGATGCCCGCCGACGACGCGCGCCGCGGTGTCACGCTCGCCTCCGTCTTCCCCGACCTCGCCCGATCCGATCTCTACCTGTGCGGCCCCACGGCCTGGCTCGATCTCGTGGAGCACGACGCCAAGGCCCTGGGCCTCCCTGACCATCAGATCCACGCAGAAAGGTTCGACTGGTGAGAACTCGCGCCGTCCTCGGAAGCCTCTTCGCCTCGACCGCGATCCTCGTCATGGGATGGCAGGTGGGTGACACCGTGCTCGTGAGCCAGCCCGCCACGATGTCCCTGGCCGGCAACGACACGGGAACCAGCTCTCTCGCCACCGGATCGGTGAGCGGATCGCAGACCTCCGGTGAGAGCACCGGGAGCACGACAGGCGGCAGCAGCGGCAGCACGGCCGACGGCAGCACCACCGACAGCAACGGTGGAGCCTCCGACGGCACCTACACCGGGAGCAGCGTCAACACCGGCTTCGGCCCGGTGCAGGTCGCGGTGACCATCTCCGGCGGGGAGATCACCGATGTCGCCGCCGTGCAGCTGACCGACAGGGACGGCAAGTCCGTCCAGATCAGCAACTACGCCGCCCCGATCCTGCGCCAGGAGGTGCTGGACTCGCAGTCGGCGAACGTCTCGCACGTCAGCGGCGCCACGTACACCAGCGCGGGATACCTGCAGTCGCTGCAGTCCGCGCTCGACCAGGCAGGATTCTGATGCGACACGTCTTGCGCACCATGGGGACCGTCGTCTCCGTCGATCTCCCGGACGGGTGGGCCCCGGACCCGGTCGAGACCGTCTTCACCGCCGTGGACGAGCGGTACAGCCTGTACCGCGCCGACTCGGAACTCAGCCGGGTCGCCGACGGCCGGCTGGCCCTGGCGGACGCCGGCTCCCGGGTGCGGGCCACCTACGCCCGGGCGCTCGACTGGCAGGCCGCGACCGGCGGGGTCTTCACGCCGCACCGGCCGGGCGGCGGGCTCGACCTGAACGGCATCGTCAAGGCGGAGGCCATCGAGCAGGCCGGGGAGCTGCTGACCGCCTCGGGCTGCCCGGCCTGGACGATCAACGCCGGCGGCGACATCCTGACCAGCGGTGACGACGGACCGTTAAGGGTCGGCATCGCCGACCCCGCCGACCCGACGGCGCTGCTGTGCGCCATCGGCCTGGACGGTGACCGGCGGGCCGTGGCCACGTCCGGCAGCGCACAGCGCGGGGACCACATCTGGCGCGACCGTTCCCTGACACCCGCCGCCTTCGTCCAGGCGAGTGTGGTCGCGGCGGACATCGTCACGGCAGATGTCCTCGCCACCGCCGTCGTCGCCGGAGGACCTGCCGTGCTCGACGACCTCAGCGGCCGCTGGGACGTCGACGTCCTGGCCGTCGACCGGGCGGGAGGCATCCGGGCCACACCCGGTCTGCGCCGCGCGCTGCTGGGCCCTGCCGGTGCGGCGGCTCGCGGTGCGGACGACATCGGGTGAGCCCGGCACGGCACGGGGTCCGGTGCGGGTGAGCGGGAAGCAGCCGTGGCCAGGTGCCGGAAGGCGCTCGATGCCGCCGCCGGTGAGGCGGCCGGGCGCGCAGCCCGGACCTGGCCTCGGCACATCGCGGTGGCGGCCGCCGTTCCGCGGACTACCGCATTTCCGGCCTCATGCACCTGATCCTGGTAGAAAAGGTTCGTGACCGACACCGCGGACTACCCCGCCGACGACTTCTACCGCGACAACTCCCAGACCTCCGGCTGGCTCACGGAGGAGGACCTGGCGGTCGTGCGCGCACAGCTTCCGCTGGTCTACGTGGACGCCGTGCCGGTCCGGGTCGACGACTCGGGGGACGTCGTCGCCGTCGGCCTGCTGCTGCGCGTCGACACGCAGGGCGCCATCACCCGCGCGCTCGTGTCCGGCCGCGTCATGTACCACGAGCGGGTGCGGGACGCCCTGCTGCGCCACATCGAGAAGGATCTCGGCCCGGTCGCCCTGCCCCAGGTGCCGCCGTCCCCGCAGCCGTTCACGGTGGCCGAGTACTTCCCCACCCCGGGGATCACCTCCTTCCACGACCCGCGTCAGCACGCGATCTCCCTCGCGTACGTGGTGCCGGTGACGGGCGACTGCCGGCCGCAGCAGAACGCCCTCGACCTCGCCTGGATGACCCCGGAGGAGGCCTGCGCCGACACCGTGCTGGCCGAGATGATGAACGGTCAGGGCACGCTCGTGCGGCAGGCGATGGCGCACGTGGGCCGCCTGGGCTGAGGGTCCCGCGGCGCCACCACCGCCCGAGATGCCCCTGATGAGGTATAACTTCTCAGGTGCCACCCGGGGCACCCGCGAACGGGGAGGCCCATGCAGACGAAGCTCGCGGGCAAGATCGCCACCGGCCTGGGCGGTTCGCTGCTGCTCCCGTTCCTGGTGGAGCTCGGCATGGCGTCATTGCTGGACGAGACCTTCAGCCTGCGCCGCGGGGCGCTGTTCGTCGGGGTGCTGGGCGCGCTCAGCGCGCTGCTGTTCGGCGTCGACCAGCTCAGCCATCTTCGTGCCCGGCGGGCCCAGGCACGGGCCGCCCGCGACATCGCGACCCGCACCGCTCACGTCTCCCACCACGTGCTGCGGCCCTACGGCCCTGAGACCGACGGCGTGGTCGCGCTCTGCACGACCCGCCTCGCCCCGGACACCCTGCACTACCTGCAGTACCACACGCGCGGCAAGGGGATCTTCCGGGTCGACGTGCTCGACGACCCCGCCCTCGCGCCCCTCCTCGGCCTCGCCGACTCCGACCAGCACCGCCGCGTCTACGAGCGCTACGGCGAAGGGCTGCGCGCCCTGGTGGAGCTGCTGGACGACGACTTCGTCCAGCTCGACTCCGGCAGGGTGCTGCGCGTGGTGCTCGACGTGGAGAAGGGCGCCGTCTTCGTCGTCGAGGTGCACCACGGCTCTGGCCGTTACCTGCTCGGCGTCACGCTGGACCAGACGGCCGTGGACCGCGCGGACAACGACCTGCGCGACCTCGCCACCACGATCCGCGCCCACCTGGGCCGCCACCACGACACCGCCGTCCCGTAGCTCCACGGCCGACCCGGCCGTCACGTGGCGGGGGTGGCTGTCCGCAGGGGGGCGTGCTCAGGCAAGAGGGAGCTCGGGCCAGTCCGCCAGTTCCTCGCGCATGCGACGGTCGTGGGTGGCGACCACGACGGCCGCCGGCGTGATGGTCAGGGCACGCGTCAGCTCGTCGACCAGGTCGATCGACAGGTGGTTGGTGGGCTCGTCGAGCAGCAGCAGGTGCGGTACGTGCAGCAGCGCCCGCGCCAGCTCGAACCGGCGCCGCTGCCCCACCGACAGCTCACCGAGCGGCCGGTCCAGGTCCTCCTCGGACAGCAGCCCCAGCGACGCCACCGCCACCACGTGGTCGGGATCGAGCGCCCCGGCCGCGAGCAGCTCCAGCGCCTCGTCGGCCGCGGTCTCGAACCCGGTCCGTCGCGCCGCCTGCGGCGTCAGCGCCAGGCTCTCCTGCCCGACGACGCCGATCCGCACCCCGTCCCGGGACACCCTGCTCCCCCGGGCGAGCCCCGCACCACCCGCGAGCACCCGCAGCAGGGTCGACTTCCCCGCCCCGTTCGGCCCGGTCACCAGCAGCCTGCCCGACGGCGGCACGGCCACCCGCGTCCCGGGAAGGTCCAGCAGGACGCTTGGCACACTATTCCCGCCACCGGCGTCGTCACCACGACCGTCACCCGTACCGTCACCGTCGCTCCGCGAACGGTCACCGCCACCGGCCACGACCAGCGGACTGCGCACCTCGACGAGCGGCTCCGCCGCGTCCCAGCCCGGTGACATCGCCGGAAGATCGGGGAACGCGAGCGCCGGCGGCGGGACGGGCACCTCGACGGCCTCGGCCTCCAGCTTCTGGGCCAGCCGGTCGGCGGCCTTGACGTGGATGCGCGCGCGGGTGGCACGACGGTGGGTCTGCGAGCCCTTGGGCGGGCGCCACTCGTCGGACAGGCCCTCGTAGGAGGAGTCGAGCACCTCGGCGAGGTGGGCGGCGCGCTTGCGCTCGGCCCGGTAGCGCTGCCGCCAGCGGTGCAGCGTCTGGTTCTTGGCGAACCGGTAGGACAGGTAGCCCGGCTGCCCGTAGAGCACGGGCCTGCCGTCCCAGGAAGGGTCGAGGTCGAGGATCGCGGTGGCGACGTCGTCGAGCAGCTCGCGGTCGTGGGTGACCACCGCCAGTCCTCCGCGCCACGCGACGAGCTCGCCGGTGAGGAACTCGATGGCTCCGGTGTCGAGGTGGTTGGTGGGTTCGTCGAGAAGCAGCAGGTCGGCTCGTTCCGCGAGGCGGCAGGCCAGCCGGACGCGGTACCGCTCGCCGACGCTGAGCTCGTCGAGCGGGCGGCCGGGCTCGCGGGGAGCGCCGAGACGGGTGAGCGCGACGTCGACGCGGCGGTCCGCGTCCCAGGCCGCCAGGTGCTCCGCGCGGGCGAGGGTGCGCTGCAGCTCGGCGAGGTCGCCCGTCTCGTGGTCGAACGCGGCGGCAGCGGCCTCCAGTTCCGCGGCGGCGGTGCGCAGGCCGTCGAGGGTGCCGGCGACCAGGTCACCGACGGTCTGGCCCGGGGTGGCGTGCAGCTCCTGCTCGACGAGCGCCACGGTGCCGTCGCGGCGGACCTCTCCGCCGCTCGGGTCGAGGCGTCCGGCCAGGAGGTGCAGGAACGTGGACTTCCCGGACCCGTTCTCGCCGACGACGCCGAGGCGCGTGCCGGTGTTGACGCTGACGCTGACTCCGCGCAGGACGGCCCGCCCGGGGTAGGAGAAGGCGAGTTCGTCGGCGACAAGATGCATGGGGAAACCCTAGACGCCCGGCCGCGGCGACCGGACGATCACCGTGGCCGGGCGCCCGGGCCACCCGCATCCGGGGAGCCGACGGCCGGGCGGCAGGCGACAGGGGCGCCGACCGCCCGGCCGTGCGTCAGTTCGCGCCGACCTCCTCACGTTCCGCCGGGTAGCGGATCTGCTCCACCATCTCCTGGACCTCGTGCGACGGCGGGCGGGTGGCCAGGGAGACCACGATCGTCACGACCAGGTTCACGACGGCGCCGAGGGTGCCGATGCCCTCGGGGCTGATCCCGAACACGTACTCGTGGGCGCTGGTCCCGAACACCTCCAGCGTGTGGATCATGTAGCTCCCGGTGAACGCGAGCCCGGCCAGCATGCCGGACACCGCCCCGGCCGCGTTCGTCCGCTTCCAGAAGACACCGAGCACCAGGAGCGGGAAGAACGTCGAGGCCGCGAGCCCGAACGCGAACGCGACCACCTGGGCCACGAACGCCGGCGGGTTGATCCCGAAGTAGATCGCCACCAGGACGGCGAGTCCCATCGCGATCCGGCTCACCCCGAGACGCCGCGCCTCCGAGGCGTGGTGGTCCACGTACCGGAAGTACAGGTCGTGGGAGACGGAGGAGGAGATGACGAGCAGCAGCCCGGCGGCCGTCGACATCGCCGCGGCGAGCCCTCCGGCCGCCACGAGCCCGACGATCGGTGCGGGCAGGCCGGCGATCTCCGGACTGGCGAGCACGAGGATGTCGTTGTTCACGAGCAGGTCGGCGCCGCCGTCGGCGAAGACGGTGGCCTTGTTGGTGATCGAGGTGATCGTGTCCGCCGACTCCGAGACCGACACGAGCCCCGTGGCCTGCCAGTTCTGCACCCACTGCGGGAGCGCGTCGACCGGCTGCCCCTGCACGCCCTGGAGCAGGTTGAACTTCGTGAACGCGCCCACGGCGGGGGCCGTCGTGTACAGCAGGGCGATGAACACCAGCGCCCACAGTGCCGACCAGCGCGAGCCGCGCACCGACTTGGTCGTGTAGAAGCGGATGATGACGTGCGGCAGGCCCGCGGTACCGATCATCAGCGCCATCGTCACGAGGAACACGTCGAGCTGCGGCCGGGCGGTGAAGGCCTGGGTGTACTGGTCCAGCCCGAACTCGGCCTGGAGCGCGTTGAGCTCCTCCAGGATCCGTCCGAACGACACCTGCGGGACCGGGATCCCGGTGATGGTGTGCGCCACGGCCCAGGCCGGGATGAGGTAGGCCACGATCATCACCGTGTACTGCGCCACCTGCGTCCAGGTGATGCCCTTCATGCCGCCGAACACGGCGTAGGTGAAGATGACCGCCGCCGCGATGGCGACGCCGCCGGCCTGCGGGATCTCCAGGAACCGCGAGAACACGATGCCGCCGCCCGCCATCTGGCCCACCACGTAGGTGAACGACACGATGATCGCGACGACGGCGGCCACGGAGCGGACGGTCTCGCTGAACCGGTCGCCCACGAACTCCGGGACCGTGAACTTGCCCCACTTGCGCAGGTAGGGCGCGAGCAGGAGTGCCAGCAGGACGTAGCCGCCGGTCCAGCCCATCAGGTAGACCGAGCCGTCCGAGCCGAGGAACGCGATGAGCCCCGCCATGGAGATGAACGAGGCCGCGGACATCCAGTCGGCGGCGACGGCGGCGCCGTTGGCGATCGCCGGGACGTTCTGCTCGGCGACGAAGAAGCCCCTCGTCTCCCGCACCCGGCTGCGCCAGGCGATGTAGATGTAGACGCTGAAAGTCAGGGCGACGAAGACGAGCGCCCAGATCTGCGTTTCGGTCACGTCAGCCCCCCGTCGTGGTTGCGTTCGTGCACGCCGTACTCCCGGTCGAGCCGGTCCATGCGTACGGCGTAGACGAGGATCAGCACGATGAACGTGTAGATCGCGCCTTGCTGGGCGAACCAGAACCCGAGCGGGAAGCCGCCGATCACGACCTGGTTGAGCTGCTCCACGAAGAGGATCCCGCAGCCGAAGGAGACGGCGAACCAGACGATCAGCAGCACGACCATGAGCCGCAGGTTCTTGCGCCAGTACTCCTTCCGCCAGCCGTTGGCCTCGCCACCGCCGGGCGGCGGGCCGCCCTCCGGTGTCATGACGTCGTCGGACATGTCGCGCTCCTTTGCGTCTCGGTCCGGCAGCACCTCCACGAGCGGTGCCGGAGGGCCCGGGACTCCTGTGGCCCGGGTCACATCTCTTCCCACCGTGAGCCAAGTGGTTCCGGGCGGTGGCCTGCAAGGGCTCGGCCGCCCGACGGCGGTCGTGGCCCCGCGAGCGGTCGCCCGCGGTTCGCCGGCGGGCCCGTACGGTGGCCGGTGCCGCTCACGGGACGAGAGCGACCGCTCGTACCGCCCGTGCCCCCGCTCGCGGAGGCGGAGGTACCCGGGTGGCGCCCGGGCATCGGCAGGGGCGCCGTCGTGCCCTACGATCAACCCCATGTCCTCGACGTCGAGCGCATCACGGGCCACCGCGCGCCGCCGGATCCTTCACCCCGGCAGCGTGATGATGATCGTGGGCGCGCTCTGCGTCCTCGCCGGCTCGGTGCTCCCCTGGGTCCGCACGGCCGCCGGCAACCTGCCCGGGTACGGAGGGGCGGGGATCCTGACGGCCGCCCTGGGCATGCTGCTCTTCTCCGGTGCCGTGATCCCGCACCGCGTCTCGGCGATCACCCACTGCCTCGTGGTCGGGCTGCCGGTCGCGGCCCTCGTCGTGTGGCAGTCGGTGAAGCTGGGGCTCACGGTCGCGTCGACCGGAGCCTGGTGGCACGTCTGGGCCGGGGAAGGGCTCGTGCTGGTCGGCACGGGCGCCGCCGTCGTCCTGGCCACCGCCTGGCGCCTGTACCGCAACCCGTTCTGACGCCCGGCGCACGAATGGACGACGACGCCCTCCGCCTCGACGTGGACGAGCACGACACCCCCGCGGAGGTCGACGCCGCCTTCCGCACGCTGCGCCGTGTCGCCGTGTGGCACTTCGTCCTGTTCCTCGCCGCCGTGCTCGGCGTGCCCGCGCTGTCCCTCACGCTCGGCTGGTGGTCCGGCGCCCGTATCGACGGCGGGATGAGCCCGGGCTTCGCCATGGCCGCGTTCGGCCTGTACGTGTTCTTCCTGGCGGTCGGGCTGGCCGCGGCCACGCTCTCCTCCGCGGTGGAGGCCCGCATGCTCGGCGGGGCGCACGAGGAGGCCGGCGACGACGACGGCGAGGACGCCCCGTGACACCGGCCGGCACCACCGCCCTGGTGGTCCTGGTCACCACGCTGGTGCTGGTCGCCTGGCTGGTGCGCCCGCGCGGCGCCTCCACCGTGGACTTCTACCTGGCGGGCCGGCGCGTCGGCGTGGCGACCAACGCCCTGGCGATCTGCGGCGACTACTTCTCGGCGGCCTCGTTCCTGGGCGTGGCCGCAGCGGTCTACGTCTCGGGCCTCGACGGCGTCTGGTACGCGGTCGGCTTCGCCGCGGGGTTCGTGCCCGTGCTGCTGTTCGTCGCCGCCCCACTGCGACGCTTCGGCGAGTTCTCCATCCCGGACTTCCTGGGCAGACGCCTGGGGTCGGAGCGCGTCCGGCTGGTGTCGGTCGGCGTGGTGCAGGTGGTGATCCTCAGCTACCTCATCCCGCAGGCCGTCGGGAGCGGGATCACCTGGCAGCTCCTGGTGGGCCGCGGGCTGCCCGGCCTCGACCCGTACGGCACCGGGGTGCTGCTGTCCACGACGTTCGTGGCCGCGCTGGTCGCGTTCGGCGGGATGCGCGGCACCACGTGGACGCAGGCCGTGCAGTTCCTGGTGCTGCTGAGCGCGCTGGTCTGGCTGGCGCTGGCCGTCGTCGGCTCCGGCTTCCGCTACACCGAGGCCGTCTCCGACCTCTCGGCCACTCCCCTGGCCAATCCCGTACCCGGAGCGGACGGCTGGGAGCTGCGCGTCGAGACCGATCAGATCGACCCCGGCGCGGCGGCCGCGTTCGGCGAGCCGGGCGCCGCCTACGGCCCGCTCGCCCAGTTCGCGCTCATCCTCACCCTCGTCATGGGCACGGCAGGTCTGCCGCACGTGATGAACCGGTACTTCACCAGCCCCACCGGCACGGCCGCCCGCATGACGACCGTGTGGGTGCTGGGGCTGGCGGGCCTCTTCTACGCTCTCGCGGTGATGCTCGGCACCGCCGCCCGGCAGAAGATCGCCGAGGCCGCCGGTGAGCACGCCTGGCTCCAGGGCCTGACCACCGACGGCGTGCTGCGCGTCCCGGAGCATGCGCTGCCGGTGCTGGGCCGGCTCTACGGCGGCGACGTCGGGCTCGCGGTGATCGCCGCGGGCGCCCTGGTGGCCGTGATGTCCACCATCGCGGGCCTGCTGCTCGCGGCGGCGGCGTCCTGGGGGCACGACGTGTACGAGCGGCACATCAACCCCCGCGCCACGCAGCGCCAGGCGGTGTGGGCCGGCCGGGCGAGCACCGCCGTCGTCGCGCTCACCGCCGCCGGGATGGCGGTGGTCCTGCAGCCGGACCATCTGGCGCCGTCGGTCCCGTCCATCGTGGCGGCCATGGTGACGTGGGCGTTCGCCATCGCCGGGTCGGCGCTCACGCCGGTGTTCGTGCTGACCATCTGGTGGCGGGGGACGACGGCGGCCGGTGCGGTCGCCGGGATGCTCACCGGGGGCGTGACCTCCATCGGGATGTTCGTGCTGGGGCTGCTTCCGGTGGGCCCCGGCCTCGGCGAGATGCTGATGACGCCCACCCTGGTGGCGGCTCCGCTGGCCGCCGTGGTGTGCGTCCTCGTGTCGCGGGTGACCCGGCCGCCGTCGGACGTCGAGAGCCAGTGGCTGGTCCTGCACGGCACGGCGGCGGACAGGCAGGCGGAACGCCTGGCGCGCCTCACGATCAGCAGCCTCGGCAAGGGGCGCCACGGCCGGCGGAAGGGGGACTGAGAATGCGTTCCGGGAGCGCGCTGCTCGCAGGGGGGATCGCGGTGGTCTGGGGGGTGGTGTACCTGGTGACTCAGGTCGTCGTCGACCCGCCGCTCGGTGTGGGGACCACCGTCGTGGCCGGTGTGGCCGTCACGCTCGCCGTCGTCCTCGGATATCCGTCGGCGTTGCGGGGGCCGCGCTCGGCCACCGTGCTGCGGCGGGGCCCCGAACCGCGGCGGGGCGGGGCACGCGGCCTCGTGGCGGGCGGCCGCGCCATGCCGCTGCGGTCGGGCCTGACCGCCGACGCCGCCCGCCGCACCGCGGACCTGCTGCGCCCGCTGCTGCGGGGCGATGCCGTGGCGATCACCGACACGGAACGCATCCTGGCCTTCGTCGGACCGGGCGACGACCACCACCGGGCCGGCAGGCCGGTCCGGGCGTCCGTGACGCTCAAGGCGATCACCACGGGACGCAGCGCGACGTCGCGCAGCACCGCGGACCTCGGCTGCGGCGAGCCCGACTGCCCGCTGGCGGGCGCCGTGGCGGCGCCGCTGGTCGTCGAGAACCGTGTGGTCGGGGCTCTCGTCGTGCTCCGCACCGGCCCGGAACCTGCCGAGCGCGGGCAGGTGGAGGACATGGCCGGCATCCTGTCCCTGCACCTCGAGCTCGCCGAGGCGGACCGGGAACGCGAGCTCGCCGCCGACGCCCGGCTGCACGCGCTGCGTGCGCAGATCAACCCGCACTTCCTGTTCAACGTGCTGAACACGATCGCCTCGAAGTCCCGCACCGACCCCGAGGAGGCGCGTGCCCTGCTGCTGCGGCTGAGCGACTTCTTCCGGTACGCGGTACGCCAGGACGGGCAGCTCGCCGAGTTCGCCCAGGAGTACTTCTTCGTGCGCACGTACCTGACGCTGGAGCAGGCCCGGTTCGGCGACCGGCTGCGCGTGCGGTACGACATCGACCCGCAGGTGCTGACCGCTCACGTACCGGTCCTGACGATCCAGCCGCTGGTGGAGAACGCGGTGAAGCACGGCCTGGCGGACAAGGTCGACGGCGGGACGGTGACGCTGCGGGCCCGAGTGGACCCGCTGACCCGGACCACGTCCATCCGCGTGTCGGACGACGGCGTGGGGATGTCGCCCGAGGTCCTCGAAGAACTCGACGGGCCGCACCTGACCGCGAGTCAGGACGGCGGGCGCCGCGCGAGGGCGGCCGGAGCCGCGGGTCACGCCCCCGCCGACGGGAACGACGCGACCGCCGACGAGGCCGGCGACGAGGCCGTCGACGACGCCGTCGACCGGCCGAGCGAGGGCGCCGGGACCGTCCGTGGCGGCCGCGGGGGGCCGCACCCGCACACCGGCGTCGGGCTGCGGAACATCTCGCAGCGCCTCACGGCCCTGTTCGGAAGCCGGTTCTCCCTGGACGTCCGTTCCACGCCGGACGAGGGAACCGTGATCGACCTGCGCGTCCCACTACGCTGATGCCCGTGCGCGACGACGACACCCGCCCCCGCGCGCTGATCGTCGACGACGAGGCGCCCGCCCGGGCCGAGCTCCGGTACCTGCTGGAGGAGCTCGGCGACGTGCAGGTCGTGGGCGAAGCCGCCAACGGCGGCGAGGCGCTGCAGCTCCTGGAGGCCGTCCCCTACGATCTGGTGCTCCTGGACATCCGGATGCCGGGCACCAGCGGGCTCGACGTCGCCGCCGCCGCGCGGCGGCTGCCCAGGCCGCCGCGCATCGTGTTCACCACGGCCCATCCGGACCACGCGGTCGAGGCGTTCGACCTGGAGGCCGCCGACTACCTGGTCAAGCCGTTCGACGGCGCCCGGCTGGCCCGCGCGGTGGAACGGGCGCTGACGCAGTCCGGGACCGACGACGGCGCGGGGGGCGGCACGGGGGGCGGCGCGCGCGGTGAGACCGCCGGAGGCAACCGCACGGGACAGCCCCCGGCTCCCGACGGCGACCGTCCGGACCCGGAGGATCTTCTGCCGCGACCGCTGGCGAAGGTTCCCGTGCAGAAGGACGGGCGGACCGTGCTGGTCGACCAGCGCGCGATCGTGTACGCCAGCGCCGCCCGCGGCTACTCCTACCTCAAGCTGGCCGACGAGCGCTTCCTGGTCACGTTCTCGCTGAACGAGCTCGAACGCCGGCTGCGCGGGCACTTCTTCCGCACGCACCGCTCCTACCTCGTCAACCTCGACCACGTGCGCGAGCTGGTGCCCGACTTCAAGGGGGCGCTGGCCTGCGTGATGAACGACCGCCAGCGCAGCCGGGTCGAGGTGTCGCGGCGCCAGGCGGCGGAGCTGCGCCGGCGCCTCGGCGCGTGAGGAACTGGTCCCCCTTGTGTTGACCTGCGCAAATGGGCAGTATGACCTGCATGTCCAAAGCCACTCCCCCCATGCTCAGGATGCTCAACGTGCTTCTCCTGCCGGGGGCGCGCAGCCGCAAGGATCCGGACGCCACCTTCGAGAAGCTCCTGGCCGCCGCGCAGCATGGGCGGCGGCCGCTCGGTCCGCAGGACCTCACGGCCGTCGAACCCCTGCGGCTTCTCCTGCGCGCGCACGCGGCGAACCCGCACCTGAGCCCGTTCGGCTGGACCACGGTGCAGGCCGGGATCCGGGACCGGCTGCGCAACCGCGTGATCGTCCGGGACATCCAGGCCAGGCATCCCCAGGTGCGCGAGCAGCCCGTCACGGCGCCGGTGTTCGTGATCGGACTACCCCGAACCGGGACCACCTTCACGTACAACCTCATCGCCCGTTCACCGGGGAACCGCGGGCCGCTGCTGTGGGAGATGCTCAACCTCGGCCTCCCGGTCGAGGACCCGGCCGAACGCCGGCGGATCGCCGAGCGGACCACCAAGCGACTGTCGGTCATGGACCGCCTCAGCCCGGACTGGTCGCAGGTGCACCCTCTGATCGCGACCAGCGAGGAGGAGGACTTCTTCCTGCGTGACCACTCCGAGCTGCACACCACGGCGTCGACCGTGCCGGCGTACCGGGAGTACCTCGCGGACGCCGACCTCACCGACGACTTCGTCCTCCTGCGCCAGGCCCTGCAGGTGATGTCGTTCGGGCAGGAGCCGCACCGCTGGATCCTGAAGCACCCCGCGAACCTGTGGCGGATGCCCGAGATCCTCAGCGCGTTCCCCGACGCGCGGTTCGTGTGGACGCACCGCTCTCCCGGAAGGGCGCTCGCCTCCGGCTGCTCCATGTCCGAGGCGCTGCGGAACATGCACTACAAGCCCGGTACGGTCGATCTCGACGCGATCGGCGCGGAGTGGCTGGCGATGCTGTCCGACGGCGTGGACCGCGCGCTCGGCCAGCGTGAGCAGCTGGACGACGACGTCCTGGTGGACGTCTCCTACAGCGATCTCGTCGAGGAACCGGTGCAGGTGATGCGCGGCGTGTTCGATCACCTCGGCATGACGTGGACCGCCGACGACGACGCCAACCTCGCCTCGGCCCGGCACCGGCCCCGCCACCGGGGCCACCGGTACACGCTGGAGCGGTACGGCCTCGACGAGCTTCAGGTCGCGGCGGCGTTCGCGGGTTACCGGATCCCGTCGGTACTCGCCTGAGGCGCCGCCGGTGCCACCGGCCCCGCCGGCGCCACCGGCCCGGCCGGGCGCGCCGGGAGCCGGTGTCAGGCCCGGGACAGGGCCCGCACGACCAGCGGGGCCAGGGCGCGGAACGCCTTGCCGCGGTGGCTGATGGCGTTCTTCTCGTGGGGGTCCAGCTCGGCCGCTGTGCGGGTTCCCGGGACGCCGTCGGACGATGCGGGCTGCTCGTCGGGGACGAGGACCGGGTCGTAGCCGAAGCCGTTCGCGCCGCGCGGGGCCCCGGTGAGCACCCCGCGCATCTCGCCGGTGCGGACCTCCTCGGTGCCGTCGGGCGTGACGAGCGCCGCCGCGCACACGAAGCCGGCGGTGCGGTGCTCCGGGCGCACGTCGGCGAGCTGGGCGAGCAGGAGGTCGAGGTTCGCCCGGTCGTCGCCGTGACGCCCCGCCCAGCGGGCGGAGAAGATGCCGGGCGAACCGCCCAGCACGTCCACGGCCAGCCCCGAGTCGTCGGCGACCGCCGCCAGGCCCGTGGCCGCACACACCGCACGCGCCTTGATCAGGGCGTTGGCGGCGAACGTCACGCCGTCCTCGACCGGCTCCGGCGCGCCGATCTCGCCCGAGGTGACCAGTTCGCCGTCGGGCAGGTCGACGCCCGCGCCGCCGAGGATCGTGCGCAGCTCCACCAGCTTCTTGCGGTTGTGGGTCGCGATGACGAGCCGGGCGCCGGGCGATGCCGGCCGGGCCTCCGGTCCGCGGCCGTCCGCACCCGGCACCGCCGTGCCCGTTCCCTGGTCCGTCACTTCGCCTCCTGGTGGTCGGTCCCGTCGTGCCCCGCGGCGCCGGGCCGGGACGTGCCGCGGCGGATGACGGCCACCATCGCGCGCCAGCCGAGCATCGTCACCCCGAGGAACCCGAGGGTGACGAGCAGGAACGAGACGGCGAACGAGCCGCCGGTCGCGACGCGCAGGATCATCCCCCCCACGGCCGTGGTGAACCAGACCGCCACCCCGACCGGCCAGATCCGGGCCGGGTCCCGCCAGGCGCGGGTCCAGGCCCAGCCCACCGCAGCGGCGACGGCGAACGGCCAGACCACCCGGCCGAGCTCCAGCACCAGCGTGTCGTGGGCGCTCATCCCCGCGATCGCGAACACGAGGACGGCGACACCGTCGGCGACGATCGCCGGGGCGACGGGGACCCTGTCGGCCGAGGTCATCCGCCCAGCTCCTGGGCGAGCGCCGCCTGCTGGAACGCCGTCAGGTCCGCCGCGCCCGCCACCGCGAGGTCCAGCAGCGTGTCGAGCTCGGCCCGGTCGAACGGCGCGTGCTCGGCCGTACCCTGCACCTCGATGAACGCGCCGGCGCCGGTGACCACGACGTTCATGTCGGTCTCGGCGCGCACGTCCTCCTCGTAGGGCAGGTCGAGCATGGGCGTGCCGTCGATGATCCCCACGGACACGGCGGCCACCGAGTCGGTCAGCACGGGCTTCCCGCGCGCGGTGATGTGGCCGTGGCGCTGCCCCCAGGCGACGGCGTCGGCCAGTGCCACGTAGGCGCCGGTGATCGCGGCGGTACGGGTGCCACCGTCTGCCTGGAGCACGTCGCAGTCCAGCACGATCGAGTTCTCGCCGAGCGCGGACATGTCGACCACGGCTCGCAGCGAGCGCCCGATCAGCCGCGAGATCTCGTGCGTCCGGCCGCCGATCTTGCCCTTGACGGACTCGCGGCTGCCGCGCGTGTTCGTCGACCGCGGCAGCATCGCGTACTCGGCGGTCACCCACCCCTCGCCGGAACCCTTGCGCCAGCGCGGCACGCCCTCGGTGAACGAGGCGGCGCACAGCACGCGCGTCCGGCCGAACTCCACGAGCACGGAGCCCTCGGCGTGGTCGAGCCAGCCGCGGGTGATCTTCACCGGGCGGAGCTGGTCGGTGGCGCGCCCGTCGGCACGCGTGATGTCGGAGGTACTGATAGTCACAGCCGCCAGCGTACTCGCGGGGGCGGCATCGTCCTGGGCGGGGGCCGCCACGCCTCCTCGGGCGGTCCACGTGGCGGCACTTTCCTTGCCGGGCCCCGCGTTCCCCGCTTGGATGGGAGCCGGCCTGCCCACCCCGGGCACCTCACCGACCCCGGGCAGAGAGGAACGCTCCCGATGAGCCTGCTGGACAAGTTCAAGGACGAGTTCGTCGACATCGTCGAATGGACGGACGACACCCGCGACACGATCGTGTGGCGCTTCCCGCGCCATGACAACGAGATCAAGAACGGTGCCCGGCTCACGGTCCGCGAGTCGCAGACGGCGGTGTTCGTGAACGAGGGCCAGATCGCGGACGTCTTCACGCCCGGCATGTACACGCTGGAGACGGCGAACCTGCCCATCCTGAGCACGCTCAAGGGCTGGAAGCACGGGTTCGAGTCCCCGTTCAAGGCCGAGGTGTACTTCGTCAGCACCCGCCAGTTCACCGACCTCAAGTGGGGCACCAAGAACCCGGTGATGATGCGCGACCCCGAGTTCGGTGCCGTGCGGCTGCGCGCGTTCGGCGCCTTCGCGGCTCGGGTCACCGACCCGGCGCTCCTGCTGCGTGAACTGGTGGGCACCGACCCGCAGTTCCGCACCGACGAGGTGCACGAGTACCTGCGCCAGAACATCGTCAGCCGTCTCGGCACCGCACTCGCCTCGGCGAACATCCCCGTCCTCGACCTCGCCGCGCACCAGGGCGAACTCGGTGACACCCTCGCCGCCACGCTGACCGCCGAGCTCGAGCCCGACCTCGGCATCGCGATCCCGCACTTCGTCATCGAGAACATCTCGCTGCCGCCCGAGGTCGAGGAGGCGCTGGACAAGCGCACGTCGATGGGGATCGTCGGGAACCTCGACCAGTACACGAAGTTCCAGGCCGCCGAGGCCCTCGAGGCGGCGGCCGAGAACCCGGGCAGCGGCGCGGCGACCGTCCTCGGCATGGGCCTGGGCCAGCTGGCCGGGCAGACCGTGGCGGGCGCGACGGCGCCGGCGGCCCAGCCCGCTCCGCCTGCCCGGCCCGCCCCGGCCGCCGCCGCTCCGCCGCCCCTGCCGGGTGCGGTGCAGTGGTTCCTGGGCGTGGACGGCGCGCAGTCCGGCCCGTTCGACGACGCCGGTCTGGCCGGCCAGGTCTCCTCCGGCGCGCTCACGCCTGCCACCCTCGTGTGGCGGGAAGGCATGGCCGGCTGGCAGGAGGCGTCGACCGTGCCCGACGTCGCCCGCCACCTGGGCGCCACCCCGCCGCCCCTGCCGCCGCGGTCCTGAAGGCTTTGACGAGGATGACCCAGCCCCCCGACGCCCGGCCCGCCACCCACCAGGGCTACCCGTGCGAACAGTGCGGCGCGAACCTCCGGTTCGCCGCCGGTACCGGCACGCTGACCTGCCCGTACTGCGGGCACACCCAGGAGGTCGCGAGCACCGACCGCGAGGTGCGCGAGCACGACTTCGCCACGCTCGCCTCCTCCCGCCGCGAGCTCCCGCCCGAGACCCACGACTACAGGTGCGGCGCCTGCGGCGCCGTCACCACGAGCGACCGGCTGTCGCACGCCTGCGGGTTCTGCGGGTCGCCGATGGTCGCCCAGGTCGAGGACCTGGGAATCGTCCAGCCCGAGGCGGTCCTGCCGTTCACCGTCGACCGGGCGACCATGACCTCGGCCCTGCGGCACTGGGCCCGCACCCGCTGGTTCGCGCCGTCGGCCCTGAAGAAGGTGAGCGCCGCGGAGCAGGCGCACAGCGTCTACCTGCCGCACTGGACCTACGACGCGCAGACCACCACCGACTACAGCGGGCAGCGCGGCGAGCACTACTGGGTGACCGTCACCGGCACCGACTCCGAGGGCCGGCGCACCGAACGGCAGGAGCGCCGCACGCACTGGTATCCCGCGCACGGGCGCGTGGCGCGGTTCTTCGACGACCTCCTGGTCACCGGGACCCGGCGCGTCATGCCCGAGCACCTGGCCAAGCTCGAGCCGTGGCCGCTGGCGCAGGCCGAGCCGTACCGGCCGGAATTCCTCGCCGGCCACGAGACGCTGCGGTACGACGTCGAGCCGGAAGCCGGCCTGGAGACCGCGAAGAGCCGGATGGAGCGCGTGATCGAGGACGACTGCGAGAGCGACATCGGCGGCGACGAGCAGCGGGTGCACCACATGGACACGGCCTACACGGCGGTGACGTTCAAGCTGCTGCTCCTGCCGGTGTGGATCGCGACCTACCTCTACGGCGGCAAGGCGTTCCAGGTGCTGGTCAACGCCCGCACCAGCGAGGTCATCGGGCAGCGCCCGTGGTCGGCGTGGAAGATCACGCTCGCCGTCCTGGCCGGGCTCGTCGTGGTGGGCGGGGTCGTCGCGGCGGTCGCGTGGAACGGCTCGCGCTGACCGGGGACCGGCCCGGGCGGGACACCACGGCGTGTCCTCCCGGGCCGCTCACACCGTGTACGTCGCCCCCGGCTGGGCCAGGCGGACGTCGCCGTCGTACTCGTCACGTGCCTCGGCGAGCGTGATGCCCGGCTCGTTCCACACCGGCAGGTGCGTCAGCAGGAGCCGCTTCGCGTCGGACTCGTGCGCGACCCTCCCGGCGCGCCTGCCGGTGAGGTGGATGCCGGGCTCGACGTGGTCGTCCCGGCCCTCGACGAAGGCCGCCTCGCTGAGCAGCAGGTCGGCCTCGCGGGCCAGCGTCACGACGCCGGAGCAGTAGTCCGTGTCACCGGTGTAGGCGATCACGGCGCGCTCGTCCGGTCGCAGCGTGCTCGGCCCGGTCACCCGGATGCCCCACGCCTCCTCCGGGTGGAACACCCGGTAGGACTCCAGGGTCAGCGGTCCGACCTGCACCGGCATGCCCTCCTGCCACGAACGGAAGTCGTAGTCGGCGTCCATCGTCTCGCCGTCGCTCAGCCCGTAGGACCGGGCCGCCTGCGTCGCCGTCGTGGACGGCGACCACACCGGCAGGTGCTTCCCCTTGCCGGTGCGCACCGATCCGCACTCCGGGTGGTAGCGCAGGTACACGTACATGCCCGACAGGTCGGCGCAGTGGTCCGGGTGCAGGTGGGAGATGGCGACGGCGTCGATGTCGAACGGGTCGACGGCGCGCTGCAGGGCACCGAAGGCGCCGTTGCCGAGATCCAGGACCACGGTCCAGTCCCGTGCCTCGTACCCCGCGGCGGCGGCCTCGACCGCGGAGACCTGGACGAGGTACGACGACGCGGGCGAGCCCGGCCCCGGTCCCGAGCCCGAGACCCCGAGTGCGATGAGGCGCATCAGACGGCCTCCATGCGGGAGACCTCGGGCCCGAGGAAGCGGTGCGCCAGCGGGCGGACGGCCTCGGGCGACCCGGTGGTGAGGAACGCGTGCGTGGGGGGCCCGGCCTCGGGGCTGCGCTCCAGGTCGTGCTCGACGAGCTTGCGGTACACGTCCTTGGCGGTCTCGTCCGCGCTGGAGACGAGGGTGACGTCCTGGCCCATGACGTAGCTGATCGGCCCGGTCAGCAGAGGGTAGTGCGTGCAGCCGAGCACGAGGGTGTCCACCCCCGCGTCCCTGACGGGGTCCAGGTACTCGTGGGCGTACTTGAGCACGTCCTCGCCCGATGTCTGCCCCTCCTCGACCAGGCGCACGAACTCCGGGCACGCCTGGGTGGTGAGCTCCAGGCCGGGGGTGACGTGGAACGCGTCGTCGTAGGCCAGGGACTCGATGGTGGCCCGGGTGCCGATCACGCCGATGCGGCCGGAACGGCTGGTGCGCACCGCGGTGCGTGCCGCGGGGAGGATGACCTCGACCACGGGGATGCCGTGCCGCAGCGTGTACCGCTCACGGGCATCGCGCAGCGCCACCGACGACGCCGTGTTGCAGGCGATGACCAGCATCTTCACGCCGTCGGACACGAGCCGGTCCATGACGTCGAGCGCCATCGCCCGGATCGCCCCCAGGGGCTTGGGCCCGTAGGGGGTGTTCGCGTTGTCGCCGAGATACCGGACCTGCTCGTTCGGTAGCTGGTCCAGAATGGCGCGCGCGACCGTGAGGCCGCCGAGGCCGGAGTCGAAGATGCCGATGGGCGCGTCGTTCACGGTGCGATGCTAATCGCACCGCTGTGTCCGATCCGTTACCCGCGCCACGCGGCGCAGGTGATGCCTGCCACGTTCCGCGGGGGTCCGGCGGCGTGCGCGAAGCCTCAGGCGTCCTCCGCACCGGTCTCGGGGGGCCGGGGACGTCCCCGCAGGTCCGCGATCATGACCTCCATCAGCGTCTCGAGCGCGAAGCCCGCCGCGACGAACACCCCGGACCAGAACCGCCGTGCGGCGCGGCCGTCGGCGGCGACGGGGATCTCACGGCCCATCTGCTGGTCCCACATCACCTGGTCGGTGAGCGTGTTGACGTCGTCGTCGGACTCCAGTCCCAGGCGCTGGGCGATGACCAGGCGCATGTCCGTGAGTGCTCCCGCGACGGCTTCGGCGGACTCGCGAGCGACCCGCACGGGCGGCGGCGCGCCGTGCCGGCCGAGCGTCTGCCACGGCGCCTTCTCCGGCTCGGGATCGTCCTCGGACGGCGGGGGCTCCAGCAGATCGGCGAACGCCTCCAGGCGCTCGGCCTTCTCCTGGGCCAGGTCGTTCTGCGTCAGCCGGCGGAACTCCCCGGCCACGCCGTCGTCGTCGGTGCTGGCGTCCGGCAGGAGGCGCCGGACCGCCGGGTCCTGGGGCGTGGGCCCGACCGACGAGATCCCCGTCAGCTTCGCGAGATCGCCGTCGGTGATCTCGTCGGGGGCGAGGAGGCCCTTGTTCCACACCCGGGTGGTGCTGCCCGTGTGCGGCGTGGGCAGGTCGTTCGGGTCGGGGTCCGGTGCGGAGGCGGGCAGTCCCGTCTCGTCCCGGACCATCGTGGCGACATCACGCGCCACCCGGGCGAGCACGGCGCGCTCCACCGGGTCCATCCGCGACTCGTAGCCCCGTCGCATGGCTCGGAACGGGGTCATGCCGCTCCCTGGACGCCGCCGGTCTCCTGCAGCGTCGCCCACAGCCCGAACCCGTGCATGGCCTGCACGTCCACCTCCATGCGCTCCCGTCCCCCGCTGGAGACGACCGCCTTGCCGTCGTTGTGCACCCGCATCATGAGTGTGTGCGCCTTCGCCTGCGGATAGCCGAAATAGCTCTCGAAGACGTACGTCACGTACGACATGAGATTGACGGGATCGTTCCACACGATCGTCACCCACGGGTCGGCAGGCCGGTGAGCCGCGTCCTGCTCCGTCTCCTGCTGGGTGGCCGTCCCGGCTGAGACTGTCGCCGCGGGCGCGGACTGGGGCATCTGCGCAGCGGAGGTCACAAGCCCTACCTTATCGATCCCCAGGGTGTGAATCACATTCCGCGCCGCGCTTTCGCGCAGGGCTCACCAGCACTTCACCCGCTCGTGGCCGGGCCGCGTCCTGCCTGGTCCCCGACCGTCCCGATCGTCGCGGGAGTCGCGCCGGAGGCCCTCCGGGCTCGTGCTGCACGGTGGCGCGGAACAGGGGCGCGGAACGGACGGCACGCGGCCGGGCACGCGGACGCCGTCGCGTCACCCGTCGTCGCCGGGTGACGCCTTTTCCCTTCACGTCGCCGCGGGCGGCTGGTAGACAATCCCGGTGACCCCAAACGATGACGGAAGGAATCCCTCAGGCGGCGTCCCGGACAAGCCCGAGGCCACCACGCACGCCTGGCCCGACCTGGGACAGCACGACGAGGCCGCCCGCGCGGCCGTCGCCGGGATCGCGGCGCTGCTGGGCCGGCCGATCCCCGAGAAGAAGGCCGAGCCGCACACGGCCTCGGAATGGCTCGCCCGCACCTGGGAGGTCAACGAGTCGGCGCTGGAGACGGTCTCCCGTCCCGTCTCCCCGGTCCTGCACCTCCTGTACGGGTTCGTGCTGGGGCGCTGGATCGCGGAGCACGCCGGCGACGTCGTGCAGCGCGGCCCGGACCGCCGCGCCCCGCAGATGTCCCGGCTCGACCTCGGTTCGGGCACGGCGGTGACCGTCCCGACCGCCGCGACCGTGCTGTTCCCCGCGGGCACCCGCGACGAGGACCCGGTGGCGATCGAGACCGGCTACCAGTTCGGCGACCCGTACCTCACCGCGCACGCGCTCCCCGGCCGGCGCGAGGTGGCGGAGCGTGCGCTCGACGCGCTGTCGGCCGATCTGGCCGCCGACCACCCCTACCGGGGCCGCACGCTCCAGGCCTCCGCGCCGGGCAGGCTCACGGTCAAGCCGGTGACTCCCACGCCGCAGGAGCGCACCGACCTCGTCCTGCCGCAGAGCGTGTGGCACGAGACCGACCTGTTCTGCGCCGGGGTGACCACCCGGCGGGACACGCTGCGCGCCCTCGGGCACTCGACGTCGCGGGGTCTCCTGCTGGCCGGGCCGCCCGGCGTCGGCAAGACGAAGCTGGCACGGGTGCTGGCCACGGAGCTGGCCGGGCCCCTGACCGTCGTCCTGGTCACCGCCGACGTGCTGCGCACCTGGATGACCGAGCTGTACGAGGAGGTCCGCACCCTCGGGCCGTGCCTCGTGGTGCTCGAGGAGATCGACTCGGTGGGCGGCAAGGACAGCCGCGGGACGACGAGCTTCGGCGAGTTCCTCGACGCCCTCGACGGCGCGCGCACCACCGACGACGTCCTGACGGTGGCCACGACGAACGATCCGGCCGCGCTCGACCCCGCGGTCAAGCGGCCCGGCAGGTTCGACACGATCCTGGAGGTCCCGCCGCCGGACGCCGCCGGACGCGAGGCGATCCTGCGCCTGTACCTCCCCCCGGACGCCGGGGTCGACGCCGGTCTGGTGGCCTCGTTCCTCGACGGCGCCACGGGGGCCGACCTGCGCGAGGTCGCACGCCGTTCCCTCCTGGAGCACGGCGCCGACGGGCTCACCACGGACCGCGTGCTGGACATCGCCACCTCCGGCCGCTGGAAGCCGGCGCCGGTCGCCGGAAACTACCTGTGACCCGAGGCCGGAGCAGGTCCGGGCCCGTGGATCCGCTCCCCCGCGCCGGAAGGGGCGGCACGGCGCGGGTCCCGGCCGTGGACCGGCCGTGGACCGGCGGGACACGCGGCGGCGGTCGGACGCATGTCGGTGTCCCGACGTAGAATCCGACCCATGAGCGAGCCCCTGGACAATCCCCCGGACGACCCGCGCACGAGCGGTTCCACGAGCGTCCTCGAGCGCGAGGAGACCCGCGAGGAGACGGAGCCGGGGGACCACGAGCGCTTCGCCCACTACGTCCGCAAGGACAAGATCATGGGGTCGGCCTTGTCCGGCCGGCCGGTGATCGCGCTGTGCGGCAAGGTCTGGGTGCCGGGCCGGGATCCGAGCAAGTTCCCGGTGTGCCCCGTGTGCAAGGAGATCTACGAGGGTCTGCGCGAGCCGCAGGACGGGGACGGCGGCCCGGGCAAGGGCGGTCCGGACGGAGGCGGTTCCGGCAGGTGACGAACACGCCGCAGCTCCCCCGTAACCCGTCGTCTGCGGCCGCCTCGCACCTGAGCCCCGCCTTTCCTCGCCGTGCCCCGTGGGGTACGGCGTCGAACCTGCGCGCCTGGCAGGCCGAGGCGCTGGAGCTCTACCGCGAGCGGTCCCCGCGCGACTTCCTGGCCGTGGCCACCCCCGGGGCGGGCAAGACCACCTTCGCCCTGCGCATTGCCACCGAGCTCCTGGAGGCCGGGGTGGTTCGCCGGGTGACCGTCGTCGCGCCCACCGAGCACCTCAAGCACCAGTGGGCCGATGCCGCGGCGCGGGTGGGCGTCAGCATCGACCCCAGCTTCACGAACGCCCAGGGCCGGCACGGCGCCCACTACGACGGCGTGGCGCTCACCTATGCCCAGGTCGCCGCCAACCCGGCGCTGCACCGCGCGCGCACCGAGGCGGCACGCACCCTGGTGATCCTCGACGAGGTGCACCACGGTGGTGACGCGCTGAGCTGGGGTGACGCGGTGCGGGAAGCGTTCGAGGAGGCCACGCGCCGCCTCGCGCTGACCGGCACCCCGTTCCGCAGCGACACCTCCCCGATCCCGTTCGTGGTCTACGAGGAGGACCGCGACGGCATCCGCCGGTCCAAGGCGGACTACACCTACGGGTACGGTGACGCCCTGCGCGACCACGTCGTGCGGCCGGTGCTGTTCATGACCTACTCGGGCGACATGCGGTGGCGCACCCGGGCGGGCGACGAGGTCTCGGCCCGGCTCGGCGAGGCCATGACCAAGGACATGACGGCCCAGGCGTGGCGCACGGCGCTCGACCCGGAGGGTCAGTGGGTCCCGTCGGTGCTGCGCGCCGCGGACAAGCGCCTCACCGAGGTCAGGCGTACCGTCCCGGACGCCGGCGGGCTCGTCATCGCCACCGACCAGAACACGGCGCGCGCCTACGCGAAGCACCTGACCGAGATCACGGGACAGCGCCCGGTCGTGGTGCTGTCCGACGACGCCGGGGCGTCCGGGCGCATCGAGGACTTCACCTCGTCCGAGGACCGCTGGATGGTCGCGGTGCGCATGGTGTCCGAGGGCGTGGACGTCCCCCGGCTCGCCATCGGCGTGTACGCCACGTCCACGTCCACGCCGCTGTTCTTCGCCCAGGCCGTCGGCCGTTTCGTGCGTGCCCGGACCCGCGGCGAGACGGCGTCGGTCTTCCTGCCGTCGGTCGCGCCGCTGCTGGAGCTCGCCGGGGGCCTGGAGCAGGAGCGCGACCACGCCCTGGACCGGCCCAGCACCGCCGAGGAGCAGGGGATCGAGTACGACCCCGAGGCGGCCCTGCTCGCCGAGGCGAACCGTGAGGAGAAGGCCTCGGGTGACCTGACCCAGGGCACCTTCGAGGCGCTGGACGCCCAGGCCTCGTTCGACCGCGTCCTGTTCGACGGCGGCGAGTTCGGCACGGGGGCCGACGTCGGCTCCGCGGAGGAGCTCGACTTCCTCGGGCTGCCCGGCCTGCTGGAACCCGATCAGGTCACCACGCTGCTGCGCCAGCGGCAGGCGGCACAGGTCAAGGCCCGCGGGGCCGCGCAGGCGTCGGCGGCGGGGCCCACCGACCGCGAGCGGGCCGCCGAGCAGGCCGAGCACGAGCACCGCCGCGCGGGCGAGCTGCGCAAGGAGCTGTCCAAGCTCGTGGGGGCGTGGGCCAAGCGGTCCGGCGAGCCGCACGGCGTCGTCCACACCCGGCTGCGGCGCGAGTGCGGCGGCCCCGAGGTGCCACTGGCCACGGCCGCGCAGCTGGAGGAACGGGTGGCGAAGGTGCGCAGGTGGTTCGTCGGCGCCCGTTGACGGCGGCGATCGAGGTCAGGGCTGTGACGAGGACCTCCACGTGATGTTTCCGACACGGTCAGATCGTGAGACGAGTGCGGAGACTCCGTGCTTTCGGCCTGCTCACCCGGTCCGGCTGCCATACCGTGGACCGTATGACCAGCGAGCCCCGGGGCACTGGCGCCCCGCTCAGCGACTGGCCTGCCCTGCACGTCGTCGAGCCGGCACCGCCGCCGGCCCTCGTACCAGGCCAGGGCCTGCCGGAGAACTTTCCCGCGGACCTGCCCGCGGCACCCCGTCCCGCGGCGCGTCCGTCGGTGGCACTGCTCACCGACAGGTACGAGCTCACCATGCTCCAGGCGGCCCTGGCCGACGGCACGGCACACCGGCACTGCGTGTTCGAGGTGTTCACGCGGCGGCTCCCCGCGGGGCGCCGGTACGGCGTGCTCGCCGGGACCGGCCGGGTCCTGGAAGCGCTGCCGCACTTCCGGTTCGGTGACGACGAGCTGGCGTATCTCGAGCGCGAGGGCGTCGTGGACGCACGGACGCTCGACTATCTCGCCGGGTACCGCTTCAGCGGCAGCATCCAGGGCTACGCCGAGGGGGAGATGTTCTTCCCCGGCTCGCCCGTGCTCCAGGTGGAGGGCACCTTCGCCGAGGCGGTACTGCTCGAGACGCTCGTGCTGTCGATCCTGAACTACGACTCGGCGGTCGCCTCCGCCGCGTCACGCATGACCAGTGCCGCCGTGCACCGGCCCATCCTGGAGATGGGGTCACGGCGCGCGCACGAGCAGGCGGCCATCGCGGCCTCCCGCGCCGCCGTCGTCGCCGGGTTCACCGCGACGTCGAACCTGGAGGCCGGGATGCGCTACGGGCTGGACACGATCGGCACCGCGGCCCACGCGTTCACGCTCCTGCACGACGACGAGGTCTCCGCCTTCCGGTCGCAGGTCGACGCCTTCGGGCCGGGCACCACCCTGCTCGTCGACACCTACGACGTGCTGCGGGGCGTGGACCGCGCCGTCGAGGTCGCGGGCACCGGCCTGGGCGCGGTGCGGCTCGACTCCGGGGACCTCGGCGGACTCGCGGTGGAGGTCCGCGCGCGGCTGGACCAGCTGGGCGCCCACGCCACGAAGATCGTGGTGACCTCGGACCTCGACGAGTACGCGATCGCGGCCCTGGCCGCGGTACCGGTGGACGTCTACGGCGTCGGAACCCGGCTGGTGACCGGGTCGGGGGCGCCGACCTGCGGAATGGTCTACAAGCTCGTCGCGCGGGAGAGCGCCGCCGGGCGGCTGGAACCGGTGGAGAAGTCGTCCTCGGGCAAGGAGTCCCGCGGCGGCCGCAAGGCGGCCGCCCGCCGGTACGGACCGGACGGCCGGGCGACGGAGGAACTCCTGGTCACCGGACCGGACGAACTGGTCGCCGCCTGGACTCCCGACAACCGCGACGTGCGGCCGCTGCACGCTCCCCTGGTCGTGGACGGGGCGGTGGACTCGCGCTGGGTCGGTGCCTACGGCGTGGAGAACGCGGTCCGCACGCACGCGAACGCCCGCGCGGAGCTGCCGCGGGGGGCGCGCCGGCTCTCCGACGGCGACCCGGCGCTGCCGACGACAGCGCTGACCCTGACGGACTGAGACCGTACGCCGCCGCGGCGGCCGACGGTCAGAGCCCCTGCCAGTCCGGCTTCTCCGCGTAGGTCTGGCGGTAGTAGTCGGCGAGCTGCAGGCGGCTTGCCGCCGCGTCGTCCACCAGGACGGTGGCGTGCGGGTGCATCTGCATGATCGTCGCCGGCCACATGGCCGAGATCGGGCCCTCCACGAGCTGGTGGACCGCCTCCGCCTTCGCCCGGCCCGTGGCGAGCAGCACCAGGTGCTTCGCCGACATGATCGTCGCCAGCCCCTGCGTGAGGCAGTGCCGTGGCACGTCGCCGACCGCCCCGCCGAAGAACCGCGCGTTGTCCTCGCGCGTCTGCCGGGTCAGCGTCTTGATCCGCGTGCGTGAGGCGAGCGAGGAGCCCGGCTCGTTGAACGCGATGTGCCCGTCCGTGCCGATGCCCAGGAGCTGCAGGTCGACCCCGCCGGTGGCCGCGATGGCGGCCTCGTAGTCGGCGCAGGCACGCTCCAGGTCCTCCGCGTTGCCGTCAGGACCCTGTACGGCGCCCGGTGCGAAGTCCACCCGCGAGGCGATCTCCCGCTCGATGACGTTGCGGTACCGCTCCGGGTGGTCGGCGGGCAGTCCGACGTACTCGTCCAGCATGAACGCGCGGGCGTGGGCGAAGGACAGGCCGTCCTTGTGCCGCCGGGCCAGCTCGTCGTACACCTTCAGCGGGCTCGACCCGGTGGCCAGCCCCAGGACGCTCCGGGGGTGCTCGGTCAGCAGTGCCTCGATCGATGCGGCCGCCAGCCGTGCCAGATCACCGGCCGGTGCGATCACGACCTCCATGTCAGCGCTCCCTTCGTCTTCGTTCCCGCCAGTGCGGTGTTCCTCCCGGCGCCGGCCTCCGTACGCCCGGCCGCCGCGGGATCCTTGGCGGACGGGTCGGACGGAGCGGCGCCGAACTCCTCGGGCTCCTCGGGCCGCTCGTCCCGCCTGCCCAGCACCGCCGCACCCACGGCGGCGACGGGCACGTCCGGCGGTGCCAGCGTGACACGCCCCGCCAGACCGAGCGACGCGAGGAAGGGAGACGCCTGCGCCTGTTCCCGCAGCGACTCGCGCACGACGTCGAGCAGCGGCCGGCCGAGCTGGGCGACACCGCCGCCGAGCACCACGTGGCGCACGTCGACGGTCAGCGCGAGCAGTCGCACGGCCGCCGCGACCGCGTCCGCGAACTGCTTGCGCACCCGGACCGCCCGGTCGTCACCGGCGTCGGCCGCCTCGAAGAGCTCCACCGGTGAGGGCCGGCCGTGCCGCGACGGCCACGCCGTGGCCAGGGCCGTTCCGGACACGAACGTCTCGATGCAGCCGCGCTGGCCGCAGGAGCACTCGGGGCCCGAGGGGTCGATCGGGACGTGCCCGATCTCCCCGGCGGCGCCGCTCACCCCGCGGCGCAGGCGGCCGTCCATGACGAGCCCGGACGCGACTCCGGTGCCGAGCGCCAGGAACGCGAGGTCCTCGTGGCGCGCGGCCCCGGGCTTGTCTCGTTCGAGCTGGTGCGCGGCGCCCACGGCGGCCACGTTGAGATCGTTCTCGACGACGACGGGGATCCCGCCGAGCGTCTCGGACAGCAGTTCGGCGAGCGGCAGCTCCTCGGCCACACCGAGGTTGACGGCGTGCTTCACGGTGCCCGCCCGGGCGTCGACGATCCCGGGGATGCCCAGCCCGACACCGCCCACGACGTCGATGCCGAGGCCGGCCGCGCCGACGACGTCGTGCACGGCACGGGCCGCGGATCGCACGACGCCGTCGGGCCCGAGCTCGGTGGGCAGGCGGGTGACGGCCACGAGGCCGCCGTCGGCGTCGAGCAGCGCGCCGAGGATCTTGGTGCCGCCGATGTCCAGGCCGACGGTGTGTGCCGCCGCGCCGGATCGGGAGGTTCTTGTGTTCGTCATCAGCCTTTCACCGCGCCGGCGACCAGGCCTCCGGACATCCGGCCCTGGACGATGAGGAAGAAGATGACAGCCGGGATCGCCACGAGGACCGCGGCAGCCATGACTGCACCCCAGTTGGTGGCTTGCGTGACCATGAGGAAGGTCCGCAGCCAGAGGGTCAGGGTCATCGTCTCCGGGCGCTGCATGATGACCAGCGCCATGATGAACTCGTTCCACGCGTTGATGAACGCGAAGATCCCGGTGGCGACCAGCCCGGGTGCGAGCAGGGGAAACGTGACCCGCCAGAAGGCGCCGGCCGGCGAGCAGCCGTCGATCATGGCCGCCTGCTCGAGCTCCTTCGGAACGCCCGCGACGAAGCCGCGCAGCGTCCAGATCGTGAAGGGCAGCACGCCCGCCACATACACGAGGGAGAGGCCGAAGATCGTGTTGATCAGCGCCCAGCCGTCGATGATCCGGAACAGGGAGATGATCATCGCCTCCCCCGGGATCATCTGGATCACGAGGATGAGGACCAGGAAGGTCCGCCTGCCCTTGAAGCTGAACCGGGTCAGCGCGATGGACGCGACGAAGCCCACCACCAGGCACACCAGGAGGGTGAGGAACGTGGCGCTCAGCGAGTTGAGCACGGCGGGACCGAACGGCGCGCGCTCCTGGCTGAACATCGCCGAGCGGTAGTTGTCCAGGGTGAAGACGTCCGGCGTCGGGAAGAACGAGATCTCCTCGCCGCGGATCCTGTTGTTGGGCAGGAACGACGTGTTCAGCATCCAGTAGACGGGGAACACGAACAGGCAGAACACGAGGACGGCGACCAGCCCCCACCCGGCGTCCTTGGCACGTCTGGCGGGCGACCTGCGCACCGCTACGCGGGTGGTGCTCACAGCTCCTCCTCCTTCATGGTGCGGCGCACGTAGTAGATCGAGAGCAGGAGCATGATCGCGACGAAGACGAACGCGATCGCGCTGGCCGTGCCGAAGTGCCCCTGCCCCATGCCCATCTGGTAGATGTACACGCCGATGGTGTTGGTCTTCTGACGGTCGCCGCCGATGTCCTGCAACGCGTAGACCTGCGGGAAGACCTTGAGGTCCCAGATCATGGACAGCACCACGAGCACCGTGACGATGGTGCGCACGTAGGGCAGCATGACGAGCCGGAACCGCGCGAATGCCCCCGCGCCGTCGAGCTGGGCCGCCTCCAGCACCTCACCGGGGATCTGGGACAGTCCCGCGTACATGGTGAACGCGACGAACGGGATGGCTCCCCAGACGATGATGAAGGTCAGGATCGTGAAGAAGCCGAGCGGGTCGAGCAGCCAGGAGTGGCCGAACCAGCGCTCCCCCGTGAAGCGGGTGAGCAGGTTGTTCACGAGCCCGTACTGGGTGTCGAAGATCCAGCCCCAGATCGTGGTCGAGCTCAG
This sequence comes from Myceligenerans indicum, assembly GCF_016742955.1. GTDB lineage: Bacteria > Actinomycetota > Actinomycetes > Actinomycetales > Cellulomonadaceae > Myceligenerans > Myceligenerans indicum. The sequence goes on along the minus strand of NZ_JABBYC010000001.1, from coordinate 474,406 downwards.
GGGCGGCATGGACCAGGCGAGCAGCAGCCCGACGGAGACCAGGAGCCGCAGCCCCTTGCCGAGGCGCATCATCAGCAGGGCGATGAGCGTGCCGAGCACCATGGTCAGGACCACGGCGACCAGCATGAACAGGATGCTGCGCCCCAGGACGGCCCAGAAGGCGCTGTCGGTGAGGATCGCGGTGTAGTTGTCGAAGCCCACCCACTCGGCCGGCATGCCCATGACCTGGGCACGTTCGTACTCCTGGAAGGACATGACCAGCATCCGCACGACCGGGTAGCCGGTCAGGACACCGAGGATGAGGATCGACGCGGACAGCAGGAGCCACGGGACGGTGGGGAGGCGGCGTCGTCGCCGCGGTCGTGGCGGTGACGATACCGACGCCGGCGGTGCGGCGGGTTCGGTGGCGAGGGAGCTCATGGCTACCTTCCGGTGACGAGCAGTTGGGGGCAGTGTGACGGTCCCCCGCCCGGGCTCCGGGGCTGCCGGGCGGGGGACCGCGGAAGGTGGGCTGCTGGGTCAGCCGTTGAGGATCGACTCGATCTGGGAGTCGATGTCGGCCGCGACCTGCTCCACGTCATCACCGTTGGCGAGGCGCGTGAACTGGGTCTGCAGCACGTTCTGCGCCTCGACGTCGGCCCACTTCGGCGTGGCCGGGGTGAGCTTGGCGCCGGCCGCCGCCTCGACGCCCGCCGCGCCGATCGAGTTCTCCTGCGGGACGTCGCCCGACAGGGACACCTTCGCGGGGATCAGGCCGATCCCGGCGATGATCGACTGGTACTCGTCGCTCAGCATGATCTTCAGGGCCGAGTAGGCCAGGTCACGCTGCTCGCTCTTCTTGGCGATGGCGATGTTCGAGCCGCCGGCGAACACCTGGGCGGCGCCGCCGTCCTTGCCCGGCAGGGCGAACGCCTCGAGGTCGCCGCCGTACGTCGACCCACAGCCGGGAACGCCGTCGTCGGACTCCGGCTCCTCCGGGGCGTTGATGGACCACTGGATCCACGTCGGCGCGGACAGGTAGCCGATCTTGCCCTCGCAGAACGGCACCTGCAGGTCGGTCTCCTGACCGTCGGCCGGCGCGTTCGAGGCGTTGAGCATCAGGTCCTGGATCTGCGTCAGGCCGGCGATGCCGCCCGGCGTGGAGAAGCCCGCCTCCCAGCTGCCGTCGTCGGCCGGCTCGGCGATGTAGCCGCCGTTCTCCCAGATGAAGGGCAGTGCGTTGTACCAGTCCTGGCCCGGCCACCACATGCCGGAGAACTTGCCCTTCTTGTACATGTCCTTCGCGGCGTCGACGTACTCGTCGAGGGTCGCCGGCGGCTCGCCGTCGACCAGCTGCGGGCTGTAGAAGACCGCACGCGAACCGGCGTAGTAGGGCAGGGCGTAGTGCGCGCCCTCCCAGTCACCGGCCTCGACGAAGCCGGGGAGCAGGTCGCTGCCGCCCAGTTCCTCGAACTCGTCGGCGGTGATCTCGCTGAAGTAGCCGTTGGACGTGAACGCGGACGCCTGCGTGTTGCCGACCTCGACCACGTCCGGGGCGTCCGAGCCCGCGAGCGCCGTCGTGTACTTGTCGACGAGGCCGTCCCAGGACTGTTCCTCGATGACGAGGGTGGAGCCCTCGTTCTGCTCCTCGAAGGTGGTCTTCAGGTAGTCGCGGGCCTCGTCGGGCGTGTCGGTCCCGACCAGCCAGACGCGGACCTCGCCGGTGCTCGGGCCGCCGTCGTCGGCGGCGTCGGCGCCGGACGCGCACGCGCCCATGGCCAGAGTCATGGATGCCGCCGCCGTGACGGCGACGAGACGGTTCTTTCTCACGCGATGTCATTCCTCTCGGGTACTTGCCTGCGATGTCGGTGCGGTGTCTTGCCGCGCCCTCGGCGTGAACACGTCCGTGTGGTCACGACACCCCCAGCTGAGCGGACAGGACCAGGACGGCGGCGCCGAGGAGCACCACGTCCTGGCCGAGAGACGCCATCCGGAGCTGGAGGCCGGCGCTGACCGCCGGCATCGTGCGCTGCTGGAGGGTCTCCTGCGCTGCTTCCCGCAGGGGGCCGTCGAGCAGGTCCGCGGGACCGCTCAGCAGGACCTCGGCGAGGTTCAGCGCGCTGACGACGGGTGCCAGGGTCGTTCCGAGCACCCTGCCGACTTCCGCGAGGTCGGCGTCAGCAGTTGTGGGGTCCTTGCCCTCGACCGCGCTGCGCAGGGCGCGGGTGGACAGGACGGTTTCGAGGCAGCCGCGGCGGCCGCAGGCGCACAGCTCGCCGTCGTCGACGGCGGTGGTGTGGCCCAGCTCGCCGGCGGCGAAGCGGACGCCGTGCACCCGGATGCCGTCGACGACGATCCCGGCGCCGACGCCGAGCCCGACGAGCAGGAGCAGCATGCCGGCGGCGGCGCCGCCGTAGGTGAACTCGCCCAGTGCCGCGGTGTTGGCGTCGTTGGCGACCTGGACCGGCAGGCCGATCCGGTCGGTGAGGATCTCGGCGAGCGGGAGGTCGTACCAGCCGCGGTTCGGTGCCTCGATGACGCGGCCGCGGTCGTCGACGACGCCGGGCGAGCCGACGCCGATCCCGAGGACGGGACAGGTCGCCTGGGCGACGAGCAGGCGGGCGAACCGGGCGACGAGGTCTGTGAGCTCGTCGCCGGTGCGGCCGTCGACGTCGAGGGCTCGGCGCTCGATCACCTGGCCGGTCAGGCTGATGACGGCGCCGCGCATCTGGGCGGCGTCGGTGAGGTCGAGCGAGACGATCTGGAACGCGTCCCCGCGCAGGCCGACCAGGATCGCGGGCTTGCCGACCCGCTGGCCCGGACGGGTGCCGAGTTCTTCGACGAGCCCCTCGGCGATGAGCACCGAGACCAGGTCGGAGATGGTGACACGGGTCAGGGAGGTGGCCCGGGCGAGGTCCGCCCGCGAGGTCGGCCCCTCGTGGAACAGGTGCTGCAGCACGAGAGAACGGTTGTGAGCGCGAGCGTGCTCCGGGAGCACCTTGGAGGTCGCGCGAAGGCGCTCCCCCACTCGTCCGCTGCTGCGTGTCGTCGTCGGCATGTTTGTTAGTACACCTGATTAACGCCGCCGTGTCCACGACGACGGCGGGCCGTTACTTGACCGTTACCCGATCTCACCCGGCGACGCGCCAGTTGAGCATGGACTCGATCTGGGTGTCGAGGCTGTCCGCGACCTCTTCGGGGTCTGCCCCCGACGCCAGCCGGGAGAACGCCGCCGGGATGATTCCGTACGCCTCGATGTCGCTCCACTTGGGCGTGGCCGGGGTGAGCCGCGCACCCCGGACCGCCGCCACACCCGCCGCGGCGATCGGGTCGGACTGGTCCACCGCCGAGGACAGCGACAGGCGCCCCGGGATCAGGCCGTTCTCGGCGAGGATCGTCTGGTACTCGTCCCCGAGCATGATGCTCATGACCTCGTACGCCAGCTCGGGGTGCGCGGAGTCCTCGGCCATGGCGATGTTCGACCCGCCCGCGAACACGGGAGCCACGTCGCCCGGCTCGCGTCCCGGGAGGGGGATGGCCCTCAGGTCCTTGCCGTACGTCGAGGCGCAGCCCGGCACCCCGCCGTCCTCGGGCTCCTCGGGAGCCTGGATCTCCCACCGGAGCCAGGTCGGCGCCGAGACGAAGCCCGCGACCCCCGCGCAGAACGGCTGGGCCAGATGCGTGCCGTCGTCCTCCGGCGGGGCGTTGGAGGCCGACATCATGAGGCGCTGCACCTGTTCCAGCCCCCTGATCCCGCCGGGCGAGGAGAACCCCGCCTCCCACGTCCCGTCCTCGCGCCGCTCGGCGACGTAGCCGCCGTTCTCCCAGATGAACGGCAACGCGCTGTACCAGTCGCGACCCGGCATCCACATGCCCGAGACCTCATCGGTCCGCATGCTGACGGCCGTGTCCACGAGCTCGTCGAGCGTCCGGGGAACCGGCCGCCCCCCGAGCTGCTGCTCGGAGTAGAAGATCACGCGGGAACCGGCGTAGTACGGCAGCGCGTAGAGCACCCCGTCGTAGGTGCCCGCCTCCACGAAGCCGGGCAGCAGGTCGTCGCCGCCCAGCTCCTCGTACTGCTCCTGCGTGATCGGCGCGAGCAGACCCCCGGCGTCGAGCGCGGCCGCCTGGGTGTTGCCCATCTCGACGACGTCGGGCACCACTCGGTGCGACCTGCCGCTGAGGCGCTCGGTCAGCAGCTCCAGCAGACCGGTCCACGCCTGCCGCTCCACCACCAGCTCCACGTCCGGATGACGCTGCTCGAAGGTGGTGGAGAGGTGGTCGATCGCCTCCTGCGGCGTGTCCTGGCCGGCCAGCCACACTCGCACCGTGACGTCCCGGTCCGCGGAGCCGCTCGGCGGGCTCCCGGCAGGTCCGGGCGAACAGCCGGCGAGAGCCGACGCCGTCACCACCGCGGCGAGCACGAGCGTACGGATGCGCATCTTCATCGAGGGGACCCTTCCGACGGGCCGCCGCACCGTGCGGCGGGCATCACGTCAGCTCCCCTGTGCGCCGACATGCTTATGTTAGGTCCCCTACTGAACCTGTTCGAACGCCCGAAGTCCAGCCGACGACGGACGCCGCAACAGAAACTTGACCTGAGGAGGCGGGGCCACGGCGCACATCTTCACCCCGGGGCGTCAGCCACCAGCCCGGCGAACCACCAGCCGGGTCAGCCGCCCGACCAGGGAATCAGGACCGGTCTCCCGCCCCCGAGCCCTCACCTCAGTGGAACGCGAGCTGCAGCGGCTCGACGATCTCGTCGCCGTCGACCAGGTACGCCGTCCGGTACAGCTGGAAGGTGGTGCACGGATGCGAGATCCCGAAGCCGACCACGTCCCCCGGGCGGATCTCCCCGGCGCCCTGCCCCACCCGGACGAAGGCGTGCTGGTCGTTGAGCGCCGTGACCTCACCCCAGCCGTCGGGCAGGTCGCGCGCCTTGCCGAGCCGGCCGCCGTCGTCCACGGTGCGGACGGTCAGCGGCGTCGGCAGGTCGATGTCCGACGACGCGTCCCGGCGCCCCACCCCACAGATGACCAGGCCGGGTTCCGGCACCGACAGCACCTGGCCCCACACCGTCAGGGCAGGCCGCAGGGGACTCGCGCCCAGCCGGCGCCACGGATCCGTGCGGCGGTAGTGGCCGTGGTCGTGGGCGACGTACGCGCCCGAGCGCAGCACCACGCGCGTGGCGACCGCCGCGCCGGCCGGATCCGTCAGCGGCCGGGTCAGCTCCCGGAGCACGACGTCGGCGAACGCGCTCCCGCCCGCGCTGAGCACCACCTCGCCGTCCACGAGGCCGGCGACACGCGCGCCCGCGGCCCGCAGGTCCGCGCACCAGCGGGCCACCGCCGCCAGCTCCGCGTCGCTGGTCCCGACCGCCACCGGGCCCTCGTACCCGGCGACGCCCACGAGCCGCAGCCCCGCCCGCGTGACCTCCCGGGCCAGTGCCGCGACCTGGGCGATCGATCGCACCCCGGTGCGTCCGCCCGGCACGCCCACCTCCACCAGCACGCCCAGCCGCTCGGGGAAGACAGCCTCGGCGAACGCCGCGTCCAGGAGCGCCACACCCTCCCACGAGTCGACGTAGACCCAGGCCTCCTCGACCTCGCCCGCGTCCAGCGCCGCGCGCAGCCAGCGGGCCTCGCGCGGGTCGGTGAGCTCGTTGGCCAGGAGCACGCGGGTGCGCAGGCCCACCTTGCCCCACCAGACCACCTCCCGGAGCTGGCCCGGGGTGGCCACGGTCGCGCCCCAGGTTCCGGCCGCGGCCTGTCGCCGGTAGATCCCCGTGGCCATATGGGTCTTCACGTGCGGCGCGAACTCCACCCCGGCACCGGAGAACACCTCGGCGACGGACGCGATGTTGTGCTCGAGCGCCGCCTGATCGACGGTCAGCAACGGCCAGGACAGCGAGAAGTCATCGATGCGCACGGACACATCCTGCCGGATCACCGCGCCCGCACGGGCGCGCGCGCCAAGGCATCCCGGATACCTCCGGGACGGGAGCACCGGTCCGGCACCGAACCTCGCCCGGCGCGCTCAGCCAGGACGAACCGCACCGCCCGGGGCCGCTCCGGTCAGGTCACCGCCCGCCAGGACCGGTACACCCCGCACCAGGACGTCGTCGACGCCCGACGCCACCACGCGCGGCAGGTCGTAGGTGGCGCGGTCACGCACCGTGTCCGGGTCGACCAGGACGACGTCCGCGACGGAACCTGCCACGAGCGCGCCGCGGCCGGCGAGCCCGAACCGCCTCGCCGCCCGTCCTGACAGGTGCTCGGCGGCGTCATGCCACGACCAGTCGCCGGAGCCCACCCGCTCGGCGAGCATCCGGGCGAACGCGCCCCAGCCGCGCGGATGCGGGCGCCCGCCCAGGTAGATCGCGTCCGACCCGCCCAGATGCGCCGCGTGGCCCGCGAGCGCGGCCACCGACTCCGCGGAGTTCGTCGGGGGCTGGGCGAACACGCAGGTGGCGCGCAGGCCCGTCGCCACGAGGACCTCGATCACGGCATCAGCGGGGTCGAGACCCAGCAGCCGGGCGACGTCGGGCAGCGTCCGGCCCTCCGCCCAGGTGAGGTTCCGGCCTCCCTGGTCGGGCACGGACGCGAACGTGATGCGGGGCCACGTCTCGGCCAGGGCGGGGAAGTGCTCACGCCGCAGCCGCGCGACCGTCTCCGGATCCCGCAGGGCGCTCACCGTGGCCTCCGGGTCGGCGAGCGGCAGCCACGGCGGCAGCGAGACCATCGACAGGATGGAGCATCCGCGCAGGTAGGGGTAGGAGTCGAAGGTGACGTCGAGACCGTCGGCGCGCGCTTCGTCGACGTACCCGGCAAGTTCGGCCGCAGGCCCGTGGTAGTGCGACACGTGCGTGGCGACACCGGAAGCCCGCGCGATCCGCACGAGCTCCGCGAAGCCGTCGCCCGCCTTGTCCTCGTACCCGCGCATGTGACTGACGTGCGGCAGGCCCCGCCCCGCGACGACCTCCGCGAGCGTCACCAGCTCGCGCTCGTCGGCGTACCCGCCGGGCACGTACTCCAGGCCGGTCGACAGCCCGCACGCGCCGTCGCGCAGGGCCTGGCGCAGGAGCGCCCGCATGCGCGCGAGGTCCTTCTTGGTGGCTCGCTTCGGGTTGTCCCCGAGCACCGCGTGCCGGATCGTGCCGTGCGGGGCGAGGTAGGCGACGTTCACCGGAACCGTGCCGTCGTAGCAGGCCAGGAGGTCGCGCACACGCGGGCCGCGATAGCTCGGGTGGTCGCCGAGGATCGCCGCGAAGTAGGCGGCCGGCCACCTCCCGTCACCCGGGGCGTACGAGACGCCGTCCTGCCCGGTCACGATGGTCGTGACGCCCTGCCGCAGGAGCGAGTGCTGCACGTCCGGGTCGTGCACGACGCCCTCGGCGTGGGAGTGCGCGTCGATCAGTCCCGGCAGGGCGATCCGCCCCCCGGCGTCGAGAACGTGACGGTCCGGCGCCGCACGGGCGGCGGCACGCGTCACCAGGGTGATACGCCCGCCGCGGAGGTGGAGGTCGACCGGTTCGGACAGGGACCCGTCGGGCAGCGGGAGCCTCGCGCCGGCCACGACGCCGACGGCAGGCGGCGAAGACGCCTGCGGGCCGGACACGGCAGACCGGGCGCCGCCGTGGCCCGCGAGCGCCCCCACGCCGGCGCCTGCCCCCGCTCCCATGCTCGCCTCGGCGCCGTGGAGCCGCGTCTCGCTCTCGCGCGCGCCGGCCAGTTCGCCGGCCAGGTCGCGGAACGCTCCGGCCACGCCGGGCCGGCGCTGCCAGAAGTGCGGGCCCGTGGGCGGCCGGTACTCGACGCCGTAGGCGTCGAGCCGGGGCAGGTGGTGCTCGTCGAGCCGCTTCAGGAACCCGTCCGACGCCGGCGTCCCGGGCGTGCGGTCGGTCGCGGGCGACCAGAGCACCTCGGCGACGGCCGCCAGCCGCGGGAAGGTGGCGTGGTCGACGCGGCGCGCGGAGTCCAGGTGCTCCGTCCAGACCTGCGCCTGCCCTCCGAGCAGCCGGCCACGGTGCTCCGTGTCCGTGGCTCCGGCCGCCTCGACCCCTCCGGCCTCCTCGGCTCCCCCGGCCGCCTCGACTCCCCCGGCCGCGGCCTGCGGGAGGCCGCCCGGCAGGTCCGGGTGGTAGGACAGGGCGTCCGCGACCGTACGGAGGAAGCCCACCGGGACGGGCTCCTCCGGGTGGTCACCGCCGCGGTGGTCCAGGTACCAGGCCGTCTCGGGTGCGACGACGACGTCGTGCCCGGCCGCGGCCGCCCGCGACGCGATACCCGGGCTGCCCGCGCGCCAGGCGGTCACGACGACGTCGCGCGGCAGGTCGGGACCGAACGCCTCGTCCCAGACGATCGCCCGCCGCCCCAGGTCTCGCACGTGGTCGGCGAGCCTGGCCAGGAACCAGCCGTGCAGGCGGGCGACGTCGGGAACCGGCTCTGCCGGCGCCCGGAGCACACCATGACCCGATGCCGGGGCCGCCGGCCGCACGAACCCGAGGGCGGCGGCACGCGCCCGGATGGCGGGCGACCGTTCCCAGCGGTCCACGGGCACCTCGTCGCCGCCGAGGTGGATCCACGGGGCGTCGAACACGTCCGCGACCTCGTCGAGCACGTGCCGGAAGAACGCCAGGGACTCCTCGGACGGGTCGAGCACGTCCTCGCTGATCCCCCAGGTGGTGCGCACACCACGCCGGTCCTTGCGGGTTCCGAGGAACGGGTAGGCGGCCACGGCGGCCTCGACGTGTCCGGGAACGTCGATCTCCGGCACCACCGTGACCCCGCGCTCGCGCGCGTAGGCGACGATCTCGCGCAGGTCGTCCTGCGTGTAGAAGCCGCCGTGGGGTGTGCCGTCGCCGGTTCCCGTGCGCCAGGTGCCGATCGTGGACTCGGCCCGCCAGGCGCCCGCCTGCGTCAGCTCCGGGAAGCGGCGCACCTCCAGACGCCAGCCCTGGTCGTCGGTGAGGTGGAGCTGGAGCACGTTGAGCTTGTGCAGCGCGGCGAGGTCGACGAACCGCAGCACGTCGTGCTTGGGCAGGAAGTGCCGGGCGACGTCGAGCAGGACGCCGCGCCAGCCGAAGCGGGGGTGGTCGGCGATGCGCAGGGCGGAAAGGGCGACGGTGCCCGACGACGGCCGGCGGGTGCCCTCGCCGGTACGGAGCGGCGCGCGCCGGAAGGCTCCGGGGCCGGCCAGCTGCCGCAGGGTCTGCGCGGCGGCATGCGCACCGTCGAGGTCGGCGGCTTCGACCCGCACCCGGGTCGACGCACCGGGGGCGATCTCCAGGCGGTAGCCACCCGGCGGGGTGCCGCTGCCGCGCACGAAGCTCACGTCCGGGTTCCCCGCGCCGTCGTCAGGCACGAGCTCGATGCCGAACGCCGCCTCGGTGACCCCGCGCCACCACCGTGCGGCGGGACGCAGTGCCGGGTCCGCCGCGACCCGCGCGCCGTCGCCGAGCAGGACCGTCCCGTCTCCGGTCTCCAGCGACACGGGTGCGGGCACGAGACCGGGATCGGGGGTCACGGAGTGCAACCCTAACGCCGACGCGCCGCATGCCCGCATCGCAGCGGACATCGCGGATCGCCACGACCTGCTGGTCCAGGGCTGTCGTGCGTCACCGCACGGTCCGGGACGCACCAGCTTGCCGGGACCGTGGCGTGACGGAACCATCGTGGCATGGCGAAACGTCCTCGGGTCATCGCGTTCGACGTCATCGAGACGCTGTTCCCGCTCGAACCGGTCCGGCGGCGGCTGGTCGACGCCGGGCAGCCGGGGCACGTGCTGGAGCTGTTCTTCTCGCGCCTCCTGCGGGACGGGTTCGCCCTCGCGGCCAGCGGGAGCTACCGCCCGTTCGGCGAGGTCGCCGCCCAGGCCCTGCGATCGGCCACCGGATCCGCGCTCGACGACGAGGCGGCGGGCGCCGTCCTCGCGGGGTTCGCCGAGCTCGACCCGCATCCCGACGTGCTGCCGGCGGTCCGGCTCGCCCGGGACGCGGGCATCCGGCTGGTGACGCTGACGAACGGTTCGGCGCAGAACACCATTCGGCTGCTGCACCGCGCCGGCCTGGACGACGACATCGAGCAGGTCCTGTCGGTCGACGACGTGCGGCAGTGGAAGCCCGCCCCGGAGATCTACCGGCACGCGGTCCGCAGCACCGGCGCCGATCCGGAGCAGCTCGCCCTGGTGGCCGCGCACGCCTGGGACACCCATGGTGCCCACCAGGCCGGGCTCACCACGGGATGGGTCGCCCGTGGCGGGGAGAGCTTCCCGGACATCTTCGCCGGCCCGGACGTCGCGGGCGGCGACCTCGTCGAGACGGTCCGGGGGCTCCTGGCCCTGCCGGTCGACTGAAGGGACCGTGCGCGGCCCAGGCGTCGTTCCCGGGGCCGTACCGGCCGTTCCCGGGGCCGTACCGGCTCAGTACACGTGGACCGGGGTGCCGACCGAGGCGCCCCAGGACCAGATCCAGTCCATCGCGGTGTTGGACACGCGGATGCAGCCGTGCGACGCCGGGTAGGCGGGGATCGAGGGCGAGCCGTGCACGGCGATGGCGCCGGTGAAGTACTTGGGCCGGTACATGCTGCCCAGGTCGAGGGACGACTCCCGGATACCGTCCACCTGCCGGTACACGGCGAAGCTGCCGCTCGGGGTGTGCGCCACGTACTGGGCGCCCAGCGCCTCGTAGCTCTCGCCGTTGCCGGACGCCGCGTTGAAGGTGCGGATCACCTTGCCGTTCTCGACCACGAGCAGCACCTGCCGCCCGAGGTCCACCTCGATGCCGGTTCCGCCGTACCGCGAGACCGGGACCACGCCGTCGTCCAGGGCCTTCTGGGTGGCCGGCCCCACCACGGCGTCCCGGCCCAGACCGGCGACCTTCTGGAACGCGACCACGGCCTGCCAGGTCTCGGCACCGTAGACGCCGTCCGCGGACGTCACCTGGTAGCCGAGCTGTCGCAGACGCTCCTGCATCCGCGCCACGTGCTCCCCCTGCTCGCCGGGGGTGATCTCGGCCAGGCGCGCCTGACGCTCCGCCTCCGCCTTGGCCTTCGCCGCTGCCTTCGCCGCTGCCTTGGCCTCCGCCCGCGCGGCAGCCTCGGCCTCTTCGGCGGCCTTCGCGGCCTCGGCCGCGGCGCGCCGGTCGGCGGCCTGCTCCTGGGCGGCGGCACGCCGCGCGTCGGGCGTCGACACCAGCGCGACGTCCGGCGCCGCGGCGCCCGAACGCTCGGCGCTGCTGGTCGACGACGGGGCGGCGGTGTCCGACGGCGTCTCCTGGGCCTCGCTGCTGCTGGCCGCCACCAGGGTGGCGACCAGGGCCACCGCACCCAGGGTTCCGGCCGTCATCTTGCGTGTCACGCTGTTGTCCATCGCTGCGCTCCTCCTGGGGGCGGGCCCACGATCGGCACGCGGATGCCCGTCAGTCGTCATCGCGCGCCGAGCGCTCCGTCTTCCCTGGTCAGAGCGGGCCACGCGCGAAGTTCTCACGGGGAGAGACGGCCAGGATGCCCGATTCGTTGGTTGAGGTGGTGAATCGTCACCGGACCGTGACCGGCACCTGGGGCTCCTCCCCGACCCGCACCACCCGCACCCTCCCCATCAGGAAAAATACGGTGCGCCCCTCGCCGGCCCCGCCTAGGCTCACGCCCGGACAACTGAACATCGGCGAGGTTCGGGCGGACCGGAGACGGTCGGTTCACTTCACACTCAGGGTTGCGGGTTCGAGTCCCGTCGTCACTTCGGGTGGCGTAGCTCAACGGGCAGAGCATGAGACCCCCGGCGGTCGGCCACACGCCCGCCCGGACCTCGTCGGAGCGGGCCGGAGCCGATCGGTTACCTGGTCATGGCAGTGCGGGTTCGAGCCCCGCGCCCGGTTCGCCGGGTGTTCTGCCGCCGGCGGCGTCACACGCCCGCTCACGTCACCGCAGAAGGCGGTGGCGGGCCGAAGGTCATCGGTTACCTCTCCTCGGAAGGAAAGACGCGGGTTCGAATCCCGCCGCCGCCTCCGGGCGGCGTAGCTCAGCGGCCCAGAGCACAACCCCGGTGACCACGACACGCCCGCCACCGCTTTCGGCATGTCCGGAACGAACAGAACGACCCGGCCCCAGGCCGGCGTCGTCGCCACGCACGAGGAGGGAAGTACCCATGGACATCCTGCGCGCCGTCAGCCGCCGCCGGACCCCACAGCACGAGCAGGCCGACGCCCACCAGAAGCGGAACGAGGCCGGCGGGTACACCTTCGTGCTCGACGACGTCGCGCGGCTGCGCCGCTTCCTCACCCTCGGCGTCGACGGAGGCACCTACTACGCCGCACCACGTGACCTGGCCCGCGACAACGCCGAGCTGGTGCTGCGCCTGGCCGAGCGGGACCCGGACGTCCTGGTCCGCACGATCGTCGAGGTCTCGGCCCGCGGCGCGGCGCCCCGGCAGCAGCCCGCACTCTTCGCGCTGGCGGCCGCGTCGTCGGTACCGGGCAGCGCGCAGGCCGCGCTCGCGGCGCTGCCGCGCGTGGCCCGCACGGGAACCCACCTGCTCCAGTTCGCGGGCTACGCCGAGCAGTTCCGCGGCTGGGGCCGCGGCCTGCGCCGCGCCGTCGGGCGGTGGTACACCGACAAGGACGCGGACGCCGTCGCCCACCAGGCGGTCAAGTACCGGCAGCGCGAGGGCTGGTCCCACCGTGACCTGCTGCGACTGGCCCACCCCGTTACGTCCGACCCGGCCCTGCGCGCGACGTTCGACTGGATCACGCACGCCTCGACCGGCAACGCGACCCCGAAGCTGATCGAGGCGTTCGTCCGCGCGGGGGCGACCTCCGACGTCGCCACCTGGGCGGCTCTGGTCCGCGACGCGGGCCTGACCTGGGAGATGCTGCCCGACGCCGCGCTCGGTGAGACGGCGGTCTGGGACGCGCTGCTCGACGTCGGCGTCCCGGCCACGGCCCTGATGCGCCAGCTCCCCCGGCTCACACGACTCGGCGTGCTCCCTGCCACCGGCGGGCGCACCGCTGAGGTCGCGGACCGGCTCGCCGACCCGGAACGGCTGCGGCGCGCCCGCGTGCACCCGGTGAACGTGCTGGTGGCGCAGCGAACCTACGCCTCGGGGAGGTCCACGCGCGGTTCGGGCACGTGGGAGCCGACGCCGGCGATCACCGACGCGCTGGACGCCGCGTTCTCCGCGGCGTTCGGCGCTGTCGACCCCTCCGGGACGAGGACGATGCTCGCCGTGGACGTGTCGGGGTCGATGGGCTTCGGGAACATCTCGGGCCTGCCGATCACGCCCCGGGAGGCCGCGGCCGCGCTCTCGCTGGTCCAGCTCGCCACGGAGCCGACGGCGTCCGCCGTCGCCTTCACCGCGGCGGGCGGCGGGCACCGGTGGGGCGAGCCGCCCGCGCTGGCGCCGCTGCGGATCTCGCCCCGTCAGCGGCTCGACGACGCCCTGCGTGTGGTGGACTCGCTGCCGATGGGTTCGACGGACTGCGCGCAGCCGATGCTGCACGCGACCCGCGAGGGGCTGGAGGTCGACACGTTCGTCGTCTACACCGACAACGAGACGTGGCACGGCAGCGTGCACCCGCACCAGGCGCTGCGCGAGTACCGGGAGCGTTCGGGCATCGCGGCGCGGCTCGTCGTCGTGGGCATGACGGCGACCGAGTTCTCGATCGCCGACCCGGCCGATCCGGGCATGCTCGACGTCGCCGGCTTCGATGCCGCGGTGCCGTCGCTGATCAGCGAGTTCGCTCGGGGGCTGTGACCGCGGGCGGCGGCCGGTCCCTTGCCGGGCACCGGCCGTCGCCGGTGCCCGGCTAAACGTTTCGCGCCCTGCCGCCGGGGCGGGTGAACGACGAGGGTGTCGGACCGGACCTGCGTCGACGCGGACGCGGGCGGACCCCGAGAGGTAGCCATGCATCCACGACCCCCCGCACGACGACGCGCGGCGGTCCGGGCCACCGCCCTCACGGCGGCCTGGGCGCTCCTCACCGCAGGAGCCGCCGGCGTCGCCCCCGCGGCCTCCGCGGCCGGCGACCAGGACTACGCCGAGGTGCTGCAGAAGTCCCTGTTCTTCTACGACGCCCAGCGTTCCGGCGACCTGCCCGACGACTTCCGCGTGAACTGGCGCGGGGACTCCGGCATGGCCGACGGTGCGGACGTCGGCCTGGACCTGACCGGAGGCTGGTACGACGCCGGCGACCACGTGAAGTTCGGCCTGCCGATGGCGTTCACGACGACGATGCTCGCGTGGGGCGCGATCGAGAGCCCCGGCGGCTACGCCGCGGCCGGCCAGCAGGACGAGCTGCTGGACTCGCTGCGCTGGGTGAACGACTACTTCATCAGGGCGCACCCGGAACCGGACGTGCTCTACGCCCAGGTGGGCGACGGGGAGGCCGACCACAAGTGGTGGGGCCCGGCCGAGGCCATGCAGATGGCACGCCCTGCGTACAAGGTCGACGCGTCCTGCCCGGGCAGCGACGTCGCCGGGGAGACGGCGGCGGCGATGGCGGCGTCGTCCATCGTGTTCGCCGACTCCGACCCCGGCTACGCGGCCGAGCTGGTCACTCACGCCGAACAGCTCTACGACTTCGCGGACACCTACCGCGGCGAGTACTCGGACTGCGTCCCGGCCGCGAACTACTACAACTCGTGGTCGGGCTACCAGGACGAGCTCGTCTGGGGCGCGTACTGGCTCTACGAGGCCACGGGTGACGCGTCCTACCTGGCCAAGGCGGAGGCGGAGTACGACCAGCTCGGGACCGAGCCGCAGACCGGCACCCACTCCTACCGCTGGACGATCGCGTGGGACGACAAGTCCTTCGGCACGTACGCCCTGCTGGCACAGGCGACGGGCGAGCAGCGGTACATCGAGGACGCGAACCGGTGGCTCGACTACTGGACCACGGGGTACGACGGCGAACGGGTGACCTACTCCCCCGGCGGGCAGGCGTACCTGGACACGTGGGGTTCGCTCCGGTACGCCGCGAACACCGCGTTCGTGGCACTCGTCTACGGCGACTGGCTGGCGCAGCAGGGCGACACGACCCGGGCACGGACGTACCACGACTTCGGTGAGCGCCAGATCGACTACGCGCTCGGTGACAACCCGCGCGGCTCGTCGTACGTCATCGGGTACGGCGACAACCCGCCGCAGAACCCGCACCACCGCACGGCTCACGGGTCGTGGCTGGACTCCCTGACCGACCCGGCCGACACGCGGCACACGCTGTACGGCGCCCTCGTCGGCGGCCCCGGCTCTCCCGACGACTCGTACACGGACGACCGGTCGGACTACGTGTCGAACGAGGTCGCCACCGACTACAACGCGGGCTTCACCTCCGCCGTCGCCTACCTCGCCGACGAGTACGGCGGCACGCCGCTGTCGGACTTCCCTCAGCCGGAGCAGCCCGACCAGGACGAGTTCTTCGTCGAGTCGAACCTCAACCAGCCGGGGACCGAGTTCACCGAGATCAAGGCGATGGTGCGCAACCGGTCGGCGTTCCCCGCGCGGGTCCTCGACGACGTGCGGGTGCGCTACTGGTTCACCCTGGACGCCGGCGCGGACCCGGCCACGATCCAGGCCTCGACGAACTACACCGAGTGCCCGGACGGCGCGGCGACCGTCGGGCATGCCGGAGGGGACCGGTACTACGTGGAGATCGACTGCTCCGGCTCACCGGTGTACCCGGGTGGGCAGTCGCAGCACCGCCGCGAGATCCAGTTCCGGGTGACCGCCGACGTGTGGGACCCGAGCAACGACTGGTCGCAGGCCGGGGTCGGGGCCGATCCGGCCAAGAACGACCGGATCACGCTGTACGAGGGGCCCGAACTGCTGTGGGGCTCGGAGCCCGGCTCGGTCGGCCCGGAACCGGAGCCCACGGAGGAGCCCACAGTGGAGCCCACGGGGGAGCCCACCGGGGACCCGACGGAGGAACCCAGCGGACAGCCCACCGATCCCGGGCCGGGCACCGCGTCCTGCACGGCGTCGTACACGGTGGTGAACCAGTGGGACGGCGGGTTCCAGGGTGAGGTGTCGGTGACGAACACCGGAACGGAGACGGTCGAGGGCGCCGCCGTCACCTGGGAGTTCACGAACGGCGAGGCCATCACCCAGTCCTGGGGCGGGACCGCCGTCCAGGACGGGCCGACGGTGACGGTCCAGGCACCGGGCTGGGCCCCGGACCTCGCGCCCGGCGCGACGTGGACGCTCGGGTTCATCGCGACCGGAAGCTCGGTACCACCGGCCGCCGTGCTGCTCGGCGACACCCCCTGCGATCTGGGCTGACACGCGGCCGACGTCGCTCCGCGCGCCTGGCTCCGGCACGTCCGGGGTCCGGGGGCGCGGAGCGGGGCGTCTCCGGCGCACGCGTCAGGAGGATCGCTCCGGAACCGCACCGGTGACGCCGGGAAGCGGCTCGCAGAAGTACCGCTGAAGCGTCGGCGCGTACAGGGCCACCAGCTCGTCGCAGCTGAGAGCCACGATCTCCGGGACACGAAGGATGTAGCGGCTCAGCGAGATCCCGAGGACCTGCGTTCCGGCCATCGCCCCACGGAGGTGTGCCTCGTCCTCGTCCTCGCAGAAGTGCCGTGCGATGGCCGATGCCTCGTCCGCTATCGATGCCCGCACCGCGGCGGCGCTGGCCGGGTCGGCGAGCGCCCTGCGCAGCCGCGCGAGGCCGATCGGCTCCTCCTCCCAGTAGCGGCACATGCCGCGCATGACCACCTCGCCGATCCGGCCGCGCGGAACCCCGGCCGGGTCAGGGAGCGACAGGGAGACATCGATGGCGGTCGCGTAGAGGGCTTCCTTCGTGCCGAAGTAGCGCATGACCATCGACGGGTCGATCCGGGCCTCGGCCGCGATGGACCGGATGGTCGCGCGGTCGTACCCCTCCTCGGAGAACGCCCGTCGTGCGGCTGCCAGGATCGCCGCCTTCGTCGCCTCGGAGCTCCTCCCCCTCGTCGCTGATTCCATGGGACCAACTTTATGCCAACAGGCGTTGACTCGAGGCACGGGCTGCTCTAAGTTGCCAACAGTTGTTGGCCAACAGGTGTTGGCATACTCACCGGAGGACAGCATGCCTGATGTCATCGTCGGCGGGCCCAGCGGGCCCCCGGCCGACCGCCTAGTGGTGGCGCCCATCGCCCTGCACCCCGTAGGCACGGTCCTCGGAGGACGGTCCGAGGCGTTCGACGACGGCTGGGACACCGAACAGGCAGTGATCCGCCTCGACGGGCACCGCTTCGGCCCCGACGCCGTCACCGGTCTCGACGGCTTCTCCCACCTGGAGGTGGTCTTCCACTTCCACCTCGCCGACCCCGCCTCGATCACCACCACGGCCCGGCGCCCGCGGGGCAACCCGGACTGGCCGGAGGTCGGCATCTTCGCCCAGCGAGGCAAGAACCGCCCGAACCGGCTGGGTGTGTCCCGCTGCCGGCTGCTCTCGGTCGAAGGGCTTGACCTCCATGTCCGCGGCCTGGACGCCATCGACGGCACCCCCGTGCTGGACGTCAAGCCGTACATGGCCGAGTTCGGCCCACAGGGGCCGACCACACAGCCCGCATGGGCCACCGAGCTGATGCGGGCCTACTACTGATGTCTCCGAAGGGAACTGCCATGCCGAGAACCGTGCTGATCACCGGCGCCTCGACCGGAATCGGCCGCGCCACCGCCCTGCTGCTGGCCCGCGAGGGCTTCGCCGTGCATGCCGGCGTTCGCAAGCAGGCCGACGGCGACGCGCTGGGCCCCACGGTGACGCCGATCGTGCTCGACGTCACCGACCCCGGCCAGATCGCCGATGCCGTCGACCGGATCGGCCACCTCGACGCCCTCGTGAACAACGCGGGCATCGGGGTCACCGGGCCGCTGGAGTTCGTCCCGCTGGACGCGCTGCGCCTGCAGTACGAGGTCAACGTGTTCGGGCCGGTGGCCGTCACCCAGGCCATGCTGCCGAAGCTGCGGGCGGCCCAGGGCAGGGTCGTGAACGTCGGCTCCGTAGGGAGCTGGATCACCCTCCCCTTCGGCGGGCCGCTGTGCTCGTCCAAGCACGCCGTCCGCTCCCTCAACGACGCCCTGCGCATGGAGCTCAGGCCGTTCGGCGTGGCGACGGTCCTCATCGAGCCGGGCTCGATCCACACCGACGCCGTCGACAAGCTGGAGGGCGAGGTCGAACCCCGCCTGGCCTCTCTCGGCCCGGAGGGCAGGCGTCTGTACGGAACCGCCTACCGCACGATGGTCACGAGCGGACTGGCGGCCGAACGCGACGGGTCGAGCCCCGACGTGGTCGCCCGCGCCGTCCTGCACGCCCTGACCGCGCGCAAGCCCCGCGCCCGCTATCCCGTCGGCAAGACGTCACGGCTCATGAGCACGCTCGGCCGGGTCGTCCCGCAGTACACGCTCGACCGCCTGCGCCTGCGCGCGCTGGGCCTGTCCCGAACGGAGCGCCACGCATGACCCGGCTCGCCGGTGCCGACGCCCTCGCCGACCTCGATCCCGTCTTCGCCCGGTTCGCCGTGAGCGGCGGACACAACCTGTGGAACCTGTCCCACCTGACGGTGCGGGAGAAGGCCTTCCTCTGCCTGACCGCCGACCTGTGCCATCCCCACCTCGGCCTGCCCCTGGCCATGCACGTGCAGATGGCCCGGGCCAACGACGTGGACCCCGAGTCGATCAGGGAGCTGCTCCGCCACCTGGCTCCTTACGCGGGGTACCCGATCGTCGCGTCCGCCTTCCAGCGCCTGACGGAGCTCGGCCTGCCCGGGGCGCGGGACACCGAGGCCGCCGGGCCGGCCGGTCTGCGCGGTGGACTGGCGCGGACCGTCCAGGACCTGCGGGAGGTGGACCCGGGACTGGCCGCCTTCACCGAGGACCAGCTCGCCCAGCGCTGGGCCCGCCCGCACCTGTCGGTCCGTGAGCGGGCGCTCGCCTGCCTGGCGGTGGATGTCCTCCACCAGACCCTGGGCGAGTCCCTGCACCTGCACGCCGACCTGGCGCGGTCCGCCGGCGCCACCGACGACACGCTGCGCAACCTGCTCAGGGGTATGGCCGAGTTCGGCCTGCCCCGAGTCTGGGCCGCCGCCCGCGCCCTGGGCCTTCCCCCGGGGAGTGCCGGATGAACGCCGTCGTCGTCGGCGGCGGACCGGCCGGAATGA
This sequence comes from Myceligenerans indicum, assembly GCF_016742955.1. GTDB lineage: Bacteria > Actinomycetota > Actinomycetes > Actinomycetales > Cellulomonadaceae > Myceligenerans > Myceligenerans indicum. The sequence goes on along the minus strand of NZ_JABBYC010000001.1, from coordinate 455,294 downwards.
TGCTCGGTCTGCTGCTGGCCCGCGCCGGCGTGCAGGTCACGGTCCTGGAGAAGCACCAGGACTTCCTGCGGGACTTCCGGGGTGACACCGTCCACCCCTCCACCCTCGAGGTCCTCGACGACCTCGGCCTGTCCGGCCGCTTCGACCGCCTCCGGTACCGCAAGGTGACCTCGCTCAACGTTCCGCTCGGCGGTGACCTGACGCCCATCGAGGCGTTCGCGGGGATGAGGGTGAAGTTCCCGTACATCGCGTTCGTGCCGCAGTGGGACTTCCTCGATCTCCTGGCCGAGGAGGCCCGGCGCCACCCCACCTTCACGCTGCACATGAGCACACCCGTCACCGACGTCGTCGAGCGTGCCGGGAAGATCGCGGGCGTGCGCTGCGCCGACGGCCGGGAGTTCCACGCGGACCTGGTCGTCGCCGCCGACGGCCGTGACTCGGCCGTTCGGCGGGCGGCCGGGATGCGGGTCGACGAACTGGGCGCTCCCATCGACGTCATCTGGTTCCGGCTGACGCGCCACCAGGACGACCAGGAGAACCTCGTCTTCCAGCTCGCCCGCGGCCGCGGCATGGTCGCCATCGACCGCGGTGACTTCTGGCAGTGCGGCTACCTCATCGGCAAGGGCGGCTTCGACGCCTGGAAGGCCAAGGGAATCGAGGCCTTCCGGCGGGACGTGGCGCAGGTGGCGCCGATGCTCGCAGACAGGACCGGTGAGCTGAGCTCCTTCGAGTCGATGGGCTTCCTGGAGGTGCGGGTCAACCGGCTGCGGACGTGGCACCGGCCCGGCCTCCTGTGCATCGGCGACGCGGCGCACGCCATGTCCCCGGTCGGCGGGGTCGGCATCAACCTGGCCGTCCAGGACGCGGTCGCGACCGCCAACATCCTCACCCGCCCGCTGCTCGACGACTCTCTCACCGACAACCACCTGGCCGCCGTCCAGCGCCGCCGTGAGTGGCCGACCCGGCTCACCCAGCGCGTGCAGGCGTTCCTGCAGCGGCAGGGCTTCGACGCCAAGCGGAAGGACGGGCAGCTGCCCGTCCTGATGCGCTTCCTCGTCACGCGCACCGGCATCCCCCGCCGTCTGGCCGGCCGCTTCCTCGCGTTCGGCTTCCGTCCCGAACGCGTCCGGTCCGTCACGACGTAGCCGACGTCGGGACGGGTGCCCGGCCCGGCGGCCGACGGCGAGCCGGACGGCCCGGACCGGCGGCGAGCGCTCCGGCCGCCCGGTGTGCCGGTGACCGTCTACCGTCGAACCATGGACACGGTCGAGGTGAACGGCCTGCGGCTCGCGTACCGGCGGGCCGGCCACGGGCCGGCGGTGATGTTCGTGCACGGTGGCGCCGAGGACAGCCGGACCTGGACGCCGCAACTCGACGCGCTCTCGGACGAGTTCACCGTGTTCGCCTGGGACGAGCCGGGCGCAGGTGGTTCCGAGGACGTCCCCGACGGGTTCGGCCTGGCCGGCTACGCCGACTGCCTCGCCGGCGTCCTCCGGACGCTCGGCATCGCTCCGGCACCGGTCGTCGGGCTGTCGTGGGGCACCACGGTGATCCTGGAGCTGTACCGGCGCCACCCGGCGACGGTCAGCGCGATGGTGCTGGCGGACGGTTACGCGGGCTGGCGCGGGTCGCTCGGTGCCCAGGAGGCCGAGGCACGGCTGTCGGGCGTCCATGCCGCCCTCGATGCGCCAGGACAGCTCGACCCGACGCTGCCCGGGCTCTTCGCGGGCGCGCCGCCGGCACGGTTCGTGCCCGTGCTGGACGCCATGGCCGCCGGCGTACGACGCCGCAGCATGCTGACCGCGCTCACCGCGATGGCGGCGGCCGACCTCACCGAGGTGCTGCCCACGATCGCGGTGCCGACGCAGCTGGTCTGGGGAGAGCTGGACGTCCGGTCGCCGCGCGAGGTGGCGCGCGAGTTCGAGCGCCGGATCCCCGGAGCGCACCTGGAGCTGATCCCCGGCTGCGGGCACGTGAGCAACCTCGAGGCACCGGAGTCGTTCAGCGCGATCGTGCGCCGTTTCCTGCAGCACCGCGGGCGGCCCTCCGCGGCTCGCTGACGCCTCCCGGGTTCTCGACGCGAAGCAGAGTGCGACGGAGTTTTCGCAGGTCAGGTTTCATTTCTTCCGAGCCTGCCTGATGGCATTTCCGACATTTCACAAGACGTCCGGAAAAGCAGTGTCGGCGACCTCCAGAACGCCGCCCATCGCGTCAAGAAATATCCGGCCACAAGGAGTGGACGCATGACCAACTATTACATCCCCAATTTCATTGACGACGCCATTCCTCCCCTGGCAGGCTCTGCGTCACCCCACGAGCCGGCGCCCCGTGTTCCCACGGATCAGCCCCGGCCCGGACGACAGAGAGAAGAAGGCTATGGGCGGGGCGATCGCCGAGGGCACCGCGGTGCGGGTCACCGGAGCATCGAGCATTTACCACGGCGCCGAGGGTGTCGTGAAGGTCATCCGGCGCGGATGGACCGGAAGGGAAGCCGTCGTGGTGGTGCCCGGCGCGCTGCGGCAGGGAGAGTTCAGCGTCCCCCTGGTCGACCTCTCGGCGCGGTGAGCCCACCGCTCGCGCAGACCTGCGGGAATCCGCAGAAATGACAAGGCGGCGTGACCCGAAATGGGGTCACGCCGCCTGTCACCGAGTGGAGCTGCCGGGAATCGAACCCGGGTCCGGTGTCACTTTTCGAGGACTTCTCCGGGCGCAGTCTGCTATGGATTTTCTCGGCCCCCGTGCTTGCGCAGACACATTCACGGACAGGCTCAGTCACCTAGAAGTCCCAGTAGTCCCGATGACGTGGACCACTAGCAGTGGCTCTCAAGATGACGCCGGCTACCGGGGTGAGAGCACCCCCGGGCCGACGGACTTCGGGCCCGCCTCAGGCGGCGAGGGCGAAGTCGTTGCGCGAGTTGGTATCGGCAACTATTGGTTTGCAGACATCGTTAGCGAGATAAGTCTGCATCCTCGGCCCGCTTCTCCTCGAAGCACAACCACCGTCGAAACCGATCAGCCCCATGTTGAGTTGTCAACGCCCCGCCGTCTCCCGTGGGTTCGGGCGAGGTCCTCAGTCTAGTGGGTCAACGCGGTGGTCCGTCACCTTATTTCCACCGGCCGCCACGATCGCCGTCGGGCACGGGAGCCGCCTCGCGGGCGCCCCTGGCCCACCGCGCCGGCTCAGCTCAGCTTCTCCCGGTGGCGCATGGCGCGCAGTGCCTCACGGTTGTCCTGTTTCTCGCGCAGGGCCTGACGCTTGTCGTACTCCTTCTTGCCGCGCGCGAGCGCGATCTCGACCTTGGCCCGGCCGTCGAGGAAGTACAGCGAGAGCGGCACCACCGTGTGGCCCTTCTCGTGGGCCTTGGCCTGCAGGCGCAGGATCTCGTCCTTGTGCAGCAGCAGCTTGCGCTTGCGGCGCGGCGAGTGGTTGTTCCACGTGCCCTCGAAGTACTCGGGGATGTGCACGCCCTCCAGCCACGCCTCACCACGGTCCACGTGCACGTACCCGTCCACGAGGGAAGCGCGCCCCATGCGCAGTGCCTTGACCTCGGTGCCCCACAGCACCAGGCCCGCCTCGAACACGTCCTCGATCAGGTAGTCGTGGCGCGCCTTCTTGTTGTTCGCCACGATCCTGCGCGGGTCCTCGGGCTTCTTTTTCTTCTTGGCGCCCTTCGCCATGGTCTCCCTCCACGTCCATCACGTCGCCACGTCCGGCACATCGGAACGCCCAGCACCTCAACGCCCTGCACGTCGGTGTTCATCCGGGTCCGCACGCGACGTTCCAGGATACGCGCCAGGCCTCCCGCCGTCCGCCGATTATCCCGGTCCGGTCGTCCGCGCCGCCGTCACCCGCGCCACCGCCGTCACCCGCGAGGCGGCCGGATCGCCTGCGCCTGCGTCCCGTCCGGCCGGATCTCCAGCGCCCAGGCCGCGCCGTTGCGAACCACCCAGCCGAGCCCGTCGGCGCCGAGCGCGAACCCCGCCGTCGCCAGGATGTCGGCTCTGGTCAGCGTCTCGGCCACCACGGTCAGGGACGCCAGGCCGCGGGCCGGACGCCCGGTCCGCCCGTCCCACACATGCGTCCCGCGCTCCGCCGTCCCGGAGGTCGCGACGCCGCCGTCGGACACGTGCACGACGGCGGCCGTCCGGGTGCGGTCGTGCGGGTCGGCCACGGCGACCGCCCACGGCCTTCCCGGCTCCGGACCACCCCGGACCGCGACGTCGCCGCCCACGTTGACGCACAGATCCACCACCCCGCGGCAGGCGACCAGGTCCGCGGCCCGCTGCACCGCCCAGCCCTTGACCACGCCGTCGGTGTCGAGCAGCCCGTCCGGCCCGGTCACGTCGAACGCGCCCGACGACGCGTCCCGCGCCTCGTCCGCGAGCGCCAGCACGTCGCGCATGTCGGCGCTCACGCGAGAGATGTCGAGGTCGCCGCGGCGGACGGCCCGTAGTTCGGAGGTCGCGACGTGCCGGCTGAACCGTTGCTCGGCCTCGTGCAGGAGGTCGACGGCGGCGTCCACGGCGGCGCGCGCGGCGGCGGGGTCGGTCGCGGCGGTGCCGCGGTGCTCGGGCAGGTGGAACGACGACGGGATGCCCATCACCGTGGCCGTCACGCGCACGGGGGCGTCACCCGTGCTGGTCGATCGCGGACTGGAGCGACTCGCGATAGCCCTCGGAGGTGTAGGTGGCGCCGCTGACGGTGTCGATGTTCGCCGACTGGGCCTGGAGCGCCTCGGAGCGCAGGATCGGCACGGCGTCCTCGTTGATCTGCTGGCTGCGTGCGCTGTCGTGGCCGGCCTGGACGGTGATGACGTCCACGATGGTGTCGCCCGAGAAGGTGACGGCCACCTGGAAGGTGCCTTCCTTGTTGGTCGCGACCGCCCCGGTGACGGTGACGTCCTGCGGTTCGGCGGGTTCGGGGTCGGAGCCGGCGCCCGTGGTGGTCGAGCCGCCGCCCTGTTCGGCGGCTCCGCCGGTGCCCGTGTCCTGGGTGCCTTCTGCGTCCTGGGTCCCGGATCCGCCCGCTCCGTCGCCGGACCTCGCCGACCCGTCGCCGTCGTCCGGCTTTGCCGTGGCAGGCCCGCCGGACTTCTTTCCCGGCACGGAGGGTGACGACGACGGTGAGGCGCTCACCTGTGTCTGGGCTCCCTCGGCCGTGGGGACGCCGAGAACTGCCACGTCGCCGTAGCGGGCGAAGGTGGCCGCTCCGATGACGGCCAGGCTGCCCGCGTAGACGATCGTTCCGCGCCATCGCACGGTCATGACAGGCTCAACTCCTCGTGGTGGACGGCGCTGCGGGGCACGCCGAGCTCTCGGCTGCTGCGTACGACGGCGTCGACGAGCCCGGCGGGACCGCAGACGAACACCTCCCGGCGCGAGGCGTCGGGGACGGCGTCGCGCAGGCGGTCCGGCGCGACCGGATCGTACCCGAGCTCCGCGCGGCGCCCGGTCAGCGGTATGTACCGCGGTCCGAGCCCGGCGGCCAGTTCCTCGCCGAGCGCGAGCTCCTCGGGGTCGCTCGCGCGGTGCACGACGACGACGTCGCGCCCGTGCAGCACGAGTTCCTCGGCGAGCGACCGGATCGGGCCGATGCCGGCCCCGCCGGCCACGAGCAGGGTGCGACGTGAGGTCACGGCCGACGCCGTGAAGCGGCCGAACGGGCCTTCGAGAAGTACCCGGACGCCGGGGCGCAGGGCGCCGGCGGCACTCGAGTGGTCGCCGAGGGCGCCGACGGTGAAACGGAGCCTGCCCTCGTTCGGCAGGGACGAGACGGAATACGGGTGGGCCGACCACAGGTGCCCGCGCGTGAGGAAGCGCACGAGGAAGAACTGCCCTCCGCGCACGTCCAGCTCCTCGAGATGCTTTCCGCGGAGCCAGACGCTCGTCGCCGTGGGCGAGGCCGCATGGACGGCGTCGACCTGGAACACGTGGCGGGACAGGCGCCACAGCGGCAGCGCGACCCGCCAGGTGAGGAGGGCGGCCCCCGCCGCCGCGTACAGGAGGATCCAGGCAGCCTGGGCGACGGGCAGGCCGGCGAGGTGGCTGCCGCCGAGCACCTGGTGTCCGAATGCGAGGTAGATGCCGAGGTACAGGGTGAGGTGCACGGCGAGCCAGACCTCGTAGGTCAGGAACCGGCGGATCAGCCGGACGCTCGTCAGCCCGGCGGCGAAGAACAGGCAGGTGCCGATCAGCGCCTCGAGGAGTTCGGGCTGGGTCGCCAGCAGCCGCGGGATCTGCGCCCACGCGGTCGTCGACTCCAGGGCGGCGCTGCCCACGATCATGAGGACGACGTGCGTGAGCACCAGCAGCACCGTGGCCGTGCCCAGGCTGCGGTGCCAGCCGACGAGCCGGTCCATGCCGAAAGCGCGCTCGATGCCCGGCACGCGGGCGATGAGGACGAGCAGGACGCAGACGAGGAACGAGCCCAGGAGGCCGGCGAGCTCACCGGCGCCGGTCAGCACGATGCCGGCGCCCGTGCCCGTGCGCGCCCCGGCGTACCAGAACGCGACCACCCCGGCGCAGCCGGCCAGGACGCCGACCCGGACGGCGGCTCGCACCGCGCCGTCGGGGAGCCCGGCCACGCCTGACCGGGTCCTCGCCACGTGTCGGGCCGCCGGACGCGAGCCACGGGTCCGTGGAGCGGAGTCCTGGTCGCGTCCCTGCTCGGTCCGCCGACGTGCCGGGGCGGCGGTCTCCACGCTCATGGTGGACAAGGTTCCCCGAGGTGGCCCCTTCTCCGCAAACAGCCGCCACGGCCCCTCCCGGCGCCGCGCCCGGGAGCCGGGCCGTCAGAGGTAGGTCATCGGGTCGACGGTGGACCCGTTGACGTACACCTCGAAGTGCAGGTGGCAGGCCGTGGACGTGCCGGTGGTGCCCGAGTAGCCGACCACCTGTCCGCGCGTCACACGCTGACCGGGGGACACGGCCCAGTTCGTGAGGTGGTTGTAGCTCGTCATGAGGCTCTTGCCGCTGCTCGTGTAGCCGTGGTCGACGAGCACCTGGTTGCCGAGGCCCTGGATGGTGCGGGCGTACACCACGGTGCCCGAGCTCGCCGCAAGGATCGGCGTACCGCAGTAGGCGCGGAAGTCGGTGCCGGCATGCAGGCGCCAGTAGTTCAGCACGGGGTGGTACCGCATCCCGTAGGAGGAGGTGATGACAGGGTTCGCCGTCGGCCACGAGAGGTACGACGCCCTGGGCGGCGTCCCGCCGGACGATCCCCCGCCGCTGCCGCCTCCGGCACCGCCCTCGTCGCGGCCGCCGCGACTGGCGGCGTGCTCCTGGTCGCGCTTCCGTTGCTCGGCGATGATCTTCTTCAGGTCCGCCTCGATCGAGCTGATCGCCTGCTCGGTCTCCTCCAGGGAACGCCTGGCGTCGTCCTTGCGCCGCTCGATGCGCTGCTTGAGCTTCTGCCGCTCGGCGATGAGGTCCTCGATCTCGGCCTTCCGGCTCGCGGCCTCCTCGCGGACCTCCTTCTTGCGCTCGACGTTCTCGTCGGCGAGCGTCTTGAGCTCCGCGACGGTCTCCCGGATCGCGGTGAGCCTGGCCTTCGTGTTGCGGGCCTGCGCCGCGGAGTCCTGTACCTCCGCCAGTGCTCTCGCCTGGCTCCGGGCGGCCGAGGAGGACACCGCATAGCCGGCGAGGAAGTCCTCGGTGGTCTGCGCGCCGGTGACCAGGCCCAGCGCCGTCGTGCTCCCCGAGGACCGCAGGTCCTGGCGGGCCATCTGGACGATGTCCTCACGCGCCGCGTCCGCCTTGTCGGCGTCGTCGGCGACCTGCCGGACGATCCGCGACTCCTCGGACTGCGCGTCGGTGAGGCGTTGCGCGAGGATCGTGGCCTCCCGCTCGGCCCGTTCGAGGCCGGCCTCCGCCTCGGCCAGGTCCGCTTCCGCCACCGGAAGGCGCGCCTCGACGTCGTTGAGCGCGAGGGCAGCCTCGGCGAGCTTCGCATCGGTGTGCTCGAGGCTGCTCTCCAGCTCCTCACGCTGCTCCTTCTTCGCGTCGGCCTTGGCCTCGGCGGCAGCACGCTGGTCGTCGAGGTCGTCGGCCGCGGCGGGAACGACGGCGCTCACCCCGCCCAGGGCGAGCAGGAAGGTGAGGGCCACGGTGAGGGCCACGGTGAGGGCCACGGTGACGGCCACGGTGACGGCCCGTGCGGTGGTGCGGCCAGGGTTTCTGCGCGACATCATCAGATCCTCGTGTACCGGTTGAGAGTGACGACGGAGCTGACCGCCGCGAGCGCCACCGCCACGAGGACGAGGAACGGCGCGACGGTGAGCACATCGGCGGCGTCGACGTAGGCCACCCAGTCGACGGAGCGTTCCAGCCAGTCCGCGACCAGGAAACGCACCGCGAGCCAGAGCCCGAGGCCCGCGAGCAGCGCGCCGGTGACGGCGGCGATCGCGCCTTCCAGGAGGAACGGAAGCTGGACGAACAGGTTGGACGCCCCGACCAGGCGCATGATCTCGGTCTCCTTGCGTCGTGAGACCGCGGACAGCCGGATGGTGGTGGTGATGAGGAGGACGGCGGCCAGGAGCATGACGCCCGCCAGGCCGGCGGCGAGCAGGGTCGCCACGTTCAGGGTGCGGAAGAGGGGTTCGAACACGGCACGCTGGTCCTCGACGAGCTCGACGCCGTCGCGGCCGGTGAGCACGTCGCTGACCACGGCGAACTGTTCGGGGTCGGCGAGGTCGAGGCGCAGGGATGCCTGCATGTCGTCCTCGGTGAGCTGGGTGCCCTGGTATCCGTTGGGGTAGCGCTCGGTGAAGGCCTCGAAGGCATCGGCCTTGGTCTCGAGATAGACGGCCTCGACCTCGTCGGACAGCTCGGTGTCGATGACGTCGCGCACGGCGTCGACCTGCGCCGCGGTGGCTTCGCCCGACGCGCAGGTGGGCATCATCGAGCCGGTGGGGCAGAGGAACACGGAGACCTGGACGAGGTCGTACCAGTCGTCCTTGAGCTTGCCGATCTGGGTCTGCAGGAGGGCGGCCGCTCCGACGAAGGTGAGGGACACGAAGGTCACGAGGATGACGGCGACGACCATCGTGGTGTTGCGTCGCAGACCCGCCGCGACCTCGCCGGCGACGAACTGGAAGCGCACCTCAGGCCTCCCCGTGCGTCGGCACTCGCACGGGCAGGGGCTTGCGGCGACCGGTGGCGGCCCGGCGCGGGACGCCGGACGCGGTCCCGAGCACGGAGGAGCGGCGCACCTCCGGGAGGATCGACTCGCGTTCGCCGTAGACCCCGGACGCCTCGTCGCGCACGACGACGCCGTCGGACAGCTCGACGACGCGGCGGCGCATCTCGTTGACGATCTCGTCGTCGTGGGTGGCCATGACCACGGTGGTGCCGGTGCTGTTGATGCGGTCCAGCAGCCGCATGATGCCCAGGCTCGTCGTGGGGTCGAGGTTGCCGGTCGGTTCGTCGGCCAGGAGGATCTGCGGCCGGTTGACGATGGCGCGCGCGATGGCGGCGCGCTGCTGCTCACCGCCGGACAGTTCGGTCGGCATGCGCTTCTCCTTGCCGGACAGGCCGACCAGGTCGAGGATCTCGGGGACCGTGTCGCGGACGGCGGAGCGGGGCTTGCCGATCACCTTGAGCGCGAAGGCGACGTTCTCGTACACGGTCTTGTTCTGCAGCAGGCGGAAGTCCTGGAAGACGACGCCGAGTTCGCGGCGGAGCTTGGGGACGCGCCAGGCGGAGAGCCGGGCGACGTCACGGCCGGCGACGTAGATGCCGCCGCGGGTGGGCCTCTGCTCGCGCAGGACGAGGGAGAGGAAGGTGGACTTCCCCGAGCCGGAGGCGCCTACCAGGAAGACGAACTCGCCACGCTGCACATCCACCGAGACGTCCTCGAGGGCGGGCCGCGCGCCCCGCGTATAGACCTTCGACACGTTCTCGAACCTAATCACGTGTACTCCCCACAGATGGCGTCCGACCCCCAGGAACCGGGACCGGCCGGGCATCACCCAGGTGATACCCACCTGTGAGGCTAAGGGTGATTTTGCCGTCGCACACGGCGAGACACGCCGGTAGCCCGTTTCGTGCCGCGCCGCCCGCAGGCGATCAAGGCGGCAGGTCGACTATGTCAGGACAGTCTTCCGCCGTTGGCGAGCAGGTCGCAGGTCACAGCGACGACGGCATGCGGCGTCGGGGCGCCCGGCCGCGGCGGGTGGACAGGCCGCGACGACGTGTCAGGAGGCGGCGAGCTGCTGGTTGCGGCGCCAGCGGATGCCGGCCTCGATGAAGTCGTCGATCGCTCCGTCGAAGATGGCCTGCGTGTTGCCCTGCTCGTGCTCGGTGCGCAGATCCTTGACCATCTGGTAGGGCTGCAGCACGTAGGAGCGCATCTGGTCGCCCCAGCTCGCCTTGATGTCTCCGGCGAGCTCCTTCTTCTTCGCCGCCTCCTCCTGCTTGCGCAGCAGGAGCAGCCGGGACTGGAGCACGCGGTAGGCGGCGGCACGGTTCTGGATCTGGGACTTCTCGTTCTGCATCGCGACCACGACACCGGTGGGGATGTGGGTCATGCGCACCGCGGAGTCCGTGGTGTTGACGGACTGGCCTCCGGGCCCGGAGGACCGGTAGACGTCGATCTTGAGCTCGGACTCCGGGATGTCGATGTGGTCGGTCGTCTCGATGAGAGGGACCACCTCGACCGCCGCGAACGACGTCTGGCGCCGCCCCTGGTTGTCGAACGGGGAGATACGCACGAGCCGGTGCGTGCCCGCCTCGACGGACAGGGTGCCGAACGCGTAGGGCGCGTTGACCTCGAAGGTCGCCGACTTCAGGCCGGCCTCCTCGGCGTAGGACGTATCGCCCACCTTGGTGGGGTACCCGTGCCGTTCGGCCCAGCGCAGGTACATGCGCAGCAGCATCTCGGCGAAGTCCGCGGCATCGACACCGCCGGCGCCGGCGCGGATCGTCACCACGGCCTCGCGTGCGTCGTACTCGCCGTTGAGCAGGGTGCGCACCTCGAGAGCGTCCAGGTCCTTGCGGATCGTGGTGATCTCGGCCTCGGCCTCGCGGAAGGAGTCCTCGTCGTCCATCTCCTCGCCGAGCTCGACCAGGGTCTCGACGTCGTCGATGCGCGCACCGAGCTTCTTCACACGGTCGAGCTCCGCCTGCGCGGCCGACAGCGCGGAGGTCACCTTCTGCCCGTTGTCGGGGTCGTCCCAGAGGTCGGGCGCTGCCGCCTGCTCGGAGAGCTCGGCGATCTTGGCCTGCAGGGCGCTGGGGTCGCTGACCGCCTCGATGGACTCGAGGGTGCCGCGCAGGCCCTTGATCTCGGACGCGAAGTCGATGGTTGCCACGAGGATCCAGCCTACCTGCCCGGCTCGCCGGCCCGACGCCGGACGGGGCGGGCGAGACAGGTCAGCCCGGATCCGCCCTGAACGGCAGGATCGGCACGGGGCGGACAGGGCCGAGCCGACCTGCGGGCACGCCGTCCAGGCCGTCACCAGGCGCGGGCCGTCGACTCCGCCGTCACCACGATCGGCGCCACCGGATCCGTGAACCAGCCCAGCAACGGCGGCCTGCTCCGCGCGGAGAGGGAAACACGTGCCGACCGCCCGTCGGGCGAGTCCGCCGCGACGACCACGAGCCCCTCGGGCACGACACCCGGATGCTCGGCGAGGTACCGGTCGACCGAGTCGGCGACGCCCTGGTCCTCGAGGACCAGCGTCCCCGACCCGGGCGGGCCGGCCTGGACGGCATCCCCTGCGTAGAGCCGATGCTCCTCGACGGCCTGTGCGGCGTTTGCCGCGAGCATGTCCGCGAGATCGGCGAGGTTCTTGCGGTCCAGATGGACGGCGGTCGCCGATGCGACCACACCTACCAAGGCCGCTGCGAACATCATGAACCCCGCGGTCAGCAGCCAGATGCGCCCGCTCTCCGCCGTGGCTTGCCGCTTCGGGGTCACGGCCGCACCGCCACGTAGCGGTCCACGGAGCCGACATGTGCGGCGTCCACGTGCACCGCGGCCGGCACGTGTGCCCCGAACACCCCCGGGACGAGCGGCAGCGGCACTGTGACGTGGACCGTTGCCGCAACCTCCGCACCGGGAACGAGGCACGGTCCACCGCCGCACTCGATGTCGAGCGTCGCCGCGTCATCGGGCAGGTCCTGGTCCCGCAGCGCGATGCGCACGGCGGCATCCGCCCGGGCCGCTCCCTGGTCCGCCGACGTCGCGGTCACCACTGCCCGCACGGCCTCGCGCGCGGCGGTCTCGGCGGCGAACGTCCCGGCCTGCACCCGCGACATCACGGCGACCAGGTAGACGAGCGGCAGCAGGAGCATCACGGCAAGCAGCGCCTCGACCACCGCGGACCCGGCCTCGCTCCCGGCGAGATGCCCGGTGCAGCTCCCACCTTCGTTCCTGAGGTTCCCGGAGCCGCTCCCGGCCCGGCACCCGGCGTGACTCCCCGGCTCGGCCCTGACGGTCCCGGCCGGCCCCCTGGCCCTGGTCACTGCTCCTCCAGGGCGTGCCCCCGAACCGTCACCCCGGCGGCCGGGCCCAGCAGGCCGACCACCGGGAGCGGCGTCGTGACCTCGACCTCGATGACGGGCAGACCGTCCAGCAGCGTCTCCCGAGCCGTCACCCGGCCGGCGTACGCCTCGTTCAGGGACGCGGCAAGCAGGCCCCGGGTGCGGGCGACGCCGTCGGCCGGTCCGCGATCCGCCCGCGCGGCGACCCGCGCGCCCTCGGCCGCCGCGTCGATCGCGAGCGCGCGGACGTGCACCGCGAGCGCCACCTGGACGACGCCGAGCAGCAGCGCGAGCACGAACCCGGTCACCGCCACGGTCTCGGCGACGGCGGAGCCGCGCTCGGCGCCCACGGTCACGCGTTGCCTGTCACGGAGGTGATGGCCTGCCGGAACGCGCCCTCGAGCAGTGGGCCGGCCACGGCCCACAGGGCGACGACCAATCCTGCCGTCATCAGCGTGACCAAGACCCACCCCGGCACATCACCACGTTCGGAATCACCGATGTACCGCGCAGAACGTATCGAGTTCAGGCTCTTCATCTTGGCAGGCACAGTCTGCCCCCTTGGCTCGTGCTGATGGTTCCCCTGACGGCCCCTGCGGGGTGACGCCGCTCCGACTGTAGGGTCACGCGCGCTGATCCGCGTGCCACAACCGGAATGCCTGTGGATAACTCGCGGTCCGGCGCACGCAGCACTCGCCCGTCAGAACCCCACGCGCAGCGCGGCCGGGCTCGGAAGGACGGTGAACACGACCGCCACGGGCAGGATCAGGGAGACAACCGGGAACAGAGCCGATCACTCGTGAGACGAGGCTCCTCGTTGCCCTTCGACTTCGATCGAGGCAGCAGTCGATCCGCCGGCCAGTTCCGTGACGAACAGCTCGACCTCGATCCCGTCGGCACTCCTGGCGTAGAGGTATTCCTCCGGCATCAGACCGACATCGTCGATCTCACGCCAACCGATGTCAGTCACGGCGCGCTGTGACTCCTGGTCCCACGGTGCGATGTCCGAGAGTTCGATCCACACAGCCGCAAGGGGGCGACGGATGCTGCCTCGCGCTCGCCCGAACGGGTGACGGCCAACGGTGTACTGGTTCTCGTCAGAATCCCACCCGGAGTGCCGCAAGGCTCGGGAAGACGGCGAACATCACGGTCACAGGCAGAATCAAGAAGACAACCGGGACGAGCATCGCGATCTCACGGCGTCCGCCGGACTCCATGAGGGCGCGCCGACCGGCCTCTCGGACGTCCTGCGCCTGCGCCTGAAGCACCCCGGCCAGCGGTGTCCCGCGCTCCAGTGCGACGGCCACGGCGTCGGCGAAACGGCTCAGCGGCACGCATCCGGTGCGCGCCGACATCGCTGAGAGCGCGTCGGGTACGGCCGCCCCGGCACGCACGGCCCAGACCACGCCGGTCAGTTCACGGGAGAGCTCGCCGGTGGTTCCATGCGCCACGCGGTCGAGCGCGGCGGCGGGTCCCTCCCCTGCGGCGACGGCGAGCGCGAGGAGATCGGCGATCGTCGGGAACTCCGCCAGCATGCGCTCCTCACGCCTGCGGACGCGCCAGGCCAGCGACTGGTCACAGGCCACGTAGCCCAGCGTCCCTCCGAGCACGACGAGGGCACCGAGCACGACTGCTGGTGCGGACCGTGCTCCTGCCAGCAGGATCGCCACCCCCAGACCGGCGGCGAGGCCGAGCACGCTCCAGGTGAGTTGGCGGGCCCTGAAGTGCTCGACCGACTCGCCCCTCCCGGCGCGATCCAGGCGACGGCACAGGCTTCCGGCCGGTGAACCCAGGCGTTCCAGGCGGGCGGCGACCGCCGGCAGGGCCATCAGCTGGACGAGCAGGCGAAGCGGCCCGGCCCGGCGGGCCGCTTCTTCCTGCAGCAGCCCCGAGGCCGAGGTACGGGGGCGCAGGTAGGGCTCAAGGCGCTCGACCAGGTTCGGGCGGCGCGCCCGCCCGGCCGCCCACAGCAGCCACAGCCCGGCCCCCAGCCCGAGCCCGGCCATGCCGCCCCACACCGCTCCCGGGCTCATCGCAGCACCCTCGCCTCGGCCGGGAGCCGGCCGACGCGCAGCATCACGCGGTAGGCGACGGCGGAGCAGGCCGCGCCGACGACAAGCACCGCGGCACCCGCCGGCGTGTCGTACGCCCCGACCGCGCCGGGACGGGTGGCGAGCAGCGCGAGAACCAGCCACGGACCGGCGACGGCGACCCTCGCCCCGTTGACGGTCCAGCTCTGCCGTGCTTCGAGCTCGCCACGGGTGCGAAGGTCGTCGCGCAGGAATCCGGACAGCGTGCGCAGGAGCCTGCCGAGGTCACGCCCACCGACGTCGTGCGTGACCCGCAGTGCCTCGACGATGCGGTCGGCGACCGGGTCCGCCAGCCGGTCCTTCAGCGCGGTGAGGCTGTCGCCGAACCTGCCCGACGCCCGGAAGTCGCGGGCGAACCGGGCGAACGGCTCGCGCAGCGGTACCGGGCCGCGCTCGGCGAGCTGCGCGACCGCCTCGGGCAGTGACAGTCCTGCCCGCACGCCGGACGCCAGGTGGTCCACGACGTCCGGCCACACCGCCCGCAGAGTTCGCTCCCGGGATCGTGCCCGCGCCCGGAGCGCCGCCCGCGGACCGAGCGCGCCCAGCACGGCGAAACAGAGGGCCACCGCGGGCGATCTGGTGATGGCGAAGAGAATCAGGCCGACGCACGACGCCGCCGCGACGGTCGTGCCGTGAAGCGCGGCGGGAGAGGTGTGCGGCAGCCCGGCCTGGTTGAGCAGTGCGCGAGCGCGGCCCGAGCGGGATCCGGGACGCGCGGCGGGCGGCCGGTCCCACCAGGACCACCACACGCACCAGACACCGGCACCGAGCAGCAGCCCGGCGACAACCCCCATCAGGCGCGCGCCGCGATCGTCCAGGGCGATTCCGCGCGAGCGGCCGCATCCGGCGGGGCGCCGGGATGCGTTCCCGCGAGCACAGCATGCACGTCGATCCCGGCATCGGCGAAGCGCCGCAGGTGCGGTGGCATGCCGCCCGCTCGGCACAGCCCCTGGCCGTCCCTGCGGAAGAGCGTCGCGGTCTCGACGACACCGTCCTCGACTCGGCCGGTCACGGCAAGGATCTCCCGCACCACCCGGTGTCCCCGTTCGACCGCCAGGTGCACCACCACGTCGACGGCCGCGGCGACCGTCGGGACCACGAACCGGTCGGTGACGTTCTCGCCCGCGAGGAGCGGAAGGGTGGTCATCTTCACGACGGCCTCGCGCGCCGAGCTCGCATGCACCGTGCACATCCCGGGGATGCCGGAGTTCAAAGCGATGAGCAGGTCGAAGGCCTCCGCCTCGCGGACCTCCCCGATCACGATGCGGTCCGGCCTCATCCGCAGGGCCTCCTTGACCAGCCGCCGCAGCGGGATCGCACCGGTGCCCTCCAGCGAGACCTGCCGGCACTGCATCGCCACGTGGTCACGCACCGGGAGACGAAGCTCCCAGACCTCCTCGCACGAGACCACGCGCTCGTGGGCGGGGATCGATCCCGTCAGCGCGTTGAGCATCGTCGTCTTCCCCGCCTGGGTGGCGCCGGCCACGAGCACGTTCAGCCCGGCCCGCACCGCGACGTCGAGGAACGCCGCCGCATCGCGGGTGAGCGAGCCGAGCCGGACCAGCTCGTCGAGGCTCGCGGCCCGCACCACATGCTTGCGGATGTTCACGCTCAGGTCCCGGCGGGTGATCCCGGGGAGCACGGCGTGCAGCCGCTCTCCCCCGGGCAGGCACGCGTCCACGAAGGGACTGCTCAGATCGAGGCGACGCCCGGTGGACCGGAGCATTCGCTCGACCAGATCCTCCACCTGCTCGGAACTGAGGATCGTGGTGGTCAGCTCACTCTGCCCGCCGCGGGCGACGAAGACCTGGCTGGGTGAGTTCACCCAGATTTCCTCGACATCTGGATCATCCAAGTACGGCTGCAAGGGTCCCAACCCGCCGATGGCGGCCTGAACCTCTTGTGCGGCGCGCCCGGCATCCTCCAGCGGTGCGACGACGCCACGCGCGGCGCGGTCCTCGTAGTCCGCCACCGCCTCACGCACAAGGCCACCGAACGCATCAGGTTCCGCGACCGGATCGACGCCACGACGGCGGACGAGCTCGCGCACTTCCGACTCGAGCATGACGGCGTCGCCCTCGGCCGAACCGGCCGCGGCGGTCGCGACGTGCGGAGCGTCGCGATGCCCCTCGGCCGTCCGCTCGGGTCGTTCCACCGAAACCGACATGACTCGCCCCCTGAGCGATTGTGCTGGTGGTACCCCTGAACGGCGATCCTCGACCACCGCTGCCGACGAGCGTAGAACCCACCCGTGCAATCCGCTCGCCACGACCCAGATGCCTGTGGACAACGCAGACCAGATCTCCCGACGGCCACGGCGTGACGAAGTGACCGCTGTCGCCCACCCCGCCGTGTCGGCCGATCTTGCGGATCATGGTTGCTGCTGTCGGCGAACGCCTGAATCGCCCCATGGTCGGCGAAGAATGATCGAAGACGTCGAGCCCCAGCGACGGGTCAGCTGGCGAGCTGAGAGACGCGCTGGTGGGAAACACCCAGAAGGGAAGCCACGTCGCGGGCGGTGAGGTGCTCGGCCTCCCTCAGTCGCGTGGCGGCCAGGCGCATCGCCGCCGAGACGTCTTCCTGTGCCTGAGTGCTAGGGCTACCTAGCCAAATCAAGGCAAGAGGAGCTGCAACTCCGCCACCTCGTGCCGCACCGTGCTGGTTCTTCATCCGTCGAACCGCACCGGGATCAGCGCGGCCCGTAGCGCGCCAGGACGAACGACTCGACGACCTGCGCCACCAGATAGAGGGAGAGCGACGCGAGGGTCACCACGAGCACGCACGCCCACACCAGGTTGTTCTCGGACTGTCCCACGGCGTTGACCACCATGCTGCCGATCCCCCGGCCGGTGATCAGCCACTCGGCGAGCAGTGCGCCGGTGATGGCGCCCGGCACGGAGATCCGTACCGACGCGAACAGCGCCGGCAGGGCCGACGGGAACGCCACCTTGACCAGCAGCGCCCAGGGACCGCCGCCGTACACGTGGACGACGTCGGACATCTGCGCGGACACCGAGCGCAGCCCTTGCACGATGTTCACCAGGGCCGGGAACAGTACGACGATCCCGGAGACGACGGCCACGCGCACCAGCTCGTCGCCGAACAGCAGCCGGATGATCGGCGTGAGCGCGATGAGCGGCACGGCCCGCAGGATCAGGGCGACCGGCATGACGGCGGTCTCGACCGGTTTCGAGAGCACGATCAGCGCGGCCGCGACCGTGGCGGCGAGCATGCCGGCCACGAACCCGATGGCGGCGTCGCCGAGCGTGACGCCGAGTCCCGCGGCGATCTGGGCACGGGTCTCGGCCGCGTCGTCGGCGGCGACGAGGAACTCGTAGACCTGCGCGGGCCCCTTGGCGACGAACGGGTTGTCGACCGCTGCGACGGACACGACCCACACCGTGGTGAGGATCGCGAGCATCAGGAGTGCGGTCCCCAGTGTCCTGCCCAGGCCGGCGAGGAGGGTGCGTCCGGTGCCTCCCCCGGTCGTGGTGATCCCGCTCATCCTCGTTCCCCTCCGGTCGACCACGGCACCACCACGCGACCCAGCAGGCCGAACACGGCATACCCGATGCCCGCAACGAGTGCGCAGGCGAACATGATTCCCCAGGCACGCTCGACCATGAGGCCCTGGCCCGCCGCGATCAGCGCGGGCCCGACGCCACGGTCCACCCCGCCGATGTACTCGCCGAGGATCGCGCCCAGGAACGCCGCCGGGGCGGCGATCTTCAGGGCGCCGAGGATCTCGGGCAGGGCGGACACGAGCTGCACGGTCACGAGCTGCCTCCAGCGGCCCCCGCCGTACACGCTCACGACGTCGAGCGCGGCCCGGTCGGCGGACCGGAACCCGAGGACGGCGCCGACGACGGTGGTGAAGAAGACCGACAGTGCCGCCAGGACGATCGCCGTGGGCGACGGCTCGCCCGGCTCCGGCGGGCCGAGCACGATGTACAGGATCGGCAGGATCGCGATGGTCGGCACGCAGTAGCTGATGACCGCGATCTGCGAGATCACCGGCTCCAGCCGTGGCGTGAGCAGGACGAGCGCCGCGAGGACGAGCGCCAGCCCGTTGCCCCAGGCGAATCCGATCAGCGCCTCGACGACGGTGCCGCCGAAGTTGTTGGCGTAGAACGCCCATCCGTCGGTCCCGTACTGGCGCAGGACACCCGGCGGTGTCGGCATGGACGAGCCGTCGAACACCGTGAGCGCGAGCAGCCACCACAGCGCCACCAGCCCGGCCAGGCCTGCCGCACCACCCAGCCAGGTGCGCGCGCGCTCACGCATCGCCGGCTCCGGTCGCCGCGGCGCCGGGCGCACCGTCGGATGCGGCGCCGGGCGGGCCGTCCGCCGCGAACAGCAGCTCCGAGGCCCGGTCGTGCAGGGCGTGGAACTCGGCGCTGCGCAGCATCTCCGGCAGCCGCGGGCGCGGAAGGTCGACCTCGATGACCTCCTTGATGCGGCCCGGACGGGGGCTCATCACCGCCACCTGGTCCGACAGGAAGATGGCCTCGGAGATGCCGTGGGTGACCATGAGGGTCGTGGCCGGCTTCTCGGTCCAGATCCGCAGCAGCTCCACGTTGAGGCGTTGCCTGGTCATGTCGTCCAGGGCGCCGAACGGCTCGTCGAGCAGCAGCACCGACGGCTTGACGACCAGGGCGCGCGCGATGGACACACGCTGACGCATGCCGCCGGAGAGCTGTCCCGGCCGGGCCTTCTCGAACCCGGCCAGTCCCACGAGGCGGATCAGGTCGGCCACCAGGGCGCGGTCGACCGGCAGGCCCGACACCTCGAACGGGAGGCGCAGGTTGGACTCGACCGAGCGCCACGGCAGCAGGGCGGAGTCCTGGAAGGCGATCCCGAGCTCGTGCCCGGACCGGAGCTGCCGGGGGTCCTTGCCGTCCACCTTCACAGTGCCCGACGTCGACGACTCCAGGCCGGCCAGGATCCGCAGGATCGTGGACTTGCCGCAGCCGCTCGGGCCCAGCAGGGACAGGAAGCTGCCCTGGTCGGTGTGCAGGGTGACGTCGTCCAGCGCGGTGACGGCCTTGCGGCCCGACCCGAAGGACTTGGAGAGGTTCGCAATGTGCAGGCCGGTGCCGGCCCCGCCCTCCTGGGCGGAGCCGGCGGCGGTCCGCGCGACGGACTGCTCGGTCACGATCAGCCCTTGAGCTCGGGCTTCTCTGCGAGCAGTTCCTCCAGGAGCGACAGGTCGAACACGTCCTCCTGGGCGACATCGATCCCTGCGGCCTCGAACGTGGCCATGTTCTGCGCGAGGAGTTCGTCGCTGACCGTGAAGAGGCCGTTCTGCGCCGTCTCGTCGGTGTTGATCAGTTCCTCGCACTGGATCGTGTTCTGCTGGATCTCCTTGTCCAGATCGAGGTCCTGGTCGGAGCCGTACTCCTCGACCGCGAGGCGTGCGCCCTCCTCCACGTCGGCACACGCGTCGGTCCAGCCCTTGATCTCGGCCTCGAGGAACGCCTTGACGGCCTCGGGACGTTCGGCGATGGTCTCGTCGGTGGCGATGACGGACTCGGCGACGAACGGCAGGCCGTTGTCGGCGAACAGGAGGTTGGTGACCTCCTTGCCCTGCGCCTGGACGATGATCGACTCGTTGGTGACGTACGCGAGGAAGCCGTCGACCTCCCCGTTGACCAGCGGCTGCGGGTCGTACTGCACCGGCACGATCTCGACGTCGTCCTCGGTGAGGCCGTTGGCCGCCAGGAGCGCGGCGAACAGCAGGCCGTTGCCGCCGTCCTGCACGCCGATCTTCTTGCCCTTGAGGTCGTCGATCGTCGCGATGTCCGCGCCGTCGGCGAGGGACAGGATCGTGAACGGGTTCTTCTGGAACGTGGTCCCCACGATCTTGACGGGCGCGTCCTCGTTCGCCACGACCTGGCCCACGGTCACGGCGTTGGTGAGTCCGAAGTCGGCGTTGCCGGAGGCGACGAGGTTCTCCGTGGCGCCGGGCCCCGCATTCAGCGTGACCGTGCCGAAGCCGGCGTCCGAGTAGTAGCCCGAGCTGTCGGCCATGAACTCGCCGGCGAACTCCGCGTTCTTGATCCAGGACAACTGGACGGTGAGGTCGCCGAGACCCTCGCTCTGCGCCGGGGCGGCGTCGCCGGAGCCACATGCCGCGAGGGCGAGCGTGCAGGCCGCCACGACGGCCGCCGGGCGCAGCATGCGCCCAGGACGGGAAAGCATCATGAGTGGTTCTCCTGGTGTGCTGGGTGGGGGTACGAAACCGGCGTTTCTGATCCCTGGACGCTAGGGGCCCGCCGTTTCAGCTCCGCGACGGCTGGTTACGCGGCCGTAAAACGTGCGGGCCGCAACCAGATCGTTACCGGTGGCGACGTGCGCGGACCGGCATGCACCCGATCGCCCGGCACCGCGCCCGGCCACCCTGTGGATAACTCCGTACGCGCCCGGTCCCCGTCATGGCCGCCATTTCCCTGCCCTGTGGACGACACGCCAGACCGTGGGCCGGAGTTATCCACAGATCCACAAAGTTTTCCACATATACCGAGGTAAGGACGCTGTTCCGGACGGCGGACGGGCGAGCCGACGGTGGACGAGCGGTGGACGAACGCCGGCGGGACACACCCACGACCCGTTCCCGCCACGGCCCCACCCGGTTAGGGTCGCCCCATGACCAACGTCGGCCCTCCCGGTCCCTGGCAGTCCGTCGCCCGCTCGATCGGCCTGATGGCCCCCGACGGGACGGTCGCCGCCACGATCTTCGCCGAGATGTCCGCCCTCGCGGCACGTACCGGCGCCATCAACCTCGGCCAGGGCTTCCCCGACGTCGACGGCCCGCAGGCGGCCAAGGACGCCGCGATCGCCGCCATCCGGGCAGGCCGCAACCAGTACGCCCCGGGCGACGGCGTCCCTGAGCTGCGCCACGCCATCGCCGACCACCAGCGGCGCCACTACGGGATCGAGCTCGACCCGGACACGGAGGTACTGGTCTCGACCGGCGCCACCGAGGGCATCGCGGCCTCCGTGCTCGCCCTGGCCGGCCCCGGCGACGAGGTCCTCACCCTCGAGCCGTTCTACGACGTCCACGCCGCCTGCATCGCCCTGTCAGGGGCGACGCACGTCACCGCGCCGCTCGTCCCGGGCGAGGGCACGTTCCGGCTCGACGTCGCCGCCCTGCGCGCGGCCGCATCCCCGCGCACCCGAGTGATCGTGGTCAACACGCCGCACAACCCCACGGGCGCGGTGCTCACCGTCACCGAGCTGGAGGCGATCGCCGCCGTCGCCCGCGAGAACGACGCCGTGGTCGTCACCGACGAGGTCTACGAGCACCTCGTGTACGACGACGCCCGCCACGTCCCCGTCGCCACCCTGCCGGGAATGCGGGAGCGCACGCTGACGGTGTCCTCCTCCGGCAAGACGTTCTCCCTCACGGGCTGGAAGGTCGGCTGGGTGTCCGGTCCCGCAGACCTGATCACGGCCGTGCGCACGGTCAAGCAGTTCCTCACGTTCAGCTCCGGCGCACCGCTGCAGCCCGCGATCGCGCAGGTGCTGGCCGACGACTCCACCCCGCGCACGCTCGCCGCGTCCCTGGCCGGGCGCCGCGACCTGGTCTGCGACGGCCTCACGGCCGCCGGGTTCGACGTGTCCGTGCCGGCCGGCACCTACTTCGTCTCCGCCGACGCGTCCGGCCTCGGGTTCGACGACGCGACCGATCTCTGCCGCCGGCTGCCGGAACTCGCAGGTGTGGTCGCCGTCCCCGTCCCGGCGTTCTGCACGCCGGGGTCGCCGACGTCGCAGGCGCTGCGCAGCTGGCTCCGGTTCACCTACGTCAAGCAGCAGGACGTGCTGGAGGAGGGCATGCGACGGCTCGTGAAGGCATTCGGCTGACCGCGGGCCCCCGCCGAGGCCCAGAGGGCGTCAGGAACAGGTGCCGGTCGGCTGGCTCGGCTCCGGATCCGGGGTGGCTTCTCCCCCGGCCTCCGCCTCGTCGGTAGCCGCGGTGTCACCGGTGCCGGCGTCCGCCGAGTCATCCGCGCCGGTTCCTGTGCCGGCGTCGGCACTACCGCCCGCGTCGGCACCGGCGTCGTCGGGCTCGCCGCCCGACGTCGTTCCCTCACCGTCGCCGGAGCCCTGACCGGTGTCCCCGGCCGCGTCCTCGGCTCCCTGAAGGGGCGGAAGGTCGGCGGGAGGCACGTCGTTCGTGAGATCGGACCAGACCTGGTCCGCCTCGGGGGTCCAGGCGACGCGGTTGTCGCCCGGATACCGCGGCCCGTTCGGAATGGTCTCGAAGATGATCCGGTCCTTCTGGATGTCCTTGAGGCTGAACGCGAGTCCCACCAGGTTCTGCGCGTCGGCGAGCTCCGGGTCCGGGTTCACGGAGCCGAGCACGGCCTTGGACAGCTTCAGCATCTTCGCCGGGTTGGCCATCGTGTCCGCGGACAGGATCTGACGCAGCAACGCGTTGATGAACCCCTGCTGCCGCTCGATGCGTTCCAGGTCGCTCTGGGCTGTCCCCTCGACGTGACGCGCGCGCAGGTAGTCGAGCGAGTCGATGCCGCCCAGTGTCTGTTCCCCGGCCGGGAGGTTCACACCCCCGTACTTCTGCGGGGTCACGATCGGGCCCGGCAGGCAGACCCGCACGCCGCCGATGGCGTCGACCACGTCGAGCACGGCGTTCATCTTGACCACGATGTGGTTCGGCATCGGCAGATCGGTGTTGGCCAGGACTGTCGTGATCGTGCAGGCCGCGGCGTAGGTGAGGTCGTCCTCACCCTCCCCCGACAGGCTGCCTGCCGCATCGAACGAACCGTTGAAGATGCCTTCGTCGAAACCCTGCGACATGCCTCCGCCCGGCAGCTCGCAGGACGGGCGGTAGACCATCGAGTCGCGCGGGATCGACACGACGTGGATCCACGACCGGTCCCGGGAGATGTGCACCAGCATGGTGGTGTCGGAGCGCATGCCCGTCTCGTCCGCCCCGCCGGCAACCGCCACGTTCTCCGCGTCGCGAAGGTCGGTGCCCATCACCAGGATGTTCACGGGAACGTCCTTGAACGGGTCGGACGGGTCCTTCACCTCCTTGCTCGCGCCCTGCACGAGCCCGGAGACGTCCGAGACCTCGACCTCCGCCGCCAGCTGGTTCATCACGGTGGCCCCCGCCGCGCCACCGAGCGCGAGGACACCCACGAACGACATCGCGACGATGCGGGGCTTGCGCGACCACCCCTTGCCGGACGAGTGCCGATTGGCCGGCCGGTCCGCCCGACGGGGAAGCCGGTGCGGGGGCAACGAGGCGTGCTGTGCGGACGGCCGGTCGGGCTGAGGCATAGGCTGGAGAATAGCGTCATCACGTTCCACACCTCTTCAGACGCTTGTCAGGAAGAGAAGGTTGTGCGGCATCTCCACATCAGATGCACCTCGGCCCGCAGCGGACCACGACGGATCAGCGCCGCCGGAAGGCGGGCGTCGCCGTGGCCAGCACCACCAGGGCTCCTACCACGGACGCGAACATCACCGAGACCATCGCGACCGAGCCTCCGCCGAGAAACCCGACGAGCGAGCTGACGATTCCCGCCACCGACGACTGGGCGGCACCGATCATCGCCGCCGACGTGCCCGCGATCTCCCCGTGCCGGGACATGGCCAGCGCCGCAGCGTTCGGCTGGATGAGCGGCTGGGTGGCCAGCACGAACCACATCACGCCCAGGAGCCCCGCAAGGCCACCGATCCCGAGCAGCACGACGCCGAGCAGCACCGCCGCCGTCGCCGTCTGCGTCACCACGGCGAACCGCATCAGGCGCATCGGGTCGATCCGGCGTACGAGCGCGGCGTTGACCTGGGCGGCGAGCACGAGGCCGATCCCGTTGGCGGCGAACAGCATCGAGAACTGCCCGTGCGAGAGGCCGAACTCCTGCTGGAACACCACCGGCGAGCTGACCACGTAGCTCATCAGGACGCCGAAGGACAGGCCGGGCAGCACCGCCAGGGCGAGGAACTGCCGGTCCCGCAGCAGAGTGGCGTACCCCGAGAAGGTCCGGCCCGTGCGGGTCGCGGCCCGCTGCCCGGAGTCCCGGGTCTCGGGCATGAACCGCAGCACGATCAGCGCCAGCACCGCGCCCATGGCCGCGAGCAGCACGAACACCCAGCGCCACGACGCGGACGTGAGGATGGCCGAGCCGATGGTCGGGGCGAACATCGGCGCGATGCCGATGACCAGCATGAGCCGGGACAGGACCCGCGCGGCCTCGGCGCCGACGAAGCGGTCACGGACCACTGCCATCGCCGTCGTGCCCGCGGCGGCGTTGAAGAAGCCCTGCATCACCCGCAGGGCGATCAGCCCGCTCATCGTCGGCACGACGACGCACAGCAGGGACGTGACCACGTGCAGCGCCAGGCCGACCAGCAACGGGGTACGGCGACCGAACCGGTCCGAGAGCGGTCCGATGACGAGCTGCCCCAGCCCGCCGCCGACGAGCATCGCGGAGACCGTGAGCTGCGCCATCGCCTCGGACGAGTTGAGGTCCGCGGCGACCTGCGGGATGCCCGGCAGGTACATGTCGGTGGTGAAGGCCGGCAACGCGCAGAGCGAGCCCAGCATCACGACCCAGGCGGCGACGGCCTTCCCCCGGGGGCGTACGGGAACTGCGGGTGCTGGAGGTGCGGTGGTGAGGGCGACGGGACGGGAAGCGAGCTGCGCGGTGGACACAAGTCTCCTGAAGGCACGACGTGAGTGGGTTGCGACGGTGCGAGCGGACGGTTTCCCCAGTCTATCGAATCGATACGAACGTGTCATGGTAATTCCCGTCACGCCGCAGAAGAGGCCGCCGGGAGGCCCCGGGCGGCGCCTCCCGGGCAGCGGGCCCGGGCGGGCCCCGCGGGATGTCGGACACCAGGAGCACACTGAGGGCATGTGCGGAAGGTTTGCGTCGTTCAGGGACGCCCAGGATCTGGCCGACGAGCTCGCGATCGCCGAGCTCGCCGAGGACGCGCGCCTGCTGGAGCCGTCGTGGAACATCGCCCCGACGGATCCGGTCCGGATCGTGGTCGAACGGCCCTCCCGGGACACGGGCGCGGTCACGCGGTCGATGCGTGTCGCCCGCTGGGGCCTCGTCCCCTCCTGGGCCAAGGACCCGGGCATCGGCGCGCGCATGATCAACGCGCGCAGCGAGTCGCTGACGGACAAGCCCGCGTTCGCCAGGCCGTTCGCCACGCGCCGCTGCCTCGTGGTCGCGAACGGGTACTACGAGTGGCGCAAGCTGGCCGGTGGCGGCAGAGGCGCGAAGCAGGCCTACTGGATCCATCCGGCCGAGGGCCGCACAGCGGCCTTCGCGGGCCTGTACGAGTTCTGGCGCGACCCGGCCCGGGCGGGCGACGATCCAGGCCGCTGGCTCGTCACGGCCACGGTGATCACCCGGGCCGCCGCCGGGAAGCTCGAACTGATCCACGACCGCACCCCGGCCGTCCTGCCCCCGGACGCCTGGGACCCCTGGCTCGACCCGGGCACCGGCGTGCAGGAGGCCGGCGCGCTCCTGCGAGCGCCGGGCATGCCGCTGACGACCGCCCCGGTGGGCGCCGCGGTCGGCTCGGTCCGTAACGACGGTCCCGGCCTGATCGAGCCGGACCCGCTGCCCCTGGACCCGGAACCGGTCCTGCTGTGACCTCGCCGGAGCCCCACCACGGGCCGCCTGGAAAAAACGGCGGGCTCCCGTGAGCGGGACGGCAGTACGCTCGCGAGCGTGACCACACCCTCCATCACACGAACCCCGACCGCCACGGACGCCATCGCCGACGCTCACGTGCGGCGACTGACCGAGCACAGCCCGATGACAGCCACCGAGATCGGCCTGCCCGGACAGGACCATCTCATGGACACGCTCGACCCCGAGTACCACGACGCGTCGGCGGCGCTGAACCGTGCCACGCTCGAGGCCCTCGACACGGCGGATCCCGTGGACGACGTCGACCGCGTGACCCTCGCGGCGATGCGCGAGCGCCTCGGCCTGGAGCTCGAGCTGCATGAGGCCGGTGAGGACCTGGCCGCCCTGAACAACATCGCCTCGCCGGTGCAGTACCTGCGAGACATCTTCGACATGATGCCGACCGGTACCACCGAGGCGTGGGAGAACATCTCCGGCCGTCTCGGCGCGCTGCCGGCCGCCGTCGAGGGCTACACCGAATCCCTCCGCCTCGCGGCCTCCCGCGGCAACGTCGCCGCGATCCGGCAGGTCCGCGAGTGCGTCACCCAGGCCCGCGAGCTGGCGGGCGACGGGTCGTTCTTCACCTCGTTCGTGCGCGGCAAGGAGGCGGACTCGGTGCTGGACGACTCGGCGTCGTGCAGCCTGCTGCGCCGCGAGCTGGAGCTGAACGCCACGGGCGCCCGGGAGGCCTACTCGCGCCTCGCGGACTTCCTCGAGTCGGAGCTCGCGCCGCAGGCGCCGGAGGCCGACGCCGTGGGCCGGGACCGGTACGCGCTGTTCAGCCGCACGTTCCTGGGTGCCACGGTCGACCTCGAGGAGACCTACGAGTGGGGCGTCGAGGAGCTCGCCCGCGTGGTGGCCGAGCAGGAGGCGGTGGCACGCGAGATCGCCGGCCCCGGCGCGAGCGTCGAGGACGCGGTGCGTGTGCTCGACGAGGACCCGGCCCGGAAGCTCGCCGGGACGGACGCGCTGAAGGCGTGGATGCAGGAGACGTCGGACGCCGCCGTCCGGGACCTGAACGGCATCCACTTCGACATCCCCGAACCGGTGCTGAACCTGGAGTGCCGGATCGCTCCCACGCAGACCGGGGGCATCTACTACACCCCGCCGAGCGACGACTTCTCCCGGCCGGGCCGCATGTGGTGGTCCGTGCCGCCGGAGGTCACCGAGTTCAACACGTGGCGCGAGAAGACGACCGTCTACCACGAGGGCGTCCCGGGCCATCACCTGCAGTGCTCCCAGGCGGTGTACGCGCGCGACACGCTCAACTCGTGGCGCCGTCTGGCCTGCTGGGTCTCGGGGCACGGTGAGGGCTGGGCGCTGTACGCGGAGCGCCTCATGGCCGATCTGGGCCACCTGGACGACCCGGGCGACCGGCTCGGCATGCTCGACGGCCAGCGCCTGCGCGCCGCCCGCGTCGTCTTCGACATCGGCATGCACCTCGGGCTGAAGGCTCCGGCCGCCTGGGGCGGGAACACGTGGGACGCCGCCACGGCGTGGGAGTTCCTCAAGGCGAACGTCAACATGCCCGAGGAGTTCGTCCGCTTCGAGTACCACCGTTACCTGGGCTGGCCGGGGCAGGCCCCGTCGTACAAGGTGGGTCAGCGTC
The DNA here is from genome assembly GCF_016742955.1 of Myceligenerans indicum. Taxonomy (GTDB): domain Bacteria; phylum Actinomycetota; class Actinomycetes; order Actinomycetales; family Cellulomonadaceae; genus Myceligenerans; species Myceligenerans indicum. The sequence continues at coordinate 427,440 of NZ_JABBYC010000001.1, read as the reverse complement.
TGTGGGAGCAGACGCGGGACGAGGCGAAGGCCGCCGCGGCCGCGAAGGGCGAGCAGTTCGACGCCAAGGCGTTCCACGCCCGTGCGCTGAATCTGGGATCGGTGGGTCTGGACGTGCTCCGCGAGGCGCTGGCCTGACGCGGCCGCGCGGATGAGGTGCCGGTGGCGGGTGGATCGTGTCCTCGCACCCGGTGCCCGTTCCCGGTGATCGTGAACGGGTGCGCACCCGAGGACCGCGTGCGCATCCACTACCTGAATCGCGGTCGGTGCCGTACGGTCGGGGAGGGAGCCCACAACGACGCGGGCTCCTGGCAGCCATGCGACGGAGGTGCTTCCCATGCGGGTGACAGAGGCATTGCGGCGTAAGAGCAGCACGGTGGTCACCATCTCGGGTGACCGGAGTGTGCGCGACCTGCTCGCTCTCCTCGGGGAGCACCAGATCGGCGCCGTCGTGGTCTCCGACGACGACGCCCGGGTGGACGGCATCGTCAGCGAGCGCGACGTGGTTCGTCACCTGCATTCGGGCGGGGACGCCATCCTGGACGGCCCGGTGGCGGACATCATGACCTCCGAGGTGCACACGTGTGGGCCCGAGGCCACTCTCGACGAGCTGATGCCGTTGATGACCGAGCATCGTGTCCGGCACGTTCCCGTCGTCGTGGACGCCCGGCTGGTCGGCATCGTGAGCATCGGCGACGTGGTCAAGCACAGGATCTCCGAGATGCAGGCCGAGCGCGACCAGCTGACGGACTACATCACCGGCGGACGCATGCAGACGTGACCCGGCGCCGCGGCGCGGCCGGGGTTCAGGCGCCCCGGGCCTCCGGCTGCCGTACGGCCTCCCGCGCGGCCGCGGAGAGGTCGACCAGCTGTGTGGCGTCCTTGCGAACCTGCTCGGGGACGCTCGGTGCCCACCAGCTGTCGGGCACCGCCTTGACCTCGACGTCCACCCCGCGTCGGCCGAGGATGGAGGTGAGCAGCACGGTCGACGTCGTCGGCAGGCTGAACACCCGCTGCCCTTCGCGCATACCGGACAGCCGCAGTTCCAGCACCGAGCCCGGGTCGGCGATGGTCACCCCGGGCGTGGTCCGCAGGACCCTCTGGACGAGCGGCTCCTCGCGCCGGTAGGGCACGTACAGCAGCGGCCCCTCCGCGGCCAGGGACAGCACCCAGGAGAGGTAGCTGTCGGCGTCCACGAAGCCGGCGCCCACCAGGCCCGACCCCACGACGACGGTGGGCTCGGCGGGTGCTGCCTCCAGCGGCTGGGAGGTGAACCAGCCGAAGTCGTTCTGCTCCACGCGCACCCCGGCCTCCGCCAGCCGGCCGAGCGCGTCGCCGCCCAGCCCGAGTGCGGTGAACAGTGTCAGGCCGCCGCGTCGGGCGAGGGCGCGCAGGCGCTCGGCCGTCGCACGGCCGAGCGCACGGCGCGCGGCGCCCGCGGGCACGCCGGAACGCACGAACCCTGCCGAGGGCGAGGTGAGGATGCGGTCGAGGTCGAGGGCGGCGAGCCCGTCGTCGACCAGGGTGATCGACGACACCGGCCGGGTCAGGAGCGCGGTCTGCACGAGTCCGGAGAACGCCTCCCCGACGATCCGGTGCCGGTCCAGGGACCACATGGCGTGCCGGACCGGGCGCACGTCCATCGTGAGGCCGGGCGGCAGCGTCGCGCGGGCGAGCGCGTCACGTGCCTGGGCGAGCGTGGGGACGTCGTCGCGCACGTGCACCCGGGTGGTGTCCCCGCCGAGACCTGCGGCGTGTGCCTCGATGGTGCACAGCAGTTGCAGGGGTGACTCGACGAGTGCGCCGACGACACGCGCCCGTGCCCTCACGAGCGCAGGCTCCAGCGCCAGGCGTCGGCGTTGTGGCGGCCCGACCGGCCGCCGAAGTTCTGCGCGGTGGCGGCGCCGGTGCCTCGTAGCGTGCGCGACCGGTTGGTCCACTCGTCGATGGGGGCGGCGTCGTCCGGCTCGACGGCGGCCGTCACGGCCGCGAGCCCCGCCACGAGCGCGGCGACCTCGACGTCGTCCGGCCGGCCTCGTACGACCCGTACCTGCGGTTGCGAACTCATCGTCCGTCCTCCCTGAAGTCGTCGTCCTGGCCGGGATCGTCGTCGTCGGCCTCCTCGTACGGGTCCTCACCGAGGGATCCGTCGTCGAACCCGGCCGGCGCGCCGCGCGACGAGATCCACTCCAGGACCTCGTAGCCGCCGTCGGACAGGCGTTCCGCCACGTCCTCGCCGGCCCCGTCGATCAGGCTGAGCACGCCGTCCAGGGAGGCGTCGTTGCCGCGCGCGGCAACGAGGAAGCTCAGGTAGAACGACTCGGCCCGCTGCACGACGGGCTGGTCCTCGTCGTGGGGAGCGCCCGCGCCGGGCTCCCAGATCGAGGTCGTCAGGTCAGGGTGCATGCCCAGGGCACCGTGCAGGGCGTCGAAGAGGTCGGCGTTGCGTTGCCCGACCTGTTCCTCGAGCACGTGCACGCGCGGGTCCTCGTCGGCCTCGGCGGCGCCGAACTCCGCGCGCACGCCGACAGCGGTCCGGACGTAGTCGTGCAGGGTCGCTGCGAGCGTGTCCACCGCGCGGTGCAGCGGTTCGGGATCCACGCCACCCAGCGGTGCCGGGCCGTGCGTGGCGTCCTCATGGCTCATGGGGTTCCTCCGGTGGGGCCGGCCGGGGACGGGGCCGTGAGAGGCCAAGCGTAGTGCGCTCGCCTGGGTGCCCCCGTCAGCGGCCGTTCACCGCCCTCGTCGCGGTCTGCGTGGCGAGGCGCCTCACAACGGGATGTTGCCGTGCTTCTTCGGCGGCAGGCTGGCGCGCTTGGTGCGCAGCGCGCGCAGCGCCCGGACCACCTGGACCCGAGTCTCCGACGGCCGGATCACGGCGTCGACGTACCCGCGCTCGGCGGCGTCCCACGGGTTCACGATGGTCTCCTCGTACTCCGCGGTCAGCCGCGCACGCTCGGCCTCGACGTCGCCCCCGTCGTCGGCGACCTTCTTCAGCGCGCCGCGCTGCAGGATGTTGACCGCCCCGCCCGCGCCCATCACGGCCACCTGGGCGGTGGGCCAGGCCAGGTTGACGTCCGCGCCGAGCTGCTTGGAGCCCATGACGATGTAGGCGCCGCCGTAGGCCTTGCGGGTGATGACCGTGATCAGCGGGACGGTCGCCTCGGCGTAGGCGTAGATCAGCTTCGCGCCGCGGCGGATGATGCCCTGGTGCTCCTGGCCCACGCCCGGCAGGAAGCCGGGCACGTCGACGAACGTCAGCACGGGCACGTTGAAAGCGTCGCAGGTGCGCACGAACCTCGCGGCCTTCTCCGCCGCGTCGATGTCGAGCGTGCCCGCCATGGACAGCGGCTGGTTCGCGATGACGCCCACCGCCTGGCCCTCCACATGGCCGAAGCCCGTGAGCACGTTGGCCGCGAACATCGGCTGGACCTCCAGGAACGACTCCGGGTCCAGCACCGCCTCGACGGCGTCGCGCATGTCGTAGGGCTGGTTGTCCGAGTCGGGGATGAGCCGGTCCAGCGCCTCGTCGTCGGCGGTGACCTCGAGCGGGGTGTCGTCGGCCGGGAACGCCGGGGCGTCGCCCAGGTTGTTCTGCGGCAGGTAGCCCAGCAGGTGGCGCACGTAGTCGAGCGCGTCGTCCTCGTCGTGGGCCATGTAGTGCGCGACGCCCGACGTCGCGTTGTGCGTCCGCGCCCCGCCCAGCGTCTCGAAGTCGACGTCCTCGCCGGTCACCGAGCGGATCACGTCCGGCCCGGTGATGAACATGTTGGACGTGCCGTCCGCCATGACGATGAAGTCGGTCAGCGCCGGGGAGTAGACGGCGCCGCCCGCACTCGGCCCGAGGATCAGGGAGATCTGGGGCACCACGCCCGAGGCCGCCACGTTGCGACGGAACATCTCGGCGAACTGCGTCAGGGCCGCCACGCCCTCCTGGATGCGCGCGCCGCCGCCGTCGCTGATCCCGATGATCGGCACGCCGGTGCGCAGCGCCAGGTCCTGCACCTTGGTGATCTTCTCGCCGTGCACCTCGCCGAGGCTGCCGCCGAACACGGTGAAGTCCTGCGCGTAGACACACACCTGGCGGCCGTCGATCGTGCCGTACCCGGTCACGACGCCGTCGCCGGGGATCCGCTTCCGGTCCAGGCCGAAGTTGCGGCTGCGGTGCGTCGCCAGGGCATCGAGCTCGACGAAGCTGTCCTCGTCCAGCAGTTCGGTGATGCGCTCGCGCGCCGTCTTCTTGCCGCGTTTGTGCTGCTTGGCCTGCGCGGTCACCTCCGGATCGGTGACGGCGGCCGCGCGGCGAGCCTCGAGGTCGTCAAGCTTGGCCTGGGTACCCGCGGGAGCGGTGGTCGTGGCGTCGTTCACACCGCGAGCCTAGTTGGAACATTCGGCCAACTCGATGGCAACGTCGTCAGCGTGCGGGCGGCGAGCCTTGTGCGATTCCTACAGGCGAGCGGCAGGGACACCCTCCCGCGGGGCAAGATGGAGCCATGCGCGCACCGCTTCGTCCATCAGAGCTGGACGGCCCCGGCTTCCATCGGGTCACCGTGGTCGAGGAGTCGGAGTCGACCAACAGCGAGCTCGTCGCCGCCGTGCGGGCCGAGCCCGATGCGTGGCCGGCGCCGTCCGCACTCGTCGCCGAGCACCAGACCGCGGGCCGCGGGCGCGTCGGCCGCTCCTGGGCCACCCCGCCACGGGCCTCCCTGACGGTCTCCGTGCTGCTGCGCCCGGCGGTCCCGCCGGAGCGGCTCGGCTGGCTTCCCCTCATCGCGGGCACCGCCGTGGTCCGCGCCGTCGCCCGCACCCTGTCCCGGCACGGCGGCGATCCCGTCCAGCTCGCCGTGAAGTGGCCGAACGACGTCCTGGTCAGGGCCACGACCCCCGTTGCAGGGCTCGGCGGCTACCGCAAGGTCGCGGGGATCCTGGCCGAGGTCGTGCCGGAGGGGACGGCCGGCACCGATGCGGCGGTCGTGCTCGGTATCGGGCTCAACGTCTCCCAGACACAGGATGAGCTGCCCGTGGAGACCGCCTCCTCGCTGGCGCTGGCAGGGCACCCGGACCTCGACAGGACCGCGCTCCTGACCGCACTCCTGGGAGAGGTCGCGGACGCCGTCGAACGGTGGGAACAGGCGGACGGCGACCCGGTGGCGTCGGGGCTGGCCGACGAGTGCGCCGCGGTCTCCGCGACACTCGGCACCCGCGTCCGCGCACAGCTGGCGGGAGGCGCGGGCGCCGTCGAGGGCGAGGCCCTGCGGCTCGACGCCACGGGCGCGCTGGTGATCCGCACCGACGCCGGCCACGAGCGGACCGTCTCGGCCGGGGACGTCCACCACCTGCGGTAGGCACCGGCCCCGGCACACACCCCTCGTGGGTCAGGCCCCCGTGGGCACCGGCCCCGTAGGCACCGGCCCTGTCCCGGCATGGGCACCTTGGCGGTCTCCCAGGCGGCACGCATAGGCTTGCGTCGTGCTTCGCCACAGCGACCAGAACGAGCCCGACCCCGACGGCGGCGCCCGACAGGCATCCCCGCCCGAGCGGGAAGCCGCGGACGACCGCTCCGACGCCGCCACCCCGGCCGCGCCCGAGCACGGCGACTCCCACGCGCTCGGGTCGGACACGGCGACGCGACTCGACGAGGAGATCCTGGGCGGCCCGCGCCGGTACACGTTCCCGGAGATCGTCGAACGCACCGGGCTGGACCGGAAGCGGATCGAGGACTTCTGGCGCTGGCTGGGGCTGCCCGTCACCCACCCGACCGACCCCTGGTTCACGGCGTCCGACGTCACCGCGCTGCGGGAGATCGACGAGGTCTTCGAGGAACAGGAGATGGACGCCCGGGCACGGATGGCGTTCGTCCGCGCGATGGGGCACACCACCGAACGTCTCGCGCTGTGGCAGGTGGAGGCGCTTGTGGAGCACCTCGCGCGGCGCTACGACCTGGACGAGACGTCCGCCCGGCTGCTCGCGCTGGACCGGCTGCCCGACCTCGCCGGCGTCCTGGGACGCCAGCTCGAGCACGCCTGGCGGCGCCAGCTCGCCGCACTGACGGGCCGGATGGCGATCGAGTTCGCCGGCGCCCGCGACGAGGCGGACCATGACGCCCACCAGCTCCCGCTCCCCCGCGCCGTGGGGTTCGCCGACGTCGTCTCCTTCACGAAGCGGACGGCCGGGCTGGAGTCGGCGGAGCTGGCCGACTTCGTGCAGCGCTTCGAGGCCGGCGCCCGCGACATCATCACGAACTGCGGCGGCCGCGTCGTCAAGACCATCGGCGACGCCATCCTCTTCGTCGCCGACGACGCCGAGACCGGGGCGCGCGTCGCCCTCAACCTCGCGGAGGCGACGGGCGAGTCGCTCGGCACGGCGAAGCCGGACGAGCCCGAGATCCCGGTGCGCGTCGGGTTCGTGTGGGGGCGCGTGCTGTCCCGCTTCGGCGACGTGTTCGGCCCGTCGGTGAACCTGGCGTCCCGGCTGACCGACCAGGCCGAACCGTCCACCGTGCTCGTGGACAGGGCCACCGCGGACATGCTCGCGGCCTCGTCGTCCCAGTACGCCCTGACCAAGCAGCCGGAACGGGACGTCCCGGGGATCGGCCCCCTGGCCCCGGTCCGCCTCCAGCGCGCCTACACCGGCTGATCCGCCGCCCGGCCGCGGGAGCGGGAGCCCGGCCGGAACGTCGCGGCGGGAACCTCTCGACCGGAACCTCTCGGGCCGGGCCCTCAGGCTGATCCCGGGGTGCGCAGCGCGTGCCAGGGAACCCCGATCTCGTGCAGCAGGCCCCGCAGCAGCGGAAGACTGATCCCCACCACCCCGTGGTGGTCACCCTCGACCCGGTCGATGTAGGGCCCGCCCAGCCCGTCGATCGTGAACGCACCCGCCACCTGCAGCGGCTCGCCGGTGGCGACGTAGGCGTCGATCTCGTCGTCGTCCATCTCGCCGAACCAGACGGTGGTGGAACTGGTCGCGCCGACCGTGGCCCCGGTCCCCCCGGCGTCCGCGTCGCGCAGGTCGACGAGCCAGTGACCGGAGTGCAGGACGCCCTTGCCACCGCGCATCGCACGCCAGCGCTCGCGGGCGGCCTCCGGCCCGGCGGGCTTGCCCACCGCCTCGCCCGCGATCTCCAGCATGGAGTCACAGCCGACGACGATCCCGCCCGCCCCCTCACCGGCGCCGCCGACGCGACGCGCGACGTCCTCCGCCTTCGCCTGGGCCAGGAGCAGGACGGCGTCGTCGGGACCGAGCAGGACGGCGCGCTCCCGGGCCTCGGCGAGCACCGCGTCCTCGTCCACGCCCGAGACCATCACCACCGGCTCCACCCCGGCCGAACGCAGCGTCGCGAGGCGGGCGGGGGACCGGGAGGCGAGCACGAGTCGGAGCACGTGCGCCAGGCTACCCGCGTCACCTCCTAGGCTTCGTGCATGTCGCACATCGCCTGCACCGTGGACGACGACGCCGTCGCGCACGTCCGCCTCGATCGACCCGCCAAGCTGAACGCGCTGACGCTCGACATGCTCCGCGACCTGGCCGCGACCGCGCGGCGCCTGCGCCGCGAGCCGGGGCTGCGGGCCGTGATCCTGGCCGGCGAGGGCCGTTCCTTCGGCGCGGGGCTCGACCTGGCCGCCGCGGCGCGCAACCCCGCCGGGATCGCGCGCGCGTTCGTGCCCACCTGGCGCGGCACCAACCGCTTCCAGGAGGCCTGCTGGGCGTGGCGCCGGCTGCCCGTCCCGGTGATCGCGGCCGTCCACGGGCACGTCCTCGGCGGGGCCCTGCAGCTCGCTCTCGGCGCCGACCTGCGGATCACCACCCCCGACGCCCGCTGGTGCGTGATGGAGGTCGCTCGCGGCCTGGTCCCGGACATGTCAGGCATCCAGGCGCTCTCCGAGCTCACCGGGCTGGAGACCGCCAAGCGGCTGACCCTCACCGCCGAGGAGTTCTCCGGCACCGAGGCCGTCGCGTACGGACTGGCCGGCATGGCCGCGAACGACCCGCTGGAGGAGGCACGGACGCTCGCCGCCGGCATCGCCGGGCGGCGGCCGGAAGCCGTCCGGGGTGCGAAGCGCCTCCTGGACCGCACCTGGCACCGCGGGCCGCGGCGCACCTTCGCCGCCGAGCGCCGCGCCCAGCTCCGCCTGCTCCCCGGCGCGATGCGCCGCTGAGAGCCCCGCCCGGCAGCCTCCTCCGAGCGAGCCATGGCACGAAGCCCGCCGCGGGGAACCTGTCGACACCGGTAGGCTCCGGCTTGTCAGAACCCGCGCAATCCCGGGGCTACCGGTGCCGGTCGCCCCGCCACCCATGGTGGATTCCTCCAAACGCACTCCAGGCTCGTTGGCGAAGTTTCCACACGTGCCGCGACGCTCTCTCGCGTTACGGTGAGCCGTGCCCAGTTCACGTTTGCCCAGCGCCAGCATCTCCAAGGTGCTCATCGCCAACCGCGGTGAGATCGCCGTCCGCGTCGCCCGCGCGTGCGCAGACGCCGGGATCGCGTCCGTCGCCGTCTACGCGGACCCGGACCGGGACGCGATGCACGTCCACGTCGCCGACGAGGCGTTCGCGCTCGGCGGCTCCACCGCCGCCGAGACCTACCTCGACATCGCCAAGCTGATCGACGTCGTCCTGCGCTCCGGGGCCGACGCCGTCCACCCCGGCTACGGGTTCCTGTCGGAGAACGCCGAGTTCGCCCAGGCGGTGATGGACGCCGGCGTGGTCTGGATCGGCCCGCCGCCGTCGGCCATCGAGTCGCTGGGCGACAAGGTGAGCGCGCGCCACATCGCGCAGCGTGCCGGCGCTCCCCTGGTCCCGGGAACTCCGGATCCGGTGGCCGACGCCTCCGAGGTGCGCGCCTTCGCCGAGGAGCACGGTCTGCCCATCGCCATCAAGGCGGCCTTCGGCGGCGGCGGGCGTGGCCTGAAGGTCGCCCGCACGCACGAAGAGATCGACGAGCTGTTCGACTCGGCCGTCCGCGAGGCGACCGCCGCCTTCGGCCGCGGGGAGTGCTTCGTGGAGCGCTACCTGGACAAGCCGCGGCACGTGGAGACGCAGTGCCTCGCGGACGCGCACGGCAACGTCGTGGTGGTCTCGACGCGCGACTGCTCGTTGCAGCGCCGGCACCAGAAGCTGGTCGAGGAGGCGCCCGCGCCGTTCCTCACGTCCGCGCAGACGACGGCCCTCTACGAGGCCTCCGAGGCGATCCTCCGCGAGGCCGGCTACGTCGGTGCCGGCACCTGTGAGTTCCTCGTGGGGGTCGACGGCACCATCTCCTTCCTCGAGGTCAACACCCGCCTTCAGGTGGAGCACCCGGTGACCGAGGAGGTCACCGGCATCGACCTGGTCCGGGAGCAGTTCCGCATCGCCGCCGGCGAGAAGCTCGGCTACGGTTCCCCCGAGGTGCGCGGGCACTCCTTCGAGTTCCGCATCAACGGTGAAGACCCGGCCGCGGGCTTCATGCCGGCGCCCGGCAAGCTGGACAAGATCGTCTGGCCGTCCGGCCCGGGAGTGCGCGTCGACACGGGTGTCGTCGAGGGCGACGCGGTGTCCGGCAACTTCGACTCGATGGTCGCGAAGCTCGTCGTCACCGGCGCCACGCGCACCCAGGCGGTGGAGCGTGCCCGCCGTGCCCTGCGCGAGCTGCGGATCGAGGGCATCCCCACGGTCGTCCCGTTCCACCGTGCGGTGCTGGAGGCGCCGGCCTTCGTCCCGGAACTCTCCGGGGACGGCGAGTCGGCAGGTCACGCGTTCGCCGTGCACACCCGCTGGATCGAGACGGAGTTCGCGGAGACGGTCAAGGGTCTCGGCTCCGCTCCCGCCACGGTTCCGGCGCCGGAGGCCCAGCCGGAGGAACTCGCCGAGCGGGTCGTCGTGGAGGTCGGCGGACGCCGCCTCGAGGTGGTGCTCCCGGTCGGCCTCGGCGTGGCCGCGGGCAAGGCACGTTCCGCCAACGCCGCGCGGCGACCGGGCCGGCGTTCCTCCGGCGCGAGGTCCGCGGCGACGGGCAACACGCTCTCCTCCCCGATGCAGGGCACGATCGTGAAGGTGGCCGTGACCGAGGGCGATCAGGTGGCGGAGGGTGATCTCGTGGTCGTGCTGGAGGCCATGAAGATGGAGCAGCCGCTGGTCGCGCACCGTTCGGGAGTCGTGACGGCCTTGGTGGCGGAGCCGGGGGCCGGCGTCACCGCGGGCGCGGCGATCTGCGAGATCGCCGACTGAGACCACCGCGGCGGGCAGGGCGCGAAATACCGGCCTGATCTGGTTCTTCGCACCCTGTCCGGTCCGCTAGGGTTTGCCCGTGACTGAAGCACTCACCCTCACGCCCGAAGAGGCCATCGCCCTTGTCCGTCCCGGCTCCGGCCTGCCGTCGTTCGTCAGCGGCGTGTCGGTCGAGGACGGAACGGTGTCCGCGCACGCCGACCTGCGCCGTCTCGTCAACGCCCCCACCGCCGTCAAGGCAGCCGCCAAGGTGGTCCCGACGCTGAATGCGTCCGCCCAGGTCAAGGACGTCACCGATGGTGTCGCCACGTTCGACCTCAAGGCGGACGCCGCCGGCCTCCCCGTCAGCAAGCTGCTCGGTCTGGCGCAGCCGGTCGTCAAGGGCCTGCTCCAGGACAAGGGCCTGCCCACCGACGTCGTCGCGCTGGGAGCCGGCACGTTCTCGGTCAACCTCGCCACGGTCCTGTCGGGCCGCGTCAAGGACGTCACGGGCGTGCGCCTGTCGGACGGCAAGATCATCGTCGAGGGCACCCCGGCCTGACGGCAGGCAGCCCCTCGGCACCACGACGATGCCGGGGCGGAACGTCATCCCGGTGGCGTTCCGCCCCGGCATCGTCGTACGCGGGCCGGCATACGCGGCCAGAAGGCATGGTGGCCCCGGAGAACGGGAGGCCAGGTCCCGCGCACCGGGCCCGTCAGGTCCGGGCGTCTGGTCCTCAGCGCTCCTGGACGCGGGCGTCCAGGACCCGCGCCGCCTCCGCCGTCGTGCCGCTCAGGGACGGGTAGACCGTGAACGACGCGGCGACGTCGTCCACGGTGAGCCGGTGCTGGACGGCGAGCGTGATCGGGAAGATGTGCTCGCCCGCGCGCGGGGAGACGACCACCCCGCCCAGCACGACCCCGGCCTCCGGGTGGGCGAACAGCTTCACGAAGCCGTCGCGGACGCCGAGCATCTTGGCGCGCGGGTTGCGGGCCAGCGGGAGTGTCGTCGTGATGAAGCGCGACCCCTGCTTCTTCAGGGCCTCCTCGCTGTACCCCACCGTGGCGATCTCCGGGGCGGTGAAGATGTTGGAGGCGACCGTGCCCAGCCGCAGCGGGGCCACGGCGTCGCCCAGGGCGTGCTGCATCGCGATCCGGCCCTGCATCGCCGCGACGGACGCCAGGGGAAGCACCCCGGTGCAGTCACCCGCGGCGTACACGCCGCGCACCGAGGTGCGCGACACCTTGTCCACCTCGATGTGGCCGCTCCCGCTCAGGACGACCCCGGCCTCCTCCAGCCCCAGGTCCGCGGTGTTCGGCACGCCGCCGACCGCGATGAGCACGTGGGAGCCGTGCACCACGCGGCCGTCCGACAACGTCACGGCGACGCCGTCGTCCGTCCGCTCCGCCGCCTCGGCACGCGTGCGGCTCAGGACCGTCATGCCGCGCGAGCGGAACACGCCCTCCAGCAGTTCGGCCGCGTCCTCGTCCTCACCCGGCAGCACGCGGTCGCGCGAGGAGACGAGCACGACGTCCGCGCCGAGCGCGTTGTACGCGCCCGCGAACTCCGCGCCCGTGACGCCGGAGCCCACCACGATGAGCTTCTCGGGCAGCTCGTCCAGGTTGTACATCTGGGTCCAGTTGAGGATCCGCTCACCGTCGGGGACCGCGGTGGGCAGGACGCGTGGCGTGGCGCCGACGGCCAGCAGCACCGTGTCCGCCTCCAGCACCCGCGCCTCGCCGCCGTCGGCGGGGTCGACGACGACGCGCGTGGGGCCGTCGAGCCGTCCCGTGCCGTTCACGACCTCGATTCCCTCACGCACGAGCCGGCCGCGGATGTCGGCGCTCTGCGCCTCCGCGAGCTCCAGCACCCGCTTGTTGACGGCCTGCAGGTCGACGCTCAGGTCGCGCTTGGCGGCGTCGTCCGTCAGCCGGATACCGAGCTCCGGGGCTCGTTCCGCGATCGTCATCCACTCCGCGGTGGCGATGAGCGTCTTGGAGGGGACGACGTCGGTCAGTACCGCGGCCCCACCCAGCCCCTGCCGCTCGACGACGGTGACACGCGCGCCCAGGCTGCCGGCGACCAGCGCCGCCTCGTAGCCTCCCGGACCACCCCCCACGACGACGACGTGGACAGGCTCGCGTGCTGATGAGGCTGGGATGGTCACGGGTTCAGCCTACCGAGCCGTCCAGCACGATCTCGCCGTCGGCCAGGTGCAGATTCGTCACGGTGAGCCCGGGAAGCTTGGCCTCCAGGAGGGTCTCGACGTCGACCGCGATCCGGGCGTCGTGCTGGATGTCGACGACGCCGGGCGGCAGGTCCTGCTTGGCGAGCGCCTGCTCGATGGGCGCAGCGGCCAGGGACAGCAGCTTGTGCGCCGGGAGCCCGGCCGCGTTCGCCTCGACCTCCAGCGTGGCGACGCCGGAGGCGAACCCGACCACCCGCACGTCGGCCCGCACGATCGGAGCGATACGGACCGCCAGCTTGAGCGGGCCGGGCAGCGCGTCCAGGCGGCGCAGGTCGGCGACGACACGGATCACCTCACCGTCGCCGCTCACGGAGCTGATCATGGGTGGAACGGGCTGGCCTGCGACCTTGACCAGGCCCAGGACCTCGGCGGGTGTGATGCGGATGTGCACGGAGCGACCCTATCCCGCCGGCGCGGACGGGGGCAGGAGGCGCAGGAGCTCCGGAAGCGCGGCGGCGAACGGCGGCAGCAGGTCGAGGTCGTCGAGCTCGCCGAGCCCCACCCAGCGGACGGCGAGGCTCTCCGCGTCCGCGGCCCGTGGAACGACGTCGGCACCGGCACGGACCTCGGCGACCACCGTCGTGTAGCTCCAGCGGGGATGCCTCAGGACGTGGGTGCCGACCACCTCCACGCTGCCCGGATCGACGGCGGCCTCCTCCATGGCCTCACGGAGCGCGCCGTCGCCCGCGCTCTCTCCGGGTGCGAGCGCACCTCCCGGGATGCCCCAGGTGCCGCCCATGTGAGACCACGGAGCCCGGTGCTGGAGCACCAGCTGCGCGGGAGCACCGTCCGTCCCGCGCCTGACGAGAAGCAGCCCTGCCGCCCCGAAGAGGCCCCAGTGCTGGTGATCGCCGCACTCGACCCAGGCGTCCCCGTCATGGCGGTGCAGTCCGGGCGGAGGCTTCAGCGATTCGGTCACGTCCGCCAGTCTGACAGAGATGCCTCGTCGGCGGGCATCGGTGACGGATACCTCCGACCGGCGGTGGCCTCGGATGTCACCGCCCGTTAATCTCGGATCATGAGCACCACCCCGGACCTCGACGATCCCACCACCGACCCGTTCGACGTAGCCTCCGCCGCGGCCGAGCACATCGCCGCCAAGTCCGGCGTCGCCGGCCACGACATCGCGCTGGTGCTCGGGTCCGGATGGGGCGGCGCCGCCGAGCTGATCGGCGACGTCGTCGCGGAGATGCCCACCGCCGAGATCCCGGGCTTCCTCAAGCCGGCCGTCGAGGGCCACCGCTCCACCACCCGCTCGATCCGCGTGGAGCGCCCCGACGGGTCGGTGCGGCACGCACTGGTCCTGGGCTCGCGGACGCACCTGTACGAGGGCATGGGCGTGCGCCGCGTGGTGCACGGGGTGCGCACCGCGGCCGCGGCGGGCGCGGAGACGCTGATCCTCACCAACGGCTGCGGGAGCACGCACATCGGCTGGCGGCCCGGGCAGCCCGTGCTCATCAAGGATCATCTGAACCTCACGGCCAGGACCCCGCTCGAGGGTGCGGCCTTCGCCGACATGACCGACGTCTACACGCCAGGCCTGCGCGAGCTCGCCCGCAGCGTGGACCCGGAGCTCCCCGAGGGCGTCTACGCCCAGTTCCACGGCCCGCAGTACGAGACCCCCGCCGAGGTCAAGATGGCCCACCTGCTCGGGGCGGACCTCGTGGGCATGTCCACGGCCCTGGAGGCCGTGGCGGCCCGGCACTGCCGCATGGACGTCCTGGGGATCTCCCTGGTCACGAACCTGGCGGCCGGCATCAGCCCGGAGCCGCTGTCCCACGAAGAGGTCCTGGAGGCGGGCAAGCAGGCCGGCCCGCGGATCAGCGACCTGCTCGCCCGCATCGTCGCCAAGATCTGACCCTGACGCGACGAGGGGATGAAGAGATGACGCTTGTGGATGACGAGGCCGTACTGAGCGACGCCGAGACGTGGATCGCCGACGACGTGGACGACGCCGACCGCGCCGACCTGCGGGACCTGCTCGCCAAGGCCGCCGACCCGCACCTGCGCGAGGTGGCGCTGGCCGAGCTGCGCGACCGCTTCTCCGGGCTGCTCGAGTTCGGCACCGCCGGGCTGCGCGGTGCGATGGCCGCGGGCCCGCACCGCATGAACCGGGCCGTGGTGATCACGGCGGCGGCCGGGCTGGGGGCATACCTCGCGTCCGCGGTCCCGGGCACACCGCGTGTGGTCGTCGGCTACGACGCACGGCACCGGTCGGCGGATTTCGCCCGGGACACTGCCGCCGTGCTGACCGCGGCGGGCGCCGACGTCTCGCTGCTGCCCGCTCCCCTGCCCACGCCCGTGCTCGCGTTCGCGGTCCGCCGTCTCGACGCCGACGCCGGTGTGATGGTCACCGCCAGCCACAACCCGGCCGCGGACAACGGGTACAAGGTCTATCTCGGCGGGCGCGCGGTCACCGATTCGGGCCAGGGCGCGCAGATCGTGCCACCGTACGACGCACGGATCGCCGCGGAGATCTCGCGCATCGCCAAGGGACCGGGCGGGGCGTCCGCCGTGCCGCGTGCCGACAGCGGCTGGAAGGTGCTCGGCAACGACCTCCACGAGGAGTACCTCCGGCGGGTCGCCTCCCTGCGCGACCCCGAGCTGCACATCCGCGATGCTCACGCCCCGCGGGCGACGCCGGTGTCGGGCGCCCGGACGGCCGTGGCCATCACTCAGGAGGACACCGGTCCGGCTCCTCTGCGGATCGTGACCACCTCGCTGCACGGGGTGGGCGGCAGGACCCTGGAGCGCGTGCTCGCGGACGCGGGATTCACCGACGTGGTTCCCGTCGAGGAGCAGTTCGACCCGGACCCCGACTTCCCCACCGTGCGCTTCCCGAACCCGGAGGAGAAGGGCGCCCTCGACCTCGCCATGTCGATCGCGTCGGACGTGAGGGCCGACATCGTCATCGCGAACGATCCTGACGCCGACCGCTGCGCCGTGGCCGTGTACGACGCCGACTGGGGCACCTATCAGGGGGCCGAGACCGCGCGGTCGCACGGCTGGCGGATGCTCACCGGCGACCAGGTCGGCGCACTGCTCGGCTGGGACGTCGCCCGGGGCACGGCGTCGGGCACGCTGGCATGCTCGATCGTGTCGTCGCGGCTGCTGGGGCGGATCGCCGAGCGCCACGGTCTGCGGCACGCCACCACGCTGACCGGGTTCAAGTGGATCGCACGCACCCCGGACCTGGTGTTCGGCTACGAGGAGGCGCTCGGGTACTGCGTGGACCCGGACGCCGTGCGGGACAAGGACGGCCTGTCCGCGGCCCTGCGCGTGGCACTGCTCGCCGAGCGGCTCAAGGAGTCCGGGCGCACGCTCCTGGACGCGCTGGACGACATCGCCCGGGCGTGCGGCCTGTACAGCACCGGTCAGCTCGCGGCCCGGTTCACGGATCTCGCCCGCATCCCGGAGGCGATGGGCCGTCTGCGTGCGGCTCCCCCGGACACGCTCGACGGCGCACCCGTGACCGGTGTCGTCGACCTGTCGGAGGGGGTGGACGGGCTGCCGCCCACGGACGGCATCGTGCTGACGGCCGACGACGGCACTCGCGTGATCGTCCGGCCCAGCGGGACCGAGCCCAAGGTGAAGTGCTACCTGGAGGTCGTGAGCTCCGTGGCCGGCGACGCCACCGGCGAGGACCTGGGGCGGCACCGGGTCGCGGCACAGGAGCGGCTGGAGCGGCTGAAGAAGGAGCTGGCGTCGGCGCTCGGGCTCTGAGCTCGTGGGCCGGCGCCGACCCGACGCACCACGGCACGTGGTTGCGTGCCCGGCCCGTCATGGAAGGATCGGGAACCATGCGCGGAATCATCCTGGCTGGCGGGTCCGGAACCCGGTTGCACCCGATCACGCTCGGACTCAGCAAGCAGCTGGTCCCGGTCTACGACAAGCCGATGATCTACTACCCCCTGTCCACCCTGATCCTCGCGGGGATCAAGGACATCCTGGTCATCACCACGCCGCATGACGCCGATCAGTTCCGGCGCCTGCTCGGCGACGGCTCGCAGTTCGGCATCAACCTGGAGTACTGCGTCCAGGCGTCGCCGAACGGTCTTGCCCAGGCGTTCGTGCTAGGGGAGGAATTCATCGGTACCGAGTCCGTGGCGCTCGTCCTGGGCGACAACATCTTCTACGGCCCGAGGCTCGGCTCCCAGCTGACCCGGTTCTCCGACATCGACGGTGGTGCGGTGTTCGCCTACCGTGTCGCGGACCCGACGGCGTACGGCGTCGTCGAGTTCGACGACGCCGGGCGCGCGCTCTCGCTCGAGGAGAAGCCCGAGCGGCCGCGGTCCAGCTACGCCGTCCCAGGCCTGTACTTCTACGACAACGACGTGGTGGCGATCGCCAAGGGGCTCTCCCCCTCGCCCCGCGGCGAGTACGAGATCACGGACGTCAACCGCCACTACCTGGAGCAGGACAGGCTCCAGGTCGAGGTGCTGCCCCGGGGCACCGCCTGGCTCGACACCGGAACGTTCGACTCCCTGCTCGAGGCGTCGGACTTCGTCCGCACGATCGAGCGGCGCCAGGGCCTCAAGATCGGCTCCCCGGAGGAAGTTGCCTGGCGTCGTGGGTTCCTGACGGACGACGAGCTGCGCGTCCGGGCTGAGAAGCTCACGAAATCGGGCTACGGGACCTACCTGCTGAGCCTCGTGGAGAAGTGAGCCGGCGCCCCCGTCACCGCTTGCGCACCACCAGGTTGACCCAGGGCGTCGGACGGAGGATGGCAGGTCTCTCGGAGCACCAGAGCACCGTGAAGCCGGCTCGTTCCACCTCGGCGCGCAGCTTGCCCGGCGGCCAACGGGAGAAATAGCGCTCCCCGGGCAACCGCTCGTTCTGAACCATGCTGTTCCACGGCACCGGCGCGGCCTTGGTGTTGAACCCGAGACGCCCTCCGTGGTCCAGGGCCTCGTGGACGTTCTCGAGCGCGGTGCGCAGTTGCCGATTGGTCATGTGGCAGAAGACCGAATTGGCGAACACCGCCTGTTGCCGTCCGGGGAAATCGTCGGTGAGCACGTCGAACCGCAGGGCGCCGATGCCCTGCTCCTGGAAGCTCCTGAGGAAGGGGGCGGCGATCTCCGACCGCTGGACCCGATATCCCATGGACTCGAGATACGTGGCGTCCCGCCCCGTTCCGGACCCGACCTCGAAGATCGCCCCGGTGAGCGGAACACCGGCCACGAACCGGTCAAGCCATTCCTTCATTCCGCCGGTGACCTGACGCGGAATCGATAATGCATACTCCTGGGCGAACGATTCATAAGACAATCGCGTCTTCTCAGCCACAATTCGGTCGTGAGACAGTGTGGTCTCCTCTTGCCGCACCAAGCTCATGACAGTAGGATAAACCGTATATAGGTGGCATCGTCAGCGTTCATGGGGTGATATTTCATGTCCGGTCCGCTCCGAGTGCTCGACTGCGACTTCTGCGTCCCTCTCGTCGCCGACCCCGCATCGACCGTGCGACACCTTGCCAACCGCATTGTCACCCGATGCGGGAAAATGCTCCTGATCGCCGACCACGCGCCTATGACCCTAGGACATCTCCTCCTGATTCCGCGGGACCACCACACGGCAATGGCATCTTTCGTCGCCGAGGATCCCCGCGTGACCAGAACGGTGCACACGATCAGACGCAGATATCGAGATGCGTTCGGGGGCTGCACCGGTTCACGCGTCGGCAGGCACCTGTGTAGAATTTACCAGAGATATACGACATATTTCCCTAATTAATGACATATAGCACCCTAGCGGACGGCGAAGGGCGAGAAGGGCATCGTCAGGGCGAGACCGGCCCGAGCGTCTCCGCGGCGGCTTCCGACCACCGCTGCGACCAGTCGCCGATCGGGGTGACTCCCGCCGCGGCCACGGCCGCGTGGGAAAGGACCGAGTACGCCGGGCGGGGCGCCGGGCGCGGGAAGACGTCGCTCGTCGTGGGCTCCAGCTTCACTTGGTTCCCCGTCGCTGCCACCACCCGCTCCGCGAAGCCGTACCACGACACCTCGCCCGCGGAGGTGCCGTGGTAGATGCCCGCCGGCACGTCCGCGGCGACGAGCCGCACGATCAGGCCGGCCAGATCGCGGGTCCAGGTGGGCTGCCCCACCTGGTCGTCCACGACGTCCAGCCGGTCCCTCTCGGCGGCGAGCCTCGCGATCGTCCTCGGGAAGCAGGGACCGCCCGCTCCGTACAGCCAGGCCGTGCGCACGATCAGCGAGCCGGGTGCCTCGGCCCGGACGGCCCACTCCCCCGCAGCCTTGGTCCGTCCGTAGGCGGATCGGGGCACGACGGGCGCGTCCTCCGCGTACGGTGCGGTCGCGGACCCGTCGAACACGTAGTCGGTGGACACATGGACGAGCCGGGCGCCCTGGCTCGCGCAGGCGCGCGCCAGGTGGGCCGCTCCGACCGCGTTGACGGCAAACGCCTCCGGCTCGTGCGCCTCCGCGTCGTCCACGGCGGTCCAGGCGGCGCAGTTCACCACGACGTCGTACCCCTGCACCGCCCGGGTGGTGGCGACCGGGTCGAGGATGTCGAGCCCGGTGCCTCGCCCCGCCGCCACGACGTCGTGGCCGGCGCCCCGGGCAACGTCCACCATGTCCTGTCCGAGCATCCCGGCGGCTCCGACCACCAGCCACCGCTCCCGCACGCCACCTCTTGGTTCCATACGTATGATCCTAGGGTCCGACGCCCCGTCCCCACCTCCGCAACGTGGGGTCTTCCCTGCTCCGAGGAGTCCTCATGCAGTACCGCGAACTGTCCGTGCCCGGCGCGTTCGAGATCACCCCGAGGCAGTTCGGCGACGCCCGGGGACTCTTCCTGGAGGCGTTCAAGGCCGGTCCGTTCGCCGAGGCGGCCGGGCACGCGTTCGACCTGCAGCAGGCCAACTGCTCCGTCTCCGCCGCCGGGGTACTGCGCGGCATCCACTTCGCCGACGTCCCACCCAGCCAGGCCAAGTACGTGCAGTGCCTGCGCGGCGCCGTGCTCGACGTCGTCGTCGACATCCGTACCGGCTCGCTCACGTTCGGCCAGTGGGACAGCGTGCTGCTCGACGACGTCGACCGCCGTGCCATCTACCTGTCGGAGGGCCTCGGGCACGCGTTCCTGTCCCTGGAGGACGACTCGACGGTGATGTACTTCTGCTCCGCCGGCTACGCGCCCGAGCGCGAGCACGGGATCCACCCGCTCGACCCGGCGATCGGCATCGACTGGCCCACCACGGCCCGCGACGGCAGCCCCCTCACCCACCAGTTCTCCGCGAAGGACGAGGCGGCCCCCACTCTCGCGCAGGCCGAGGAGCAGGGTCTGCTCCCGGCCATGGAGGACGTGGAGAAGTACCTCACGACCCTCCGTTGAACGGGTACCGCCGAGGAGACAACACCGGCGAACACGACAGGGGCGTCGACGGAGGTGACCCCGTCGACGCCGCTGTCGTACCCGGCGGGCGGCGACCGCCGGAAGCTCCGGTGCGCTACTGACCCGTCCGGGCGTACTTCGCCTCCACGGCCGCCTTCGCCGGCCGCCACCAGGCCTCGTTGGCGCGGTACCAGTCGATCGTCGCGGCCAGGCCGTCGTGGAACCGGGTGTATCGAGGGCTCCAGCCGAGCTCGTCCCGGAGACGGGTCGCGTCGATCGCGTACCGCATGTCGTGGCCGGGACGGTCGGCGACGTGGTCGAAGTCGTCGGCGTCGCGGCCGAAGAGCTCCAGAAGGGTCCGCACGACGTCGAGGTTGTTCTTCTCGCCGTCGGCCCCGATGAGGTAGGTCTCGCCGATCTGCCCCTTGTCGATGATGGCCCAGACCGCGGCGTTGTGGTCCTCGACGTGGATCCAGTCGCGCACGTTCAGGCCGGCGCCGTACAGGCGCGGGCGCACGCCGTCGATCAGGTTGGTGATCTGCCGCGGGATGAACTTCTCGATGTGCTGGTAGGGCCCGTAGTTGTTGGAGCAGTTGGAGATCGTGGCCGGGACCCCGAACGACCGCACCCACGCGCGCACGAGCAGGTCGGAGCCCGCCTTCGTGGACGAGTAGGGCGAGGACGGGTTGTACGGCGTCTCGGGCGTGAACTTGGCCGGATCGTCCAGCTCCAGGTCCCCGTACACCTCGTCCGTGGAGATGTGGTGGAACCGGGTGCCGTGCTTCCGCACCGCCTCCAGCAGCGTGAACGTACCCACCAGGTTGGTCTGCACGAAAGGGGACGGGTCATCGAGCGAGTTGTCGTTGTGCGACTCGGCCGCGAAGTGGACGACGACGTCGGACTCGCTGACGAGCCGGTCCACCAGGGCGGCATCGGTGATCGACCCCTCGACCAGCTCCACCCGCTCGGCGACCGGGGCGAGCGAGCCACGATCTCCCGCGTAGGTGAGCGCGTCGAGGACCGTGACGTGCGCCCCCGCACGCTCCCGGACCGTCTGCTGGACGAAGTTCGCTCCGATGAATCCGGCTCCGCCGGTGACCAGGACCTTCACGTGTCGATGTTCCTTCGGTGGTGCGTGCGGTGGGCGATGCCGGCCGAGAGCTCAGTCGCGGCCGTAGATGTCGCGCGTGTAGACCTTCTCCGCGACGTCGTCGAGGACGTCGGTGCGGCGGTTGGCGATGATGACGTCCGCGCGAGCCTTGAACGCTTCGAGGTCCTCGATGACCTCGGAGTGGTAGAACTCGTCCCCGTCCAGCGTCGGCTCGTACACCACGACCTCGACGCCCTTGGCCTTGATCCGCTTCATGATGCCCTGGATCGCGGAGGCCCGGAAGTTGTCGCTGCCGGACTTCATGACGAGCCGGTACACGCCCACGACCTTCGGCTCGCGGCGCAGGATATCGGCGGCGACGAAGTCCTTGCGCGTCGTGTTCGCGTCGACCACGGCCTGGATGAGGTTCTGCGGGACCTGGGAGTAGTTCGCCAGCAGCTGCTTGGTGTCCTTGGGCAGGCAGTACCCGCCGTAGCCGAAGGACGGGTTGTTGTAGTGCGAGCCGATCCGCGGGTCCAGGCCCACACCCTCGATGACCTGCGCGGTGTCGAGGCCGTGGATGGCCGCGTAGCTGTCCAGCTCGTTGAAGTACGCCACGCGCAGCGCCAGGTAGGTGTTGGCGAACAACTTGATCGCCTCGGCCTCCGTCGCCTCGGTCAGCAGCACCGGGACGTCCTTGGTGACCGCGCCCTCCAGGAGCAGGTCCGCGAACCGCTTGCCACGCTCGGACCGGTCTCCGACCACGACGCGCGACGGGTGCAGGTTGTCGTACAACGCCCGCCCCTCGCGCAGGAACTCCGGGGAGAAGATGATCGCGGCGTCCGGGTGCTCGGAGCGCATGCGCTCGGTGAACCCCACCGGGATGGTCGACTTGATGATGATCGTCGCATCCGGGGCGACGCCCAGCACGTCCTTGATAACGTACTCCACCGACGAGGTGTCGAAGAAGTTCGAGACCTCGTCGTAGTTCGTGGGCGTGGCCACGACGACGACCTCCGCGCCCTCGTAGGCGGCGTGCGCGTCGAGCGTCGCGGTCAGGTTCAGGTCATGGTCGCGCAGGTACTCCTCGAGCTCCGCGTCCACGACCGGCGAGCGCCGCTCGTTGACCTGCGCAACCTTGGTCTCGTCGAGGTCGACTGCCCAGACCTCGTGATTCTGGGCGATCAGGACTGCGTTCGACAGGCCCACGTAGCCCGTCCCCACGACGGCGATCTTCATGCGGCCCATCGTACGGGCTGCACTCCCGGGTGGCCTCGCAGTTCACCCGAGCACCGGCAGCTCAGCGCAGGCCCTTCCCGCCGAGCACCCTGTCCAGCACGGCGAACCACCGCTCGGGCACGACGTCGTCGAACGGCGCCTCGCCCCCGAGCACAGCGGAGAGGAGCGCTCTCGCGTCCGCGTCCACACGTGCCACCAGGTCGGCGGGATACCCGTACCGCACCTGGTGCTCGGCGAACTCGTCCTGGTCGTCGATGAACGCCGGGCCTCGGCCCCGGGGGTCGTCGTAGCCGGGACGGAAGCCGATCACGTCCAGGTCGAGGTCGGCCATGGTGACCTCCCAGGCCCGCCGCCGGACCCGGCCCGCGGGCACGCTGCGCCACACCGGGACCGTCGTGAGATCGGTGTACACCCGGGTGTTGAAGGGGTGCTCCTGGTCGCCGGGGTAGAACGCGGGCGTCCAGCCGGCATCGGGGAAGAACCCGACGCCCCGGGTACTCGCGCGGTACCGGAGGCCGGGCCGCGCGAAGCGGGTCCCGGCGGGGTACCCGATCCAGACCCCGTGCTCGTCGGTGCCGAGGTACACGGCATCGAACGTCCAGTGCCGACGGCCGTCCCACTTCGTGTACCGGACTCGGACGGGTTGGCCGGGGATGCTGGGCCGCTGGGTCATCCCGCGACCCTATCGGGCGTGGTCAGCCGGTCAGTGCGGCGTCGTCCCGGTCGACGGCTGCACGCCAGCCCGCCTTGTCCTCGCGCCAGCCCTCGTCGTTCCGGCCCCTCTTCCAGTAGCCCGACGCCGACAACAGCTCGCGCGGGATGCCCAGCTCGGCACGGGCCCAGCGGCGCAGTTCGCGCACGCAACCCGCCTCACCGTGCAGGAAGGCGTGGGGAACGCCCCCGGGCAGCGCACCCGAATCGTGCGCGGCGCGCACCGATCCGGCGAGCCCGGGGCCGTCACCGCGATGCACCCACGTCACCTGAAGATCGGCCTCGGACACGAGCTCCTGCTCCTCCTGCGGTCCGGCGACCTCGACGAAGACGTGCGCCCGGGCGGAGGGCGGCAGGGCCTCGCAGGCCGCCGCGATGGCGGGCAGCGCGGACTCGTCGCCCACCAGCAGGTGCCAGGCCGCGTCCGCGGAAGGGGCGTAGCCGCCGCCGGGGCCGAGGAAGGACACCTCGTCGCCGGGCCGCACACGGCCGGCCCACGGGCCGCCGTACCCCTCACCGTGCTCGACGACGTCCACGTCCCAGCTCTCGCGGCGGGCCCGGCGGATCGTGTACGTCCGCACCAGCGGGCGCGCGCCCTCGGCGGGCGGCGGGCCGAGCACCACCTTGATGTAGCGGTCCGTGAACGGTCCCGGATCGACGGACGGGAGTGCGTCACCACCCAGCGTCACGCGGACCATGTGGGGCGTGAGCCGCCTCACGGCGGTGACCGTGGCGGTGACGGGCGTGCGGCCCGCGCGGGGTCTGGGGGCGGAGGGGATCTCGGCGATCTGTGACATGGCGAGGTAAGCCTAACCTCCTTTCCTGAGTGCCCGGGGTGCCGGCGGCCGCCCGACGATCCGGCTGCCGGGTAGGTAGGTTGGACGCCATGACACAACTCGGCGCCGACACGATCAGGGCGCTACCCAAGGTCTTGCTGCACGACCACCTCGACGGCGGTCTGCGGCCCGAGACCGTCTGCGAGCTCGCCCACGCCGTCGGCCACGAGCTGCCGCACGACGAGCCCGCCGCACTCGCCGACTGGTTCGAGACGGCGGCCAGCTCCCACTCGCTGGTCCGCTACCTCGAGACGTTCACCCACACCGTCGCCGTCATGCAGACGGCCGACGCCCTGGAGCGCGTCGCCCGCGAGGCGGTGATCGACCTCGCGGCCGACGGCGTCGTGCACGCCGAGCTGCGCTGGGCACCGGAGCAGCACCTGAGGAGCGGGCTGACGATGGCACAGGCCGTCGGAGCCGTGCAGACCGGGATCGACGACGGCGTCGCCCACGCCGCCGCGCAGGGCCACACCATCCGCGCCGGGCAGATCCTCACCGCGATGCGGCAGGAGGACCGCTGGAGGGAGGTCGCCGACCTCGCGATCGCTCGGGCGGGCGACGGCGTCCTCGGCTTCGACCTCGCCGGGCCCGAGGACGGGTTCCCGCCGGGCCGCCACGACCAGGTGTGGCGGCACCTCGCCTCCCACCAGGTGCCGGTCACCATCCACGCGGGCGAGGCGGCCGGCGTCGACTCCGTCGCCGAGGCGCTGCACACCGGCCAGGCGCTGCGGCTCGGGCACGGGGTACGGATCGCCGACGACATCACGTTCCCCGGCCACGGCGCACCGCGCGACACGGCCCGGCTCGGCCCCGTGGCCCACTGGGTGCGGGACCAGCAGATCCCGCTGGAGGTGTGCCCCGTGTCCAACACCCAGACCGGGGCCGCCGAGTCCGTCGCGAACCACCCGATCACGCGCCTGAAGGAGCTCGACTTCGCCGTGACGCTGAACACGGACAACCGCCTGATGTCCCGCACGTCCATGACACGCGAGATGATGCTCCTGAACACCGAAGCCGGGTGGACTCTCGACGACCTTCTCGATGTCACCGTGGCCGCCGCCTGGAGCACGTTCGTGCACCACGACGAGCGCCGCACGCTGGTCGAGCAGGTCATCGTCCCCGGCTTCCAGAAGATCGAGAGGGCACTGCTCTGACCGAGCGTTCCGACCGGGTACGACCTGCCCGGCCGGGATCGCGGAGCGGTGCGGAACGGAGCAACGATGACCCTGGACCGTGCGGCGCTCGCCGCGATCGTCGACCACACCCTGCTCAAGCCGGAGGCGACGGCCGATGAGGTGACCGCGCTGGTGGAAGAGGGCGCCCGCCTCGGGGTGTTCTCGGTGTGCGTCTCCCCGACGTTCGTGGCGCACGCCCGTGAGGTCGCCGCCGGGCGGCTGAAGGTCGCCACGGTGTGCGGCTTCCCGTCCGGCAAGCACGTCAGCGAGGTGAAGGCGGCCGAGGCGGCACGTTCGGTGTCCGACGGCGCCGACGAGGTGGACATGGTGATCGACGTCGGTGCCGCGCGCGCCGGACTGTTCGACGACGTGCGGGCCGACATCGCGGCCGTGCGGGCCGCCGTGCCGCAGGGCCACCTGCTGAAGGTGATCATCGAGTCCGCCGCCCTGACGGAGGACCAGATCGTCGCCGCCTGCGAGGCGGCGGAGGCCGCCGGGGCGGACTACGTGAAGACCTCCACGGGCTTCCACCCGACGGGCGGGGCTTCGGTGGAGGCGGTCTCGCTCATGGCCAGGACGGTCGGCGGGCGCCTCGGCGTCAAGGCCTCCGGCGGGATCCGCGACCTGGACGCGGCGCTGCGCATGGTCGACGCCGGAGCCACGCGGCTGGGCCTGTCCGGCACGGGCACGGTGCTGGACGGATTCGACGGCGCCGTTGCCCCGAGCGCGTCGTCGGACGCGGGCGCCTACTGACCCCACAGACCCCGCAGACCCCGCAGGGTTTGCGCGCACGGCCAGCGGCCCCCGCCGAGCGGCGGGGGCCGTTGTCGCTTCGTGGGGGGCGCGCCCCGTCGTCCCGTCCGAGCGGCAGCGCTCCGGCCGGGCGGTCCGGCCGCGCGGTCCGGCCGCTCCGGCGGGCCGTCGCCGGGCCTGCTAGGCGATACGGTCGAGAATCAGCTTCCCCGGCGTGGCGTCACCGGCACCGGCGGCGCCGCCCGGAAGCACCTCCCATGCGCCCTCCAGCGCCTGCCGGGCACGGGCGAACCGCTCGGGAGTGTCGGTGTGCAGGGTCATCAGGGGCTGCCCCGCCGTGACGCGGTCCCCCGGCTTCGCGTGCAGCTGAACACCGGCGGCGGCCTGCACCGGGTCCTCCTTGCGGGCACGTCCCGCGCCGAGCCGCCAGGCGGCGATGCCCACGCCGTACGCGTCGAGCCGGGTCAGCACACCGTCCGCACCCGCCACGACCGTCTCGGTCTCCTTCGCCACGGCGAGCTTCGCGTCGGGATCGCCGTCCTGCGCGGCGATCATGCGACGCCACACGTCCATGGCACGGCCGTCTGCGAGCGCCGCCCGCACCTCGTCCTCGCCGACCGGACGGCCGGCACCCGCCAGCATCTCGACCGCGAGAGCCACGGTCAGCTCGACGACGTCCGCGGGTCCGCCGCCGGCGAGGACCTCCACCGACTCGGCCACCTCCAGGGCGTTCCCGGCGGTCAGCCCGAGAGGCACCGACATGTCGGTGAGCAGCGCGACGGTGTGCACGCCCGCGTCACTGCCGAGGTCCACCATGGTCCGTGCGAGCTCCCGCGCCTGCGGGAGCGACTTCATGAACGCGCCCGAGCCCACCTTGACGTCCAGCACGAGCGCCCCGGTGCCCTCGGCGATCTTCTTGGACATGATCGAGCTCGCGATGAGCGGGATGGACTCCACGGTGGCGGTGACGTCGCGCAGCGCGTAGAGCTTGCGGTCCGCGGGCGCCAGCCCGGATCCCGCGGCACAGATCACGGCGCCGACGTCCTCGAGCTGGGCGAGCGTCTCGTCGTTGGACAGCGCGGCACGCCACCCGGGGATCGACTCGAGCTTGTCCAGCGTGCCGCCGGTGTGCCCCAGGCCGCGCCCGGACAGCTGCGGGACCGCGACGCCGAAGCTCGCCACGAGCGGCGCCAGCGGCAGGGTGATCTTGTCGCCCACCCCGCCGGTGGAGTGCTTGTCGGCGGTGGGCCGGGACAGCCCGGAGAAGTCCAGGCGCTCCCCGGACGCGATCATCGCGCCGGTCCAGTGCGCCACCTCGACGCGCGACATCCCGTTCAGGAAGATCGCCATGGCGAGCGCGGACATCTGGTAGTCGGTGACCAGGCCGCGTGTGTAGGCGTCGATGACCCAGTCGATCTGCGGTCCGGACAGCGCGAGGCCGTCCCGCTTGGCGCGGATCACGTCCACCGCGTCGAACTGCTCGGTCATGCCTGCTCCTCTCCCCGGGCCCCGGTCCGGGAGCCCCCTGTGTCCTGCACTCGCCGCGCCCGGGCCAGGTCCTCGGGCCCGAATGCCTGCGGCAACACCTGGTCCATGGGCAGCACTCCCTGCGGGGTGTCGACCAGCAGGTCCGCTCCGCCGTGCTCCCACAGCAGCTGGCGGCAGCGGCCGCACGGCATGATCAGGCGCCCCGTGCCGTCGGTGCACGTGAACGCCGTCAGGCGGCCGCCACCGGACATCATGAGCGCGCTCACGAGCGAGCACTCCGCGCACAGCGTGATGCCGTAGGCCGCGTTCTCGACGTTGGCGCCGGTCAGGAGCCTCCCGTCGTCCGCCAGCGCGGCAGCGCCGACGGGAAAGCCGGAATACGGCGCGTACGCGAACCGCAGCGCGTCCCGGGCCGCGGCCCGCAAGGCGTCCCAGTCCGGGTGGGCGGCGCCGGAGGTGGTGACGGCGTCCGGGGACGACGGGTCCCGCGACCCGTCGCCGTCGGTGGTGGTGCCCATCGCGTCAGCCCTTCACGTACGGCTGGCCGTTCGCGGCGGGTGGCCGCGATCGTCCGACGAGCCCGGCGACGGCGAACAGCGTCACCACGTACGGGACCATCAGCATGAACTGGCTGGGAACCGGGGATCCGACCACGCTCAGCACGTTCTGCAGGTTCGACGCGAAGCCGAACAGCAGGCCGGCCAGGGCAGCGCGCACCGGGTCCCACTTCCCGAAGATCATGGCCGCCAGCGCGATGAAGCCCGCGCCCGCGGTCATGTTCAGCCCGAACTTGTCGATCGCGACGGTCGTGTAGAAGGCGCCGCCGAGCCCGGCGCAGGCGCCACCGATGAGCAGCGCCAGGTAGCGGGTCCGCTCGACGTTCACGCCCACGGTGTCGGCGGCCTTCGGGTGCTCGCCGACGGCCCGCAGCCGCAGCCCCCAGCGGGTGCGGTAGAGCGCGAACGACACGCCGGCGACCACGAGGTACATGAGGTAGATCAGCGGAGCCTGGTCGAACAGGACGGGGCCGATCACCGGGATGTCGCTGAGCAGCGGGATGGTCCACGAGCCGAACCGGGGTGCGGTGTTCAGCGTCGCGGCGTTCGGCACGAGCACCTGTGTGTAGAAGAACGACGTCAGGCCGAGGACCAGCACGTTCAGCACCACGCCGACGATGATCTGGTTGACCCGGTGGGTGACGGTGAACAGTGCGAGCACCAGTGCCACGAGCATGCCCGCCAGCACGGCGGCGAACAGGCCTGCGAACGGGGATCCCGTGACCGAACCGGCGATCGCGGCCGTGAAGGCCGCCGCGAGCATCTGCCCTTCGATCGCGATGTTGATGACGCCGGACCGCTCGCCGATGACGCCGCTCAGCGAGCCGTAGATGAGCGGTACCGCGCCCAGCAGCGAGCCGGACAGCAGGCTCACGATCGACAGGGTGCCGGAGCTGCCCGCGCCGGCCCAGGCGAGGAAGCCGACCAGGAAGAGGGCGCCGAACGCGGCGATCGCCCAGATCGACGTCGTCCGGTTGGCCAGCGTCCGGGCCACCGAGATGGCTGCGATGAGTGCCATCAGCACCAGGCAGCTCCAGGCCAGCGGCATCGCCGGGATCTCCAGCAACGGGATCTGCAGGGCGTCGGAGCCGCGGGAGAGGGCGAACTTCGTGGCGCCGTCGCGCGGTGCGGCCACGAGCAGCAGGGCGAAGAGGGCGGCGATGACGATCAGGCCGCCCGCGGCCTTCCAGCCCACCTGCGTCACCTGACGCTTCTCGACACCGTCCGACGGCGTCCCCGGCATGTCCGGGGCCTCGACTGCGGCGCTCATGCTGCCGCCTCCTTCTGTGTCATGCGGGACACCCGCCCCCGGTCGGCCGGCATCATCACAGCTTCGCCATGGTCGATCATGCCGCCTCCTTCTGTGTCATGCGGGACACCCGCCCCCGGTCGGCCGGCATCATCACAGCTTCGCCATGGTCGATCATGCCGCCTCCTTCCGGGCCTTCCGGGCCTCTCGCGGGGTACGACGGCGGTCCGGGTCCGGCAGCCGGAAGATCGCGCGCACCAGCGGCGGCGCCGCGATGAACAGCACGATCAGGGACTGGACGACGAGCACGATGTCGTTGGGCACACCCTCCGAGGCCTGCATCGCCGTGCCGCCCGCCTTGAACGCGCCGAACAGGATCCCGGCGGCGAGCACACCCCACGGGTTGGAGCCGCCGAGCAGGGCGACGGTGATCGCGTCGAACCCGATGCCGGCGTCGATGTCCCCGCCGAATCCGGTGGTGACCTGCCCCAGCACCTGGGAGGCACCTGCGATGCCGACCAGGCCACCGGCCACGAGCATCACCTTGACGGTGGTCCAGGGGACGTCGATGCCGGCTACCCGTGCGGCGCGCGGGTTCTCGCCGACCGCGCGGAAGGCGAAGCCCTGCGAGGACCGGTTCAGCAGCCACCAGACGAAGACCACGGCGGCGAGCGCCAGCACGAAGCCCCAGTGCAGGTTGTAGCGCTCGCCGAGCAGGCCGGGGAGCTGCGCCGAGGCCGGTGTGGGCGGCGCCTTCGGGTTCGAGGACCCCGGCGCCTGCAGCAGGCCCGGCGTCGCCAGGAGGTAGGCCACCAGGTAGAAGGCGATCCAGTTGAGCATGATCGTCACGATCACCTCGTGCGCTCCGGTCCGGGCCTTGAGCAGGCCCGCGATCCCGGCCCAGACCGCGCCTCCGGCGATGCCGGCGGCGACGGCGAGGAGCGTGTGCACGCCGAACGGAAGGCCGGTGACCCCGAAACCCACCCAGCCGGCGGCCGAGGCCGCGATGAGCATCTGCCCCTGGCCACCGATGTTGAGCAGGCCCGCGCGGAACGCCAGCGCCACGCCCAGCCCTGCCGCGATGAGCGGCGTCGCGTAGTTGAACGTCTCGGTGAGCGGGCGGATCTGTGCCGCGAAGCCGTCCGCGCGCGGGTTGAACACCGCGCCCCGGAACAGCGCGGAGTACGCGCCTCCGATGGAGTCGCCCAGCGCCGTGAACAGGTCGCCGGGCCGTGCGAAGAAGTACCCGGCGGCCGAGGTCACACGCTCGTCCGTGAACGCGATCATCACCGACCCGACGAGCACGGCGAGCAGGATCGCGCCCGCCGCCACCGTCCACGGGTGGCTCATCGTCTGCTGCAGGGCGTGGGCGAGCCGGTCGGCCGTGTCTTCCCCGGCGTCCAGCCCCGCTGGTGCACCCGACTCGCGGGCCACCTCCTGCTCCAGTTCCTCGGAGAGCCCCGGCTCCTTCTCCGGCCCCGGTTCCGGGGTGGGCTCCTGACTCTGGTGGCTCACGCGGCCTCTCCTCCGTGCTCAACCGGCGGGATCCCCGCCATCATCAGTCCGAGGGTGTCGCGCGGCGTCGTCGACGGCACGATCCCCACCACTCGTCCGCGGTACATGACCATGATCCGGTCGGCCAGGGCGGTCGCCTCGTCGAGTTCGGTCGAGACGACGACCACCGGCACCCCGGCGTCGCGGGTGGCCACGATCTGCTTGTGGATGAACTCGATCGAGCCGACGTCGACCCCGCGCGTGGGCTGCGCCGCCACGAAGAGGCGCAGGTTCCGCTTGAGCTCGCGGGCGAGCACGACCTTCTGCTGGTTACCGCCGGAGAGGCGCCCCACCGGGGTGTCGATCCCCAGCGTGCGGACGTCGTACTCGGCCACGGCGGAGCGGGCGAAGTCGTCGCGGTAGGCCAGCTGGAGCGCACCCGAGCGCACGAACGGCGGCCCGTCGGAACGGTCGAGCATGAGGTTCTCGGCGATGGTGAACTCGCCGACCAGCCCGTCGTGGGTGCGGTCCTCCGGGACGAAACCGACGCCCCGGTCGAGCACCTTGCGCACGCTGCGACCTGTCAGCTCCTCGCCGTCGAGCGTGATGCTTCCCGACACGTCGTCCTGCAGGCCGAGCAGGGCCTCGGTGAGCTCGGTCTGGCCGTTGCCCTGCACGCCGGCGACGGCGAGCACCTCGCCGCCCCGCACCTCGAACGACACGTCGTCGACGACGACGGCCCCGGCGTCGTCGACGACCTGCAGGCCGCTGACCCGCAGCAGGCCGGTGGAGTACCGGGGCTCGTCCTTGTGCACGGTCAGCTCGACGGCGCGGCCCACCATGAGCGAGGCGAGGTCGGCGTCCGAGGCGGTCGGGCTCGCCTCTCCGACCACCTTGCCGTGCCGCACCACGGTGATGCGGTCCGCGACCTCGCGGACCTCGCGGAGCTTGTGGGTGATGAAGACGATCGAGGCCCCGGAGTCGCGCAGCTGGCGCATGATGGCCATGAGCTCGTCGGTCTCCTGGGGTGTGAGCACCGCCGTCGGCTCGTCGAAGACCAGGACGTCGGCGTTTCGCGACAGCGCCTTGATGATCTCTACCCGCTGCTGCACGCCCACGGGCAGGTCCTCGATCAGCGCGTCCGGGTCGAGGTGGAAGCCGAACCGCTCGGAGATCTCCCGGACCTGCCGCCGCGCCGACTCGACATCGAGGACGCCGCCGCTGCCGGGCTCGTGGCCGAGCATGACGTTCTCCGCCACGCTGAACACCGGCACCAGCATGAAGTGCTGGTGCACCATCCCGATACCGGCCGCCATCGCGTCGCCCGGCCCGGCGAAGTGCTGGACCTCGTCGTCCAGCAGGATCTCGCCCTCGTCGGCCTCGTACAGCCCGTACAGCACGTTCATGAGGGTCGACTTGCCCGCGCCGTTCTCACCGAGCAGGCAGTGGATCTCCCCCGGCTCGACCGTCAGGTCGATGTGGTCGTTCGCGACCAGCGCCCCGAACCGCTTTGTGATACCCCGCAGCTCCAGCCGCATGTCATTCCTCTCCGCAGCTCTACGTCGTTGCCGCTACCCGTCTCATTGACGCACTCCGGGGCCGCGAGCGGCAAACGCGCGCGGCCCCGGAGCGGTGAGCGTCATTCGGACAGGTAGGACTTCACCTCGACCTCGCCGCCGATGATCGACTCGCGGAGCGACTCGACCTCCGCCATGAGCGTCGGGTCGACCTTGTCCTCGAAGTTGTGCAGCGGGGCCAGGCCCACGCCGTCGTTCTCGAGCGTGCCGATGTACGGCGTCGGGTCGAACTTGCCGTCCGCGGCCTGCTGCACGGCCTCCGACGTCGAGACGTCCATGCCCTTGAGGATCGAGGTCAGCACGATGTCCTGCGTCGACGGGTCGGTCTCGTACAGGTCCGCGTCCACGCCGATCAGCGCGATGTCCTTGCCCGAGTCCTCGATCGCGTTGATCGCGGACTGGTAGATCGGGCCGCCGACCGGCAGGAGCACGTCCACGCCCTGGTCGATGACGTTCGTCGCCGTGTTCTTGGCGGTGGCGTCCGCCTCGAAGCCGCCGGTGAACGAACCGGTGTCGCCGTTCCAGCCGACGACCTCGACGTCGGCGTCCTTGACCTCGTTGTAGTAGTCGACGCCCTGCCGGAAGCCGTCCATGAAGATCGTCACGGTCGGGAACTCCATGCCGCCGAACGTCCCCACCTTGCCGGTCTCGGAGTAGCCGGCCGAGAGGTAGCCCGCGAGGAACGCCGCCTCGGCGGTGTTGTACAGCAGGGGCTTGATGTTCTCGGCGTCCGCCTGACCGTCGCCGTCGCCGTCGGCGGGATCGTCGATGAGGATGTAGTCGATGTCGGGGTTCGCCGTGGCGGACTCGATCGTGGCGGCCGACAGCGCGAAGCCGACGGTCACGATGGCGTCGCATCCCTCGTCGACGAGCGACTGGACGTTGCCCTGGTAGTCGCTCTCCGTGTTGGACTCGACTTCCTTCGTCTCCGCACCGATGGCGGCGGCCGCGCTCTGCAGGCCCTCGAAGCTGAGCTGGTTGAAGCTCTTGTCGTTGAAGCCGCCCGCGTCGGACACCATGCACGGCAGGAAGTCGGTGGTGGCCTCGTTGCCGCCGGACTCCTCGGGCGCGGTCCCGCAGGCCGAGAGTACGAGTGCCGCAGCACCGGTCAGCGCGGTAAGCGCTACAGCCTTCTTCACCTGTTGCTCCTCGATGGGTTCCTTCGGGTCTTGGTCAGACCCCGTAAGGGACCGAGATTAACCAGCGCCCACCGGGATTCACGTATCGAGGCGGTTACGACGACAAGTCGTTACCGAAGCGTCATCGAGACACAGGCGATTCGCGCGGAACATGCCACCATCGCACAACGGGCTCAGCGGGCCGCGTACTGCGCCAGCATGCGGACCGCGACGCCGATCGCGCGCTCGTCCACGATCAGGTCGCCCTGGTGGATGTCGTACGTGCGGCCCCCCGGCGTGCGGGTGCCGAGGCGCGCCATCGTCCCGCGGACCCGGGTCAGGTACCAGCCGAAGTCCTCGCCGCCCATCGACTGCTCGGTCAGGACGATCGCGTCCGGGCCGACCGTCTCGCGGATCGCTTCCTCCAGGGCCGTGGTCTCGGCGGCGTCGTTGTCGACGGGCGGGACGCCCCGGGTGTGGTGCACGGTGACCTTGACGTCGTACGGGCGCACCACCTGCTCGACGACATCACGTACCAGTTCTCCGGCGTTCTCCCAGGCGGTCACGTCCAGGCAGCGCAGCGTGCCCTTGACGGTGCCGGTGGACGGGATGACGTTGGGCGTGCTGCCCGCCTGCACGGTCCCCCAGGTCAGGTTGACCCCGGAACGCGGGTCGAGCCGCCGCCCCAGCGCCGCCGGGACCTGGGTGATGACCTGCCCCAGTGCGAACACGACATCCCCGGTCAGGTGCGGGCGCGAGGTGTGCCCGCCGGGCGACGAGACCGTGACCGAGACCGCGTCCGCGGCCGAGG
The DNA here is from genome assembly GCF_016742955.1 of Myceligenerans indicum. Taxonomy (GTDB): domain Bacteria; phylum Actinomycetota; class Actinomycetes; order Actinomycetales; family Cellulomonadaceae; genus Myceligenerans; species Myceligenerans indicum. Next base: position 393,562 of record NZ_JABBYC010000001.1, on the reverse strand, counting down.
TGATGGAGCCGATCCGCGTGCCGACCGTGCCGACGTCGATCTTGGGGTCGCAGTGCACCGCGGCGATGCGCTCGACGCCGTCGAGCTCCGGCGTCCCGAGGACGTCCAGCGCGCCGCCGGGCATGACCTCCTCGGCCGGCTGGAAGAAGAGCCGCACGCCACGGGTCAGCAGCCCTTCGGCCGCGAGCCGTGCCAGCACGAGACCGGCGCCGAGCACCGCGGTGGTGTGGACGTCGTGACCGCAGGCGTGCGCGACTCCCGGCGAGGTGGAGGCGAACTCGACCCCGCTGGTGTCCTGCAGCGGGAGTGCGTCGAGATCCGCGCGCAGCGCCGTTCGCGGGCCCGCGCCGTCCGGACCCACGTCGCAGACCAGGCCGGTGCCGTCCAGGAGACGCGGGCGCAGCCCGGCGGCGTGCAGGCGCTCGGCCACGACCGCCGTGGTCCGCGACTCCCGGCGCGAGAGCTCCGGGTGGGCGTGCACATCCCGCCGGAACGCGATCAGCTCGTCCCGCAGCTCCTCCGCGAGCTCGACCACACGACGCGCGATGGCCGCGCGCGAACCCGGCGACGCGGTGGTCGAAACGATCTGATCGAGCTCCGCCATGCTCATGGCGGGATGGGTAGAAGTCACCTGCCCCACTGTAACGGGGGTCACACACCCCCGCGCTCTCGCGTCCCACGATCTGGGACCGACATGTGAACGCGCCGGGGCATCGTCTACAGGAGGTCATCCAGGTCGCGGGCGCGCATGGCGTCCACCACCCGCTTGACCTGCTGGGCCCGCGCGCGCGTGGTGACGAGCAGAGCGTCGGGGGTGTCGACGACGACCACGTCGTCCAGCCCCAGCACGCTCACGAGGCGGCCGCTCGCCGGGACCACCACGGATCCGGCGCTGTCGATCCGAAGCACGTCGGCGGTGTCGCCGAGCACCTTGGAGCCCTCGTGGTCGTCGGACGGCAGGAGCGCGGCGAGGGAGTTGAAGTCACCGACGTCGTCCCAGCCGAACGTCCCGGGAACGACGGCGACCCCGCCGGCGTCGGCCACCGGCTCGGCGATGGCGTGGTCGATGGCGATCTTCTCCAGCCCCGGCCAGACCTCCGCCAGGACGCGGTCGCGGTCGTCGGTGTCCCAGGCCTTGGCCACGGCGCGCAGCCCGTCGTGCAGTTCGGGACGCTGTTCGGCGAGGTGGCCCAGCAGCACGGAAGTCTTCACGACGAACATCCCGGCGTTCCACCGGTACTCCCCGGAGGCGATGTACCCACGAGCGGTCGCGGCGTCGGGCTTCTCGGTGAACCCGCGCACGTGCTGGGCACTCGGCGCGCCGTCGACGCCGAGCGCACCGTCGGACCGGATGTAGCCGAACGCCACCGACGGCCGCGACGCCGCGATGCCGATGGTGGCGACGTAGCCGGCACGGGCGGCCGCGACCGACTCGCGCACGGCGCTCTCGAAAGCCTGCTGGCCGGAGATGACGTGGTCGGCGGCGAACGACCCGATCACCACGTCGCCGTGCCGCTCGGCGAGGACGGCGGCAGCCAGGCCGATGGCAGCCATCGAGTCGCGCGGGGCCGGCTCGGCGAGCACGTCCTGCTCGCCCAGCCCGGGGAGTTGCGCCCGGCTGGCGGCCACGTGATGGGCACCGGTGACCAGCATGATGCCGGCATCGCCCGCCAGCGGCCGCAGGCGGTCGACGGTGGCCTGGAGCAGGGTGCGGCCCGAGCCGGTCAGGTCGTGCAGGAATTTCGGGGCCCTGCTGCGCGACAGCGGCCAGAGCCGGGTTCCCGACCCGCCCGCGGGGATCACGGCGTGGAATCCTTCGACAGGTCCGGCGGCGGCCTCGGGTGCGGCATGGCTGGTGCCCGCGGGGTTGCCCATGGATGCAGCATAGTGACGTGGGTTCGGCGGGCGACATCTCCCCTGTGCGATCAATCACAAATCGACCATGTCACTGGCCCGAACCACTCCCCTGGGACGGAGGATGCGACCGGGTGTCACTACAGTGGGAGGCGCCTGCCTCAAACGTTCACCGGAAAGCCATAGGAGGCTCCCGAAGTGCCCACCGCACAAGGCGGCACGCTCTATCGCGGCCGCGAAGGCATGTGGTCCTGGGTCGCGCATCGCGTGACCGGATTCGCGATCTTCTTCTTCCTGCTCGTCCACGTCACGGACACAGCGCTGGTACGCGTGTCGCCCGAGGCCTACAACGCCGTGATCGGCACGTACCAGACGCCGCTCATGGGACTCGGCGAGGCGGGCCTCGTGGCCGCGATCGTCTTCCACGCGTTCAACGGCATCCGGATCATCCTCGTGGACTTCCTCGCCAAGGGGCCCCGCTACCAGAGGGTGATGCTCTGGATCGTGCTCGGTCTCTTCGTCGTGACGATGGCGGGCTTCCTGCCACGTCACCTCATGAACGTCTTCGGAGGCCAGTGATGACCAACGCGACACACGGAACCCCGGCCGTGGCCGAGCGCGTCGGCACGCTCGACGCCCCCCGCTCCCCCTACGTGCGCAAGAAGACGACGCGCGGCAACTACGAGCTGTACTCCTGGGTGTTCATGCGGGCATCCGGCGTGGTCCTCGTGGTGCTGGTGTTCGGTCACCTGTTCGTCAACCTCATGGTCGGCGACGGCGTCGAGGCGATCGACTTCGCCTTCGTCGGTGGCAAGTGGACCAACCCGTTCTGGCAGGTCTGGGATCTGCTAATGCTCTGGCTGGCGATGATCCACGGGACCAACGGTCTGCGCACGATCATCAACGACTACGCGGAGCGCGACGTGACGCGCGGCGTCCTCAAGGGCCTGCTGTACCTGGCCTTCACGATCGTGGTGGTGCTCGGCACGCTCGTCATCTTCACGTTCGAGCCGTGCCCCGCGGGCGCGGACCCCGAGCTGCTCGCCTCGTTCTGCACCGCCTAGGAGAGAAGTCTTGATCACTCACCAGTACGACGTCGTGATCGTCGGTGCGGGCGGCGCGGGCATGCGCGCCGCACTCGAGTCCTCGACCGAGGCTCGCACCGCGGTCATCTCCAAGCTCTACCCCACCCGCTCTCACACCGGTGCCGCCCAGGGCGGCATGTGTGCCTCTCTCGCCAACGTCGAGGAGGACAACTGGGAGTGGCACACGTTCGACACCGTGAAGGGCGGCGACTACCTGGTCGACCAGGACGCCGCCGAGATCATGGCCAAGGAGGCCATCGACGCGGTCTTCGACCTGGAGCGCATGGGCCTGCCGTTCAACCGCACGCCCGAGGGCCGCATCGACCAGCGCCGCTTCGGCGGGCACACCCGCAACCACGGTGAGGCCGCGGTGCGCCGCGCCTGCTACGCCGCGGACCGCACGGGCCACATGATCCTGCAGACGCTGTACCAGAACTGCGTGAAGCAGGACGTGGAGTTCTTCAACGAGTTCTACGTGCTCGACCTCATCACGGACCGCGACCTGGCCACCGAGGACGTCGAGGAGGGCGCCGAGGTCAACGCGACCGGCGTGGTCGCCTACGACCTCGCCACCGGCGAGATCCACGTCTTCCAGGCCAAGGCCATCGTGTTCGCCACGGGCGGCGCGGGGAAGATCTTCAAGACGACGTCGAACGCCCACACCCTGACCGGCGATGGCATGGCACTGGCCTACCGCCGCGGGCTCCCGCTGGAGGACATGGAGTTCTTCCAGTTCCACCCGACGGGCCTGGCCGGGCTCGGCATCCTCCTGTCGGAGGCGGCACGCGGTGAGGGCGGCATCCTGCGCAACGCCGAGGGCGAGCGCTTCATGGAGCGCTACGCCCCGACCATCAAGGACCTGGCGCCCCGCGACATCGTCGCCCGGTCGATGGCCAACGAGGTGCGCGAGGGACGCGGCGCGGGACCGAACAAGGACTACGTCCTGCTCGACCTGACGCACCTGGAGCCCGCGCACATCGACGCGAAGCTGCCGGACATCACCGAGTTCGCGCGCACCTACCTCGGCATCGAGCCGTACACGGAACCGGTGCCCGTCTACCCCACGGCGCACTACGCGATGGGCGGCGTGCCGACCAACGTGGCCGGCGAGGTGCTGCGCAACGGGCACGACGTCGTCAAGGGCCTGTACGCCGCCGGCGAGGTGGCGTGTGTGTCGGTGCACGGCTCGAACCGCCTGGGCACGAACTCGCTGCTCGACATCAACGTGTTCGGCAAGCGCTCCGGGCGTTCCGCCGCGGCGTACGCGAAGACGGCGTCGTTCATCGACCTTCCCGAGGACCCCGCGACGCGGGTCGAGGCCCAGCTCACCGAGCTGCGCGAGCGGCCCGAGGGCGAGCGCATCGCCGACATCCGCCGGGCCCTGCAGGAGACGATGGACGCGAACGCCCAGGTGTTCCGGACCGGCGAGTCGCTCAACCGGGCGCTGGCGGACATCCGGGAACTGCGCAAGCGTTACGAGAACGCGTCCGTGCAGGACAAGGGCAAGATGTTCAACACGGACCTCCTGGAGGCGGTCGAGCTGGGCTTCCTGCTCGACATCGCGGAGGTCACGGTGGTCGGCGCGCTGAACCGGAAGGAGTCGCGCGGCGGGCACTACCGCGAGGACTTCCCGGACCGCGACGACGCGAACTACATGCAGCACACGATGGCGTACCGGCGGCCCACCGCCGCGGCCGACGAGGCCGACGGGCACATCGCGGGCTACTTCGATCACGTCGAGGAGTTCGACGGCTACAAGGTGGTGCTGGGCTCCAAGACCGTGACCCAGACCCGGTACGAGCCGATGGAGCGGAAGTACTGATGACTGCTGTGATGGAGAAGGCCGACGCAAGCACGAGGACGGGCGACGTCCCGAGCTTCGACGTGACGATCAGGGTCCGCCGGTTCAACCCGGAATCGGCCGGCGAGTCCGGTGTCGAATCGAGATGGGACGAGTTCCACATCACCGCGTACGGCACGGACCGCGTGCTGGACGCGCTGCACAAGATCAAGTGGGAGCACGACGGGTCGCTCACGTTCCGCCGCTCCTGCGCGCACGGCGTGTGCGGGTCGGACGCGATGCGGATCAACGGCCGCAACCGCCTGGCGTGCAAGACGCTGCTGAAGGACGTCAACCCCGACAAGCCCATCACCGTGGAGCCCATCAAGGGGCTGCCCGTGGTGAAGGACCTCGTGGTCGACATGGAGCCCTTCTTCGCGTCCTACCGCGAGATCATGCCGTTCCTCATCACGAACGGGAACGAGCCCACCAAGGAGCGCATCCAGTCCGCCGAGCAGCGCGAGCGGTTCGACGACACCACCAAGTGCATCCTGTGCGCCGCGTGCACGTCGAGCTGCCCGGTGTTCTGGACCGACGGGCAGTACTTCGGCCCGGCCGCGATCGTGAACGCGCACCGGTTCATCTTCGACAGCCGTGACGACGGCGCCCAGCAGCGCCTGGAGGTCCTCAACGACAAGGAGGGCGTGTGGCGCTGCCGCACGACCTTCAACTGCACCGAGGCCTGCCCCCGCGGCATCGAGGTGACCAAGGCGATCCAGGAGGTCAAGCGCGCGATGATCACCCGCGCGTTCTGACCCGGTTCCTCGGACGAGGGAGCGCCCGGCCGCCGACGCGGTGCGGGCGCTCTTTCGTTCCCGGGAGACAGCCCCGGCGGCCGGCCGGGACAGACCGGCTCGGACCGACCGGGCTCGGACCGGCCGGCTCGCCCGACCGGGCGCGGCGGACGGCCAGGAGCGTGGTCAGCCCTTGCTCGGTGCCGCGGCCCCGGCGTGGCGCCCGCCGGCCTCCGCCGCCCAGGCGCACGACAGCAGCAGGACGCGCGCCACCAGGTTGACCAGGATCAGAACGCCGACCAGGACCGCGAAGCCCGCCAGGAGCGCGTTGCGTGAGGCGGACTCCAGGATGATCGAGCTCCCGGCCCAGCGCAGCACCCCCGTCGTCACGCCGACCACGCCGGCCGCCGCGAGAAGCTCGCGGCGTGGGATGCGCACCCCCGCCACGTAGCGGATCACCCCGGCGACGACCATCGCGTCGACGACCACGCCGACGAGGATGCCGAGCGCCTGCACGACGACGCGGCTCGCACCCCCGAGCCCGATCTGGTCCAGCAGCCAGGGTGCCGCCGTGCTCACCGCGACGCCGAAGGCCGCAGCCACGAGCACCCCGGCGAGCAGCAGGACGAAGCCTGCGAGCTGCAGCAGTCGCGCGACCACGACGTTCGGACCGTCGTCGGACAGGTCGAACATGGAACGCACCGCGACACGCAGCGCCCCCATGAACCCCGTCGCGGACCACAGCAGCACGACGACGGCGATCACCGACGTCACGTTGAACCCGCTCGTCAGCAGCAGTTGCTCCGGCTTGATCGCCCCGCCGGAGCCGGTGTCGATCAGCCCCGGGATCCAGCGGTCGACCTGCGAGAGCACCTCCTCCCGAAGCTGCGCGTCCCCGCCCAGCACCGCCGAGAACGCCGTGTACCCGATCGTCAGACCGGCGAACAGGGAGAACAGCGCCGTGTACGCCATGCCACCGCACAGCACGTTCCCGCCGCGCTCCGAGTACCGCGCGAGGGCGCGCCCGGGCCGGGAACCCTGCCACCACTGCCAGAGCTGCCTCAGGTCACGCATTGCCGCGTCAGCGCCTCAGGCCGAACTCACGCTGAGGCCGCCATACCCCGTCGTCCCCGTGCTCGTACTGCCAGAAGCCGCCCACCTGGAAACGCGCCTCGAAGTCCCGCAGGGCCTCGAACGCCTTGTCGAGGCGGTCGTCGGGCACCTCGTGCGCGATCGTCACATGCGGGTGGTAGTTGAACCGGAGGTCCTGGGCGAGCATCCCGGTGCGCACCCGCGACTCGATGGTCTCGCACTCGGCGATCCCCTGGGCGAGTGCGACGAACACCACGGGTGACACCGGACGGAACGTGGCGGTCCCGCGCAGCACCACCTCGAACGGCCGCATCGACGCGGCGACCTCCTCCAGGTGGTCCCGCACCTTGTCGAGGTCCGCCTGGTCGATGACGGTGGGCCCCAGCAGCGTGATGTGGGGCGGGATCAGGGCTGCGAGCGGGTCGCCCGCCGCCGACCGCGCGGCGGCGAGCTCGGTCGCGTACGGCTCCGGCACCGCGACCGCGATCCCGATGCGCGCCTGACCGGGCGCACGTTCCGGGATGTTCACCGCTCGGTCTCGGAGGTCGGGCTTCCGGGCCGCGTCCACGTGGCCGCCTGCCCGGCGCGCGCGGGAAGCAGCCCGAAGCGTTCCTTGATCCGCTCCAGCACCGGCTGCGCGATCGCGCGCGCCCGCTCGGCGCCGTCGGCCAGGACCGCGTCGAGCTGCGCCGGGTCCTGCAGGTAGCTGTTCGCCCGCTCCTGGAACGGCTCCAGGAAGGCGACGACGGCGTCGGCCAGGTCCACCTTGAGGTGGCCGTAGCCGCGGCCGTCGTACTCGGCGGCGATGTCGTCGACGCCTCGGCCCGTGACCGAGGAGAAGATCGTCAGCAGATTGGAGATGCCGGGCTTCTCGGCCGGGTCGAAGCGGACACCGTAGGTCTCGTCCGCGTCCGTCACGGCCGACCGGATCTTCTTGGCCACACGCTTGGTGTCCTCGAGCAGAAGGAGCGAGCCCTTGCCCGCCTCCGACTTGCTCATCTTGGCCGTCGGCTCCTGCAGGTCGAAGATCTTCGCGACGCCGGAGACGATGTGGGCGTCGGGGACGACGGCGGTCCCGTCGCCGAACCGGGTGTTCAGGCGCTCCGCCAGGTCCCGGGAGAGCTCCAGGTGCTGACGCTGGTCCTCGCCGACGGGCACCAGCGCGGCGTCGTACAGCAGGATGTCCGCGGCCATGAGCACGGGGTAGGTGAACAGCCCGACGGTGGTGCCCTCGGTGCCCTGCTTCGCCGCCTTGTCCTTGAACTGCGTCATGCGGCTCGCCTCGCCGAACCCGGTCTGGCAGGACAGCAGCCAGGCCAGCTCCGTGTGCTCGAGCACGTGCGACTGCACGAGCAGGATCGAGCGTTCCGGGTCGACCCCGCCGGCCAGGTACTGGGCGGCGGTCCGCCGCGTGCGTTCACGCAGCACCGCGGGATCCGGGTGGACCGTGAGGGCGTGCAGGTCCACCACGCAGTAGAGCGCCTCGTACGAGTCCTGCAACGCCACCCACTGCTGCAACGCACCGATGTAGTTCCCGATGGTCAGCGAGTCGTGGGTGGGCTGCATCCCGGAGAAGATGCGCTGCTTGACGGGACGATCGGCCACGGCCGTTGGCCCCGCCGCAACCTGAGTTTCGGACGGCATGGGGAACATTCTGGCAGGCCGCACCCCGAGGGGACGAATCTGCGGGCGCGTCAGGTGGCCTCGTCGTCGTAGGGGGTCGGTCCGGCGGGTGTCGTCGTGCCGTTCGCTTCCTCGCGGACCCCCTCGCGTCCGGCGGCCCCCGAGCGGCGGCCGGCATCGAGCGGGGTGTCGTCCAGGAGGGCGTCGCGCACGATCTTGCGCGGGTCGTACTGGCGCGGATCGAGCTTCGACCAGTCGACGTCCTTGAAGTCCGGGCCCAGCTCCTCGTCGACCCGGCTCCGGGCATCGGTGAGGTACGCACGGGCCCTCCGCACGGCACGGCCGAGCTGCTCGGCGTAACCCGGCAGCCGTTCCGGGCCGATGAGCACCACCGCCAGCACCACGATGAGGCCGAGCTCCCAGCCGTTGATCCCGAACACGGGCCACAGCCTACCCGCGCGACCGCAACCTCTCGGTCAACCGCTCGTCTTCTCGTCCAGGACGACCCGGACCTCACGGCCGTCGCCCTCGGCGCCGGACCGGACCCGCAGCGTGACGGCGTCGCCCGGCGCCAGCGCGCGGATCGCGACGATCAGCTCGTCGGACCGGGACACCGGCCGGCCGTCGATCGCCAGGATCACGTCCCCCGGCACGATCCCGGCCGTGTCCGCGGGACCACCTGGCGTCACCGGCGGCCTGCCGCCCTGTGCCGAGGCCGCGACCTTGACGCCCTCGCCCTGGTAGGTCTGGTCGAGCAGCACACCGATCACGGGGAACGTCGCCTCGCCGGTCTCGATGAGCTGCTCGGCGGTACGGCGGGCCTGGTTGGACGGGATCGCGAAGCCGAGGCCGATGTTGCCCGTCGCGGTGAGCGAACCGGGTGCCTGAGCGATCGCCGAGTTGATCCCGATCACCTCGCCGGCCGAGTTCAGCAGCGGCCCGCCCGAGTTCCCGGGGTTGATCGCGGCGTCGGTCTGGATCGCATCGATGAACGCGGTGGTGGCCTGTTCACCGGCCTGCACGGGACGGTGCAGCGCGGACACGATGCCGGTGGTCACGGTGGCGTCCAGCCCGAGCGGCGAGCCGGCCGCCAGCACGTCGTCACCCACGACGACGTCGTCGGAGTCGCCCAGCACGAGTGGAGTGAGCCCCTTCTCGCCGACCTTGAGCACCGCCAGGTCGTAGTCCGGGGTGGCGCCGACGATCTTGGCACGCTTCTCGTGCCCGTCGGAGAACGTGACGAAGATCGGCACGCCCGACCCCGCCCCCGCGACCACGTGGTTGTTGGTGAGGATGTAGCCGTTCTCCTTGAGCACCATCCCCGATCCGGTGGCCTCGCCCTCGGCGGAACGCACGGCGATCGACACGACGCTCGGCAGCGCCTCGGCGGCGATCGCCGCGACGGATCCCTCCGGCCGCCGGATGGGCTCGCCGCCCCTCGCCTCCGGGAGGGCCGCATCGACCAGACGCGCGTCGTCCTCCCGGGCATTCATCAGGGCCGACCCGCCGATGCCCCCCACCAGGCCGGCGAACAGTGCGAGCGTCGCGACGAGGGCGACCGTCCCCGCCCTGAGGCCCCGCGCGCGGGGGGCGCCGCCCGGGGGCGGCGGAGGCACGGTCCCGGCGGCCGGATGCACCTGCCGCAGGTGTTCCCCGGACGGGCGTGCCGGGTACAGCTGCGCCGGTGACGCGGGCACGTGCTGCCCCACAGGCCCCGGCACCTGCTGTCGTTGCGCGTGCGGCCCGGCCGTCTGCTGCCCCTGCCCCTGCGGTTCGGGCACGTGGGGCTCGGGCACGTGGGGCTCGGGCACGTGCGGCTCAGGCGCCTGCGGGCCGAGGCCCTGCGACCCGGGCTCGGCGCCGCCGGACGCCGGCGGCGCGGCCGGAGGCTGCGCCGAGGGCTGCGGCACCTGACGTGACGCGGGCGTCGGTGGCGCGAAGGGGTTGTCGTCGCTCATGGACTGCTGATCGCTCCCGTGGCCGTATTCCACCCGCGTGCGATGCGGGACAGGACCCCGGCATCGTAGTCATGTGCTGGGAAGGAAGCCACGAGCTCGGCCAGCATGTCCTCCGGCAGATCCGCCACCACGTCGACCACCACGTCGTCGGACTGCCACGCCAGGTGTGCCGGGGTACGGGCCAGCACCTGGACGGAGCCTTCCCCGGCCAGCCTGCCCACGCGCTCGCGCACGACGGCGTGTCCGTCCTCGCCCGCAAGATCGATCTCCACGACCTGCCCTTCGTCGCCGACCAGGCGCACGGCCGTGACCTCCAGGCCGTCGGGCAGGGCGGACGGAGCGGCCCAACCCTCGGAGTCGATCCAGTCGAGCGCCACCGCGCTGCGCTGCTCGGGGACCGCGCCCACCGGCGCGAGCCCGTCGAGGACGTCCTCACCCGCGGCCCGCTCGTCCGGTCCCGTCCGGGCGAGCATGGTCATCGCGTCGGCGGCCGAGACACCCGGAGTCACCTGCGGGCCCTGCCCCAGCCCGAACAGCACCAGGCCGAGCACTCCCACACCGCCGGCGCCGAGCGCCAGGAACCGTGCGGTACGGCGACGGCCCACGGAGACGCGCCCGCTCAGCCGGACGCCGTCGACCAGCCCGGGCAGCGGGACGCCACCCCAGCCAGGGCCGCTCCGGCCAGGTCTGCCCGACCCGTGCAGCCGGGCCGTCGGGCCGAGCGCGTCGAACGCGGGCCGGCGAGGACTGCGCAGCGGGTCGTCGTCCGTGCCGGGGATCGACGCCTGCAACGCGATGAGCCGCGCGGTCAGAGCGGGATCGGGCCGGACGTCCTCCGTGGCCGCCGACAGCAGTCGGCGGGAACGCCGCGCGTCGTCCAGTTCCCTGGCGCATGCCCGGCAGACCGCCACGTGCTCCAGCGCCTGTTCGGTGCGTCCCGTGTCGAGCTGCCCGTCGGCCAGCGCCGAGATCCAGGATCCGAGGTGCGGTGTCATGCCGTGCCCCCGGATTCGCCGGCACGCACCGCCTCGGGCGACCGGTGCTCCAGCGCCTCACGGAGCTGGGCCCGCGCGCGGTGGATCCGCGAGCGTACGGTGCCCAGCTTCACGTTCAGCGTCTTGGCGATCTCCTCGTAGCTGAGCCCCTCGATGTCGCACAGCACGACGGCGGCCCGGTACTCGGGCCGCAGCTCGCCCAGCGCACGCTGCACGTCGTGCCCGAGGTTCGCGTGCTCGAACTCCCGCTCGGGCCTGCCCTGCTCGCCGGTGGCCGCCACGGCCCCGTCGTCGTCGCCCATCGCCTCCATGCGGATCCGCTTGCGGCGGCGCGCCATGTCGAGGAACAGGTTGGTCGTGATGCGGTGGAGCCAGCCCTCGAAGGTTCCGGGCGTGTAGCTCGACAGCGACCGGAAGACGCGGATGAACGTCTCCTGGGTCAGGTCCTCGGCATCCTGCTGGTTGCCGGTCAGGCGATAGGCGAGCCGGTAGACCCGTGCGGAGTGCTCCCGCACGATCTCCTCCCACGTGGGCGGCTGCCAGGGCTCGCCCGAGGTCCGGTCCGCCTGTGCGGCCGGTGCATCGGGTGCGCCGTCTTCCGGCTTCGACGTGCTCACAAGACTCATCGTCCCTCACAACGCCCGGACGTCTCCAGTCGTTCCCGGGACACGGGTAGCCTGGCCCCCGAACTCACCTGGAGGATGTCATCAGCGCAGCCACGGAGCATACGGGCGGCCGCAACGCCAAGGCCGCCGCCTGGATGTACAGCGAGTCGTTCGTGCCCGAGGACGACGTGCTCCTGCGTGCCCGCGAACGCGCGGCGGACCTGGGGTGCCCCTCGGTGCTACCCGGTAGCGGGGCGCTGCTGCGGGTGCTGGCGGCCTCCATGTCGGCGCGGGCGGTGGTGGAGGTCGGCACGGGCGCTGGTGTCGCTGCCCTGTGGCTGCTTCGCGGCATGCCCGAGGACGGCCAGCTCACCACGATCGACCGCGAGGTGGAGCATCAGCGGGCAGCTCGCGAGTCCTTCGCCGAGGACGGCGTCGACCCGCGACGCACCCGCATCATCCCGGGCCGGGCCGACGAGGTCCTGCCCCGGCTCACCGACGGCCACTACGACCTCGTGCTGGTGGGGGCCGAGCCGTACGCCTACCCGGAGTACGTGGAGCAGGCGCTGCGGCTCCTGCGGCCGGGCGGACTGCTCGCGGTGGACGACGCCCTGCACCGCGACCGGGTCGCGGACCCCACCCGTCGCGACGAGATCACGACGATCGTGCGGGAGGTGGGACGCGAGCTGCGGAACGACGCCCGCGTCATGCCCGCCATGGTTCCGAGCGGCGACGGCCTGCTGCTGGCGGTCCGTCGCTGAGGGACCCGACGGGCTCAGCATCACCGTCCCGGTCGCCGAGCTCCCGCCGGGCCGATGAGTCGGTGCTCAGCCGACAACGCCCTTGAGAGCCTCGCCGAGCTCTGTCGCCTCGGTCGCGTTGAGCTCGACGACCAGCCGACCGCCGCCCTCGAGCGGAACACGCATGACGATGCCGCGCCCCTCCTTGGTGACCTCCATCGGCCCGTCACCCGTACGCGGCTTCATCGCAGCCATGTGTGGCTCTCCCATTCCGTTGTCCGTTACCGTGTGCTTCGTCCCCGATCACCGTCGCCGTGTCGCCACCGCGCGTCGATGACGGCGTGCGACAGGCCTCGTGACAGAGGGCACCAGCCCATTCTAGTCGAATTCGCGCCACCTTCTTCACACTTCCGTTTCCTCCCGGAACCGCCCTCTCATGCGGCTTGTGCGTGTCAGCCGAGGCCGCGGACGGCCGCGAGGGGCGGAGCCTCGTCACGCAGGGCGGCGACCATGTCGAGGACGCGTCTCGTCGCGCGCACGTCGTGCGCCCGGAACACCTTCGCGCCGAGCCATGCCGCCACCGCCGTCGCCGCGAGCGTGCCCTCCAGGCGCTCGGCCGGTGGCAGGTCGAGGGTCTCGCCCACGAAGTCCTTGCGGCTGAGCGCCATGAGGAGCGGGAAACGGAGCCCCGTGAGCGCTCCCGTCCGACGCAGCAGGTGCAGGGAGTGCCAGGTGTTCTTCCCGAAGTCGTGCGTCGGGTCCACGATGACCGACGACGACGGCACCCCGGCCGCGACGGCGCGCTCGGCGGCCGCCCGCAACGTGGCCAGCACGTCCTGGACCACGCCGTCGCGGGCGTCGGGGGTGGCGGGCCCCGACGTCCCGGCGGGATCGTCCCGATCGCCCTGCCCCGCGGCGGCCGGCGGCAGCGGGTACTCGACGCGGTAGGGATCCGTCCTCGGGATGGCACCACCCGTGTGGGAGCACACGACCCCGACACCGGCCGCGCCCGCGACCTCGACGAGATGGGGGTCGTGGCCCGCCCAGGTGTCGTTGATCAGGTCCGCGCCCGCCTCGACGGCCGCCCGCGCGACGCCGGCCCGCCAGGTGTCCACCGAGACGAGCAGGTCCGGCAGCTCCGCGCGGACACGTGCGACGAGGGGCGCCACCCGCCGGATCTCCTCCGCCTCGTCCACCGCGGGGCCGACGCCCGCGCGTACTCCGCCGACGTCGAGGATCTCCGCGCCGTGCGCCAGGGCCTGCTCCGCGGCCCGGAGCGCGGCGTCGTCGTCGGGCAGCCTCGCGGGGGCGAAGAACGAGTCGCTGGTCCGGTTCACCACCGCCATCACGACGGGCCGCACCGCGGCGCCGTCGCGCCCGAGTTCCCGGCCGCGCAGCACGAGCGGGGCCGATCCGCCGGGGATGCCCTCGGTCCCGGCGGCCGTCGGCGGACGCTCCCCGGATCCGCTCACGCGGGATCCGCGAGCGCCTGTTCCCCGGCCGCGAGTGCCTCGGCCCGCCTCTCGCCGGCGAGGACGGCGCCCATCTCGACGACGTGCTCGACGGCCTCGGCCGGGTCGTCGGTGATGTGCAGCAGGTCGAGGTCGCGTTCGGAGATCATGCCGCGGTCGAGGACGGCGGTGCGGACCCAGTCGAGCAGGCCGCCCCAGTAGTCGGATCCGAACAGGACCAGCGGGAAGCTGGTGACCTTGTGCGTCTGTACGAGGGTGACGGCCTCGAAGAGCTCGTCGAAGGTGCCGAACCCGCCGGGCATCACGATGAAGCCCTGGGCGTACTTGACGAACATGGTCTTGCGCGCGAAGAAGTAGCGGAAGTTGATGCCGAGGTTGACGTGCTCGTTCACGCCCTGCTCGAACGGCAGCTCGATGCCGAGACCCACGGAGACGCCGCCGGCGGCGTGGGCTCCCTTGTTCGCGGCCTCCATGATGCCGGGGCCGCCGCCGGTGATGACGGCGTAGCCGGCCTCGACGAGCAGCCGCCCCACCTCCTCGGCCTGGGCGTAGTCGGCGTGGCCGGGGTCGGTGCGGGCACTGCCGAACACGGAGACGGCCGGGCCGATCTCCGCCAGAGCGCCGAAGCCCTCCACGAACTCGGACTGGATCCGCATCACCCGCCACGGGTCGGAGTGCACCCAGTCCGCGCGCTCGCCCTTGGCCAGCAGGCGCTGGTCGGTTGTCTCCAGCGGGATCTGGTTCCCGCGCAGCAGCACGGGGCCCTTGCGGTATCCGCGTCCCTGCTGCGGAACTCCGTCGTCACTCATGACGCCAACCTATCTCGGCTGTCTGAGTGGATGGTGGGCCACGGCGCCACAACCTGGCGTGTCACCCGGCGAGCCGGGGCGCGGCTCACCCGACGAGCCAGGCGCGCAGCGCGTCCCGGCAGGCCGCCAGCTCGGCGACCGGGAGGTGTTCGTCGTCCTTGTGGGCAAGGAGTGGGTCGCCCGGGCCGAAGTTGACCGCGGGGATCCCCAGGCCGGCGAACCGTGCGACGTCGGTCCAGCCGTACTTCGGCCGCGGCTCGCCGCCGGTGACCGCCAGGACGGCTGCCGCGAAGTCCTTGGCCATGGGGGCGTCGAGCCCGGGCCGCGCGCCGGGTGAGGAGTCGGTGACGGTCACGTCGAAGCCGTCGAAGACCTCGCGCAGGTGCTGCTCGGCCTCCGCCTCGCTGCGCGACGGGGCGAACCGGTAGTTCACCTCGACCACGCACTCGTCGGGGACGACGTTGCCCGCGATCCCGCCCCGGATGCGCACGGCGTTGAGCCCCTCGCGGTAGTCGAGCCCCTCGACGGTGACGGTGCGCGGCGTGTAGCGGTCGAGCCGGGCGAGCACCTCCGCGGCCGCGTGGATGGCGTTCACCCCGGTCCAGGACCGTGCGGAGTGAGCGGCGACGCCACGCGTGCGGACCTCGACGCGCATGGTGCCGTTGCAGCCGCCCTCGATCCCGGAGTTGCTCGGCTCGCCGAGGACGGCGAAGTCGCCGTCCAGCAGCCGGGGGTGGTTCCGCGCGAGCCGTCCGAGCCCGTTGAGGGACGCCTCGACCTCCTCGTGGTCGTAGAACACCCACGTCACGTCGACGGCGGGTTCCGTGCCGGGCGTGCCGACCTCGCACGCCAGGGCCAGCGCCACCGCGACCCCGCCCTTCATGTCCACGGTGCCGCGTCCCCGGAGGATCGCGCCCGCGGCGTCACCGGGCCGTTCCTCGAGCCGGACGGGAAGGTTGTCCGCGACCGGCACGGTGTCGATGTGCCCGGCGACCACGACCCGACGGTCCCGCCCGAACGTGGTGCGGGCGACGACGGCGTCCCCGTCCCGATGGACGTCGAGGTGCGGGCGGCCTCGCAGGGTCTGCTCGATGGCGTCGGCCAGGGCGGCCTCGTCACCGGAGACGGAGGGGATGTCACAGATCGCGGCGGTGAGCTCCACGAGATCGGAGCCGGGCGCGAGGAGCGCGTCGTCGAAGGGGGTCACGCCCAGAGGCTATCGGGCGCGCTTCTCGTCGAGTGAGACGCGAGGGGCCCGTCCCCTAGGCTTTCCGCATGAGCTCCTCCGCCTCGTCGCCCACCGCCGCCTGGGGCCACGGCCTCGCCACGATCGCCGCTGACGGCAGCGTCCTGGACACCTGGTTCCCCGCGCCCGCGCTCGGTGCTCCGCCGGCAGGTGGTTCGCCCGACCCCGCGCCGCTCACGGAGCTGGTCGCGCTGCAGGGGAAGGACGAGGCTCGCGGTGTGACCACCCAGGCCGTGACCGTGGTGTCGGACCTGACCGTCGGCCCGAAGGACGCCTCGGACGCCTACCTGCGCCTCCACCTGCTCTCGCACCGGCTCGTGCGGCCTCATGAGGTGAACCTGGACGGGCTGTTCGGCACGCTCACCAACGTGGTGTGGACGAGTGCCGGACCGTGCGCGGTCGAGGGCTTCGAGGCGACGCGCCTGCGCCTGCGCGCCCGGGGACCCCTCGCCGTGTACGGCGTGGACAAGTTCCCGCGCATGACCGACTACGTGCTGCCCGCGGGGGTGCGCATCGCCGATGCCGACCGGGTCCGCCTCGGCGCGCACCTGGCCGAGGGCACGACCGTGATGCACGAGGGCTTCGTGAACTTCAACGCCGGCACGCTCGGATCCTCCATGGTCGAGGGCCGCATCTCGGCGGGCGTGACGGTGGGGGACGGATCCGACGTCGGAGGCGGCGCCTCGATCATGGGCACGCTGTCGGGCGGCGGCAGGGAGGTTATCTCCCTCGGCGAGCGCTGCCTGCTCGGGGCGAACTCGGGGCTCGGCATCCCCCTCGGCGACGACTGCGTGGTCGAGGCCGGCCTCTACGTCACCGCCGGGACCAAGGTGACCCTGCGCGGCGGGATGACGGTCAAGGCCGTGGAGCTGGCCGGCCAGTCCAACCTCCTGTTCCGCCGCAACTCGACCACGGGTGCGGTCGAGGTGATCGACCGGTCGGGGACGGGCGTCGAGCTCAACGCCGCTCTCCACAAGAACTGACCAACCCTCCGCGTGAAACTCACCGGGCCGATGTGATCAGGCACGTTCCGCGTTCTAAACTGGGCCGTCTCGTTCGAGGGCACCAGGAAGGTTCGCATGGTCCTGCTCACCCGCCCGTCCGGCGACGCCGCCGGCGAGACCGTCGGTGGCGGTCCGGAGCGGCGTCGCCGCCCGCTGCGGCGCGCCCTGAAATACCTGGCCGCCACGGTGGTCGTGGGAACGGCCGCCACGGCGGGGGTGGTGCTGTTCCTGAACCACCTGTCGGGCACGGCGCCGGTGGCCGAGCGGTGCTCCGCCCAGCTCGACGGCACGAACTGGTACCTCTCCCCCGCTCAGGCCGACAACGCGGCCCTGATCACGGGGACCGCGGTCCGGCGCGACCTGCCCGCCCGCGCGGCGACGATCGCCCTGGCCACCGCGCTCCAGGAGTCCAAGCTCAGCAACATCGCGCACGGCGACCGCGACTCGCTCGGGTTGTTCCAGCAGCGCCCCTCGCAGGGCTGGGGCTCCGAGGAGCAGATCCTCGACCCCGTGTACTCCACCAATGCCTTCTACGACGGCCTGGTGCAGGTCGGCGGCTACGAGGACATGGAGATCACCGACGCCGCGCAGGCCGTGCAACGGTCGGCCTACCCGGAGGCGTACGCGCGGCACGAGGTCCGTTCCCGTGCCTGGGCGTCGAGCCTCACGGGACACTCGCCGGCCTCCCTCACGTGCGAGATCGCACCGGTTGACGACGAGACCCTCCTGGCGGCCGCTCCCGCGCAGGATGTGGTGGCCGGACGTCTGGGCCGGGACCTGGGCCTGGGGCCCTCGGGGGCGACCGAGGGGTCGGCGCTGGTCGAGGTGGACGCGGCACCGCTGACCCCCGGCGAGGCGGAGCGCGGTGCCTGGGCGGTGGCCCACTGGGCCGTGGCCACGGCCGCGGAGACCAACGCCGTCGAGGTCCGGGTGGCGGACCAGGTCTGGACGCGGGAGAGAGCGGAGTGGGCCGAGGCCGCCGAGCCACTCCCGGCCGGCCTGGTCCAGATCCTCCCGGCGGTGGCGGCGTGACGCCGCCACCGCCGGCGACCCGGGCTCCTACAGGTGGAGCTCCGCGGACTCCTCACCCAAGGAGGTGAGCAGGGCGTGCCGCGCCTCGCGTCGCCGGCGCTGCTCTCCCGGCTCCGGAACGGGTGCCGCCGCCAGAAGGCGCTTCGTGTAGTCCTCGCGCGGGGCACGCAGCACGCTGTCCCGCGGTCCCTGCTCGACGATCTCGCCGTTCTGCATCACCACGACACGGTGGGCCAGCAGGTCGATGACGGCCAGGTCGTGACTCACGAACAGGCATGCGAACCGGTACCGCTCCTGCAGCGACGTGAACACCTTCAGGACGCTGGCCTGCACGGACACGTCGAGAGCCGACGTCGGCTCGTCGGCCACGAGCAGCTCCGGCTCCAACGTCAGCGCGCGGGCGATGCTGACACGCTGCCGCTGACCGCCCGACAGCTCGTGCGGGTACCGGTTGAACACCTCGCGCGGCAGCTCGACGGCGTCGAGCAGCTCCATGACCTTCTCGCGGCGGGAACGGGCGTCGCCCACCTTGTGCACGACGAGCGGCTCCGCGATGAGGTCGCCGATCGGGAACCGCGGGTTGAGCGACGCGGCGGGGTCCTGGAAGACCACGCCGATGCGCCGCCGCAGTTCCTTCAGGCGCTTGCCTCGCGTGGTCCCGAAGTCGTGCCCCAGGATCGAGACCGAACCCGAGCGGGCCGGGATGAGACCGAGCGCGCACTTGGCGATCGTCGACTTGCCGGATCCCGACTCGCCCACGAGACCCACGATCTCGCCGGGGTCGACGTGGAAGGACACGTCGTCGACGGCGCGGAAGGGCGGCCTGCCGATCCGGTGGTACTCGATGACCAGGTTCTTCAGGTCCAGAGCGGCCGCCTCGCCCGGGACGGGCGGCGCGGGCTGCGCCACCTCGCCGAACTGGCCGGGTCCCTCCCCGAGGTGCGGCACCGCGGCGAGCAGGCGCTTCGTGTACTCGTGCTTGGGGTGGTTGAGCACCTGGTCCACGGTGCCGGTCTCCACGAGGTCGCCCTTGAGCATGACGGCCACGCGGTCGGCCATGTCGGCCACGACACCCATGTTGTGGGTGATCAGCAGGATCGCCGTGTCCAGCTTCTGGGTGAGCGAACGCAGCAGGTCCAGGATCTCGGCCTGCACGGTGACGTCGAGGGCCGTGGTGGGCTCGTCGGCGATGATGACCGTGGGGTCGCAGGAGATCGCCATGGCGATGACGACGCGCTGCCGCTGGCCGCCGGACAGCTCGTGCGGGTACTGCTTGAGCCGGCGCTCCGGTTCGGGGATCCCGACCATGCGCAGCAGCTCGGCGGCGCGGGCCTCGGCCTGCTTGCCGTACGCGATGCCGTGCAGCTGCAGGCCCTCGGTGAGCTGGTCACCGATGGTGAGAACCGGGTTCAGCGCGGTCATGGGCTCCTGGAACACCATGGCGACGTCGTTCCCGCGCAGCCGGCGCAGGCCGGCGTTGTCCAGCGATCCGACGGCCTTGCCGCCGACGGTGACCGTCCCGCTGACCCGGGCGTTGCCGGGCAGCAGGCCGAGCGCCGTCGTCGAGGTGACGGACTTCCCGGAGCCGGACTCGCCCACGAGGGCGACGACCTCGCCGGGCCGCACGTCGAGGTCGACGCCCTTGACGGCGTGCACCTCGCCGAACTCGGTCCTGAAGCTGACCGTCAGTCCCTCGAAGGACAGGACTGCGTCCCCGGTCGTGTGGGCGGCACCGGAGGTAGAGATGTCGAGTGTGGTCACGGTGTCACTCCTTGGTGCTGGTCTGCCGGGGGTCGAACGCGTCGCGCAGACCGTCGCCGATGAAGTTCACGGACAGGGCGATCGCGAGGATCATCAGGCCCGGCCACCAGAACAGCCAGGGCCGCGTGGTGAACGCATTCTTGTACTCCGAGATGAGCGACCCGAGCGAGACGTCGGGCGTCTGCACCCCGAACCCGAGGAAGCTCAGCGCCGTCTCCAGCAGGATCGCCGCGGCGATGGTCAGCGTCGCCGACACGATCACCACGCCCACGGTGTTCGGCAGGATGTGCCGGACGATGATCCGGACCGGGTGGGTCCCCACGGCCCGCGCCGCCATGACGAAGTCGCGCTCGCGCAGCGACAGCACCTCGCCGCGCACCAGACGGGCCAGGCTGGTCCAGGTCAGCACGCCCAGCGCCAGCACCAGGAGGTTGACGTCGCCGCCCGTCATCCGGCCGAGCACGGCCGCGATGGCGAGCAGCGGGATGATGATGACGACGTCGGTCAGCCGCATCAGCAGCGAGTCGAGGATCCCCCGGAAGTACCCGGCGATCGCGCCGACCAGCGTGCCGATCAGCGTGGACACCAGGCCGACGCCGAACGCGATGTACAGGGAGACCTGCGTTCCGCGCATCGTCAGGGCGAAGTAGTCCTTGCCGATCGTGTTCTGGCCGAAGGGGTGCGCCCAGGTCGGTGAGCCGTCGCCGACCTTGTCGTAGGCGGTCGCGATGTCCTTGTTCCACCAGCCCGGGATCGGTCCGACGCCGATGGACGTGAAGGCCACGACGATGACCGCGGCCAGGGTGATCATCGCGACGATGGCGCCGCGGTGCCGGAAGAACCGGCGGACCACGAGCTGGTTGGCGCTGTACGACTTCGCCTCGGGGACCAGTTCCTCGACGTCCGAGGCCCCGGGCCCCCACCCGGAAGAGTTCTGCTGTGTGTCACTCATGAGTCTTCTCCTCCCGATCGGCGGTTCAGCGCCGGATCCGTGGGTCGAGGGATGCGTAGGCGAGGTCGGCGATGAGGTTCATCACGATCGCCGCTGTCCCGGTGACGAGGAAGAAGGCCATCACGGGTGGCGGGTCGACGTTGACCAGCCCCTCCTGGAAGAGCTGTCCCATGCCCTTCCAGCCGAACACGGTCTCGGTGATCACCGCACCACCGATGAGGGTCGCGAAGTCGAAGGCCACGATCGTGGTGATCGGGATGAGCGAGTTGCGGAAGGCGTGCTTGACGATCACCTCGCGCTCCGAGAGCCCCTTCGCCCGAGCCGTGCGCACGTAGTCCTGGTTGAGCACCTCGAGCATCGAGGACCTGGTGAAGCGGGAGTGGGTGGCGATCGAGACGAGCGCGAGCAGCACGGTCGGCAGGATGAGCTGGGTGCCGTAGTCGATGAGGCGCTGCCAGAAGTCGCCGGTGAAGTTCGGCGTCTGCGCGCCGATCGTGGAGATCGGCCGGGACTTCAGCCCGAGGAAGGACGCCCAGTAGCCCATCAGGATGTCGGCCACGACGACGAGTGAGGTGACCACACCCGTCACGCCGGTGATGAGCATGACCTGTTTCCTGTTGTAGCCGCCCCAGATCCGGCCGATCAGCAGCGAGACCACGATCGTCACCACGAACAGGCCGAACAGGCCGAGCCACGACGGGTCCGCGAGCAGGGGGGTGAAGGCGAGCACCGTGTAGGCGATGGTGCCGACGACGGCGGTGGTCAGTGCCGCGTACAGCGCCGTCCGGTTGCGGATCCCCGACACGATGGCGGTGACCAGGACCGCGGCACCGGCCGAGACCAGGAGCACCATGAAGGGCCCCGAGATCGGGTGCCGGTACCAGTCCAGCAGGTTGAGCAGCAACAGCACGGCGACGACGAACACGAACGTCGTCCCACCCGTGATCATCCTGCGCCGCCGGTCGCCACCGAGTGTCGACGGGATGACGACGGCCAGTACGGCCGCGACAAGGACTATCATCACCGGCCCGAGCTGTCCCGTGGCGATCCAGTCGTTGTACCGGATCGCACCGAACTCCTTGAGCAGCACCGCGGCCCAGAAGACCGGCAGCGAGAAGAAGAGGAAGGCGGCGAAGGTCACGCCATAGTCGAACCCGGAGTACTGCCGGATCGCGGTCAGGATGCCCAGGGCCACGCCGATGACGATGGCGATCAGGGTCGCGGCCGTCACCAGGCGCATCGTCGCGCCGGCGGCGGTACCCGTCAGGAACAGCACGTCCTGCCCGGCGCGGGTCGTTCCCAGGTCACATGATCCCGTGAAGCAGCCGGCCACACCCTTGAGCCATATCCAGTACCGCTCATACCAGTCCAGGTCCAGGTGCATCGTGGCCGCGCGTGCAGCCTTGAGCTGTTCGATGTTGTCGGCGTTCGAGCCCCGGAGGTCGGCGTAGGGATCGCCGGCCTTCGTCGTGAGGAAGAACAACAGCACCGACGACAGCAGCAGGACGACGACGGACGCGAAGGTGCGTCTCAGGATGTATATGAGCACGGGTTCGTGACCCTTCACAGGCGGCCGCCCGTGAGGGACGGCATGGGGGTAGGAGTGGAAAGACATGCCTGCGGGGAAGGAAGCTCTGGGCTCCCTTCCCCGCAGGTCGTGGGATCAGCGGAGGATCACTCCGCGCGTGCCCACTGCTCGGCGTTCCACACGACGCCGCCCTGGGTGGCGGTCGCGCGGACGTTGTTCACCGACGAGCTGGAGGCCACGACGCCCGGGTGGGCGTACAGGGGGATACCGAACAGGGTGTCCCACAGCTCCTTCTCGACGACCTTCCGCTGCTCGGTGTGCACGGCCGGGTCCGTGGACTGCGAGAGGGTCTTCCACGCGGCGTCGACCGTCTCGTTCGAGTAGCCGCCGAAGTTCTGGCCGCCCGTCGTGGCGTAGATGTTCTCGCCCGAGGTGATCTGGCCCGAGCCGGCCCAGGCGAAGAGCGCCACCTCGTAGTCGCCGTTGCCGAGCTCCTTGTCGAAGAACGTCGGGGAGCCCGCGTCGACGATCTCGAAGCCGGCCTGGTCGCACGACGCCTTGATCGCGGACACCGTGTCGGTGCGGCGCGGGTTCGGGTCGAGGTAGCCGATGCGGATCTCGGTGCCCTCTTCCAGGCCCGACTCGGCGAACTTGGCCTTCGCGGCGTCGATGTCGACCGCGTCGTACCGGCCGTCGTAGGCAGCGGAGGTGACCTCCTCGTAGGTGTCCTGGAACGGGAACACCTCGCGGGCGTTCATCACCACGGCCGTGGAGTCGATCGGCTTGATCAGGTCGTCCACGATCTTCTGGCGCGGCACGCACAGGGCGAACGCCTCACGGGCGGCCAGGCCGCCGTTGCTGTCGGCGAAGGCGCTGCTGTCACCGAAGTTGAAGTCGAGGTGCTCCCAGATCAGGGTCTGCCCCGTCTCCAGGTTGACCGAGTCGCCCAGGTCCTCGATCTTCGAGATCGTGTCGACGGTCGGGCCGTTCGGCTGGATCACGTCGAGGTCGCCGTTCTGCAGCGCCTGGATCTGGCCGTCCGACGCGATCTGCCGGAAGGTCAGGGTCTTCGACGCCGGCGCCGGGCCCCAGTAGTCCGGGTTGGCCGTCAGCGTGACCGACTGGCCGGCGGACCAGCCACCCTCGGCGAACATGTACGGACCGCTGGACGGGGTGAGCGCCGGGTCGGGCAGCTCGCCCGGCTTCTCGAGGAGCCAGCCCTCGTTCCAGAACTTGGCGGCGTCCTTGAGCACGTCCCCGTCGAGGTTGTGGATCGCGTCCACGAGCTCCTCGGTCGAGACGCCGATCTGGTCGGCGACGACGTGGGCCGGGAGCGCGGTGTCGACCAGGATCTCCCAGTCGGCGTTCACCCGCTCGTAGTTGTAGGTGAACTGCTTGGCGTCGGCGGAGTCGGCCTCCGGCCCGGCGGGCACGTAGTCGCCCAGCGTCAGGCCACCCACCTGGTTGAACAGCGGCTCCTCGGAGGCGTCGTCCGTGACCGTGATGTCCTTCGTGATGGCCTGAGTGGCCCACGCGAGCAGGTAGTCCGCGTAGTTGACCGGCGTGCCGTCGGACCAGGTCGCCTCGTCGCTGATGGTGTACTGGATCTCGGTCGGGCTCTTCGCCTCGTACGAGCCCCAGGCGTCGTCGTGGCAGACGGTGCCGTCGGTGCCGAAGTAGTAGAAGCTGCCCAGCATCCGGTCCAGGATGGCGCTGTTGTACGTCGAGTACGTGTCGGCGGTCAGCCCGTTGTAGGCGAAGAGCTCCTGCTCGTTCGCAACCTTGATGTCGCCGTCGGCCGTGGTGACGTCGCCGAGATCGGCCTTGCAGGGGCCGTCGGCCATCACGGAGCCGTCGTCGCCGGACCCGCCTTCGGTCTCGTCGCCGCCCAGCGGGCTGGAGCACGCCGAGAAGAGCAGCGCACCGCCGGCCACCGCCGCGATCGCGGCGCTCAGTCGCCTGATCTTCAATGTTCCTCCTCAGGAAAATGACGCGGGTACGGGCCGGTCCGGCCCACGAGCGATGGCTCGTCGCACACCGTTCGAATGGTGTGGCCTACGCCATGGTTTCCGCACACGTTACTCAGCTCGGACATGTCGCTCGCACGCCTCGATCTGTGCATCAACCGATCGTTACCGACTCGATATTGCCCGGTAGCACCGCAGTCCACAAGCACTTGGCGAGGAAACATTGCGGAAACACGCCAAGCGACATCAAGAGAGTGGTGGCGGGATGCCGCCACCATTGACGACATCCCGCCACGGCTGTTCACGGGTTCACGAAGGGGTGCCGATAAACCCCATATCAGGCCGGATCGGTCACCCAGCCGTGCGCCGTGGCGAGCGCCACGACCGCCTGCCGGGTGAGCACCACCTGCTCCGCGGACAGCGTCGGCACGCCGGCCAGCAGCATCTCGGTCACCTCCGCCGTGAGCTGACGGTTCGTGACCGTGTCACCCTCGTCGGCGCCCGTGTCTGGCAGCACGATCGTCGGCCCGGCGGCCGGGACGACGCCTACGGCCGCCGTCCCGTTCGCGGTCGGCGCGGCCGGAGCCGTCTGCGGCTGCGCCACCGGGGTCGACACCAGCGTCACCTGCGACGCCTTCGGACCCCTGTCACCCTCCTCCGTGTCGAACTCGACCACCGCACCCACCACGAGCTTCCGCTTGTCGAACTCGAGATCGTTCACGTGCAGGAACACGTCGTCCCCGCCCTCATCCGGCGCGACGAAACCATATCCGCGCACCTCGTCGTATCGGATCACCCGGCCCTGGACCACTCTCATCACCTTCAACCTCTGGACAACACGTCGAATGCGAGTCTATGACCAGCGGACAAGGTTCGCGCCAGGCCACTTCGCGGCGGTCGGCCCGGCTGCCGCCGCGCGTCCGGCGTGACGCCGCTCACTCATGGGCCGTTCCTGTCACGTCGAGGAACCGGGCCCTGTCGTCGTGGGTGAAGCGACGACAAGGAGAGAACCATGACCACCACCCGCATTCCCCCGGCCGAGATCACCGGCGTCAGCGGCGCCTTCGTCAAGCGGTACGCCAAGAAGACGCTGGGATCGGTGCCCGCCACCCTCGGCGTCTACTGGCACAACCAGCGCGTGCTGCGGTCGACCATCGGCCTCGGCGGCAAGATCCAGAAGTGGGACGCGTGCGACGAGAGCCTCAAGACGTTCGCCCACATGGCCGTCGCCTCGCTGATCGGCTGTTCCTGGTGCCTCGACTTCAACTACTTCCAGGCGCACCAGCTGGACCTCGACATGGACAAGGCCCGCGAGGTGCCCCGCTGGCGCGAGTCCGGCGCCTTCACACCGCTCGAGCGCGACGTCCTGGAGTACGCGGAGGCGATGAGCCACACCGAGCCGACGGTGACGGACGAACTGGTGGACTCGCTCCTGGAGCAGCTCGGACCCGCCGCGCTCGTCGAGCTGACCTCGGTCATCGCCTTCGCGAACCTCACGACACGGACGAACGTGGCACTCGGGATCGAGTCCGACGGGTTCGCCGCTGCCTGCGGACTGAAGCCGCTGGCCGAGCCGGCGCGCTCCACGCCGGCCGTGTGACCCGGCGAGCCCTGGCCGCCGACGCGATCCCGGGCTCCACGACCGGCGCGGCCGCCGAAGCCACCCACGGGCACGTCCGCGGCCGAGGGCCGGACCCGGCCATGGCCGCCGTCGGGCAGAATCTAGGTGATGAGTACGCACGAGGTCTGGTATGTCAGCTACGGGTCGAACCTGTCCTGGGCGCGCCTGAACTGCTACCTGGCCGGCGGACACCCGCCCGGGGCCCTGCGTGCGCAGCCGGGGGCCCGCGACCCCCGGCCGCCGGCCGAGGACCGGCCGGTCGAGCTGTTCGGACGGCTGTACTTCTGGGGCAGGTCGACCACGTGGGCCGGCGCGACCGCCTTCTACGACCACCACACCGCCGGACCGACGGCAGCGCGCGCGTATCGTGTCACGGTCGCACAGCTCACGGACATCGCCGAGCAGGAGATGCACCGCGAGCCCGGCGCCGCGTCCGCATTGGAGGCCGCGCTCACCGGCGGCTTCGACGGCGCCTACCGCGCCGGGCCCGGCCGCTACGAGACGCTGGTCAACGCCGGAACGCTGGACGGTCTGCCGATGTACACGCTCACGTCGCCGCACCGTGTGGACAGCAGCCCGCACGCGACGCCGTCGGAACCGTACCTGGCGACGATGCGCGCCGGGCTGGCGGAGTCGCACGGCTGGAACCGCGAGGCGATCGACAGGTACCTCGGCAGGTGGCTCCCGGCAGGCGCCGGGTGAGCGGCGCCGGAGGCAGCGCCATCCGGACGGCTTTCCCGGCGCCGGGACCGCCCCGCGCGATGGCCGCGGGCGGGTCGGCGTCGTAGTGTCCTGACATGCTGGGGCTCGCGCTCATGATCCGGGACTTCGTCGCCGCGGTCCGCGCCGCGTGGCAGGACGGGACCTTTCGCGGAGCGCTGAGCGCACTCCTGATCCTGCTGGCCATCGCCACGGTGTTCTACAGGATGGCCGAGGGCTGGCCCATCCTGGACTCGCTCTACTTCTCGGTCGTCACGGGGCTCACGATCGGCTACGGCGACCTCGTCCCCACCCGGCCGATCTCGAAGATCTTCACGGTGCTGTACGCCCTCCTGTCGGTGGGGCTGTTCGTGGGCGTCGCCACGTCACTGGCCAAGGCCCTCGCCGGGGTCATGCGGGAACGGCAGGCCAGGCGCAGGGATCACCGGCGCGGCGACTGAGCCAGAGGCTTGGACCAGGCGACCTCGCGGCCGAGCCGGCTCACGGCCGCGTCAGGGGGTTCCGTCCGGCGAAGGCCGGGCGCCGGAGGCCGCCCGGCCCGGAAATCCGCTGACAGCAACACGCTGCGAGCGGTAGCGTCCGCGCGGCATCCGCAGACGAGATGAGAAGAGGAGGTGAGTGACATGGGAGGCAAGAAGTCCCGGCACCGGCACGCCCTGCCCGCCGAGGCGGTGCGCGAACGCGCCGAGCACGCACGGTCGGGCGCGGCGGGAGTCCACGCCGACCAGAATGCCCGGGCGTACCGCACCGGCGCGACGAACCGCGTCGGATCACGCTCGGCGCGAGTGCGTGCGGCGATCCGGGCGGACCTGGGTTAAGGCCTCAGCAGCAGGGCCAGGTGGGCACGCCGCACGGCGTCCTCCACGGCCGGGTCAGGGTGGGGCGGCAGGAGAGGTTCGGCCACGTAGGTCGCCAGCAGTCCGCGGCTGCGCGCCTCGACCTGTTCGGGATCGGCGGTGATCTCTCCGAAGAGGTCGCGGAGATAGGCCAGACGGCGCTCGTCGACGCGGTGCACGCGAGCGCCCACCTCGGGGTCTTCCCGGCCCCACAGGCGGATCGCCAGCTCGGCCGGCTGCAGCCGGCCGCGGTCCGAGACGACGCCGAACAGCTCGGTGAGCCGCTGGGCTGCGTCGCCCCCGTGCTGGTCGACCAGGGTGATGACCTCTTCGGCGGCAGCCTCCTCCCACGCGTCGAGCAGAGCGTCGAGGAAGCTCCGCCGGTCCCCGAACTGCCAGTAGAAGCCGCCCTTGGTCACGTCGAGGGCGGCGGCGAGGGGTTCCACGCGCACCGCGTCGGGCCCGCCGGAGGCCAGCAGGCGCCAGCCCTCCTCGATCCATCGCTGTCGCGGCGTTCGCGCTTTCGCCACGCTGCCCCACCCTTCTGTCTCCTGGTCCGTTGACCTCGGCCAGGGCCCAGTCTACGCTCACTTCCATACGGAACCGTATGGAAGTGGAGAAGACGATGCGCGTACCGACGGCAACCCACACCGAGCGCGACTGGCTGATTCACGAGATCGCGCCGGACTTCGAGATCGAGGACGTCTGGGAGATCCCCGCCGGTCTCACCCCCGAGACGTTCCCCCTCGCCGTCCAGGACCTGGCGGCGGGAGACCCGAGCGACTCCCCGTCGGCGGTCTCCCGGTTCCTCTTCGCCGTCCGCTGGTGGCTCGGCAGGGTCTTCAGCTGGGACGACGCCGGCCGGGGCACCGACGGGCGCGTCGCGAGCCTGGCGGAACGACTCCCGGCGGACCTGCGGGCGACCGCCCCCGAGGCGGGGCCGGCGTCGCCCTTCACCCCGCTGTACCTCACCGACGACGAGTACGCGACCGAGCTCGCCAATGCCACGGTGCACGGCGTCCTGCACCTCAGCATCGCGCCCGGGGAGCAGGGCTACGTCACGCGCATGGCCGTGCTCGTGCGACCCAACGGCAGGGCAGGCCGGTTCTACATGGCTCTGATCAAGCCGTTCCGGTACGCGTTCGTGTACCCGCCGCTCGTCCGGCAGTTCAGCGCGCAGTGGAGCCGTCACGGCGAGGCGTGACCAGGAGTGCGTCCGACCTCCTGCCGGACCGGCGCACGAAGCGGCGGCCCGGCAGCCGTGGCCCGGCAGCCGCGGTCAGGCAGCCGCGGTCAGGCCCGCAGCCACGCCGTCGTCGCGCCGGGGAGGCGTCCACCCTCCAGCGGTGCGCTGGTGAGCAGGACCTCGCCGTCGGGCAGGTCCACGGGGTCCGTGCCGAAGTTCGTGACACTCACCCATCCGCCCGGGCGGCCGAAGGCGAGCACGTCGTCGCGGCCGGACTCGATCCAGGTCAGGCTCTCCGCCGTCTGCAGCTCGTGCCGCAGCGCCAGTGCCCGGCGGTACAGGGTCAGCGTCGAGGCGGGGTCGCCGTCCTCGGCCTCCACCGCGTGGTCCGCGAACCAGGCAGGCTGCGGCAGATCGGCTGGGGCGTCACCGAAACCGAACGAGACGCCCTCCCGCGTCCAGGGCAGGGGCACCCGGCATCCGTCGCGCCCGACGTCGACGCCCGGGTTGCGGAAGAACGTCGGGTCCTGCCGGACCTCGTCGGGCAGGTCCGGCACCTCGTGAAGACCGAGCTCCTCACCCTGGTAGAGATACGACGACCCCGGCAGGGCCAGCTCCAGCAACGTCGCTGCCCTGGCCCGGCGCAACCCCAGCTCGCGTTCGAGCACCGGCTCGGCGCCCCGCGCGAGCAGCCACTGCCTGCCCTGCTTCTCCGCCGTGTGATCGCCCCCGCCCGCGCCCGGGCCGCGCGGAGGCAGGCCGTAGCGGGTGGCGTGCCGTACGACGTCATGGTTGGAGAACACCCAGGTGGTGGACGAACCCGACTCCTCGGCCAGCCCCAAGTTGAAGGTGATGATCTCGCGGAACTGCTCGGCGTCGAAGTCCGCCTCGAGCAGGTCGAAGTTGAACGCCTGCCCCAGCCCGTGGGCACTGGCGTATCGCGCGCGCCGGTGGGCGGCCACCCAGGCCTCGGCGACGGCCGTGCGAGGCGGGTCGTAGGAGTCGAAGACCTTCCGCCAGTCGGCGTAGATGTCGTGCACGTCGTCCCGGTCCCACAGCGGGTGGTCCCCGTCCTTCGGCGTGGCGTCCAGCTCGGCCTGGCTGGGAAGCTCCGCGCCCAGGTTCTTGGCAAGGCCGTGCGCCACGTCCACCCGGAAGCCGTCGACACCACGGTCGGACCAGAAGCGCAGCGTGTGCAGGAAGTCCGCGCGCACCTCAGGGTTGTTCCAGTTCAGGTCCGGCTGCTGCACGGCGAAGTGGTGCATGTACCACTGCCCGTCCCCCACGGGCTCCCAGGCAGGGCCGCCGAAGACGGACGTCCAGTCCGCAGGGGGCTCCGACCCGCGAGGCCCCTTGCCGTCGCGGAAGATGTAGCGGTCACGGGCGGGCGAGCCCTTGGGTGAGGCCAGGGCCTCGCGGAACCACGCGTGCCGGTCCGAGGTGTGGTTGGGGACCAGGTCGACGATCAGCTTGATGCCCGCGGCGTGCAGGGCGGCGACGAGGGCGTCGAAGTCCTCCAGTGTGCCAAGGCGCGGGTCCACGTCGCGGTAGTCGTCGACGTCGTAGCCGCCGTCGGCCAGCGCGGACGGGTAGAACGGGCTGAGCCAGACGGCGTCGATCCCGAGATCGCTCAGGTAGGGCACGCGGCTCGTGATGCCCGGCAGGTCACCCATGCCGTCACCGTTCGAGTCGGCGAAGGCCCGCGGGTAGATCTGGTAGACGGCTGCCTGCCGCCACCAGTTGGCGTCGCGGCTGGTCGCGTCGGGGATCAGGTCGGTCTCGATGACTTCGGTCATGAGGACGTTCGTCTCCTTGCCTTCCACGGTGGGGTCCGGGCGCGGCGGAGGCTTCGATCCACCGGCCGGTAGGTGCAGTCTCCCTCCCGGACGCCCGTCAGCCGCGCAGCCGCACCGAGAGGCAGGTGACGCAGCCCTCGAGCTTCTCGAACTCGGTCAGGTCCACCGCGACGACCCGCAGTCCGCGCTCCTCGAAGACCTCCTTGGTGCGAGGCGCGCTCGTGGACATCAGCACGGTCGACTCGTCAAGGATCACCACGTGCGATCCCTCCTCCTCCGGCACGGCCAGGAAGCTCGGCCACACCGACGGGTCGTCGACGAGCGGCTCGTAGCCGACGACGGTTCCGTCGGGCAGCGCCGTCACCGCGGACTTGAGGTGGAGCACCTTCGTGAGCGGCACACCGATCACCGTTGCCCCGAGCGGCTCGAGCAGCACGGCGAGCTGGTCGACGCCGGACCGGTTCGTCCGGCCGCCGAGGCCGACCCAGACCGTACCGTCGTGCTTGAGCACGTCCCCACCGTCCAGTGTCCCCGGCGCCTCGATGTGCGCGATGCGGTAGCCCAGCCCGCTCAGCGTCCGTTCGGTGCCGGCGGTCTCCGGCTTGCGCTCGTCGGCACCCGGCCGGGAGATCACGGCCAGGTCGCCGTACACGAGCACCGTGTCCTCGACGAAGACGGAGTCGGGGCAGTCCTCGGCCGGCGGCACCTCGACGGTGTCCCAGCCCGCGGCGTGCAGGGCCGCGACGTACTCCTCCCACTGCCTGCCTGCCAGGCCGACGTCGACGGGCTTCCGGTCGATATGGGTCACGAGCCCCTCGGCGAGCCGGGGACTGGGACGACGGACGAGGGCGGTGCGGCTCATGACGAGATCATCTCACCGGCACCGGCACCGCGGACCGCACCTGTCACCAGGACCAGCCGCGGGAGCTGAGCTCGAGTTCCTCCCGCAGCCGCTCGTCCGCGGACGCCTGCTCGTCCAGGCGCAACGGAGCCGCGTCGGTGGGGACACCCGCGAGCCGGCACGCCTCGTGCAGCAGCGCGTCGTAGGCGCTCTGCACCGCGCGCCAGTGATGGGCACGCGCGAACAGGTCAGGATCCTCCTCGACATGGCGCAGCTCGGACGCGAGGTCCCCGAGCCGGGTCTGCAACCGCAGGGTGACCAGCGGATCGGGAGCACGCGCGGGGCGCGCGAGGAAGGTCCAGGCCATGACGAGCCACCGCCGTCGTCATCGAACGAGAGGAATACGAACAGCCTAGATCGGTACGGCCGCGAGGGCCACGTCGCACCGCGGCCGGTTCCGGTAACGGTCGGCCGCACGGTGTCAGCCCTCGGCACGGGTGTGTGCGCGCTCGCCGGGCGGTCCGAAGATGCTGAGGATCTCGACGTCGTGCACGCCGTCGCTGCCGAACCAATGGGGGACGACGGTGTCGAACTCCGCCACCTCACCCGCGTCGAGGAGCAGGTCCCGTTCACCGAGGACGAGGCGGAGCCTGCCGGACAGCACATAGATCCACTCCACGCCCTCGTGTGTCTTCGTGCTCGGCGTCGCGAAGGACCGCGGCACGAGGATCTTCCAGGCACGCGCACCGGGGCCGGGTGCCCGGGTCAGCGGGACGACCGTCCTGCCGCGCACACGTCTCGGGCGGAGCCGGATCCTGGGATCACCGGTCTCGGGAGCACCGACCAGGTCGTCCAGGGCGATCCGATAGGCCCGTGCCAGCGGGAGAAGGAGTTCCAGGCTCGGCCGGCGCTGCCCGGTCTCCAGCCGCGAGAGCGTACTGCGTGAGATGCCGGTCCGCTCCGACACCTCCGCGAGGGTGAGACCGAGGCGGGCGCGCACCGCCTGGAGGCGGGGCCCCACACGTTCCAGGCTCTGGGTGATCGACGCTTCCGCACTCATGGGTCCACCACACCACCACGTCCCAGGAACAGCAACAGAGATTGCCGCACAGGGAGCGCGTCGGTGATGGTGACCGCATGGGAACCAGAACAGCCCGGCAGGTCCGGATCTCGACACGCAGCCGTCTCGCGGGCCTTGTGCTCTGCGTCCTGTCGGCATCGATCGGGACGAGCGCCGCGAACGTCGCGCTCCCGGAGATCGCTGCGGCGTTCGGCGGATCGTTCGCCCGGGCGCAGTGGGTCGTCGTGGTCTACCTGCTCGCCATGACCGCGGCGAGTGTGGCCGTCGGCTCCCTCGGTGACGTCCTCGGCCGCGCCCGGCTGCTCGCCGCCGGTGCGGTCGTGTTCACGGTCGCCGCCGTGGTGTGTGCCGCAGCGCCGTCGTTCGAGGTGCTGGTCGCGGCCCGGGCCGTTCAGGGTGCGGGTGCGGCGGTGATGTTGGCGCTGCCGCTCGCGCTCCTCCGTGACACCGTCGCGGAGGAACGGACCGGACGTGTCATGGGGCTGCTGGGAACGGCGTCCGCCCTCGGGACCGCCGCGGGACCCGTTCTCGGGGGGCTCGCTGCCGGAGCCTGGGGATGGCCGGCCGTGTTCGCGATGATGGTCCCCTTCGGCATCGCGTCACTGATACTCGGTGGGGTCCGGTCCATCGACGCCGCCAGGCCGGGATCACGGCCACGCTTCGACCTCGCCGGGGCACTGGTCCTGACCGCTGCCGTGGCTCTGTACTCGCTCGCCGTCACCGGCCTCGGGCGGCCCGACGGCGGGCCCGCGACAGCCGCGTTGTTCGGTGCGTCGGCCGTCGGCGTGGTGGTACTGGTGCTGATCGAGCGCCGCGCCGCGCACCCGGTGCTGCCGCTGCGTCTGCTGCTCTCACGCACCATGAGCGCGAGCGCTCTGGCGAACCTTGTCGTCGGGGCCGTCATGATGTCGACGCTCGTCGTGGGCCCCTTCTACCTCTCGGGCGCGCTCGGCCTCACACCCGCCGGTATCGGCCTGGTCATGGCCACCGGACCGATCGCCTCGATCGTCAGCGGAGTCGTGGCCGGACGCCTTGTCGACCGGCACGGCCCACGGCGCGTGGTGGCCGGCGGGCTCGCCACCATGATCGCGAGTGCGCTCGTCCTCGCGAGCCTTCCCGGCTGGATCGGCCTGGCCGGCTACGTCGCCGGCGTCGTCGCTCTCGCCCCCGGGTACCAACTCTTCCTCGCCGGCAACAACACCCGGACGATGACCGCCGTCGGGGCCGAACGGCGCGGCACGGCCTCCGGGCTGCTCAGCGTGTCGCGGAACGTCGGTCTCATCACCGGCACCACGGCCATGGGCGCCCTCTTCACCGCCGTCGCCGGCAGCCCTGTCACCGGTGCGTCCACCCCGGACCTCACCGCCGCCATGGCGACCACCTTCGTCGTCGCGGCCGGCATCCTCGCGGGCGCGCTGCTCGTCGTGAGCCTTCCGGACAGGTCCAGGGCCGCAGGGGACTGACCACGGGACGTGGTCGTGCACGGCGTCACAGCGTGATGGGGATCCGGGTGGTCAGGAGGCCGACGTCGGTCAGGAAGCGTTCCAGCGCGATCGCCGCGACGCCGGTCGCGACGATGTTGCCGCGGACCGTCGAGACCTCCAGGCGCAGGTCCGCCGCGGCCCGGCCGGGTGCCTGGTCGATCAGCCGGGCACGTGTCGCGGGCAGCAGGTACTCACCGAGTGCCCACGTGGTCCAGCCGGTGAGCGTGACGATCTCCGGGTTGACGACCGCGACGAGATCCGCGAGCGCCGACCCGAGGTAGTAGGCGGTGCGCTCGATGGTCTTCTTGACGGCCGGGTCGGGGTCGGGCAGGCCGGCGGCGTCGGCCATGGCCCGGATGAAGTCGCGCTGCATGGTGAGGTCGGCGAGGGGATGGCCGGGCTCGATCTCGCGGAGGGTCTGCTGGATGCCGGGTGCGCCGACGTACGCCTCGACGCAGCCGTGGCGTCCGCAACGGCATCGGCGTCCGTCGAGGACCAGGAGGGAGTGGCCCCATTCGCCGGCGGAGTTGGTCGCGCCGCGCAGTATGCGGCTCTCGAGCACGATTCCGGCGCCGACGCCGGTACCGAGGTTGATGGTGGCCATGCTGGAGCAGTAGCGGCCGCGGCCGAGCCAGAGCTCGGCGGTGGCGATGACCTTGAGGGGGTTGTCGACGATGAGCGGAAGGCCGAGGCGATCTCTGAGGTGCACGAGCTCGACGCGGTCCCAGTTCCAGTGCGGCACGACGCCGGAGGCCCCGCTGACCCCCTGGACGAGTCCGGGCAGGGCGATGCCGACGCCGAGGATGTCGGCGCGGGTGACGCCGCCCTGTCGCAGGAGGTTGTCGAGGGCGCTGCCGATCCCTTCGACGACGGTGCCCGCGTCGAGGACGTGTTCGTCCCGGGGGTCGTCGACGGACGCGATCTGGTTGAGCGCGGCGTCGAACATGACGGCACGGACGTAGGTCTCGGCGACGTCGATGCCGACGACGCGGCCGCGAGCGGCGTTCATCGTGAGGGTCGCGGTGGGCCGGCCCACTCGTCCGACGGTCAGTTTCGTCTCGGCGACGATTCCCTCGGCGATGAGCTCGCCGACGATGGTCGCGACGGTGGAGGGGCTCAGGCCGGTGGTCCGGGCGATCTCGTTGCGCGTGGTCTCCCCCGCGACGAGGACGGCGTGCAGGACGTCCAGCCGGGACTCGCTGCGGATGTCGCGTGACGTCCGCCTGGGGGTAGCCATGTTCACTCTTTCACCGCGGTGGCTCGTACGCGTCCGAGCAGCGGGGACTCCTCCCCTCGTGTCGCGCGGACCATGAGTCGGACCGCCCCAGTATTCCACGCGGCCGGCAGCCAGATCCGGGTCGGATCGCCGCCGGTGAACCGCGGCCG
Organism: Myceligenerans indicum; assembly: GCF_016742955.1. Taxonomy (GTDB): domain Bacteria; phylum Actinomycetota; class Actinomycetes; order Actinomycetales; family Cellulomonadaceae; genus Myceligenerans; species Myceligenerans indicum. The sequence goes on along the minus strand of NZ_JABBYC010000001.1, from coordinate 358,314 downwards.
AGCGGGGTCGTCGAGCCAGACTCGGCCGAGGAGTTCCCCGGCCGCGTAGGCGCTGACGCGGATCTGGCGCCCCTCGAAGCGCAGCGACAGCCCGCCGGCGGGAACCTCGACGTCGTACCAGGCCTCGTCGCCGGGGGTGAGGTCGAGCGGGAGGGTCACCTGGTGGCCGCTCGCGGTGGTCGTGGCGAGCTTCAGGAGGGCGGCGTCGGGCTGCGGCTCGACGTCCCAGCCGCGCAGCGGTTCGAGCCGGAGGAGTTCGGCGCGAAGTGCCGCCCCCGGGCGGTGCGGCACGGTGACGGCGAGCTCCGTGCCCTCGCCGGGAGCGAGGGTGATCCAGGGGTCCTCGTGCGCGACGACGTGCGTGACGCCGTCGACGGCGACCTGCGCCGAACCGTCGATCCCGTCCAGGCGCAGCGCGTGGTGGGAGCGTCCGTCGACGGGGAGGCGACGCCGGTAGGTGATCGGGCTGCCGGAGCGCGTGCTGCTCCAGCCTGCCAGGGTCCGCAGGGGCGCCGGGTCTCCGGGCCAGGTCCCCTCCCCCGCCACCTCCCACAGGGCGGACACGTCCTCGCGTCCGACGACGGACCACACCCTCCCGAGCCCGCGCAGGGACCCCATGCGCAGGGCGGGCAGGCGCGAGTCGTCGAAGTTGGCGTGCCCCCAGGTCTCGACGGTGGCCTCCAGCCGGTGAGCGCCGGCGACCGGCACCAGGGTCGAGGCGCCGAACCGCGCGAGGGTGGGCCGTGCGTCGTCGTCCAGGGTGAGATCCACGATGTCCGAGGCGCCCTGGAGGAGCAGTTCGGTCAGGCCGCCGATGTCCGCGCCGTAGTGGGTACGCCCACGGAAGACGCCGAGTTCCTCGGAGGCGGGCGGCACGTCGTACCGGGTCGTGGAGCGCGTGCGGGGGGCGAGGGCGAGGCGGGTGGCGGTCCCGATCGGCACGGGCTCGGCGGCCGGCGGCGGGGCGGGAAGGGCGTCGCCCACGTCGTCGGGGTGGAGCACGACGACGGTCCACGTCGCGTCTCCCGCCGCGAGTGTCGTCCGGACCGGGGAGCCCGGGACCGGGGCGGCGAGGCCGGCGGAGGCCGTGAGTTCGACGGGAGCGGTGTGGCCGGGCGTGAGGGCGTCAGAGGCAGCGCCGGGGAACGGGCGTTCGGCCCCTTCACGGGCCGGCGCCCCGGGACCGGGCGTCCCGAGGACGACGGCGGCGGCTTCCCGGGCGGACAGCACGAGGCCGTCCGGACCGGCGCCCACGAGGTCGGCGGTCGCAAGACGGAGCGTGCCGGGCAGGCCGTATCGCGCCAGCGGGAGATCGCGCAGGACGAGGAGGCAGGTTTCCGCCGGAAGGGGGACGGTCACCACGTCCGGCGCGTCGCCCGGTACCGGTGGGGCCACGGCCCCGGTCACCGGCACGGCCGACGGTGCGGGGAGGGTCACGGTCCCCGGGGTCCCGGTGAGATTGGGCACGCCGAGGAGCTCGCCACCGCCGTCGAGCAGGAGACGGGAGGGCGATGCGCTCGTGGTGACGTCGGTGGTGTACGCCCCGGGTGCGGCCTCGGGCATGGCCCGGGCGAGTGCCGGGCCGAGCGTGCGCACCATCGCGGACAGCACGCGTGCCTCCGCGTGCTCCGGGCGCGCCTCGCCGACCGGGTCGAGGTAGCCGCCGAAGTCGTAGTCGTGAGACATGAAGCCGCCGGGGTCGCCCCAGTTGCCGACCGAGGGCGTCCAGCCGAAGTCGTACCCCGAGGCTTGCAGGTACGGCGCGACGACCTTGGCTCCGCTGACGATCAGGCGCCGGAGGGTGGCGTGCCGCCGGTTCGTCTCCGTGACGAGCAGCGGCAGGTCACGGCCGGCGGTGAGGTCCGCGTAGCGCCGGACCTCGGGCTCGACGGCGGCCGACCGGTCGTCCGGGTAGAAGTTGAACGCGGGCGCGACACCGTCGACGCCGCCGGTGGCGCCGACCAGGTCGCCCTGTCCCGCGCACGCGATCAGCGGGACGCCGACGCCGTGCCGCAGGGCGAGGTCGCGCAGCCTGCCGACATACCCGGCGCGGTCGGTGCAGTCGAAGAAGTCGAGCTCGTTCTCGAGCTGGACCGCCACCACCGCGCCGCCCACGCCGTGCTCACGCTCGGCGAGGAGCGGCAGGATCCGGTCGAACCAGGTCTCCACGTGGGCGAGGTAGCGCGGCTCCGCCTGCCGGAGCCGCAGCCCCGGATCGAGGGTGAGCCAGGCGGGCAGCGCGCCGCCGTCCCACTCCGAGCAGATGTACGGGCCGGGGCGGGCGATCACCCGCAGTCCCGCGGCGTGTGCGAGATCGAGGAAGGCCGCGACGTCGCGCCTCCCCTCGAAGTCCCACCGTCCGGGGGCCACCTCGTGGAAGTTCCACGGGATGTACACGTCCACGAGGTCGTAGCCCGAAGCCCGCACGGCCTCCAGCCTGGAGGCCCACGCCTGGCGGGGAATGCGGAAGTAGAACAGGGAGGCACACAGCCGCACCTGCTCGCCGCCGTCGAGCACGAGCCCGGAGGGGCCGAGCCTGACGGCGGTCGCGGTCGTCTCGGTCACGTCATACCTGCGCTTTCAACGGAGACGGTCGTGCTGGGCGGGATGTACTTGTCGAAGATGCTCGTGAACGCGTAGGCGTTCACGAAGGCGGTCGCGGCGAACCCGATCAGGAACCAGAGCAGGCCGTAGGCCGTCATCGCCGGGTAGAACACCGTGATGACCACGGGCAGCGCCGTGACGGTGAGGACGGTGAGCGAGGCGAACAGGTGCCTCAACGACATCAGGCGCGAGTTGTTCAGGACCTCCGGCACGCTGTTCTCGAACCTCGCCAGGTAGGGGAACGCGTACAGCGTGGCCAGCACGACGCGGAAGGCCACCAGGTAGCAGATCGCCTGCAGGAGGAACCGGGCGACGGCCGAGATGTCGAGGATGTCGACGGCGACGTACCAGGCCGCCAGAACGACGCCGAGGAACGCGACGGCCAGCCCCAGGAGGGTCGCCTGCCGGAAGTTCGCCCGGAAGGACCGGAGGTAGTCCCCCGTCACGGACTCGCACTCGCCGGTCACGAGTCTCATGGCGGTGAAGTTGAGGGCGGTCAGTGATGCCCCCAGGGTGAGAACCGGGACGGACGTGGCGACGAACACGAGGTTGAGGATCATCAGGTCCGCGACCTTGGTGAGGAAGCGCAGCAGCGCGGAGTCGGGGTCGGGGTCGAGGGTTCTGCTCACGGTCGCCTCGTCTCGGACGAGCTGTGCGGGCCCGGCATCAGCCACGAACGGGCCCGCACAGCGGGGTGGGTCGGAGCTACTTCAGGCCGCGTTCGGAGGCCCAGGCGTCCATGTCGGACTGGATGGACTCGCGCGCGTCCTCGTAGCCGGCGTCGCGCAGCTTCTGGCGCATCTCCTCGATGGCGGCGGCCGGGTCGTCGAACTTGCCGTACTGGAGCTGCGGGAGGTACTCCGACAGCACACCGCCCATGGCCGCGAGCGTGGGATCGATCATGTCCTTGTTCACGATGAGCGTCGAGTACGGGTACTCCTTCGCGACCGCGTCGAGGTCCGCGTAGATCTCGCCCTTGTTCGGGGCGTCGGTGACCTTGTCCAGCTCGAAGTCGTCCATGCGGCCCGCCCAGAAGTTCGAGCCCAGGGCGTCGGTGGACGAGTCGTAGCCGTCGGGGTAGGCGAGCTCGCCGTCGTCCGTGACCACGTAGTCGGTGCCCTCGATGCCGAAGTTGAGGAGCTTGTAGGCCTCCTCGTCGTTGCGCACGATGTCGTAGACCTCGAGCGCCTTCTCCGGGTGTTTCGACGTCGCGTTCACGGCCATGGCACCGTGCGTGAGGATGTCCTTGAAGACGTTCCCGTTCTCCTGGCCCCAGTAGAAGAACTTCGGGTCGGACCCGGGCTGCTTCTTGGTCATGTTGTCGACGATCTGGGTGACGAACGTCTGCGTGTGGTGCTGGTCCGCGCCGGAGAGGCCGGCGTAGAACTCCTCGCGCGTGTCGCCGTCGTAGTTCAGCGCGTCCTCACGCCAGACGCCGATGTCGTTCCACTTCTTGGCGAGCTCGGCGGCCTGAAGGAGCTCGTCGCCCTCCATGTACCAGGACGTCACCGTGTACGGGTCCGCCTCTGTGGTCTGGAACGGGAAGTAGTTGCCGGCGCTGATCTGCTGGATCGTCTGGCCGTCGGTGTGTCCCTGGAGGTAACCCGTCAGAGCGGCGTCGTTGGCCCCTGCGATGTCCCAGGGATACGCATCCTTCTGGTGCTCCTTGACCCACTCGAAGTAGGTGGTGAACTGCTCGAACTTGGTGATGGTGCCGTCCGGGATGCCCGCCTCGGCGGCCCAGTCACCACGGTAGAAGAAGCCGTGGTTCGTGTACTGGGTGTAGTTGTCCTCGGGGATGAAGTAGATCTGCCCGTCGTCGAGCTTGGTCAGGTCCCAGTGGCCGTCGGCGTTCACCTGCTCCCAGGTACGCGGCGCGTTCTCCTGCAGCATCTCCTCCGACAGGGGCAGGAACGCGCCCTTCTCGGCGTTCTCCCACGCGAAGAGCCAGTCGGTGGCCGTGGTGATCAGGTCGATGCTGTCGTCACCGGACAGGAGCTGGGTGTTGTACTGCGTCTGCCAGTCCGCCCACTCCACGTAGAACAGTTCGAGGTCGGCGTTCGCCTCGGCCTCCAGCCGCTCGTTGAGCTTGTCCAGCATGGCCTCCAGACGGCCGTTGGTGGGCTTGTCGCCGAGCACGAGCATGGTGATCGTGGTCGGGTCTCCCGACTCCGATCCCTCGCTCGGGGAGCAGGCGGCGAGGGCCGTCGTGGTCATGGCCAGGGCAAGGGTGGCGGCCCCGATCCTGGCGAGAGCATTTCTCATCATTGAGACTCCATCGATGTGTCGGTACTGCAGATTTCCTGAGGGACGAGTGGTGCGGGCAGCCGTGCGGGTGGCGGTCACCTGCCCGGGCGACGGCCGCTCACCGGGGGCGGCGGTCACGCGTCGGAACCGGCGGTCAGCCCTTGACCGCCCCGACCGTGATCCCGCTGACGAAGTACTTCTGGACGAACGGGTAGAGCAGCACGATGGGCCCCGTGGCCACGACGGCGCTGGCCATCTTCAGCGTGTTGCTCGGCAGCTCGGTGATGCTGACGTTGGAGCCGGCCACGGAGTTTCTCAGCGCGTTCGCGGTGTTGATGATGTTGTACAGGTGGTACTGCAACGGCTTGAACTCCACCGTGCTGCCGAGATACAGGGAGGACAGGTACCACTCGTTCCAGTAGCCGAGTGCCAGGAAGAGCCCGATCGTGGCCAGCGCCGGCTTCATCATCGGCAGGACGAGCCGGAAGAAGATCCTGAAGTCGCCGGCTCCGTCCACCTTTCCCGACTCGACGATCTCGTACGGCACGGTCCGCATGAAGTTCTTCATCAGGATGATGAGCCACGGGGTCATCAGGAGCGGGAGGAAGACCGCCAGATAGTTTCCTCTCAGCCCGAGGTACCGCGAGATCCAGATGTAGGTCGGCGCCAGCCCCGCGGAGAAGAGCGTCGTGAAGTAGATGAAGAACGAGATCTGGTTCCTGAACGGGAAGTCCTTGCGCTGCAGCGCGTAGCCCGTCATGGCGATGATGAACAGCCCCAGGGAGGTGCCCGCGACCGTCATCACGACCGTCACGACGTACGATCCGATGATCTGCCGGGGTGCCCGGAAGATGTATTCGTAGGCGGCGAACGTGAAATCCTTGGGCAGCAGGCCGAAGCCTTCCCGCATGATCGCGGACTCGCTGGAGAAGGAGGCCGAGACGATCAGGATGAAGGGCAGGGCGCAGAAGGCGGCGAACGCCGTGACCGTGAGGTAGGACGAACCTCGAAGCAGGTAGTCGCTCCGGTCGGCCCTCACCTTGCGCGGCCCCTTTGCCGCGACGACGTGACTCATTTCGCACTCTTCCTGTCAGAACAACGCATAGTCTTCATTGATCCTTCGGACGATCCAGTTGCAGAGCATGACCGCGGCGAATCCGAACAGAGACTGATACAGACCGACCGCCGTCGACGACGTGAAGTTGTTCTGGGAGATGATCATCCGGTACACCGAGGTCTCGATGATGTCCGTCGTCTGGAAGAGAGCGGCATTGTTCCCGACCAGGTTCCAGAACAGGCCGAAGTTGCCCTGCATGATGCCGCCGAGCGCGAAGAGCAGGAGAATGATGAACGTCGGCTTGAGGCTCGGCAGGATGATGTACCGGATCCGCTGCCAGGCCGAGGCGCCGTCGATGGCGGCCGCCTCGAACAGGGAGTTGTCGATGCCCATGATCGCGGCGAAGTAGACGATGGAGCCGTACCCGGTGCTCTGCCAGAGCTGGAAGAGGACGATGATGATCGGCCAGGCGCCGGCGATGCTGTAGATCTTGATCGGGTCGCCGCCGGTCTGCTCGATCAGTGCGTTGAGGGCCCCCGTGTCATAGTTCAGCAGGTTGAAGGCGATGACACCGATGAGGACGACGGAGATGAAGTACGGCAGGAACATCACGGCCTGGCTGATCTTCTTGAAGTACTTCGACCTGATCTCGTTGAGCATGATCGCCAGCGCGATCTGCAGGATGTTCCCCAGGACGATGAAGGCCACGTTGTAGAGGATCGTGTTCTTCGTGAGCAGCCACAGCTGCCCCGACTTGATCAGGAACTCGAAGTTCCGCAGCCCCACGAACGGGCTGCCGAAGATGCCGTCCCGGTAGTTGAAGTTCGTGAACGCGATCCAGGCCCCGGGCATCGGGGCGTAGCTGAAGACGACGAAGAAGGCGATGGCCGGGAGGCACATCAGGAGCAGCACCCTGTGCTGGACGATCCTGCCGAGCAGCGTCTTTCGACGCCGCGTCCGCACGATCTCGTGCTGTCCAACGCGCGGCGGGGTCGCCACGCTCGCTTGCATCACCACGGCCAGCCGCCTCCTTGCGGTCGGACGCCCGCCTCGCTGCCGGCGCCTCCAGGGTTGCAACGCGGCTAAATGTAACCGTTGTAAAAACTCCCCACAACGATCTGAGGTCACAGAACGATTACGATGTTCACGTTAACATCTGGCTGCTGTCGCCGCGGGACGCCGACGAACCGCCCGGTGTGCGGCGCTCTCTCGCGATGCGGCAGGCCACAGGCCTCGCGAGACGCGGCAGCCGGTGACGCCAGACGCCGCGAGACGTCTCGCGTCGCCGGGCGTCCGCCCTGGGGAGGGAGCGGACGCCCAATCAATCACCCCCCGCCGACCTGCTCGGGAACATGCGCCGAGCCGACAGGTGCTCGCGTTCGATCGAGGGCATCGCCGCCGAGGCGTTGAGCAACGAGCGGAAGCGTTCAGGGCGCGACCTCTTCCGGATGGGGCATCTCCCAGGCCTCGGCGAGACGTGACGGCCGGACGCGCGAGCCGCCGCCGAAGAACTCGCAGAACTTCATGACGAGCGGATCCCAGCCCCACGGGTCGACGTAGTGGGTACCAGGAAGCACCAGCTCATCGGCGACATGGCTGCGCAGCACGCGGACGTGGAACGTGGTGGCACCCGAGTCAGAGGTGCCGAGCGGGTTCTCCCGCACAACGGCGCCCTCGAGCTGGATCGGGCACTCGGCCACCCGCGGCGCCCCGACCAGCTCCGACGCCTGCTCCGACAGGCCTGCACGCGCGAACTTGTCCGGAACGTACTCGTACCCCATCGTTGCCTTGCCCGGGGACATGCCGGGATTCCCCGTCGTGAGCGCGAGGCGGTCCACGACGTCGACCATCGACGCGGGCACCAGGTTCAGCACGCACTCCCGTTCACGGCGGAGGTTCTGGGCCGTCCTGGCCGAGTTCCCGAAGCCGAGCACGCAGTAGCCGTTGAGCCACCACGCGGAGGACATCGGCGCGAGGTTCGCCGAACCGTCCGGGTTTCGCGTCGAGACGAGCACGACGGGCGTGCCGAAGTACATGACCTTGAGATCGATGGTGCGGTGCATGGCACCACCCTGTCCGCCCCCGGCGCACCGGTCTGGCGGGAATCTGCCGCGGCGTCCCCCGGACGACGCATGGCGGACCGGGACCTGTCGACGCCCGTCCGCGCTGTCAGGCGTCGGCCGACCGCCGCACGGCGAGCGCGGCGGCGACCCCGGCGAGGATGCCCGACGTGACGGCGAGCCCGTGCTGATCATGCAGGACCAGCAGGACGACGGCGCCCGCCGTCAGGGCTGCCACGGGCAAGGCACCACCACGCCCTCGCCCGGTACGCCCCCGCCCGACACGGAACCAGGCCAGGATCGCGGTGGCCGCCACGAGGAACAGGGTCGCCATGGAGTTGCCGGCGCCGGACTCCCCCAGGAGCACGACAGTCAGGACGTTGCTCACCACTCCCCCGACCAGGAACCCCGCGACCATGACCGGACCACGCAGGACCGTCCCGACCAGCGCCACGGAGATCGCCAGGGTGACCAGGTTGAAGGCAGTGCCCAGCCAGCCGCCGTCCTGTAGCACCAGCGAGGTCAGGAACCGCCACCACTCCCCGTCCGCGATCGCGGCGACGTCGCGCCGGCCGGCGTCGTACAGCCCGGGCAGCGCGAACTGAAGAAGCGATGGTGCCGCCACGGCGGCGAACAGGCCGATGCCCCAGGGCGTGGGCCGAGGAAGCCGCTCCTGGGGCGTGTGCGCGGTCGCGCCACGGATGGCGGTCCAGCCGGCAAGATAGACGACCCAGAGACACAGGCCGATGACGAGGTCCACCTGCTGTTCCCCTCCGCCGGGATCGGTGCCGCGGTATGCGGCCGGACTGCCGCACGATACTGCGTCACTGATCTTCTGCTGGTCATGAAGCCCCTGGTCGATCCCGAGCCGACACCGGGCCCGTGCGCGCTCCCGGTCAGCGTGCTCCGGCAGATCGAGCCGTAGCGGCGCCGATCGACACCAGATCGTCCCGCCTGTGACACGGACCCGGCGGAGCTTGCTGCGCACGATCAGCGGCGCGCCTGCTGAGGCGGGCCTGCTGAAGGCTCGGCGCGACCGTGAATCTCACAGTGAGGCAAGATCTCGGCCATGAATAGAGCGGCTGAGGGCGACGACACGCGTTGGTCCTGCCCGGGCGACGACGTCGGCCGGGCGAGCACTGAGGCGGCGATCGGAGGCGCGGTCACTCCTGCCGGCGAACTGGCCGCCAGCCCTGCCATCACCGGGGTCAGTGGCGGCATGGACGGGCCGATATCGCTCTCAGACCACCGCATCGACCCATTGGTCCAGCATGGTGAGGCCGACGCCTGAGCGCAGGACCATGACGCCATCGAGCTCGACGGCCTCGACGACACCTCGCAGCCATTGGCGGTTGGTACCAGCAGGACTGACGGCGGGCGTGTCCTCGGTCGCGACCTCGTCCCAGGAGATCTCTCCGGGGACCTCAAGCTCCACGTTCACGATGTCCTCCACGGCGGGGATGGTCGCCATGAAGAATCCCTCGAAGGAGCCCTGCGGGACGTCGTGCTCGGCGACGTAGTGGGTACTTGTCGTGCTGGAGCAGCGACGCCCGAGTGAGGCGCCGGCCGACGAGTCTCGCGAGACGACGCCGATGCGTTTCCGCGATCACCGCGAGGCCACGCTGATGATCGGATGGTTGCCCTCGATGCCGAAGTACAGGTACTCATCACGAGGTCTCGTCCAATACGAAGACGACATGACCGGTGGCGACCTGATCGATCTCGTGGAACGCATCCTGAAGCTGGCGACGGTCTACGCTGCGCCCCTTCTACTCGGGGATGGTCGCGGCGTGGAGCATACGCGCGATGAGGTTCCACGAAGGCTTCTCGGGCACGGGTTCACGGTTGCCCAGGTACAAGGTAGGGGATTCTGCGGCGAGTACCAGTACAGGTCGCAGAATGCTGGGTTGGCAGCTCGCATATTGCCCTGGTCGGAAGCGGCGTCAGCGGGAGACGATCGCGCGCATGGACGCGATCACCGATGCCGCCGCCCTTGTCGCCGACCGTTACCCGCACGCTCTGTGGGCATTGCTCACGGGCTCCGTCCTCGACGAGCACACGCGCACCGCGGGCTCCGACCTGGACATCGTGGTGTGCCTTCCGGACTACTCGGCCGGGCACCGTGAGTCGCTGCGCTGGAACGGGTGGCCGGTGGAGGTGTTCGCGAACTCTGAGACCGGGCACCGCTGGTTCCTCCAGGACGAAACCGGCAAGCGCAAGCCGACCCTCGTGCGGATGATCGCGACTGGCGTCCAGATTGCCGGCGCCGACGGCGCACACGCTCCGCTCCAGGATGAGTGCCGGGCGCTGCTCGAAGCTGGACCCGGAATCCCGTCGGACATGAGCGTGGAGGACCTGCGGTACGGTCTGACCGATCTGCTCGATGACCTGGCCTACGCCCGCGACGCCGGAGAGGCGACGATCACGCGGCAACTGGTCTGGGAACGGACCGGACACCTCGCCCTGGCGGCGGCCGGGCGCTGGGACGGGGGTGGCAAATGGCTCCTGCGTGAGCTGCGGTCCTGGGCTCCGGCATGGTCAGAGCGGTGGCTCGCAGCTCGCGACGACGAGGCCACTGTGGTCGGGCTTGCCGAAGAAACCCTCGCCGTGGCGGGTGGTCCGTTGTTCGAGGGTTACCGGCGCACAGCCCCCATTCGAGACCGGACCGGTCTGCTCCTGGACGCTCCCGCGGTGGTGGTGCGTCGTGCGGCGCGGGCGATCCTGCTCGACGACGAGGGTCGGCTCGTGCTGATCAAGAGGACCCTCCCGGATCGGCCGGATGAGCCCTACTGGGTGACTCCCGGCGGCGGCGTAGAGCCTGAGGACATGGACACCGAAGAAGCCTGCCTCCGCGAGGTGCATGAGGAGCTCGGGGCGACCGCGTCACTCGTCCGGCAGGTGTACTTCACCGCCCGACCGCGTGAGGAGGGGTTCGCCACCCACCACTACTTCCTCGCCAGGCTCAAGACGATGGACGTCTCGTTGCGGCACGGTCCGGAGTTCGACAAGCCCGACCGCGGTTCCTACGACGTCGAGCTGATCAACCTGCGAAACGACGGCAACAGCCTCGACCGGATCCGGCTGGTGCCCTCAGCGCTCAAGATGTTCCTGCAGACGAACCGTGGCGCGTTGCTCGCCGAAGCTGGTCTGGACCTCGCGTAGCAGCAGGTCTCCGGCAGTTCAGGATCAAACCGTCCGGATCTCGGGCATCCCAAGGGCTGGTGCTTGAGACACTCACCGGCGTCCGCGACGCATCGTCAGCAACGACTGCGGAGCCCAACCTTCAGAGGGATGTGCGGCGCACCGCTTCGCCTGGGCCAGAAGGTCAGCTCCGCGTCGGACATGGCGCCCGGCCATGAGATCAGGCCGCGCTCGAAGCGCGAGAGGTGTCGACATCGAGGTCGATGTGCTTGCCGACGGCCGTCCAGACATGCTGCGGAAGGCCGTCAAGACGTCCGGCGTCGCGGGCTTCACCCTCCACGGCCTCCGGCCGTTCCATGCCTCCGGCATCAGACGTTGAACCGGAACGGCGTCCAAGGGAAACGGTGGAGGCCGGTCGGAGGCGGGGACGGCAGGGATCGTTGGAATTGCAGCGATCCCAGCCGTTGGCGTGTGTGGGGTCCGGCGGCGGGTTGCGGGCCTCTTGCGGACTGCGCGGCCTCGTGCTCCCGCCGCTCCCAGCGGTTGGCAGGAGAGCGTAGAGAGCCAACTGATGCGTGCAAGCCGACGACGACTGGAGTCAGGAAGTCCGCATTGACGTGAGCTACCGCCGATAGGCTGCCGGACGTGGTGGCACAGGTCGATCCGCTGGCGGGTCTGAACGAGGTCGAGTGGGAATGGTTGGTCCACGCGTATGGCGCGGCCAAGGACGTACCGGCCAACTTGCGCGCGTTGCGCAGCCGGGACGCACAGGTTCGGCACGCCGCGCTGATACACCTAGGTAGTTCTGTGACACATCAGGGCAGCAGGTATTCAGCGTCCGCTCCCGTCGCGCGGTTCGTCGCAGAACTTGTTCTGGCTCCGGAGACGCTCGACCGCGAGAGATTGCTGGACTTCCTCTGCGCCTTGGCGGTCGGGATCGACAACGACCGGTTGCCGACGGGGGTGCCGATCGCCGAGTGGCGGGATGAGGCCGCGCAGGTGGAAGCAGAGCGCGAGGCGCTGATTGCTGGCGCGACAGAGTGGGCAGACAGCGAGATGAAGCGTGGCCGGGAGCGTGAGCTATGGCTCCGCAATCCGTTCAGCGGCCTGGCCACGAGCCCCGACACCATCGCTGCCTACGACGCGGCGCGAGACGCGCTGCCCCGCCTTGGTCGGCTCCTTGGATCGCACCGGAGCGTCGAACGCGCGCGTGTCGCCTACCTGATCGGCATGTTCCCCGAGTCCGCCGCGCGGACGGTGCCGCTCATCGCCGAGCGCCTCGACGTCGAGACCGACGAGCACGCGCTGACAGCCGTGCTCATCGCTCACGGACTACTCGCCGGCCCGTCCGCGACGCTTGCCCGTGCGGCACGGTTTCTCGACGATCAGCGGCCGCTGGTGCGTTGGGGCGCGGCAACAGCGCTCGCCCGAGCTTCCGCAGCCGACTCCAGGTCACCAGGCCGCCCAACGATCGACATCCTCATCGAGTCGACCGTGCACCCGGATGTGCCCGACCTTCGGATTCATGACGGCTGGATCGGGTCCTATGCCGCCAAGAGCCTGGCTTCGATCAGACACTGGCTCACCGCGGCAGACATCAGGAATCTTGCCGACCGGCTTCCGCTCACCGCCTCCAGCTTCAACCGCGACCACTTGCTCGACGCCATCCTGTCCAGCGCGTTCCCCGGCGCAGACCACGCGGCCAACATCACGCTGGACCGCCTGAAACCGGTGCAGCAGCACGTCCTGGGAGCAGTCCTGCCGATCTGGAAATCGGACGACTCCTGGATGAGCACGATCCCAGGCGCCTTGGCCCGCCACGGGCTCACCTGCAGTCGCTCCGAGATCGAGGCCGCCCTCACCACCGGCGGAACGGCATGACGGCCGATCAGAGCGCTCCTGCACGGGCTACGGCAGGCCGGACGAAGGGCATCCTGGCGACGCTCGGCATCGCGCTCATGCTCATCGGGGCTTCCCAGGACCTCCCCTGGAAGACCTACAAGCTCGGCATCCTGCCGCCTGGACTCTGGCATGTTCTGGAGCACCGTGGATACAACGGCCCGGTCGGCGAGAACTTCGCAGCGGCGATCGGGCGGGGTCTCATCTGGACCGTCGGCTTCATCATGGTCTCAGGGGTCGCGCTCGCCGCTGTGCGTCGCCTCCTGCGGGATGCCGACCGGATCTGATTGAGGCCGACCGCCTTGGGACAGGATGTGCAGCGTGGATGAGGCAGGGAACGACGGCGGTGTGCACGCGCTCGCTCCGTTCAGCATCGGGAGCACGGGAATCAGCTCCTGCGGCGAGCACATCTGGGACGCGAACGACACCGGCACCAACGTGGCCTTCGCACTTACTCCCGCCGAGGAACTCGCCGTGAGGTCTGCCATCACCGCAGCCGGCGGCGTCGCGAATGGCCTGAAGTTTCTGGCAGAGCATCACCTGAACCAACGGGACCCCGGCTACAGCGTCGTGGGCGGCACGGCGCCAGGCGCAGAGCGGTGGCAGCCACCCGACGGATGGCGCGCGTACGAACGCACCGTCCGGCTCGGCTCCGGAACCGATCTCTGGAATACGGCTTCAACGGCGGCCCTCTCCTGGGGCATCAAGACGCGGAGCGGATTCACCGTCGACCCACCCCTGGAGGAAGGCCGCGTCGCGCGCCAAGGGGAACGCTACTGGCTCCTCGCACGCATCGGGCCCATCCACGTGCGGGAGCCCGTCGAGGTCGTCGCGACGGTCACAAGCAGCCGCCGGGCCGCGCTTGCCTACGGCACCCTGACAGGCCATCCGGTCTCCGGGGAGGAAGCGTTCATCGTCAGCCGGGACGACGACGGGAACGTGAGCCTGACGCTGCGGTCCCTCACGCGCGCCGGCCGGGGACCGTGGCGCGCGCTCTTTCCCGTGATCCTGATCGCCCAGCGCATCTACCGACGCCGCTACCTCCGCGCACTCCGGCGCGACAGTCAATGAGCACTCGACGAATCACCTCGGCGTGAGCTAGAACGCCGGCGTCGCCAGGGGCGAGCCAGCGGACCAGCACTCGCTAAACCACACCTGACCTGCAGCGCAACCCCGGGTATCAGACGTTGAACCGGAACTCCACCACGTCGCCTTCTTCACCAATGACACTGACCTTCATCGATACCCCCCTGAGATGGACTTGACCCGCATTACGCCGCCATGCAACACCTTTCCGATCGGATCAGATGTCGGCTCTCGTTGCGCGACCAACGTTCCACGAACACCCTGGCCAAAGGTCCACGAGGTGTACGACCAAAGTTCCGTACTGGCAGCGACCAACGTTCCACCCCCTAGCTGCGGATAGGACGCCCACGTGGGAAGATGCCTACATGGCACGCCTCCCGCACCCGAGCATCGGACGAGTACTTCCCCGCCACGCGGATGCGCTGGTGTCCGAAGCCATGTCGGACAGCGAAGCCGTGACTTCGTCACCGACATCAGCCCGTCCCACATCGCGTCGACGCCAGGGACGTCCATCTCGGTCAGACCGAACGCGGCGATCGCTTTGGCCGACTCGGACGTGAGCTTCACCCCGCGCCCCAATTCGGCGACCATCTCCGCGATCGAACTCGTGACCCGCCCAAGCGGACCGCAGCATCGGAATCAGCTGCCGGGAGCCGACTACTCTCAGGCGCTCCACTCATGCTCGACGACTAACGACGAGCGCAAGATGCCACGTGGGACCGAAGCAGCCGGATCAGGTACTGGATGCCGAACTGGACCACCACCGTGTACGCCGAGCCCAACGATCGCGGCCAAGGAAGGCGGTGCTGTGCGCAAACCGACCCAAAGTCGTCGAGCGCTCGCGTGCGCCCGAGCAAGGCCCTGACCAACGGCAACTACCCCAGCCAAGGCCGTCCAGCGTCGGCCGGGCGACGTGGTGTCGAGTCCGGCAGCACGACCCTCAAGTTGTTGCATTGAACCGGAACGTCGTCCTGGGGAAACGGTAGGTGCGGGTTGGAGGTGGGAACGGCTGGGATCGTTGGAATTGCAACGATCCCAGCCGTTGGCGTGTGTGGGGTCCGACGGCGGAGTGCGGACTTCTTGCGGACTGGCTGCGGACCGGGGAGGCGTCTCCCGGCAGCCGCTGCACGTCGCCGATGACGGCGAATGACGCATCGAGTTCGGCGAGCACGGTCGGATTGCGGCCATCGATCGCCGCCTGAACGCGGTCTGCTTGCCGATCAAGCACCTCTCAGGCCTTCTTCACCACGCCCGACTTGAGCTGCATCTGCCCGAAGCCCGGCACCTTCGCGTCGATGTCGTGGTCACCCACGCCGTCGGTGATCAGCCGGATGCCGGTGACCTTCGTACCGACCTTGATCGAGCCGCCTCCCGCGCCCTTGACCTTCAGGTCCTTGACGACGGTCACCGTATCGCCGTCGGCCAGGACGTTCCCGACGGCGTCGCGAACCACCCGCGCGGCGGGCTCCCCCGCGTCCGACGACGAGTCCGACGGAGCCCACTCGTGCCCGCACATCGGGCAGGTCAGCAGCGCGCCGTCCTCGTAGGTGTACTCACTGCCGCACTCGGGGCAGGGCGGAACAGCGTTCTCGTCAGACATTGAACCGGAACTCCACCACGTCGCCGTCGGCCATCACGTAGTCCTTGCCCTCGATACGGGCCTTGCCCGCCGCTTTGGCGGCCTGCGGGGAGCCGGTCTCCACGAGGTCGTCGAAGGAGATGACCTCCGCCTTGATGAAGCCCTTCTCGAAGTCCGTGTGGATCACGCCGGCGGCCTGCGGTGCGGTCCAGCCCTTGCGGATGGTCCAGGCACGCGCTTCCTTGGGACCGGCCGTGAGGTAGGTCTGCAGCCCGAGGGTGTGGAAGCCGACGTGCGCCAGCTTGTCCAGCCCGGATTCCGTCTGGCCGGTCTCCTCGAGCATCTCCGCGGCCTCGTCCGGCTCCAGCTCGGCGAGGTCCGCCTCGAACTTGCCGTCCAGGAAGATCGCGTCCGCGGGCGCGACGAGCTTGCGCAGTGCCTCCTGGGAGGCCGTGTCGGCGAGGCCGGCGTCGTCGGTGTTGAAGACGTAGATGAACGGCTTGGCGGTGAGGAGCTGGAGGGAGGCAACCTCCGACAGGTCCAGGCCGGCCTCCGCCGCGCCCTGGTACAGGGTGGTTCCAGCCTCGAGGATCTCCTGCGCCTTCTTCGCGGCGGCGAAGAGAACCGGGTCACCCTTCTTGATCTTGACCTCCTTCTCCATCCTCGGAAGCGCCTTCTCGAGAGTCTGGAGGTCGGCCAGGATCAGCTCGGTGGAGATGGTCTCGATGTCGCCGGGAGCGTCCACCGAACCGTCCACGCGCACCACATCGGGGTCCACGAACGCGCGCGTGACCTGGCAGATCGCGTCGGCCTCGCGGATGTTCGCGAGGAACTTGTTGCCCAGGCCCTCGCCCTCGGACGCCCCCTTGACGATGCCGGCGATGTCGACGAACGACACCGTGGCCGGCAGCTCGCGCTCGCTCCCGAAGATCTCGGCGAGCTTGCCGAGCCGTGCGTCGGGCAGCGGGACCACGCCGATGTTGGGCTCGATCGTGGCGAAGGGGTAGTTCGCCGCGAGCACCTGGTTGCGGGTCAGCGCGTTGAAGATGGTGGACTTGCCGACGTTCGGCAGGCCGACGATTCCGATAGTGAGAGCCACGTCGGGCAAGTTTACGGGCATGCGGGGACGGCGGTGCCATCCGTCCTGCGGACCGCGCGGCGCGCCGTGGTCCCCGCCGCGCCGTCACGCCGTCACGGGAACGACTGCACCTCCTGGAGCAGCTCCGGTGCACGGCGGTCGAAGCTACGTGCGCCCACACGGATACCTGCGACGAGCAGCAGCGAGCCCTCCGCGAGCCCGACCGCCAGCGTCAGCCAGCCCGCCAGCACGCTGCCGGAGACCAGTGCCCAGACCCCGACGCCGAGCAACGGCAGCGCCAGCAACATGACGACGGCCATCGCCAGGAACTGCGAGAGCATCGTCGCCAGCGCCGCACCCTGAGGCGACTTGAGGGGGCTCTCCCCTGGTTTCGCCACCGGGTAGACCAGTGTCGCGGACACGGCGCTCGACACCCCGAGTGTGAGGCCGAGGAGCCCCAGGCAGACCCCAAGCAACGGCACGGTCAGGTCCCAGCGGCCGGCGAGAGCAAGTGTCAAGAGTGCGACGATCACCACCACGCCGCTGCCGAAGGTCAGGACGGGCAGGGCCCGTCCCCAACGATCGGCGCGCCCCGACGTCCCGGTGGCGACGTGCAGGGCGAAGGCGGTGTAGTCGTAGCCGATGTCGTTCGACACGCTGAACGCGAGCACCCAGGAGACGACGGGCGCGGCCAGCAGCAGCAGTTCGGCGTTTCCCGAGGAGCGGGTGGGCAGCCACAGGATGACCGGCATCAGGAAGATGATGCTGATGCCCGCCGCGTAGCGCGGGTCCCGGATCCAGTAGGTGGTACAGCGTGCGGCGACGGCACCCACCGGCGTGGCGGGGAAGCGGCCGAACCAGCCCAGTCCCTTGCTCTTCGATCCCTTTCCTCCCCCGGCCGGCGGCGTGACCAGCGCTCGGGCGAGCGAACGCGACCAGATCAGCCAGAGCAGCGCGAGGGTCCCCACCGCGACCAGGAATCGGGCCAGGGCAACGCCCCACGCGCCGTCGTGCACGGCGACGGGCAGCGACCACGGCGCGCCGAACGGTGTCCATGCCGCGAGCTCACCGAAGCGGGCCAGCACTGCCGCGAGCAGGGAGCCGTCCGCGGTCACGCTGCCACCGTTCGTCTCGTGGGAGACGGCGCCGATCTCCTGGCTCGCCCAGCCGATCGCCGGCCCGATCAGCACGAGCGGCACGATCGCGGCGACGGCCACGACCTCGCGGTACCGGCGCGACTCCAGCAGCGGAGCGAGCACCGTGGTGACCGCCCGTGACCCGACCACACACAGCGCGATCCCGAGCACCGCACCGAGCAGGGCGACAGGAATCAGCCACGGTTCGCGCCACCACGCGAACGCCGTGCCACCGGCGGCGAGCGTGGTCGCCAGGCCGGGCACGGAGATGACACCGGAGAGCGCGAGCCCGGCGACGAGGGTCCGACGGGGAATCGCGAACGTGGTGAACCGCTGAGGGTCAAGGGTCTGGTCGACGCCGAAGACGAAGACGGGGATGACCCACCAGCACAGGACCGTGATCGCACCCGCGAGGGTGATCACCTGCCCGGTGAGGAGCAGGTCCATGCCTCCGCCGACGATCGCGGTGAACACCAGGCCCACGACGACGAAGAGCGCGTAGAGCAGTGCGACGCAGAGCCCGATGGTCTGCCACACGCTGCGCCGCAGGGTGTTGCCGAGCAGCGTGAGCTTGAGCTTCAGGAAGTGCGCAACCATTCGAGCCCCTCTGCTCGGGTGCGGCCTCCGACCAGGTCGACGAACCGGTCCTCGAGCGTCTGGTCACCCCGGACCTGGTCGACGGTGCCTGCGGCGAGCACCTGCCCGGCGCCGACGATGGCGACGTGGTCGCACATGCGCTGCACGAGATCCATGACGTGGCTGGAGACGATGACGGTACCGCCACCGGTGACGTAGTCGGCGAGGATGTCGCGGATGTTGGCGGCGCTGACAGGATCGACGGCCTCGAACGGCTCGTCGAGCACGAGGGCCCGCGGGGCGTGGATCATGGCGCTGGCCAGGGCGATCTTCTTGGTCATGCCGGCGCTGTAGTCGACGACATAGGTGTTGGCGTCTGCCGCGAGGTCCATCGCCGCGAGCAGGCTGCGGGCACGGTCGGCCACGGTGTCACGGTCCATGCCCCGCAGGAGGCCGGCATAGGTGACGAGCTGGAGGCCGGTGAGACGGTCGAACAGGCGCACGCCGTCGGGCAGGATGCCGAGGGTGGCCTTGGCCTCGACCGGGTGGGCCCACAGATCGGTGCCACGCACGTGCACGGTCCCCGCGTCCGGACGGAGCAGACCCGTGGCCATGGAGAGGGTGGTGGTCTTCCCGGCACCGTTCGGGCCGACCAGACCGTAGAAGGATCCGACGGGAACGTCCAGGTCCAGTGCCCGCACGGCGATCTTCTGGCCGAACCGCTTCCAGAGGCCGCGCAGGCTGAGCGCGGCGCCAGGATCCGGCGGCGGGGTCGGTACGGGTGCCACCGTGTTCGACGGCGTGACTGCCGCGCCACCGACGGGGGCCTCGGTTCCAGGACCGGTCTGATGGGTCATAGCGCCAACGTAGACGGAGACTCGGACACCTGGCATCCGCCGCCAGGATGACGCGGCTCCGACGTGAGATCGAACCGGGCGGGCGGGTCCGCGGCGATCGTGTCGGTGACTCGTGGCAGCCTTGGCGGCATGGACATCGGCTGGATCCTCCTCACGCTTGCCATCGGCGTCGTCGTCGGCTGGCTGTCTCATGCCGCCCGGTCGTCACGTGCCGTGCGTGATGCCGAGCTGGAATCCACCCGCCTGAACGCACTGGCCGAGGCCGCCGAACGCGAGGCGGTGATGATCCGTGAGCGTGCCGAGGCCGATGTCCGGGCGGCGCAGGATCGTGCCGCCGAGCAGGTGGCGGCCGCGCGTATCGAGCAGGAACGAGCCGCCGAGCAGTTCAAGGCGCTCGCCGGCGAGGCTCTGGAGGCGAATACCAAGCAGTTCCTCACCCTGGCGGAGCAGCGCCTCTCCACCGCAACGGTGAAGAACGAGGAGCAGCTCGCCCAGCGCGAGCAAGCAGTCAAGAATCTGGTGGACCCGTTGTCCAGGGTGATGGACAAGGTGCGCGCGCAGGTCGAGGAAGCCGAGAAGGCACGGGCGCAGGGGCACGGTCAGCTCACCGAACAGCTGCGACAGGTCACCGAGGAGTCGGCGAAGCTGCGCAGCGGGACGAGCGACCTGGTGGCCGCACTTCGTACGTCGGAGGTTCGTGGAGCCTGGGGTGAGCTGCAGCTTCGTCGCACTGTCGAGGCCGCGGGCATGTTGAACCGGGTGGATTTCACCGAGCAGGACCAGTTCACGTCGGACACGGGTGTGCTGAGGCCGGACATGGTGATCCACCTGGCCGGGGCGAAGAACGTGGTGGTCGACTCGAAGGTGGCGTTCATCCGCTACCTCGAGGCTCAGCAGACCGACGACGTGCACCGCCGCGAGCAGCTGCTGGACGCACACGTGAAGCACATGCGCAAGCATGTGGACGAGCTCGCCGGCAAGAAGTACTGGGCGCAGTTCGATGCGGCGCCCGAGTTCGTGGTCATGTTCGTTCCGGCTGAGGCGTTCCTCTCGGCCGCGGTCGAGCAGCAGCCCGATCTGCTGGAGTACGCCGCGCGGAAGAACGTCATCCTCGCCACGCCGATGACCCTGATCGCCCTGCTGCGCACCGTCGCGTTCGCCTGGCGGCAGGAGGCACTCGCGGAGAACGCCGCGAAGGTGCACCAGGTCGGGAAGGAACTCCATTCGCGGCTCGTGACGATGACCGGCCACGTGACGAAGATGGGCCGGTCACTGGAATCCTCCACCAAGGACTACAACAAGCTCATCGGCTCACTGGAGCGCAACGTGCTCAGCTCCGCCCGCAAGATGGTCGCGTTGGAGGTCGTGGACCCGAAGGACGCGATCGCCGAGCCTCGCGAGATCGAGGAGGTACCGCGCCCGATCACGAGGTCGGAGCTGCTGGTCGCCGACGAGGGCGGGGTCGTGGCGATCGAGTCGGCACGCGACACCGCGAGCCGCGAGGAAAGTGCTTCGGGCCCCGCGAGCGGCGCGGGCGCGGCGATCCTCGACCGGTCTCCAGATCCTGACGCCCTCGACGCGGTCGTGGTTCAGCAGGTCGAGGTCACCGAACTCGCCGCGACCGACCAACGCGCCCTTGCCGAGGTGGAGAAGAAGAGCCGGGCCCAGGCCACCGGAAACTGAGACGGCCGGGCTCCGAGGGCTGGACGTCGGAGCCGACGCCGCACCTCAGGCGAGCGGAAGCTCTCGTCGCGTCTCCTTGCGGGGACGCTTGTCGTCCGCGCCTGCGGCCTTGAGGCCGGCCCGCAGCTCACGCGGCAGGGAGAACATGAGGTCCTCGGTCGCGGTCCGCACCTCCTGCACGTCGTCGAAGCCGCGCCCCTCCAGGAGGTCGACGACGTCGCGCACCAGGATCTCCGGAACGGAGGCGCCCGAGGTCACGCCGACGGTCGCCGCCCCCTCCAGCCAGGCCTCGTCGATCTCCGAGGAACGGTCCACCCGGTACGCCGACCGCGCACCGGCCTGGAGCGCGACCTCGACCAGGCGCACCGAGTTCGACGAGTTCGCCGATCCCACGACGATCACGACGTCGCACTCCGGCGCCAGCTTCTTGACGGCCACCTGGCGGTTCTGCGTGGCGTAGCAGATGTCGTCGCTGGGCGGGTCCTGCAGGGACGGGAACTTCTCCCGCAGCCGGCGGACCGTCTCCATGGTCTCGTCCACGGACAGGGTGGTCTGGGAGATCCACACGACCTTCTCGGGGTCGCGGACGGTGACCTGGTCGACCTCGTCCGGCGAGTTCACGACCTGCACGTGCTCCGGCGCCTCGCCCGCGGTGCCCTCGACCTCCTCGTGCCCGGTGTGGCCGATCAGGAGGATGTCGTAGTCGTCCTTCGCGAAGCGGACCGCTTCCTTGTGCACCTTCGTGACCAGGGGGCAGGTGGCGTCGATGGTGTCGAGGCTGCGGGCCGCCGCGGACTCGCGAACCGCCGGCGAGACGCCGTGGGCGGAGAACACCAGGCGGGCGCCTTCGGGCACCTCGTCGGTCTCGTTGACGAAGATCGCCCCGCGTTCGCTGAGGGTCTCCACCACGTACTTGTTGTGCACGATCTCCTTGCGCACGTACACCGGCGCCCCGTAGGTCTCCAGGGCCTTCTCGACGGCGACGACGGCGCGGTCGACGCCCGCGCAGTACCCGCGGGGGGCGGCGAGGAGGACGCGCTTGGTCAGGGTGGACGTTCCGGAAGTCACGTCCGCCAGTCTATGGGCCCCGCGACATCCCCTGGACCGGGCACCTCGATGACGTCGTCGACCCTTCTCACGATGCGCACGGCCGCCCCACGTCGTCCCCATCACCGGAGCCCGTCACGGGCAGATGCACCGTCCACGAGCCACGTCCCTGTGGACAACCAGCGCGTGGCATCCCGCATGTCAGCCAGTGCGTGCAGGATGGTTCCCGTGACCGACCAGACCGCCGCCCCGCTGCCGCTCCCCGAGAAGGCGCTCGACACGAGCGCGAGCCGCCCCTGGCCGGTGCGCGTCCTGTCGGACAAGATCAAGGGATACATCGACCGGATGCCTCCCGTGTGGGTCGAGGGACAGGTGGTCCAGTTCAGCCGGCGTCCTGGTTCGGGCATGCAGTTCCTCACCCTGCGTGATGCCGATCGCGACGTGTCCCTGCCCGTGACGATCTTCAGCAGCGCGATGGCACGCCTGGCGAAGGTCCCCACCGAGGGTGACCACGTCGTCGTGCACGCGAAGCCCACGTTCTGGACCAAACGCGGAACCCTGCAGATGCAGGCCAACGACATCCGTGCCGTAGGTATCGGCGAGCTCCTCGCCCGCATCGAGGAACTCAAGCGGGTACTGGGCGCCGAAGGACTGTTCGACCTCGACCGCAAGCGCCCGCTGCCGTTCCTGCCGGCCGTCGTCGGGCTGGTGTGCGGCCGCGAGTCCAAGGCCGAGCACGACGTCGTCGTCAACGCGCGCGCCCGCTGGCCACAGGTGCGGTTCGAGATCCGCGAGGTCGCCGTGCAGGGCGTGGGCGCGGTACCCGAGGTGAGCCGCGCCATCCAGGAACTGGACGAGCGGGACGACGTCGAGGTGATCGTCGTGGCGCGCGGCGGCGGCTCGGTCGAAGACCTGCTGCCGTTCTCCAACGAGGCGCTCGTCCGGACGGCCTCCGCCTGCCGCACACCGCTGGTCAGCGCCATCGGTCACGAGACGGACTCCCCGTTGCTGGATCTCGTCGCCGACCATCGCGCGTCCACCCCCACGGACGCGGCCAAGCGCATCGTCCCCGACGTCTCGGAGGAGCGGCAGCGGCTGACGCAGGCCCGGCAGCGCATACGCGGCGCGATGTCGGCGATGCTGGCTCGTGAGCAGCACGGGCTCGACGGGGTCAGGTCACGCCCCGTCCTGGCCGCACCGCACACCATGCTGGAGTCGCGCGCTCAGGAGGTCACCCAGGCGATCGGGCACGCACGCCACGCGCTCAACGCGCTGCTGTTGCGCGCGTCCGGCGAGATCGGCCGGCTGGAGGCGCAGGTGCGTGCGCTGTCGCCGGCGTCGACCCTGGAGCGCGGCTACGCCGTCGTCCAGCGGGCGGACGGTTCCGTGGTCCGCGCACCCGACGACGTCGCGGTCGGCGACGACGTCAGCCTCCGCCTGGCCGACGGCGCGCTCGGCGCACGGATCACCTCGATCGGGGACTGAACACCGGGCACACGGGTCAGCCGCACCGACCGCAGGACGGTGCGATGCGCCTGGCCGGGTCTAGGCTGCCGCCGTCAGGACGGCACGCCGGCCGGCGGCAGCCGTCCAGCAGGACTCTCGGAGCTGGACGAACTCCCGGATGCATCCGGGGCATCCGACGAGGTGGTCCTCGATACGACGACGGCGGCCGGGGGGCACCTGATGCGTGAGGTAGTCCCGCATCCCTGCACGTGTCTCCGGACAACCGATGGACTGACCTGTGTCCTGCATGTCTCCCAGACGCGCGACTCGTGCGGATGTCACACCGTCTTCTGCGATTTCGTCGAAGGGCAACCGGTCGAGTTCAGGCCCCGTGGCCGGGCTGGGCGCCCTGCGCCTTCGGACATGGCCCACCGAGCGGTCCCGGGACAGGCTGCCGCTGGGCACCTCGTATCCTGCTATGTTGTCCGACGGTGTGCCGGGAAGCCTGGTCGGCGATGAACTTTGCCGGCCCAGGAGAGCCGATGACCACGCTGCCCGCAGGGCCCCTCCCGACAGTCCCGACACGGCTGACGAACGCTGCGATCGTGGTCGCCGTTGCGTACACCCTGATGCTGGCGGTGCGGCCGCTCGGGCTGCTGCTCGGCACGACGCAGAACGCGGTCCCCTTCGGGGTGCAGGGCCAGGCGGGCCTCCGGTTCGGCTTCTTCGCGACGTCGCCGCTCGAGGTAGTCATCGTCGTGACGACGTACGTCATCTCATGTCTCTGGCTGCATCGCAGCCGGTTGGTCGCCGAGGCCATGACCACGGAGGACCTGCACGACCGCGGGCGGATCTGGGCCTGGCTCGGCTGGATCGTCCCGGTGGTCGCGCTCTGGTTCCCTTACCAGGTGGTGCGCGACGTCCGTGTCGCGTCCGGCGCGTTCCGGCCGGCGGGTATCGGCACCTGGTGGGCCTGCTGGTTGTGCATGGGCGTCACGTTCTACGACAGCACCGACCCGCAGATCGGCATCGCGTCCGGGACGGTCACCGCCGCTCTTGCGATCGCTGCCTGCGTCCTCTGGATCAGGATCATCCGGGGTATCTCCCTCGAGCAGCGAGCCTGGGCGGCTACGGCCTGACCCGACCCCGCGTCACGATCAGCCCGTCACAGGACCCGATCGCCGCGACGAGCACACTGCGGTCGTCGGCGTCAGGCAGGGTGACCGGGCGCGACCGCGCTGCCCGCCGCGCGGCGGAACCTGTCGGCGAGCCGGTCGAAGGCTTCCGCCAGCTCGTCGCCCTCGATGACCTCGATGTCGGCCCCCAGTTGCGTCATCCACAACGCCAGCCGGTCCGGATCGTCCGAGCCCAGCTCGACACGGCACGATGACTCGTCCACCGCCTCGATCTCCAGGGGAACGAACAGCTTCGCGGCAACCTCGGCGGCGGGAGCGTGCACCAGCACCCGGGCCCGATACTTCCAGGCCGCCCTGCTGACCCGAGCAACCACGTACTCGACGACCTTGCCCTCCGGAATCATGCGCGGCCGGAACCGCACACCCGTCGCTGGTCGCGGCATCATGCGGTCGACACGGAATACCCGCCAGTCGTCCCGGTCGAGATCCCACGCGAGCAGATACCAGCGAGCCCCCCAGCTCACCAGCCGTTGCGGTTCGGTGTGGCGCGCCGCTTCGCTGCCACCGGGCTTCGTGTACCCGAACCGCAGCCGCTCGTGGGCACGCACCGCGGCCGCGACCACGCCGAGCACCGACAGATCCAGCGGCGGCTCGGCCCCCGGGACCACGCTCGTCGCCTCACGCACCGCCTCGACGCGCCGGCGAAGACGCGAGGGCAGCACCTGCTCCAGCTTCGCCAGCGCCGTCAGCGAGGTCTCCTCCACACCCAGCCGGCTCGTGGCCACAGCCCCCAGCCCGACCGCGACGGCCACCGCCTCCTCGTCGTCCAGCAACAGCGGCGGCATCGCCGTCCCCGCAGCCAGCCGGTACCCGCCCGCGACACCAGGACGTGCATCGACCGGGTAGCCGAGTGACCGCAGCTTCCCGACGTCGGCCCGCACCGTCCGTGTGCTCACGCCGAGCCGATCGGCGAGCTCGGAACCCGTCCAGTCACGCCTGAGTTGAAGCAGCGACAGCAGTTCGAGCAGGCGGGCCGATGTCTCCATCACGCCGTCGATCCTGTCAGCCATCGCGGAAGAAAGCCTGCCGCAATGGCTGAGAGCGTCGGTGTCATGACCGAGAACAACGCACTCACCCCGTTCCACATCGACATCCCCCAGGCCGCGATCGACGACCTGCACCGCCGGCTCGCGCAGACGCGCTGGCCGCACCCCGTTCCGGGCCGGGACGACGACACCGACTTCAGCCGCGGTACCCCGCTGGCGTATCTCCGGGACCTCGCGGACCACTGGCGCGACGGGTTCGACTGGCGCGTCCACGAGGCGGCGCTGAACAAGTACGAGCAGTACACGACCGTGGTGGACGGGCAGACGTTCCACGTCGTGCACGTGCGCTCGGCGAACCCGGAGGCCACGCCGCTCGTCCTGAACCACGGCTGGCCGGGGTCCTTCGTCGAGTATCAGCGGCTGATCCCCCTGCTCATCGACGACTTCCACATCGTGATCCCGTCGCTGCCAGGCTTCGGGTTCTCGACGCCGCTGTCCGGAACCGGCTGGGAGCTGGCGCGGACGGCGGACGCCTACGCCGAGATCTTGACGCGGCTCGGGTACGAGCGCTTCGCGGCGCACGGCACCGACATCGGGTCGGGGACCACCGGCCGCCTCGCGGAGATCTCGCCCGAGCGAGTCATCGGGACGCACATCGGCAGCGACGGCCAGACGCTCGGGCTGGTCGGGGAGAAGTTCCCCTACCCCGACGGCCTGTCCGACGAGGAGATCGCCCAGGTGGAGGTGGTGCGCGCCCGAGGCGCCGCCGATCGCGGGTACTACGAGATGCAGAACCACCGTCCTGACACGATCGGCGCGGCACTCGTGGACTCCCCCGTCGGCCAGCTCGCGTGGATCGCTGAGAAGTTCAAGACCTGGGACGGCGACGCGTACCGGACGCCCGACGAGACGGTCGACCGCGACCAGCTCCTCGCGAACGTCAGCCTCTACTGGTTCACGCGCAGCGGTGCGTCGAGCGCGCAGTTCTACTACGAGGCCGAGCACTCGGGGCTGAGCTGGATCGCACCGTCCGACGTACCGGCCGGATGGGCGGTGTTCGACGCCCACCCGCTCCTGCGCCGCGTGATGGATCCGGGGAACACGATCGGCCACTGGAACGAGTTCGCCGAAGGCGGTCACTTCCCCGCGATGGAGGAACCGCGCCTGCTCGCGGACGACATCCGCGCCTTCTTCCGTGACCTGACCTGACCGTCACCGATCCTGACCGCTTCGCGGCGGCGCGGCACCTACCTGCTACGCCGCCGCTCGGGCGACGAACAGCCGGCCCTTGCCCAGCGCGTACGCCAGATCACGCACCTCGACGGCGTCGAACCCGGCAGCGTGCAGCGACACCTCGATCTCGTCGCGCTCACGGAACCGCAGGATGGATCGCTGGCGATCCGCAGAGTAGTGTTCCTGCGATTGGAAGACTAAACTATCTGCGATCGGTAGAGTAGGGTACGTGAACAATTATCGCCGTCGGATCATCGACTCCACCCTTGACCAGTTGCAGCCGCACCTGCGCGCCCTGTCGATCCACGGGCCCAAGGGGGTGGGCAAGACCGCGACCGCCGCCCAACGCGCCGCCTCGGTGATCGACCTGAGCCTGCCGCGCCAGCGGGAACTCATCACCGCAGACGCGAGCATCCTGACCAGCGTTCCAGGCCCGGTCCTCGTGGACGAGTGGCAGCGCCTGCCCGAGGTCTGGGACCACGTCCGCCACGCCGTCGATGCCGGTTCCCCACCCGGACACTTCATCGTTGCGGGCAGTTCGGCACCGCGCGGCGCCGTCGTGCACTCCGGAGCCGGCCGGATCGTGCCCATGCGTATGCGACCGCTCAGTCTTGCCGAGCGCGCCATCGAGACACCCACCGTCAGTCTCGCCGAACTCCTGGACGGTACGAGGGAGAGCTTCCAGGGATCCACGAGCATCCGACTGGCTGACTACGTCGAAGAGATCACCGCGTCCGGGTTTCCGGCCATCCGCCCGATGCCCGCCCGGGTCCGCCGAGCGGAACTCGACGCCTACCTGACCAACGTCGCCCAGCGCGAATTCCCCGAGCAGGGCTACCCCGTGCGCAAGCCCGAGGTACTCCGTGCCTGGCTCGCCGCCTACGCCGCGGCGAGCTCCAGCACGACCGCCTACTCCAAGATCCTGGACGCCGCCACAGCCGGCCTTGCCAACAAGCCGGCAAAGGAGACCACGGTCGCCTACCGCGATGCCCTGTCCTCCCTCTGGCTCCTGGACCCGGTCCCGCCATGGATCCCGAGCCACAACCACCTCGACCGCCTCGCCCGGTCCCCCAAGCACCAGCTCGCCGACCCCGCCCTTGCTGCACGACTCCTCGGACTGGACGCACCTGCTCTGTTGCGTGCCGAACAGGGCAGTCCTCAGCTCACCGAAGGCACCATCCTCGGCGCCTTGTTCGAGCACCTGACCGCCCTCAGCCTGCACACCTACGCCGAAGCTGCCGAAGCCCGCGTACACCACCTGCGGACCCGCAACGGAGACCACGAGGTCGACCTGGTCGTCGTCCGCCCCGACGGCCGAGTTCTGCCCATCGAGGTCAAGCTCGCCGACCGCGTCGAGGACGCAGACGTCAAACACCTCAACTGGCTCGCCGGCCGCATCGGCGACGACCTCCTCGACGCTGTGGTCATCTACGCCGGCGAGCACGTCTACCGGCGCCGTGACGGCATCGCCGTCATCCCTCTCGCGCTCCTCGGGCCCTGACCCGGGCTCGGCAGGTCCGGCGACAGGAACCGCACGTCGCCCGCAGTCGCCCGGCTCACGCCGCGCGTGCGACGAACAGCCTGCCCCTGCCCGGCGCGTACGCCAGATCACGCACCTCGACGGCGTCGAACCCGGCAGCGTGCAGCGACACCTCGATCTCGTCGCGCTCACGGAACCGCAGGGTGGAGACAGCCTCGATCTCAGTGCCGTCGGGCAACCGGGTGGTGGAGGTGAAGGTGACCAGCGGCAGGGCCGTCTCGTCGACGCGCTTCCACTCCTCCACGATCCCGACTCCCGGGATGTCGGCTCGCACGAACGTCCGCTCCGGCGTCCAGGACTCCCAGGCGCGGCGCTGCGGGACGCGGGTCTCGAAGGCGAGCGTGCCACCGGTGCGCAGGGCGGCGCGGACGGCCGCGAGCGTCTCCTCCCATCCCTGGTCCGTGGTGAAGACCTGGGCGACGTTCGCGGTCATCGTCGCGAGATCCGCCTCACCCTCCGCGAGCACCGCGGCATCACCGTGCACCCACCGGACGGCCGCGACGCCGGGCTTGCTCCGTGCGACGGCGAGCATCTCACCCGCCGGTTCCACACCGGTGACGGCCAGGCCCCGTTCCGCCAGCCGGATCGCGAGCACGCCGGTCCCGCAGCCGACGTCGATCACGCTGCGGGCGCCGACCTCCTCGGCGACGGCGACGTACAGGTCCAGGTCGCTCCGGTCGGGGTCGAGGACGTCGTAGAGCCCGGCCACAACGGGGTGGTCGAACTCGTTGGCGGGTTCACGGCCAGCGGCGGTCGCGCCGATCACGCTCGGCGGCTGGGTGCCCTCTGCTGCGCCGTTCACGCCGCTCACCGCTCCCGCTCCACCCGCCGCTCGTCCCAGACCGGTTCGGAAGTCTCCCGCACGACACCGTCGGACCCGAACACCAGGTAGCGGTCGAAAGACCGCGCGAACCAGCGGTCGTGGGTCACCGCGAGGACCGTCCCCTCGAAGGCCTCCAGACCCTCCTGGAGCGCCTCGGCGGATTCCAGGTCCAGGTTGTCGGTGGGCTCGTCGAGCAGCAGCGCGGTGCAGCCGGCGAGTTCGAGCAGCAGGATCTGGAACCGGGCCTGCTGTCCGCCGGACAGCCGGTCGAACGGGCGCTCGGCCGCCGTGGTGAGTTCGTAGCGGCGCAGGCGGGACATGGCCTTGCCGCGGTCCTGCGCGTGCTCGGTCCACAGGATGTCGAGCAGGGTGCGCCCGAACAGCTCCGGATGGGCGTGGGTCTGGGCGAAGTGTCCCGGCACGACCCGGGCACCGAGCTTCCAGTCGCCGTCGTGGGCCACCTGGTCTCCGGCCAGGAGCCGCAGGAAGTGGGACTTCCCGGACCCGTTGGAGCCGAGCACGGCGACGCGCTCCCCGAAGAAGACCTCGAGGTCGAACGGCTTCATCAGGCCGGTCAGCTCGAGCCGGGCACACGTCACCGCCCGCAGTCCGGTGCGTCCGCCGTGCAGACGCATGGTGATGTCCTGCTCCCGCGGCGGCTCCGGGGGCGGCCCCGCCTCCTCGAACTTCCGCAGGCGCGTCTGGGCGGCCCGGTACCGCGACGCCATGTCCGGGCTGTTCGCCGCCTGCTGCCGCAGGGTCAGGACCAGCTTCTTGAGTTGGGCGTGCTTCTCGTCCCAGCGGCGGCGCAGTTCCTCGAACCTCGCGAACCGCTCACGGCGCGCCGCGTGGAAGGTCTCGAACGACGCACCGTGCACCCACGCGTCGGCCCCGGCCGGGCCGGGCTCCAGCGACACGATCCGATCGGCGGCCCTCGCGAGAAGTTCCCTGTCGTGGGACACGAACAGCACGGTCTTGCGCGTCTCGCGGAGCCGTTCCTCGAGCCAGCGTTTGCCGGGCACGTCGAGATAGTTGTCCGGCTCGTCGAGCAGCAGCACCTCGTCGGTGCCGCGCAGCAGCGCCTCCAGCACGAGCCTCTTCTGCTCACCGCCGGACAGGGTGCGCACCTGGCGGAACTGTGCGCGGTCGTAGGGCACGCCGAGCGCGGCCATGGTGCACACGTCCCACAGCGTCTCGGCCTCGTAGCCTCCGGCCTCGCCCCAGTCCGCGAGCGCCTGCGCGTAGGCCATCTGCACCCCGGTCTGGTCGGTGTCCTCGTCCGCCGCCAGCATGGCGTGCTCGGCCTCGTCGACGGCTCGGGCGGCGTCCCGGATGCGTGGTGCGGAGACGGACGCGAGCAGGTCGCGCACGGTGCTCTCGTCGCGGACCGACCCGACGAACTGCCTCATGACGCCGAGGCCTCCGGTGACGGTGACGCTGCCGCCGTCCGGGACGAGCTCGCCGGTCAGGAGACGCAGCAGCGTGGTCTTGCCCGCACCGTTGGGGCCGACCAGGGCCGTGGCGCTCCCCTCTCCCACCCGGAACGACACGTCGCCGAGCAGCGTCCTCCCGTCGGGGAGGTAGTACTCGAGGTGTGCGGCTTCGAGGTGACCCATGGACTCATGGTCGCCTCCGCCCGGCCGGAGACCAAGCGAATTCCAGGTCGTTGCCTGTGGACAACTGCGCTCGGATGTCCGTGACGTGTTGTTGACTGTTCTCCGTGAACACCGACGCCAAGAACACCGACGTACCCGACGTCGCCGGCCTGTCCTACGAGGAGGCGCGTGACGAACTCGTCCGCGTGGTCCAGCGTCTGGAAGCCGGCGGAGAGCCGCTGGAGGACTCGCTAGCGTTGTGGGAACGTGGCGAGGCCCTGGCCACGCGGTGCCAGGAGTGGCTCGACGGCGCCCGTGCTCGGCTCGCCGCGGCGCAGGCGGCGTCGGGTGAGGGCTCCGGCGCATCGACGACACCGACGAACGACAGCGAGGTCACCGAATGAGCAGCCATGTTCTCGCCGTGGGCGAGTCCCTGGTCGATGTGGTCCATCGCCCGGACGGTTCCGTGGCCGAGCATCCGGGCGGCAGCATTGCCAACGTCGCCCTGACGCTGGGGCGGCTGGGCCGGGACGTCCGTCTCGCCACCTGGCTGGGACGCGACGAACGTGGCGATTCCGTGCGCGCGTGGCTCGCGGAGTCGGATGTCGCGCTGGCCGCCGGCAGCGACGGGGCGGAGCGTACGAGCGTCGGGGTCGCCACGCTGGACGACGGCGGGTCGGCCACGTACGAGTTCGACATGACCTGGCAGGTTCCGCCGGGGGCGGCGGCCGGTTCGGACACGCTGGCGGTGCACACGGGCTCGATCGCGGCGGTGCTGGAGCCGGGCAGCAGTCAGGTGCGGGCTCTGCTCGAGGCAGCGCGGGCGACGTCGACGATCACGTACGACCCGAACGCGCGGCCGATGATCATGGGGACGGCGGACGAGGCGCGCGGGCGGATCGAGGCGCTCGTGGCGCTGTCCGACGTCGTGAAGGTCAGCGACGAGGATCTGGGCTGGCTGTACCCGGGTCAGGACCCGGTCGAGGCGGCGCGGGCCTGGCTGACCGCTGGCGCCACCGGGTCGTCGGGGCAGGAGGGGCCCGCCGTCGTCGTGGTGACCAAGGGTGGTGACGGCGCCGTCGCCCTGACCGCGGGCGGCGATGTCGAGGTGAAGGCGCCGTCGGCCCAGGTGGTGGACACGGTTGGTGCCGGGGACTCGTTCATGGGCGCGCTGATCGACGGCCTGTGGGGTAATGACCTGCTCGGTGCCGCGCGGCGCGACGCGTTGCGCGCCGTCGGGCCGGAGGCGCTGACCGCCGTCCTGGAACGGTGTGTCGCGGTTGCCGCGATCACGGTGTCGCGTGCGGGTGCCAACCCGCCGCGGCGGGACGAGCTCGGCGGATAGGCAAGGGATCTGGACAGATGGGAACTGGAGACATGACCGACATCGAACGGCTGACCCCACAGACCGCCTGGAAGCAGCTGCGCACGGGCAACGACAGGTTCGTGAACGACTCGCCCGCCCATCCGTCCCAGAACGCCGCCCGGCGGGCGGAACTGACGGCCGCCCAGCATCCGCACACGGTGATCTTCGGTTGCTCCGACTCGCGCGTGGCCGCGGAGATCATCTTCGACCAGGGGCTGGGCGACGTCTTCGTGGTCCGCACCGCGGGGCACGTGCTGGACACGACGGTGATCGGCTCGATCGAGTACGGGGTGGACGTGCTCGGGGCGTCACTGGTCGTGGTGCTGGGGCACGACTCGTGCGGTGCCGTGGCTGCGGCCGCGCACACCCTGGCGACAGGTGAGCAGCAGGGCGGGTTCGTGCGGGCTGTGGTGGACCGCGTCATCCCGTCGATCGTGAACATCACCTCCGGCGATCCGGGGACGGACGTGGCCGCGCTGTCCGACCCGGACGTGCTGCGCCGGGAGCACGTGAAGCACACGGTGGGGATGTTGCACGGATACTCGGCGGGACTGGCCTCGGCCGTCGCGGCGGGCCGGTGCGCCGTGGTCGGCGTGGAGTACGACCTGTCGGACGGGGCAGCTCGACTGGTCCACGCACTCGGGGACGTCGGGGAGGAGCCGGCGGCGTGAGGCCGGGCGGGGAGGTGACACGAGTCACGCGCTCGGACACGTCGCCGCGACCAGGCTGCGGCACGATAGAGCCATGAGTTCCGACACCGCCGTCCCCGCGCCGTCCGGCGCCGCCGAGGAGACCGAGTACCGCATCGAGCACGACACGATGGGGGAGGTCCGCGTCCCGAAGGACGCTCTGTACCGCGCGCAGACGCAGCGCGCCGTGCAGAACTTCCCGATCTCCGGCACACCCCTGGAGCGGGCGCACATCGAGGCGCTCGCCCGGGTGAAGAAGGCCGCCGCCCGCGCCAACGCCGAGTTGGGCGTGCTCGACCAGGACGTCGCCGACGCGATCGTCGCGGCCGCGGACCGTGTGGCCTCCGGTGAGTTCGACTCCCACTTCCCGGTCGACGTGTACCAGACCGGGTCGGGCACGTCGTCGAACATGAACACGAACGAGGTGCTGGCCACCCTCGCCACGCAGGCCCTGGGCCGCGAGGTGCACCCGAACGACCACGTCAACGCGTCCCAGTCGTCCAACGACGTGTTCCCCACCTCGGTGCACGTCGCCGCGACCTCGGGCATCGTGAACGACCTGGTGCCGGCCCTGCGGCACCTCTCGGAGGCGCTGACCGCCAAGTCGGAGGAGTTCGCGGAGGTGGTCAAGTCCGGGCGCACCCACCTCATGGACGCCACGCCCGTGACGCTCGGCCAGGAGTTCGGCGGCTACGCGGCGGCGGTGCGCTACGGCATCGAGCGCGTCGAGGCCGCGCTCCCCCGCGCGGCCGAGGTTCCACAGGGCGGCACCGCCGTCGGGACCGGCATCAACACGCCCGCCGGCTTCCCTCAGCGAGTCATCGAACTGCTCGCGCAGGACACGGGCCTGCCGATCACCGAAGCCCGTGACCACTTCGAGGCGCAGTCCGCACGCGACGGACTCGTGGAGCTCAGCGGCGCGCTGCGCACCATCGCCGTGTCGATCACGAAGATCTGCAACGACCTGCGCTGGATGGGCTCCGGCCCCAACACCGGCCTCGGTGAGATCTCGCTGCCGGACCTGCAGCCCGGGTCGTCGATCATGCCCGGCAAGGTGAACCCGGTGATCCCGGAGG
Source organism: Myceligenerans indicum (assembly GCF_016742955.1). Lineage (GTDB taxonomy): Bacteria > Actinomycetota > Actinomycetes > Actinomycetales > Cellulomonadaceae > Myceligenerans > Myceligenerans indicum. The sequence goes on along the minus strand of NZ_JABBYC010000001.1, from coordinate 324,314 downwards.
CCGTGCTCATGGTCGGCGCCCGCGTGATCGGCAACGACGCGACCGTGGCCTGGGCGGGGGCGTCGGGCACGTTCGAGCTGAACGTGCAGATCCCCGTCATCGCCCAGGGTGTGCTCGAGTCGATCCGGCTCCTGTCGAACGCCTCACGGGTGCTCGCGGACAAGACGGTCTCGGGCGTCACGGCGAACGTCGAGCGGGCCGCCGCCCTGGCCGGGTCGTCGCCGTCCATCGTCACGCCGCTGAACCGCGTGATCGGGTACGAGGCCGCCGCGAAGATCGCCAAGCACTCCGTGGCCAACAAGATCACCGTCCGCGAGGCCGTGATCGACCTCGGCTTCGTCGAGCGCGGCGAGGTCACCGAGGCACAGCTCGACGAGGCGCTCGACGTGCTGAAGATGACGCGCCCGCCCCAGGCCTGAGGCCACGGGCGAGCCGCCGGCAACTCCGGCGGCTCGTCCACGCCCGCCGAAGAGGCGCGCCACCGGACCCGTGAGGCGGGAACTCCCCTCCGGCAGCGCGCCCCTTGGCACACGTCACACCTCGAGCTTCTCCAGCATGTCCGTCACCAGCGCCGCCACCGGGGACCGCTCGGAGCGCGTCAGCGTCACGTGCGCGAACAGCGGATGCCCCTTGAGCGCCTCGATGACCGCGGCGACGCCGTCGTGCCGGCCGACACGGAGGTTGTCCCGCTGCGCGACGTCGTGCGTCAGCACCACCCGCGCGTTCTGCCCGATCCTGGACAGCACCGTGAGCAGGACGTTCCGCTCCAGGGACTGCGCCTCGTCGACGATGACGAAGGCATCGTGCAGGGACCGCCCGCGCACGTGCGTCAGCGGCAGCACCTCGAGCATCTCGCGGCTGATCACCTCGTCCACGACATCCTTGGAGACGAGCGCCTCCAGGGTGTCGTACACGGCCTGCCCCCACGGGTTCATCTTCTCCGCCTCGGTACCGGGCAGATAGCCGAGCTCCTGCCCGCCCACGGCGTACACCGGACGGAACACCACGACCTTGCGGTGCTGGCGCCGCTCGAGCACCGATTCCAGCCCGGCACACAGGGCGAGCGCCGACTTCCCGGTCCCCGCCCGCCCGCCGAGCGAGACGATCCCGATCTCCTCGTCCAGGAGCAGGTCGATGGCGATGCGCTGCTCGGCGGATCGCCCGTGCACCCCGAACACCTCCTGGTCCCCGCGCACCAGCCGCACCCGCTTGTCCGCCGTGACCCTCCCGAGCGCGGACCCGCCCGGCGCATGGACCACGGTCCCGGTGTGCACCACCAGCTGCCCGGCGGCCTCCACCGCGCCGGGGTCGATCTCGGTCAGGTCGAGGCTCTCGGAGTCCCACAGCTCGGACATCTGCTCGTCGCTCACGTCGAGCTCCCGCATACCCGTCCAGCCCGACTCGACGGCGAGCTGCGCGCGGTACTCCTCGGCGGCCAGCCCCACCGCCGACGCCTTGACCCGCATCGGCAGGTCCTTGGAGACCACGGTCACGTTCGCACCCTCGGCCGCGAGGTTCGCGGCCACGGACAGGATGCGGGTGTCGTTGTCCCCGAGACGGAACCCGGCGGGCAGGACGGCCGGGTCGATGTGGTTGAGCTCGACCCGGAGAGTGCCGCCGCTGGCACCCACGGGCACGGGCGCGTCGAGGCGGCCGTGCCGCACCCGCAGCCCGTCGAGCAGCCGCAGGGCGCTGCGGGCGAAGTAGCCGAGTTCGGCGTGGTGCCGCTTGGACTCGAGCTCGGTGATGACCACGACGGGCAGGACCACGTCGTGCTCGGCGAACCGGAACATGGCTCGCGGGTCGCTCAGAAGTACTGAGGTGTCGACGACGAACGTACGGCGATCGTCTCCGGCCGAGGAGTCGTCCCCGGCCGTGTCGATCTGGGAGGTGGCGGTGTTTCGGGTCATGGCATCTGCTCCCTCCGGCGCCGTAGCGCCTTCGCAGCCCGCGTCGTCGATCACGAAGCTGGTGGATGAGCGGTCGGCCCGCCCCTGGCGCTCGCTGCCGCGGCGCAGGGCCGGGATCGACCCTCTCCACGGAGCAGTAACTCCATAGGTGGCCTCCCGAAGGACGACTGGGTGCCGTCCTTGATTCGTGAACGTACGCCGCCGTGGAACTTCTGACCAGCCCCTGGCCCGGTCGCGTCGCCAGATGTCACATACTGTTCACATCTTTGTAACTACTTGGCCTTAATGCCAAGAAGTAGTCAACTTATGGCGTGCAGGTGGTCGAATTCTTCCCCTGACGGGGATGGCGAACATCGGATCGATCCGACAAGATATCCGGATGGCTGCATTCGTCGTCCTGCTCCGCGGGGTGAATCTCGGGCCGCACCGTCGCGTGTCCGCGTCCGACCTCCGCGGCGCCGCCCTCGACGCCGGCTTCGCCGACGTCCGCACCTTGCTCAACAGTGGAAACGTGGTCCTCACGCCAGGAACGTCGAACGCCGACCTGCCCGGCGACATCGCGGACCTCCTCTCGGCCCGCCTGGCGGAACGCATCGGCACCGAGGTGCCCGCCCTTGCGCTGACCGCGGACCGGCTCCGCGCGATCGGCGCCGCGAACCCATTCCCCGCCGCCGCCCGCGACGACCCGTCCCGCCTGCAGGTCCATGTGCCGTTCGGCGAGGTCGACGAGACAGGGATCGCCCAGCTCGACCTCCGCCACCCCGGACGCGAACACCTCGGCGTGGCCGCCGGCGTCGTCTACGTGCACTACGTCGACGGGATCGGGCGCTCCAAGCTCACCACCGCCGTCCTCGACAAGGCCGCGGGCACCACGATGACCGCCCGCAACTGGAACACGATCACGCGACTCAGGGAGATGCTCCAGGACCTTTCTTGACCAGCAGCAGTCTCGTGGGAGGGTGAACCACTGGCAGGGCGCGGCCGTGCCCTCCGTGCGGCACGGCACCCGCGCAAAGCACGATAAAATTCGGGACAGGTGTGCCGGGAAGTCTGGTCGGCGTCCCGTCGTCGACCCCTTGAGGATCCTGCCTTGCACGTGTCCGAAATCGCCGTCACCCTGCCGCTGCTCCCACGCACCAGCAGCATCACCGATGCCTTCCGCCTGATCGCCGAGCACGACCTGGTCGCCGTCGTGATCACCGGCAACCACGACGGGGTCGAGGCGGTCGTCTCCTCCCTGGAAGTCACCCGGCAGGTCCTGCCCGGCTACGTCGTCGATGACCCGACCCTCGCCCACCTGCTCGACGACACAGCGCTGTCCGACCTCTTCGCCGACGCGGACTCGCGGACGCTCGGGGACGCCATCGACTCCGGCGATCTGGGCGTGCGCGGCGTACCCGAGATCGAGTCCGAAGCCACCCTCCTGGAAACCGCCAGCCTGATGGTCGCCGAGAAGACGCAGATCCTCCGGCTGAGCGGCGAAGGCATCACGCATCGGTTCGTGCTGCTGCCCGCCGTCCTCGACGCCCTGATCGCGCGCGCCGCGGACGGCGGTGTCGCGTGACCTGGCAGATCGTTGCCGCGGTCGGGATCTTCCTGACCGCCTATGTCTTCATCGCGACCGAGAAGCTGCCCAAGGTGCCGGTCACGCTCACCGGCGCGGCCCTCATGGTGCTGATCGGCGCGACCGACGCCGAGCACACGTTCTACAGCCACGACTCCGGCGTCGACTGGGACGTCATCTTCCTGCTCCTGGGCATGATGATCATCGTCGGCATCGCCCGGCACAGCGGGATGTTCGAGTATGTCGCGGTCTGGTCCGCGAAGGTGGCCCGTGGCCGGCCGTTCTTCATCCTGGCGATGTTCGCGACGATCACCGCCGTCCTGTCCGCGCTGCTCGACAACGTGACGACGGTGCTCCTCATCGTCCCCGTCACCCTGCTGGTGTGCCAGCGGCTCGCCGTTCCCGCGGTGCCGTACATCATCACCGAGGTGATGGCCAGCAACATCGGTGGCACCTCGACCCTGATCGGCGATCCGCCGAACCTGATCATCGGGAGCCGCGGAGGGCTGGGCTTCGCCGACTTCGCGGGCGCGCTGGGCCCGATCGTGCTCATCCTGATCGTCGTGCTGATCGGCCTGGTCTGGCTGATGTTCGGCCGCCGCCTGCGGTACGACCCCGAGCGCGCGGCCAAGGTCATGGCGCTGCGCGAGCGGGACACGATCCGCGACCGGCGCCTGCTGGTCATGTCGCTCGTCGTCATCGGCCTGGTCCTGGCCGGGTTCCTCACCAGCCGGATCACCCACCTGGCACCGTCGATCGTGGCCCTTCTCGGTGCTGGTGTGCTGATCCTGCTCGCCCGCCCGGAACCCCGCAGGATCTTCGGTGACGTCGAGTGGGAGACCCTGCTGTTCTTCGCGGGCCTCTTCGTCATGGTGGGCTCCCTGGTCAACCTCGGGATCATCGAGATGCTGGGCGGGCTGGCGGTCGAGGCGATCGGCGACAACTGGGCGGCCGGCGCGACCGGGCTCGTCGTCGGGTCCGCCGCTCTGTCGGGCATCATCGACAACATCCCGTACGTCGCCACCATGGCGCCGCTCACCTCCGACCTCGTCTCGGCGGGAGGCGACGCCGCGCAACCTCTGTGGTGGGCGCTCGCGCTGGGAGCCGACCTCGGCGGCAACGCGACGGCCATCGGTGCCAGCGCCAACGTCGTCGCGCTCGGCATCGCGCAGCGCAACGGGCACCACATCACCTTCTGGCAGTTCACCAAGTACGGTCTGATCACCACCGCCATCACTGTCGCGATCAGCGCCGCCTATGTCTGGCTGCGCTGGTATGCCTGACCCTGTTCAGCCGACGACAGTCCGCCTGCCCGGCCCGCGGCGTCCGCAGACCGCAGGTCCGGAACACCCCCTGCCTGCTATCGTTCTTGACGGAGCGCAGAGAATCCTGGCCGGCCGGAAGGCAGCATCCGCCGGCCCTGTGATCGAACCGGCGCCCGGTGACCCCTGGTCGACAAGAGCGCGGCAATTGCGCTGTTCACCGTCGTGTAAGGAGTCTGCGTGACCACATCCGCCACCGTCGAGGCCCCCGGCCCCATCCCCAGGCTCCGCAGGTGGGTGACCCGGGAGACGACCAGCGGAGCCCTTCTCATCGGGGCGGCGGTCCTTGCCCTGCTGTGGGCCAACTCCCCGTGGCGGGAGGCCTATCAGGCACTGGCACAGACCAGCGTCGGGCCGGACGAGGTGTTCGGCCTTCCGGTCCATCTGCACCTGACGCTCGGCGACTGGGCGGCGGACGGTCTGCTCGCGCTCTTCTTCTTCGTGGTCGGCGTGGAGCTCAAGCACGAGTTCGTGGCCGGGAGCCTGCGCAGCCCGAAGGAAGCCGGTGTCCCGATGATCGCCGCCGTGGGCGGCATGGCGCTGCCGGCGCTGCTGTATGTGGCGGTGATCTACGCCCTGGGCGCCCACGGCGGCGTGATGCTGGACGGCTGGGCGATCCCGACGGCGACCGACATCGCCTTCGCGCTGGCAGTGCTTGCCGTCTTCGGGAGGGGCCTGCCCACCTCGATCCGCACTTTCCTGCTCACGCTGGCCGTCGTCGACGACCTCCTGGCGATCACCGTCATCGCGATCTTCTACACGGAAGAGATCCACTGGTGGCCGCTGCTGGCCGCACTGGCCTGCGTGGCGCTGTTCGGCTGGCACGTCAGGTCCCGGAGGCCGCGCTGGTGGCTCCTGGTGCCGCTCGCGCTGCTCGCCTGGACCTTCATGCACATGTCGGGCGTGCACGCCACCGTCGCCGGTGTGCTGTGCGGATTCCTCGTTCCCGCCGTGGCGATGCACGGGGAGGCGGAGTCCCGCACCCACGCCTACGAGCACCGGCTGCGGCCGTCGTCGTCCGGCATCGCCCTGCCGATCTTCGCGTTCTTCGCCGCCGGGGTGTCGCTGGTCGACGGCGACGGCGTCGCGGCGCTGCTCGGACAACCGGTCGTGCCCGCGATCGTGGTGGGGCTCGTCGCCGGGAAGGTCATCGGGGTCCTCGGCACCACGTGGCTCGTGACCCGCCTGACGCCGCTGCGGCTTGCGATCGGGATCGGCGTGCGGGACCTGCTGCCGGTGGGCATGCTGGCGGGCATCGGCTTCACGGTGTCGTTGCTGATCGGCGAGCTGTCCTTCGGCGACGACCAGTATGCCGACGGCGCGACGATCGCGATCCTCATCGGGTCGGTCCTGGCGGCCTGCCTCGGCGCGATCACGCTCCGCTGGGACACGCACCGCACCCGCAGAGCCGACATGAACCAGGACGGCGTCAACGACGAGGTCATCGACTTCATCGGCGACGAGAACGACCTCAAGGAGCACGGCTGACGCCTCGCCGCCACACCGGCGCGCCGCCCCAGGCGACACGCGGCGTGCGACGTGCAGCGCTCCGCTCGATGCGCGACGTGCGACCCGCGGCGCTCGGCACGACGCGAGGCACGCCGGGCGACGGCGGGGCGGCCGGCCGGGCCCGCGTCCCTTCCAGGACCGGGCCCGGCCGTCGCCCCGCCGCGAGGCTGCCGTAGCCTGCGGGGACCGCTACGCCTCCAGCAGGAGCGCCTCGCCCTGCCCGCCGCCGCCGCACAGAGCCACCGCGGCCCGGCCACCGCCGCGGCGAGCCAGTTCGTGGGCGGCGTGCACCGCGATGCGAGCACCCGAAGCCCCCACCGGGTGCCCCAGCGAGATCCCGCCTCCGTGCACGTTGACCTGGTCCATGGACAGACCGAGCCGCCGCGCGGAAACCGCGGTCACGACCGCGAACGCCTCGTTGATCTCGACCACGTCGAGGTCGCCCGTGCTCCAGCCCTCACGGCCGAGTGCCTGCTCGATGGCGTGCGCCGGCTGGGAGTGCAGCGAGTTGTCCGGCCCGGCCACCTGGCCCCAGGACCGCACGGTCGCCAGAACCGGGACCCCGGCCTCCTCGGCCCGCGCCCGGGTGGTCAGGACCACCGCGGCCGCGCCGTCGGAGATCTGCGAGGAGTTCCCGGCGGTCAGTGTCCCGTCCTTCGTGAAGGCCGGGCGCAGCTTGGCCAGGCCCTCCGCGGTGGTGTCGGGCCGGACGCCCTCGTCGGTGGTCACCTCGACGGGCTCACCCCGCCGCTGCGGCACCGACACGGGTGCGATCTCGGCCTCGAACACGCCGTCCTTCCACGCGGCGGCGGCCCGCTGGTGCGAGGCCGCCGCGACCGCGTCCTGCTCCTCGCGCGAGACCGCGACGTCGCCCGTGTTGTGCTCCTCGGTGGACTCCCCCATCGAGACCCGGTCGAACGAGTCGGTCAGCGCGTCTTGTGCCACCGCGTCCTGCATCGTCACCGGGCCGTAGGCGAATCCGGCACGCGAGCCCGCCAGGAGGTGCGGGGCGTTCGTCATCGACTCCTGGCCGCCCGCGAGGACCACCGTCGCCTCGCCGGTGCGCAGCATCCGCGCCCCGTCGATGATCGCCGTGAGCCCGGACAGGCACACCTTGTTGACCGTCACGGACTGCACGTCCCACGGCACCCCGGCGGCGACCGCGGTCTGCCGCGCCGGGTTCTGCCCGGCACCGGCCTGAACGACCTGGCCGAAGATGACCCGGTCCACGTCGCCCGCCAGGGCTCCTGCCCCGTCGAGCGCCTTGCGCGCGGCGACGGCGCCGAGGTCCACCGCGCTGAGCGAGGCCAGCGCTCCCTTCAGCCGGCCCTGCGGCGTCCGAGCCGCCGAGACGATGACCACGTCGTCATTGCTCATGTCTTCTCTCCTCCAGTCGTGCGCCGTACCGCCTCGTGAGCGGCCGGCGTCTCCGTCGCGCGGTCAGGCCGGGGTGGCGGTGACCACGTCGTCGGGGACGATGATCTCAGGTTCCGTCGCGGCGACGACGTCGTCAACGGTGACGCCGGGCGCGAGTTCGCGCAGCACCAGGCCGTCGGGCGTCACGTCCAGCACCGCGAGGTCGGTGATGATCCGGTCCACGACGCCCTTGCCGGTCAGCGGCAGGGTGCACTCGTTCACCACCTTCGCCGAACCGTTCTTCGCGACGTGCTCCATGAGCACCACCACGCGCCGCGCACCGTGCACGAGGTCCATGCCGCCGCCCATCCCCTTGACCATCTTCCCGGGGATCATCCAGTTCGCGATGTCGCCGGAGGCCGAGACCTGCATCGCGCCCAGGATCGCGGCATCGATCTTGCCGCCGCGGATCATCCCGAAGCTGGTGGCCGCGTCGAAGATCGACGCGCCGGGCAGCAGGGTCACCGTCTCCTTGCCCGCGTTGATGAGGTCGGGGTCGACGGCGTCCTCGGTCGGGTAGGGGCCCACACCGAGCAGGCCGTTCTCGGACTGCAGCACCAGCTCCCGGCCCGCGGGCACGTAGTTCGGTACCAGCGTGGGCAGCCCGATGCCCAGGTTGACGTACATCCCGTCCTCGAGCTCGCGCGCGGCGCGCGCGGCCATCTCCTGACGTGTCAGTGCCATGCCTCAGCCCTCCTGCCCGCTCGTGTCCGACGGCGCCGCGGTGACCGTCCGGCGCTCGATCCGCTTCTCGATGTCCGTGCCCACCTCGACCACGCGGTGCACGAACACCCCGGGCAGGTGGATCTGGTCGGGGTCGAGCTCACCCGGTTCGACGAGCTCCTCGACCTGCGCCACGCAGATCCGCCCGGCCATCGCGGCCTGCGGGGAGAAGTTCCGCGCGGACTTGTTGAACACGAGGTTGCCGTGCCGGTCACCGCGCAGGGCGTGCACCAGGGCGAAGTCCGTGGTGATGGCCTCCTCCAGCACGTACTCGGCCGGTCCGTCGGGGCCGGGGAACGTGCGGACCTCCTTGGCCGGGCTGGCCTCGAGAACGCCGCCGGCGCCGTCGTACCTCATCGGCAGGCCGCCCTCGGCGATCTGCGTCCCGACGCCGGTCCGCGTGAAGAACGCGGCGATGCCGGAGCCGCCGGCCCGAAGCTTCTCGGCGAGCGTGCCCTGCGGGGTGAGCTCCACCTCGAGCTCGCCCGAGAGGAACTGCCGCTCGAACTCCTTGTTCTCCCCCACGTAGGAGGACGTCATCTTGCGGATGCGCCGGGCACCCAGCAGGAGCCCGAGCCCCCAGTCGTCCACGCCGCAGTTGTTCGACACCACCGACAGGCCGCTCGTGCCCTGCTCCAGGAGCGCGGTGATCAGCGCCATCGGGTTGCCGCACAGCCCGAATCCGCCGACGGCCAGCGAGGCTCCGTCAGGGATGTCGGCCACGGCCTCGGCCGCGGTGGCGACCTGCTTGTCCAGTCCGGTCATCGTCCTCTCCTTGTCCTCCCGGCGGGTCTCGCCCGGAAATGTCATCCTGCACCCACGATCGCCAGCGTGGCGACGAACACCACACCCGACACGAGCAGCGTCACGGTGGTGTAGCCGAGGATGTCGCGGATCTTCAGCCCGGCGATCGCCAGCAGCGGCAGCGCCCAGAACGGCTGGATCATGTTGGTCCACTGGTCCCCGTACGAGACCGCCATGACGGCCACCGCCGGATCGACCCCGAGCTGCCCGGCCGCGTCCAGCAGGATCGGTGCCTGCACGGCGAACTGCCCGCCGCCCGAGGGCACGAAGAAGTTCACCAGTCCCGCCGACACGAATGCCCAGATGCCGAACGTCTGGGGCGTCGAGATCGCCACGAACGCGTCGGAGAACACCTGGATCAGCCCCGTCGCCGTCATCATCCCCAGGATGCCCGCGTACAGCGGGAACTGCAGCAGGATCTCCCCGACGTTCGAGGCCGCGTCCCGTACCAGCGCCGCCAGCTCGAACGGGCTGCGTACCAGGAGCAGGACCAGGGCGAGGAACGTCCAGTTGACGACGTCCAGCGTGGAGGTCCCGCCTCCGGCGAAGTACACGGCGAGGTAGGCGGCCAGCCCCAGGCCCGCCAGCAGCGTGACCCCACGCGACGCGTCGAGACGGTCCGCCGGGGTGCGGGGCTGCTCGACGACGGGTGGTCCGGTCCGCGCGTCGACGGCGAGTTCGGTCACGTCGTCGCCGCGGCGGGGGGCGACGAGGGCCAGGGCACCTGCCACGGCCAGCACGGTCACCACCGCGGCGGTGACGTTCCAGGGCGAGAACGTGGTCTCGCCGACCGGGATGACGTCACCGAGCTGCCCGGCCACGACCGAGCCCTCGGTCGCCGCGGTCAGCGGGCCCGACCCGGTGTAGCCCATGTGCCACACGACGAACCCGGAGAACGCCGCCGCCACGAGCAGCGGGAAGTGGACGCGCACGCCTCGCGCACGCATCTGCGCAGCGACCTCGCGGGCGAGCAGCCCGCCGGCCACCAGCCCGAGCCCCCACTGCACCAGCGACAGGACCGATGCCGCCACGGCGACGAACACGTACGCCTGGACGGCGCTGCGCGGCAGGCCCGCCACGCGCACCAGCCCCCACCGCACGGGGCGGGTGTTGGCCAGCACATGGCCCAGCAGAAGGATGAGGGCCATCTGCGTCATGAACGCCAGCAGGCCCGAGAGCCCCTCGCCCCAGCCGACGAGCACCTCCTCCGGGCCGGCGTCGGTCAGTGCCAGCCCGAGCACGGCCACCACCACGGTCAGCAGCACCGCGAACACGAACGCGCTCGGGAGGAACCGCTCCACCAGGGCGTTGAGCGGCCGCATCGCGGCCGTGAAGGGGTTGCCCGACGACGTCGTTGTCGTCCCGTCAGTCATTCGCCGTCTCCTCCACTCGGTCTCCCGGACGCCCGGGCCAGGGTTCCGGCCGGCCTGCCGGGACCCCGGCCCGCGACGACCGTCACTTCGCGCTCCACCCGCCGTCGACGGTCCAGGACGCTCCCGAGACCATCGAGGCGTCGGGGCCCGTGAGCCAGCCGACCAGGGAACCCACCTCGGCCGGCTCGACGAGCCGCTTGACCGCCGACTCCTTGAGCAGCACCTGCTCGAGCACCTCGTCCTCGCCGATCCCGTGCGCCGCCGCCTGGTCGGCGATCTGCTTCTCGACCAGGGGGGTGCGCACGTAGCCGGGGTTGACGCAGACGCTGGTCACGCCCTTCGGGCCGCCCTCCAGTGCCGTCACCTTGCTCAGGCCCTCGAGCCCGTGCTTGGCGGACACGTAGGCGCTCTTGTACGGGGAGCCGACCAGGCCGTGGACGGAGGACACGTTCACCACCCGCCCCCAGCCGGTCGCGTACATGTGCGGCAGGGCTGCGCGGATCAGCAGGAAGGGTGCGACGAGCATGATCGAGTGGATCGTGCGGAACATGTCCGGGTCGAACTCCTCGATGGGGCGCACGTGCTGGATGCCGGCGTTGTTCACCAGCACGTCGACGTCGAGCGTGAGCTCGTCGAGCGCCGTGGTGTCCGCCAGGTCCACCACCCAGGCGTCACCACCGATCTCGTCGGCTGCCGCCTTGGCGCCGTCGGCAGACACGTCGGCGACGGTCACGTGCGCCCCTCGCGCCGCGAGTTCGCGGGCGATGGCCTTGCCGATGCCCGAGGCTCCGCCCGTGACCAGGGCCTTGCGCCCCTGCAGGGTCGGGGCGGAGGCGTTCGGCTCGCTCACGCGGTGACCTCCTTCCGCTCGGCGGCGTCGGCGGCGTCGAGCTCATGCAGGGAGGCGCCCTTGGTCTCCCGCATGGACAACACTGCCACGGCCGTGATCAGACCCGCCACCAGCAGATACACCGCGGTCGGCCACCAGTGGCCCGTGTTCCGCAGCCAGGTGGTGGCGAAGATCGGCGCCAGGGAGCCCGCGAAGATCGACGTCACCTGGTAGGAGATGGACACGCCCGAGTACCGGGTCCGGGTCGGGAACATCTCGGCCATGATCGCGGGCTGGCCCGCGTACATCATGGCGTGGAAGACCAGGCCGACGATGATCGCCGTCAGGATCAGCGCCGTGTTCCGGGTGTCCAGCAGCGGGAAGGCCCAGAAGCCCCACGTCCCGCCGAGCAGGGCGCCGGCCAGGTAGACGGGCTTGCGGCCCACGCCGTCCACGGCGCGGCCCACCGCCAGGATCACGAAGAAGTGGCTGACGTGTGCGACCGCGATCAGGCTCAGGACCTCGGTGGTGTCCATCCCGAGGCCTTCCTTGAGGTAGACGATCGAGAAGGCGACCACCAGGTAGTACATGATGTTCTCGGCGAACCGCAGGCCCATGCCGGTGATCACGCCGCGCGGGTACTTGCGCAGCACCTCGCCGACGCCGTAGCCGGCGTTCTTCTCCTGGCTCTGCTCGGCGCGCGCGGCCTCGAAGATCGGCGCCTCCGAGATGGTGGTGCGGATCCAGTAGCCCACCAGCACCACCAGGGCCGACAGCCAGAAGGCGACGCGCCAGCCCCAGGCGAGGAACGCCTCGTCGGTCAGGGTCGCCGACATGACGGTGAGCACGAGCGTGGCCAGCAGGTTGCCCACCGGGACGGCGGCCTGCGGCCACGCGGTCCAGGTGGCACGGCGGTCGTCCGGCGCGTGCTCGCCGACCAGCAGCACGGCCCCGCCCCATTCGCCGCCCAGCGCCAGGCCCTGCACGAACCGCAGGACCACCAGGAGGATCGGCGCGGCCATGCCGATCTGCCCGTAGGTGGGCAGGCAGCCCATGAGCACGGTGGCGGCGCCGATCAGGAGGATCGTGAGCTGGAGCGTGTGCTTGCGGCCCAGCTTGTCGCCGAGGTGGCCGAACACGATCCCGCCGAGCGGCCGGGCCGCGAAGCCGACGGCGTAGGTGACGAACGCGGCGATGATGCCGTCGTACACGTTGCCCATCTCGGGCAGCAGGACCTTGGCGAACACCAGTGCCGAGGCCGTGGAGTAGAGGAAGAAGTCGTACCACTCCACGACCGTGCCGGCCATGGAGGCGGCGACGATCCTGCGAAGCAGCGATCCCTCGGGGGTTGGGTCGGACGCGGGCGCGTCCTGGGTCTGGCTCGTGGCCATGTCTCCTCCGGTTGTCCTCGTCGACATCGCGCCGGCTCCGTCGCCGGTGCGGGAATTCTCTGCGGCACGGCCTTTGCCGAGCCATGACGTCGTCGGGATTCTGGCAGCGTGATTGATGTGCGCGCAACGCGCATGTCGGCACACGCGGTGAACGGAAATGCACATCGGAGTAGGGTCGGGAACGTGTCGTCGTCGAACCTTCCCGCAGCGGGTCCGGGCCGTGCCCGGCAGCCCTCGCCCGAACACCTGCTCGTACTGCTCGAGGTCGCCCGTTCCGGGCGGTACACGACCGCGGCACAAGCCCTCGGACTCACCCACACGACCGTGGCCAGGAACATTGCCGGACTGAACCGCGCACTGGGCGGGCGCGTGCTGGTTCGCGGGGCCGACGGGTGGGAGCTGACGGCGCTCGGAGAGCGGGCGGCGCGTGCGGCCGAGGGCGTCGCCGAGGCGATGACCGCGCTGGCCGACGGCGACTCGGCCGCCGACCGCGTGACCGGCGTCGTGCGGATGACGACGACGGACGGGTTCGCCGCCTACCTCGCCTCTCCGGCGGTGGCGGCCCTGCGCGACGACCACCCGGACCTGTCGGTGGAGATCGTGACCGTCACCCGGCGCGCGGCGCAGCACCGCTCGGGTGTCGACATCGAGGTGGTGGTCGGCACGCCGCAGGTGAACCGCGGGCGTGCGGTGCAGGTGGCCGAGTACGAGCTCGGGCTGTACGGGTCGCGCGACTACCTCGCGCGGCACGGCACGCCGTCGTCCGTGTCCGACGCGTCCGGCCACCACCTCGTCTACTTCGTCGACTCGATGCTCCAGGTCGACGACCTGGACGTGCCGCGCCGCCTGCTGCCCGGCATCCGGGACGCGCTGACCTCCACGAACGTCTTCGTCCACGTGGAGGCCACCCGTGCGGGCGCCGGCCTGGGATTCCTGCCGTGCTTCATGGCGGACCGCCACCCGGACCTGGTGCGCCTCCTCCCGGAGGACGTGCGTGACCGGCTGCCCTACTACGCCGTGGTCCACCCGGAGTCCTGGCGCCGTCCCGCGGTGACGGCGGTGCTCGAGGCGCTCCGCGCGGAGGCCGCCCGGCAGCGGCACGTCCTGCTGGGAGGTCGTTCCGTGTCCCCGGCGTAGGCCGGGGCCGCCCCGGGGCGCGGCCCCGGCCTCGCTCGCGTCCCGGGGCGCGGGTCGCCGTGCGCGGTTCGCGGTCCCATGCCCGCGCCTACGGCTCTAGTTCACGGCTCCCGTGACGAGACCGGCGACGGCGGCGACGCCCGGGGGCGACATGATGATCGTGTAGTGGTTGACGTCCTCGACGGTGTCGATCCGCAGGGCGTCGGACCGGCCCGACCACTCGGCCGCGACGGGTGCGGGATACATGCCGCCCGGCTCGTCCATCAGACCGCGCGGGGCGCGGAGCATCGTGACCTCCCCCAGGCCGCCCGCGGTGAGGGCGGCCAGCGCGGCGGGGAAGGCGCCGCCCGTGTACATGTCGGCGGAGTCGCCCGCCACGGCCTCGGGGACGGTCGCGGGGCGGAAGCCACCGTCGGCCTCGTCCAGGTCGTAGTCGACGTACTGCTCGACCGTGGACGTCCACCGGGCGAAGGCGGGATGCTCGCGCCAGAAGTCGCGGTAGGCCTCTCGTGACCCGAAGACCCTGGAAAGCCGTTCGACGGCAGGTCCGAGCAGTGCGGACACCACCTCCTCGGCCGTGGCGTCCGCGGGAAGCCCGGGAACCGGCTGCAACGGCAGGCCGCCGTCGACCAGCAGGAGCCTGCCGACGAGCTCAGGATGCCGATGCGCCAGGACCACGCCGACGAAGCCCCCCATGCTGTGCCCCAGGACGGTCACGGGGCCGGGGTCCGTGCGGCCCCCCAGGCCGTTCCCGCGCTCCGGCGACGACGCGGGCCCTCCCCCGAGCGCCCGCACGACGGCGGCCAGGTCGTCGGCGTGCCGCGCCATCCCGTACGGCCCGGGCAGGCGGTTCGACCGCCCGCGCCCGCGCAGGTCCGGCGCGATGACGCGCACTCCCGGCAACGCCGCGACGACCGCGACCCACGCGCGATGCGAGGCGGTGATCCCGTGGACGGCGAGCACGGTCGGCACCGCGCCCGTGTCGTCCCGGCCGGGCCGCACCGGGTCCCAGATCCCGACGCGGAGCGTCCCTCCCGCCACCGGGACGTCGGCCGTGTCGTAGGTGTGCGTGGTGGCAGCGCTCCCGGCCGCGAGCCGGGCTGTGGTGTCCTCGTGTGTCGTCATGACGGCTCCCCTGGATCGCCGGCCGGACCGGGCATGGCACCGGTGGGTGCCAGAGCCCGCTCGATGAATGTCATTGCCTGCTCGAACACGTCCGGCGGGACCTCGGACGGCGGTCCGTCGGGATCGACGTCGGGCCCCCACAGGACCCAGCGCATCCCGACGATCTCGCCGATCCCCATGAGAGCCCAGGCGGCGACCTCGGGGTCGATGTCCCCGATCTGCCCGTCCGCGCGAGCCTTGGCCAGACCGGTCTGGTAGCCCTCCACGATCCGCGTGTAGTGGCGCTTCAGCGCGCCCGGGGAGACGAACTCGGCCTGCCGCACGATCCGGTAGAGCGCCGGATGCTCGGCCGTGAACCGGAAGAACGCCGCGAAGCCCGCACGCTCGGCCTCGATCCGCCCCTCGGCGGCCGAGGACGCCTCGATCATGGCGTGCCGCACCCGACGGTTGAGATCGTCCACGACCTCGTCGAAGACCTCGATCTTCGACGCGAAGTACAGATAGAAGGTGCCCTGCCCGACGCCGGCCGCCTGCGTGATCTTCACGATCGACGCGTCGTGGTAGCCGATCTCGGCGAACACCCGCTCGGCGGCCTCCACGATGCGAGCGCGCGTGCGCTGCCCCTTCGTGATCTTCTCCCCGTTCATCACGCCTCCCTCGTCGTGTCGCCGCGCCCGGGCCCGGCCGCCGCCGCATCCCGCGCCGGAACGGCCGCGCCGGGCCCGAGCGCCGACCTCATCACCTTGTCCAAGCTGGATCGTGGCAGGTCCCGAACCATCTCCAGATACTTCGGCACCTTGAAGTGCGCGAGCTGGCCGCGGCAGAACGCGGTCAGCTCCTCGGCGTCGGTGAGCACCCCCGCGCGCGGCACCACGAAGGCCGCCCCGACCTCCCCCCACCGCTCGTCCGGCACCCCGACCACCGCCGCGTCGGCGACCCCCGGATGCTGCCGGAGCACGGCCTCCACCTCCGCGGGCGTCACGTTCTCCCCGCCGGTGATGAACACGTCCTTGAGCCGGTCCAGCACGCGGTAGCACCCGACGTCGTCGCGCTCGGCCAGGTCGCCCGTGCGCAGCCAGCCTCCCGCGAACACCTGCGCCGTCGCGTCGGCGTCCCGGAAGTAGCCGGCGAACACGCCCGGCCCGCGGACGAGCAGTTCCCCCGTCCCCGGGCCGTCGAGCTGTTCACCGGTGGCCGGATCCGCCAGCGCCACGTCGACGTGCGGGTACGGCATCCCGGCCCAGCCCACGCGCTCACGAGCGACGTCGTCCGGGAGGCACAGCACGTTCGGGCCGGCCTCGGTGAGTCCGTAGCCCTGGGTGAGCGCGACGCCGCGGCGGTGCCAGGCGCGCAGCAGGGCGTCAGGCATCGGAGCCCCGCCGACGACGGCGTGCGCCAGCGACGACAGGTCGGCATCCGCGAATCCGGGGTGCTCGGCGAGCATGAGGTAGTTCGTGGGCACGCCCATCATCGTGGTCACGCGGCGCCCGGCGATGAGCTGAAGCACCCGTCCGGGTTCGAACGTGCGCTCCAGCACCACCGTCGCCCCGGTCCACCACGCCAGCAGCGGCTGGATGTTCCAGCCGCCCACGTGGAACTGCGGCAGCACCGACAGCACCACGTCGCTGCTGGTCAGTTCAACCGTGCGGGACAGCGAGAGGTTGTTCCAGAAGCAGTTCGCGTGGGTCAGCAGCGCACCCTTGGGCGCTCCGCCCGTCCCGGACGTGAACACGAGCAGCAGCGGATCGTCGTCCCGCACGGCCCGCGCAGGCGCGGGCCCGTCCCCGGGCGCGAGCGCCGGCGGCGGAACGTGACGCTCCACCCCGCCGGCACCCGGCTCGGCCCGGCCGGGCGGGACCGGGAGGCGCTCCAGCGCCGTCTGCGCGAGCACGGCGAACTCCTCCTCGACCACGACCAGCGCGGGATCTGTCAGCGCGAGCTGGTCGGCCAGCTCACGGGGCGCCAGACGCCACGAAAGGGGCGCGAGCACGAGCCCGGCATGCGCGCAGGCGAAGAAGAGCACCACCTGGTCGGCGCTGTTGCCGGTCACGGTGGCGACCCGCGCCCCCGCGCCGTACCCGGCGGCCCGGAACCGCCGGGCCAGGGCGGTGGCACGTTCGTGGAGATCGCGATAGGTGAGGGTGACGCCTCGATCGTCGACGGCGACCCGGTCCGGGGTGGCGCGGGCCCGGTCACGAGTCCAGCGGCCCAGCGTGTGCAGGCCGTCCTCCTCCACGACCACCGGCCCCCCTCCCGGCACGGCCGGCGTCACGACGGCACCGCCTCGGCCACGGGCCGCTCACCCGGCCCGGCGGAACCCTGGCCGCCCGGACCGCGGGGGCCGCGCCGTCGCACCCGGTCCACCGCGCGCGAGGCCGCGCCCGCGATACCTCCCGGAAGGAACATGACCACCAGGATGAAGCACGTCCCCAGCAGGAACATCGGCTCGGACAACGGGACACGCAGCACGGCCGGCAGCCCCGCCACCGCCTCGGAACCGGCGAACTCGCCCAGCCGCTGGTCCAGCACCGTGTACAGCACGGCCCCCACGACAGCACCCCAGCGCGACCCCACACCACCGAGCACCACCATGACCAGGATCGTCAGGGTGAAGTCCGCGGTCGACACCGCGGGCGAGGCCCCGGACTGCAGCAGCAGGTACGCCGTACCCACCATCGTGGCAAGCGTCGCGGCCAGGACGAACACCACCAGCTTGACCACGTACGGCCGCCCGCCGATGATCCGCACCCGCGTCTCGTTCTCCCGCACCGCTGCGGCCATGTGGCCCGCCCGGGAGCGCTCGATCCACAGCGCCACGAGATACGTGACCACCAGTACCGCGAGCGCCACCCAGTACAGGTTGCGGGTGTTGACGACGCCGACAAAGGCGTCCGGCACCCCGCCGGTGGCCAGCGCGATGCCCTCCTCACCACCGGTGAGGTCAGCCGGGTCACGGCGCACCAGCACGTTCCCCGCCTGCGCGAACGCGAGCGTCACCATCGCGAACGAGATCCCGGTGACACGCAGCGAGATCGCGCCGATCACCCCGGCGAGCAGCACGCCCCCCGCGAGGACCACGGCGGCCGCGGGGAGCAGCGGAATGTCCGTGCGTTCCAGCACGACCGCGAGCCCGTACACCCCGGCCGCGAAGTAGAGCGCGTGCCCGAAACTGAGCAGCCCCACCACACCGAGCAGCAGGTGGTACGTCAGGGCCAGCGCGGCGGTGAGCCAGCACAGGCCGAGAAGCTGCAGCGTGCCGGGCTCGTACGTGTAGCCGGGCAGCACCCCGGGGATCGTCAGCGCGAGCAGCGGCAGGCACCCCAGCACGATCACGGCCAGGCCACCCCCCACCGCACGAGGCAGCGCGGCACGCACGGCAGACACCTGCCCGGCGTCCTCGCCGCGGCCGGGCGGGGCGCCCGCACCCGGAGACGCCGTCCCCGTGACAGGGGTTGCGGGGAGATGGTCGGGGGCGTTCATGCGGCTCTCCTTCCCATGAGGCCGGACGGTCGCACGAGCAGGACGAGCGCCAGCAGGAGCACGACGATGAAGTCACCCGTGTTGGCAAGAAAGTAGTTGGCGAGCTGCTGCAGCACCGCGACGACCACGGACGCCACCGCCGCACCCGGCAGCGAGCCCATCCCACCGATCACCGTGACGATGAACGCGAAGATCAGCAGACTGGCGCCCATGTGCGGGGAGACGTAGTTCAGCGACTGCGTGGCCAGCACGCCACCGAGCCCCGCCGCAGCCCCGCCCACCGCGAAGACCAGCGTGAACGCCGTACGCACGTCGATGCCGAGAGCCGTCACCATCGCCCGGTTCTCCACCCCCGCGCGAATGATCAGCCCGTACCGCGTGTACTTGAGGAACGCGACGATCACGCCCAGCACCAGCGCCGCGGCCAGGATGTTGAGGAACGCGGTGTTCGGGATGCGCGCCCCGAGGAACTCCGTGGTCCGTGTCAGCCACTCCGTGCGGCGCACCGTCCGCGGGTTCGGCCCCCAGATGCCCTCGAACAGCGCCACCGAGGCGAGCGCCAGCCCCACCGTGACCAGAACCTGCTCGATGTGCCGCTCGTACAGCGGCCGGATCAGACCGAGCTCCGTGACGGCCGCCGCGGCCGCCCCGGTCACCGCGCCCACGACCAGGCCGAGCGCCAGGCCGCCCCACGTGTCCTGACCGACGGCGCTCGCGGCCGCCAGTCCGGCGAACGCGCCGAGGGTGAGGAACGAGCCGTGCGCGAAGTTGAGGATGCCCATCAGGCCGTAGATCAGGGACAGGCCGGACGCCACGAGGAAGTACAGCCCGCCGAGGCCCACACCCGTGACGAGCAGAAGGATGAGAGTACTCATCGCGCTCCCCCCTTCTGGTGCCCGACGGCCGTCGTGGCCGGGTCTGCGCCCGGAGGCTCGACGCCGTCGGCGTGCACGCCGAGGAGTCGCTGGATCAGGTCCGGGTCCCCCAGCAGCTCAGGAGCGGGTCCCGTGTGCACCACGCGGCCGGCGTCGATCACGACGACGCGTTCGGCGAGCCTCTCGATGACCTTCAGGTTCTGCTCCACGAGCAGGATCGGAACGGTGCGTGCGGCGGCCGCGAGCGCGCCGGCGACGTCGTCCACGATCCTTGGCGCGAGTCCCTTCGTGGGCTCGTCCACGAGGAGGAGCCGGTTGTCGTTGAGCAGTGCGCGGGCGAGCGACACCATCTGCTGCTGCCCTCCGGACAGTGTCCCGGCTCGCTGCTGGGCGCGCCGGACCAGGTCCGGGAAGAGCCCGTCGACGAGGCGCCGACGCTCCGGCGTCGTCCCGTGCGGCCCGGTGCGCTCCGCGAGCCGCAGGTTCTCGGCGACGGTGAGGCCGGCGAAGACGTCACGGTCCTCCGGGACGTAGCCGACGCCGCGGCGCACGATCCGCTCGGTCCGCTCGCCGTCCACGCGGCGGCCGTCGAGGAGCACCTCCCCGGTGCGCTCGATCAGCCCCAGGATCGCCCGCAGCGTGGAGGTCTTGCCCACGCCGTTGCGGCCGAGCACCGCCGTGACACCACTCGCGGGGACCTCGAAGCCGACGTCGTGCACCACCTCCTGCCCCGCGATTCGCGCGGACAGCCCACGCACCTCCAGAACGTTCGTGTTCATCGTCGGTGCCGTACTCATCGCAGCACCTCCTCGTGCTCCGCCACCGGCGCAGACCTCGTCCCTCGGCCCACACCGTCCGCTGCACCCATCGTCGGTGCCGTACTCATCGCAGCACCTCCTCGTGCTCCGCCACCGGCGCAGACCTCGTCCCTCGGCCCACACCGTCCGCTGCACCCATCGTCGGTGCCGTACTCATGCCAGATCTCCCAGGTAGGCGGTCTGGACGGTCTCGTCCGCCATGACCTTGTCGGGCGTGTCGCAGATCAGCAGCTCTCCGTGGTGCATCACGGCGACCCGGTCCGCGAGGCCGAGCACCACATCCATGTGGTGCTCCACCATCATCACGGTGCGGCCGCTCGCCTTGATGTCGCGGATCACCCGGACCAGGCCGGGCACGTCCGCCGTGCCGAGACCCGCCATCGGCTCGTCGAGCAGCACGACGGAGGACCCCATCGCCAGCAGCACGGCGATCTCGAGCTTGCGCTTGTCGCCGTGGGACAGGTCGCCCGCGGCCACCTCGGAGCGGTGGACCAGGCCAACCGTGACCAGGTGCTCCACCGCCTCCGTGGACGCGGCATCGCCGCGCCGGGGGAAGGACAGGACCGACAGCGAACCGCCGCGGCGGCGCTGGGTGGCGAGCCGGACGTTCTCCACCACGCTCAGCCGCGGGAACAGGCTCGACGTCTGGAACGTCCGTCCCAGCCCGACTCGTGAGCGTGCCGCGACGGCCGTGCGGGTGACGTCGTCACCGTCGAGCAGCACCTGGCCGGCTGTGGGCCGGTGGATGCCGCTGATCAGGTTGAACAGGGTGGTCTTGCCGGCGCCGTTCGGCCCGATGACGCCCACCAGTTCCCCCGGCGCGACCCGCAGGTCGACATCCGCGAGGATGCGCGCCCCGCCGATGGTCAGGCCCAGCCCGCGGACCTCCAGTGCGGGAGTGCCCAGGCCGCCGGCGCCGTCGTCCGACATCTCCCCGGCGGGACCGGGCAGCCCCGCCGCGTCCTGCCGGCCCCGCCGCAGCGTGGTACCCGGCTCGCCTCCCATCGGCCTCAGCCCGCCTCTGCCGGGGCGACGGCCTCGGCGTCCACGGTCTCCACGAGCTGGGGCACCCAGGCGTCGCCGTCGGCGACGAGGCTCGCCTGGTACATCGGCTGGATCAGGGCGTGGTCCGACGCGCGCACCGTCATGTCGCCCTTGGGCCCCTCGAACTCGTAGCCCTCCAGCGCGGAGACCATGCCGTCGACGTCGTCACCGCCCTCGGCCACGGCGTGCACGATCATCTGCGCGGCGGCGAAACCGTCCGGCGTGAACAGGTCCGGCGTACCGCCCGCTGCCTCGACGCCGTCGATCATCGCCTGCTCCGTGTCGGTGCCCGCGGCGCCGGCGAAGTAGTGGCTGAGGAACTCGACCTTCGCCGCGGCGTCGCCGTACGCACCGTAGGTCGACACGTCGCCGAGGCCCGTGACCACGGTCGTCGCATCGAGGACACCCTGCTGGTCGAGCCCCTCCCACATGGCGCCCGAGGTGCCTCCGGCCCAGGCCACGAACACGAGGTCGGGGTCGGCGTTCAGCACCTTCTTCGAGAACGGGGTGAACTCGGTGGCGTCCTCCGGCACGAGCACGGACGAGACGTTCGCACCCTGCGCGCCGAGCACCGCCTCGACCGCCGCGAGGTTGCCCTGGCCGAACGCGTTGTCCTGCGCGTACACGACGACGTCGGCGCCGTCCGGGTCGACGAACGTGCCGGCGGTCGCGACGTCCTGCAGCGACTGGCGGCCGCTGCGGAACGTGTAGTGGTTGATTCCGGTCAGCGTGTCGACCGCCGCGGGTCCCGAGACGTACAGCACCTTGTTCTGCTCGGCCTGCTCGGCGATCGCGAGCGCGACACCCGACACGACGGTCCCGCCCAGGATCTCGTAGCCCTTGCCGATGAGGTCCTTCGCGGCCGAGACGCCCTTCTCCGGGTCGCCCGCGTCGTCGACGTAGGTGATGTTCAGCTCACGGCCATCGACCTCCCCGGTGCCATCGGTGGCGTAGTCCAGCCCGGCCTCGAAGCCTTGCTTGTAGGCCGCGCCGTAGGCGGCCAGCGCCCCGGACTCGGAGTAGATGATCCCGATGTCGATCGGTGCGTCGTCCTCGCCGGAGCCGGCGGCACCGCCTGCCGTGCTCGGCGCGCAGGCTGCGAGCGCGAGGCCGCACGCCGTGACGACGGCAAGTGCGTGGAGGGACTTCTTCGTCCGCATGACTCTGCCCTTCTTCGGGTTTCACTCGCCGCCCGTGCCCGGCCGGCCGATGGCCACCGGAAAACTGAGAGGCGATTCAGGTTTTGGGAATCATGCTGCCGGCGCGCGGTCCGTGTCAACCCCGGGTCCGCTCCGGGCCCACTCCAGGTCCGCTCCGGGCCCACCCCGGGCCCACTCCGGGGCAGGCGGACCGGGAAGCCATAGTTGACAGGTGATTCAGGTCACAGCAATGGTCCGGCGCGTCCGGCCGGACCTGCTCGACGGCGCGTGGGCCGGCCCACCTCGACGAGGAGGTAACACATGAAACGCCTGATCAGCGCCACAGCGGCGCTCAGTCTGGCCCTTGCGGGAGGCGCGGCGGCGATCGCCGCCGCACCGGTCGCGACCGCCGGAATCATCTGCCCGTCGCCCTTCGACACCCTGCCCGGCTGCGAGTCCGCCGACGCTTCCGGCGAGAGCGCGTCCTCCGGGACGGCAAGCGCGGGATCGTGGTCCAGCCGCAGTGCCGGCGGGATGACCACCGAGCTGTACATGCCCACGTCAGCTCCGGCCATCCCCGCGGGGCGGGCCCTGATGGTCAACCTGCACGGCTGCGTGCAGACGTCGTCGGACCTGCGGTCCGGTGGCAACTGGGAGTCGACGGCCGACGCCTACGGCATGGTCGTCGCGGTGCCGGCGGTACCGAACGGCGGCGTGATCGCCGGCTGCTGGGACTACTACGACACGAACCACTCGCGCACCTCACCGGGCAGGCACGACGACAACCTGCTCGACCTGGTGGACGACCTGCTCGCGGACACCGCGCTCGACATCGACCCGGACCAGGTCTACGTCACGGGGCTGTCGTCCGGCGGCGGAGAGACGCTCGTCATGGGCTGCCTCGCGCCGGACGTCTTCGCCGGGATCGGGAGCAACGCGGGGCCGGCCGTGGGCACGTCGTCGCTCCAGATCGGCTACGTCGCCACCAACGAAGCCCAGGCCACCTCGACCTGCCGCGACTTCGCCGGGTCGGCGTCCGGGGAGTTCGGCACCCAGCTGACCTCGGTGGTGTACGGCTCGAACGACACCACCGTGGCTCCCGGGTACAACACGCTGAACGCCCAGGTGATGGCCGGGATCTACGGCGCGGGCGACCAGTCGTCGTTCTCGCTCGGATCCTTGGAGGGCAGCAACACCAGTGGGTCCGGGACGCTGTGGTCCGATGGCGACGGCCCGCGCGTCTCGCTGATCCAGAACTCCGGGCTGGGACACAACTGGCCTGCCGGGGGCGGAGCTGGCGGGTCGTACATCTCGACGAGCTCGATCAACTACCCCGCCTACGTGACCGGGTTCTTCTTCGAGAACAACCGCCGGGCCGACCGGTCGGGCACGCCGACGCCGACGCCGACGCCCTCGCCGACGCCGACGGCTTCACCGACCCCGACACCCTCACCGACGCCGACCGACCCGGGACCCTACTGCGGCTCGGCGACGAACGCCGAGCACGAGGCAGCGGGCCGCGCACATTCCTACGGCGTCAACCCCTACAACCCGTTCTACGCCAACGGGTCCGAGGACTACCTGGGCCTGGGCGACGCCACGGTCACGACGCTGTCGGAGACGTCCCCCGGGCACTTCGACGTCGTCTCCTCCTGCTGACCCGCGAGGAGGTTCCCGCCCCGCCCCGGCGCACGGACGGCTCGTGAGACCGTCCGCTGCCGAACGGACACCTGGTGACGCACGTCGACGCACGTCGGCTCGCACCTGTCCGTTCGGCAGCGGCGGAGGGGCGCGGAGAGGCAGACCTCGCGGGTCTCCGCGCCTCGCACCGGAGCGGACCTTGGGACCGGGCGGCCGTCACTCCGGGGCGTGGCGGTCCAGGAAGGAGTAGACCTCGCGGGTCTCCACCCCCGGGAAGGCGCCGGCCGGCATGGCCGCCAGCATCGAGGCGTGCGGACGCGCCGACGGCCACGCGTAGTCCTGCCACTTGTCGACCAGGTCCGACGGCGGCCGGTGGCAGCACGACTCGTCCGGGCAGCGGGACTGGTCACGGTGCGTGGTCTCGCGCCCGGCGAACCACTTGACGTGCGCGAACGGCACACCCACCGACACCGAGAACGCACCGTCCTGCGTGTTCTCCACGCGTGAGGTGCACCAGTAGGTGCCCGACGGCGTGTCGGTGTACTGCGCGTACGGGTTGAACTTGTCCTCCACCCCGAAGACCACGCGCGCGGTCCACTTGCGGCACACGTGCTGGCCCTCGACCGCGCCGAGCGGATCCGAGGGAAATTTCACGCCGTCGTTCTCGTACGCCTTGTGCAGGATTCCCGACTCGTGGACCTTCATGAAGTGGACCGGGATGCCGAGATGCCTGGTCGCGAGGTTCGTGAACCGGTGGGCGGCGGTCTCGAAGGAGACGGCGAACGCGTCCCGCAGGTCCTCGATCGCGATCGTCCGGGTGTCCTTCGCGTCGCGGAGGAACTTCACGCCCGCCCTCTCCGGCACCAGCAGCGCTGCCGCCAGATAGTTCGCCTCGACGCGCTGGCGCAGGAAGTCGCCGTAGTCCTGCGGCTCGGTGTGCCCGAGGATGTGCGAGGCCAGGGCCTGCAGCATCGCCGACCGCGTGTTGGAGCGGCCGCGCGGCCCGCTCGCCGGGAGGTACAGGCGGTGATGCCGGTTGTCGATCACCGACCGCGTGGAGTGCGGCAGGTCCGGCACGTAGTGCAGCGTGAAGCCGAGGTTCGCGGCGATCTCGGCGGCGATCCGCTGCGGCAGCGGCCCGCTGGTGTGACCGACGTCGTCCAGCAGCCCGCGAGCCACCTCCTCCAGCTCCGGGATGTAGTTGTCGGACGCCCGCATCTCGGCGCGCAGCTCCGCGTTGGCCCGTCGCGCCTCCTCCGGCGTGAGCGCGCGCTCGGCGTGCAGCCGCTCCAGCTCTCGGTTCAGCCCGAGGATCGTCCGGAGGGCGTCGTCGGGCAAGGACTTGCCGATCCGCACCCCGGAGAGCCCGAGAGTCGCGAAGAGTGGCCCGCGCTGCACACGGCCCATCTCGATCTCGAGGGCGTCACGCTCCGAGGGGGGCGTGGGGTCGAGGAGGTCGTCGACGCTCGCGCCGAGCGCTCTGGCCAGGGCTTGCAGCTGGGAGAACTTCGGCTCGCGCTTCCCGTTCTCCAGGGCACTGACCTGGGACGGCGCCCGCCCGATCGCTGCGGCGAGCTCTTCCAGCTTCATTCCCTGCCGCGTGCGCAGAGAACGCACCTGGCGCCCGATGGTCAGGGCGTCGGGCTCGGCCTCCGAGGAGCCGGCCAGTGCGTTTTGCGCGGTTCCGCGTTTCGGCGTCGTCGTGGGCATATCTGAGGGTGACACACCGCGTTCGTTCCGTCCAGCAGAAGTTTGCAGGAATTTCTTCTGAGTTCCACTAGATCTGGAGCGATTCGATGACAGAAGGTCGAATCAGTCCAGCGGAGAACGCAACCCAGGAGGTACCCGCCATGACCGCTCCGACCATCGTCACCCGACGCAACCTTCCGGGGGCCGCGAGCCCCCAGGCCGTCGGCTCGTCCGACGGATCCGGCACCACACGCCCGGGCGACCAGGTGACCACCGCGGAAGCTCTGGCCGAGAACTGGGCGAACGACCCGCGCTGGGCCGGCATCGACCGGACCTTCACCGCCGAGGACGTCATCGCGCTGCGCGGCTCGGTCGGCGAGGAGCACACCCTGGCCCGCCGCGGTGCGGAGCGCCTGTGGAAGCAGCTCCACGAGGAGGACTTCATCAACGCGCTCGGCGCGCTGACCGGCAACCAGGCCGTCCAGCAGGTCAAGGCGGGGCTGCAGGCGATCTACCTCTCGGGCTGGCAGGTGGCCGGTGACGCGAACCTGGCGGGCCAGACCTACCCCGACCAGTCGCTGTACCCGGCAAACTCCGTGCCGGCCGTGGTGCGCCGCATCAACAACGCGCTGCTGCGCGCCGACCAGATCGACGTCGCAGAAAGCTCGGGGAACGGCGCTCCGTCGATCGACTGGCTCGCCCCGATCGTCGCCGACGCCGAGGCCGGCTTCGGCGGCCCGCTCAACGCGTACGAGCTGATGAAGTCGATGATCACCTCCGGCGCCGCCGGCGTGCACTGGGAAGACCAGCTCGCGTCCGAGAAGAAGTGCGGCCACCTGGGCGGCAAGGTGCTGATCCCCACCCAGCAGCACATCCGCACCCTGAACGCCGCCCGCCTGGCGGCCGACGTCGCCGACGTGCCCTCCGTGGTCATCGCCCGCACGGATGCCGAGGCCGCGACCCTCATCACCTCCGACGTCGACGAGCGGGACCGCCCGTTCATCACCGGCGAGCGCACCGCCGAGGGCTTCTACAAGGTCACCAACGGGATCGAGCCGTGCATCGCCCGCGCCAAGGCGTACGCCCCGTACTCCGACCTGATCTGGATGGAGACCGGCACGCCGGACCTCGAGCTCGCGCGGAAGTTCGCGGAGGCCGTCAAGGCCGACTTCCCGGACCAGATGCTGAGCTACAACTGCTCGCCGTCGTTCAACTGGAAGAAGCACCTCGACGACGACACGATCGCCAAGTTCCAGCGCGAGCTCGGCGCCATGGGCTTCAAGTTCCAGTTCATCACCCTGGCGGGCTTCCACGCGCTGAACTACTCGATGTTCGACCTGGCGCACGGCTACGCCCGCGAGCAGATGACCGCCTACGTGGAGCTGCAGGAGAAGGAGTTCGCCGCCGAGGAGCGTGGCTACACCGCCACCAAGCACCAGCGCGAGGTCGGCACCGGCTACTTCGACCGCGTCTCCACGGCCCTGAACCCGGACTCCGCCACGACGGCGATGTCGGGGTCCACGGAGTCGGCCCAGTTCTGACGCCCCTCCGCTGAGGCGCCACGCACCCCCCGAACTGCCGAGGCAGTCGCTCCGGAGCGACGGGCGACTGTCTCGGCGACCAGCACCACCCACAGCCCCATGCCCTGGAGGACTGAGATGACCAGCACGATCGACACACCCGCCCCGCGCACCGCGACTGCGCACACGGTCGCGACGTCGGCTGCCTTCGACGCCGTCCCCCGGGGTTCCGTGCGCGTGACCGGCACGCTCGGCGACCGCTACGACGAGATTCTCACGCCCGAGGCGCTCGACTTCCTGGCACTCCTGCACGACCGCTTCGCCGCACGCCGTCACCGGCTGCTCACCGAGCGGGAGCAGCGGCGCGAGGAGATCTCCTCCGGCGTGGACCCCGACTTCCGGGCGGCGACTCGCCCCGTGCGCGACGACCCGCAGTGGCGGGTCGCCGGCTCGGCCGGTGCCCCCGGCCTGGAGGACCGGCGTGTCGAGATCACCGGTCCCACCGACCCGAAGATGACGATCAACGCCCTCAACTCGGGTGCCAAGGTCTGGCTGGCCGACGCCGAGGACGCCTCCTCCCCCACCTGGCGCAACGTCGTGGAGGGCCAGCTCGCGCTGCACGACGCGATCCGGGGCACGCTGGAGCACACCAACGCCGCCGGAAGGCACTACACGCTGCGCTCCTCCCACCTGACGGACCTGCCCACGATCGTGTTCCGCCCCCGCGGCTGGCACCTGGTCGAGAAGCACCTGCGCTACACCGGCGCGGACGGGATCACCCGGTGCACCTCGGGCGCCCTGGTGGACTTCGGCCTCTACTTCTTCCACAACGCCGCCGAGCTGATCGCACGGGGTCGCGGGCCGTACTTCTACCTCCCCAAGCTGGAGAGCTACCGCGAGGCGCGGCTGTGGAACGAGGTCTTCGAGACCGCCCAGGAGGCGCTCGACATTCCCCGCGGCACGATCCGCGCCACGGTCCTGATCGAGACGCTGCCCGCGGCGTTCGAGATGGAGGAGATCCTCCACGAGCTGCGCGACCACTGCGCCGGCCTGAACGCCGGCCGCTGGGACTACCTCTTCAGCGTCATCAAGTGCTTCCGCTCGCGCGGCGAGTCGTACGTGCTGCCGGACCGTGCCCAGGTCACGATGACCGCTCCGTTCATGCGGGCCTACACCGAGCTGCTGGTCGCCACCTGCCACAAGCGGGGAGCACACGCGATCGGCGGCATGAGCGCCTTCATCCCGGACCGCCACGACCCGGAGGTGACCCGGCGCGCGTTCGAGAAGGTCTCGGCGGACAAGCGCCGGGAGGCGGGCGACGGGTTCGACGGTTCCTGGGTGGCTCACCCCGACCTCATCCCGGTCGCGAAGGCCGAGTTCGACGCCGTGCTCGGCGCGGCACCGCACCAGGTCGCGCGTCTGCGGGACGACGTCCGCGTGGGTCGGCACGAACTGCTGGACATCGCCTCGGTTGGCCGTGCCGGAGCCACGGTCACGTCCGACGGGCTGCGCGCGAACGTGTCGGTGGCGATCCGCTACATCGACTCGTGGCTGCGCGGTACAGGGGCAGCGGCGCTCGACAGCCTGATGGAGGACGCCGCCACCGCCGAGATCTCCCGTTCGCAGGTCTGGCAGTGGATCGCGGCGGGCACCCGTACCGCCGACGACGGCCGGCGCATCACGCGCGACCGCGTCGAGGCCCTCATCCTCGACGTCCTCGCCGACCTTCCCCGGCCACACGGCCACCGCATCGACGACGCCGCGGCCGTCTTCCGCTCCGTGGCGCTGAGCGACGACTTCCCGTCGTTCCTCACCCTCGGTGCGTACTCCCAGTTCCTGGTGGGCTCCACGGCAGACCAGCCGTGAGGCCCGGCAGGCGGCACCCTCTGGAATTCTGAGGCAGACAGAACGCGCCACACGGGCCGGGCGGCCCTGTGCCCACACGGCACCGGGCGGCACGGCGCAGGCGTGGGGGTGCCGGACTCCGACGTCGCCACCACGGTGACGACGGAGGCCGGGCCGGAGGGCTCACCTCCTGGTCCGGCTCAGTCGCCCCGGCAGGTCTCTCCACTCTCCCCGAGACCGGCCGGGGCGACGTCGTGCCCATCGGGCTCCGGCAGGCACCGCCGCCGTACCGAGGCGGCGCGCGGTGTCGGCCCGGTACGGCGGCCGTCGCCCGGCCCGGTCGCCGTGTCACCGGCCTGCCGTCAGGCGGCAGATCTCGTCCCAGGGTGTCGGCTCGATGCCGAACTGCTTCCGGGCCGCGGTCTCGTCCAGCACGTACGGCCGCTCGAACTGGTAGACCATGTCGCGCACCTCCCGCATCAGCGGCGACACGAGCCCGAGCGCGGCCAGCGCGGGCCCGCGCAGCGTCCGGATGCGGACGGGAGGGCGCCCGACGGACGCGAGGACGTCGGTCAGCGCCTGACGCTGGGTCGTCGGGGCGTTGCTCGGCACATGCCAGACGCGCCCGTGAGCCCCCGGGTCGGCGGCGGCCGCGATCAGCGTGCGGGCCGTGTCGCCCACGTCGGTGAAGGTGTGCGGCTGGTCGACGCGGCCCATCATCGTGACCGTCCTGCCCTGCAGGGCTGTGGGAAGGACGCGGGTGATGTGGCCGTTCCCGCCCACGCCGGGACCGATGTAGTCGGCTCCGCGCACCTCCACGGTGCGAATCCGGCCTTCATGGTGCGCTGCCAGCGCGTCCGCCCACATCCGCGCGCGCAACCGTCCCTTGTGGTCGGTCGCCGCATCCGGCAGGTCCTCCGTCATCGGGCCGTCGACCGGCCCGTACGGGTACAGGTTCCCGGTGATGGCATAGACCGCGCCGGTGCGTTCGGCAGTGGTGAGGAGCGCGGCGGACAGAGGCGGCCAGGCACGCTCCCACTGCGTGTAGTCGCCGGGGTTGGCGCAGTTGTAGAGCGTGGTGGCGCCCTCCGCGGCACGCGAGAGCGCATCGGCGTCGGAAGCGTCCACCGTCACGTGCTCGACACCGGCGATCCCGGTGTCGCGGCCGGACCGGGTGGCCACCGTGACGCGGAGCCCGCGCTCGGCGAGCTGCTGGGCGGTACTCCGGCCGACGGGACCGGCGCCGACGACGAAGTGGTGATCTGTGGTGTTCATGAATGCTCCTGGGGTCTGAGGATGCTCGGATGTGGAGTGGTCGGATGTGGTGTGGTCGGGTGCGGTGTGGTCGGGTGCGGTGTGCTCGGGTTCGATGTTCTTGGGTTCGACGTGATCGGGATGCGGTGCATTCGAGTGCTGTCGGGCGAGGCACGCACGGCCGGGACGCGGCGCGCGGGGCGTGGTGTGCGGCAGCGGGCGTGCGTGTCGCTGGCCGACCCGTGGCCGACCGCACACCCTTCCCACCACCGAACGCACTGCGAGAGCGCCGCTCTCATTTCGAGCAGCATGTCACGATCAACGCTCCGAATCAAGAGCACTGCTCCGTGTTGCGTACAACGCTCTCACTTGAGAGGCTGGGCCGATGAGCACACCCCGCACGGCACGCGCTCTGGCACGTGAGACGCTGACGCAGGAGATTCTCGACGCCGCACGCGCACGACTGCGCTCCGACGGGCCTGCGGGACTCTCGCTACGAGCCGTCGCCCGCGACGTCGGCATGGTGTCCTCCGCCGTCTACCGGTACTTCCCGAGCCGTGACGCGCTCCTGACCAGGCTGCTCATCGACTCCTACGGGGAGCTCGGGGAGGCCGTCGAACGAGCCGAGACCGAGGTGGCGCGGGAGGACACCGGTGGCCGATGGCTCGCGGCCTGCCGCGCCCTGCGCACCTGGTGCATGGACCGGCCCGGGGACTTCGCCCTCCTGTACGGCACGCCGATCCCCGGGTATGCCGCTCCGCAGGACACGGTGGAGCCGGCCACACGGGTCATCCAGGTCCTCGCGCGGATCGTCGGGGATGCCTACGCCGACGGCGCTCGCGCGGTTCCTGCGCCGCGCGGTGGCGCAGGAACCGACGCAACGGTCGCGGGTGCCCGGGACTTCGTCGTCGAGCACGGCCTCGCACGCAGCGGCCTCGCCACCGAGTCCGTGGTCCGCACACTGATGGCCTGGAGCCAGCTGTTCGGGACCGTGTCGTTCGAACTGTTCGGGCATCTGGCAGGCTCAGTGACCGACCCCGCCCGCTGGTACGACGAGGTCGCCATCCGCTTGGCCGCGGATCTCGGCATTCAGCTGCGCGTGTGAGACAGCCTGCGGCACGCCGCCGGCGCGGCCGTGGGAACGGGCAGCTCCGCTGCACGGGAACCTGTCCACGGTGCCAGTTGCGCGGCGCCGCCGGGGCGGTTGCGCGGCGCCGCCGGGGCGGTTGCGCGGCGCCGCCGGGGCGGTTGCGCGGCGCCCGAGCCCGACGGACATCGGACTCGGGCGCCGGCGGGCCTGTGGCGCTATCCCTGGTCGAGGCCCAGCAGATCGTCCTCGGTCTCTCGGCGGATCAGGACGCGGGACGCCCCGTCGCGTACCGCCACGACCGGCGGACGCAGCAGCATGTTGTAGTTCGACGCCATGGAACGTCCGTAGGCGCCGGTCGCGGCCACCGCGAGCAGGTCGCCCGCCCGGACGTCGCCGGGGAGCATCACCCGGTGCACCACGATGTCGCCGGACTCGCAGTGCTTGCCGACCACGCGTGCGAGCACGGGCTCCGCGTCGGAGGAGCGCCCGACGATCTCCGCGTGGTAGTCGGCGCCGTAGAGCGCTGGCCGGATGTTGTCGCTCATGCCACCGTCGACCGAGACGTACAGCCGCGTGAACGGCTCGCCGTCACCCCCGCCCACCGTCACCGGCTTGACAGTGCCGACCGTGTACAGCGTCATGCCCGCCGGCCCGACGATCGCGCGACCCGGCTCGATCGAGAACCGCGGCAGCGGCGTATCGAGGCGTGCGGCCACGTCCGCGACCGAGGACGCGACGTCCTTGGCCACGCGCTCCGGATCGAGCGCCACCTCCCCCGGCAGATAGGCGATGCCGTACCCGCCGCCGAGGTCCACCTCACCGACCAGTACACCCGTCCGTGCGGCCAGCTCCGCGCGGAGCTCCAGCACCGCACGCGCCGCCGCCTCGAAGCCGTCCGGATCGAGGATCTGCGAGCCGATGTGGGAGTGGATGCCGAGCAGACGCAGGCTCGGCCGCTCGAGGATCCGCAGCAGAGCCGCCATCGCCGGGCTGTCGACCGCCGACGACGCGGCACCGCCGGCAGTCTCACCGGACGCCGCGGTACCCGTCCCCGACGGCCGGGACGCCTGTCCCGACGCCCCGGAGGCGGGGCTGACCGACAGCCCGAACTTCTGGTCCTCGTGCGCGGTCGAGATGTACTCGTGCCCGCCCGCGTGCACGCCGGTGGTCACACGCACCATGACCGGCGCCACCACACCGTGCTGCACCGCCAGTTCGGCGACGCGATCGATCTCGGCGAGCGAGTCGACGATGATCCGTCCCACCCCGTGCTCGAACGCGCGCACGATCTCGGCGTCGGACTTGTTGTTGCCGTGCAGCCCGATCGCCTCACCAGGGACTCCGGCCCGCAGCGCCACGGCGAGCTCGCCGCCCGACGCGGTGTCGACCCGCAGCCCTTCCTCACGAGCCCAGCGCGCGACAGCCACCGTCAGCAGCGCCTTGCCCGCGTAGTACACGTCCACGCCCGTCCCCACCGCCGCGAACGCCGCCTCGAAGGCGGTCCGGTAGGCACGGGCGCGAGCGCGGAAGTCGGCCTCGTCGAGGATGTACGACGGCGTCCCGTGGTCCGCCGCGACGTCGGCGACGCCGACACCCGCGACCTCCACCGCGCCGTCGTCGCCGCGCCGCACTCCGCTCGACCACGGCGCGCCGGCCGAACCGACGGGGAGCGCGGCGGGACCGGACTGCCCGCCCACGACCGCCGTCGTACCTGGTCCCTCGGATGCGCCGGCCGGCGCACCGCCGCTCACATCCGCTCCGGGGCGCTCACGCCCAGCAGTCCCAGGCCGTTGGCGAGGACCGTGCGGACCGCATCGTTCAGCCAGAGGCGGGTGCGGTGCGCGTCCGTCACGGCCTCGTCGGGGTACGGGTTGGCGCGCAGCTTGGCGTCGTCGTTGTACCAGGAGTGGTAGTCACCGGCGAGCGCCTCCAGGTAGCGGGCCACGCGGTGGGGCTCGCGCAGTTCGGCGGCCTGGGCGACGATCCGCGGGTACTCGGTGAGGCGGCCGAGCAGCGCGCTCTCGGACTCGTGGCTGAGGAGCGCCGGGTCGAAGGCGTCCTCGAGCCGGACGCCGCGATCGGCCGCGTTCCGGTCCACGGCGCAGGTCCGTGAGTGCGCGTACTGGACGTAGTAGACGGGGTTCTCGTTCTTCTGGCTCGCCAGGAGGTCGAGGTCGAGGTCGATGTTCTGGTCCGCGGACGAGCGTGCGAGCGCGTAGCGGGCGGCGTCCACGCCGACGGCGTCGACCAGGTCATCGATCGTGACCACGGTGCCAGCACGCTTCGACATGCGCACCGGCTGGCCGTCACGGACCAGGTTGACCATCTGGCCGATCAGGATCTGCATGTTCTTGCCCGGCGTGTCGCCGAACGAGGCGCAGACGGCCATCATGCGGGCGACGTAGCCGTGGTGGTCGGCGCCGAGCATGATGATGACGTCGTCGAAGCCCCGTTCGCGCTTGTCGAGGTAGTACGCGATGTCCCCGGCGATGTAGGCGGCGTCGCCGTCGGACTTGATGATGACGCGGTCCTTGTCGTCCCCGAAGTCCGTGGTGCGCAGCCACAGCGCGCCGTCCTTCTCGAACGTGCGGCCGTCCGCGGTCAGACGGTCCACGGCGTGCTTCACCGCGCCGGACTCGTGCAGCGAGTCCTCGTGGAAGTAGACGTCGAAGTCGACGCCGAAATCGTGCAGGGACTGCTTGATCTCGGCGAACATCCGCT
Source organism: Myceligenerans indicum (assembly GCF_016742955.1). Taxonomy (GTDB): domain Bacteria; phylum Actinomycetota; class Actinomycetes; order Actinomycetales; family Cellulomonadaceae; genus Myceligenerans; species Myceligenerans indicum. Next base: position 290,095 of record NZ_JABBYC010000001.1, on the reverse strand, counting down.
CGACGCCGCGGGCGCGGAAGGCCTCCTGCGCCTCGTCGTCGGACAGCTCGCGCGGGTCTGTGTCGCCGTCGGCGATCGCATCGGCGATCACGGCCTCGGCGATCTCGGCGATGTACGCACCGCCGTAGCCGTTCTCGGGAGCGGGCTTCCCCTGCGCGGAGGCGAGGAGGGAACTGGAGAACCGGTCGATCTGCGCGCCGTGGTCGTTGAAGTAGTACTCCCGCTCCACCTCGGCGCCGGACGCCGCGAGGATGCGTGCCAGCGAGTCACCGACGGCCGCCCAGCGCACTCCGCCGATGTGGATCGGGCCGGTCGGGTTGGCGGACACGAACTCCAGGTTGATCCTGGTGCCGGCCTCGGAGTCGTTGCGGCCGTACTGCGCGCCCTGCTGAACGATCGTGCGCGCCAGCTCACCGGCCGCACCCGCATCGAGGGTGATGTTCAGGAAGCCCGGCCCGGCGACGTCCACCGAGGCGATCCCGGCGTTCTCTGCCAGGCGTGCGGCCAGGTCCTCGGCGAGTGCCCGCGGAGTCGTGCCGGCCTTCTTGGCGAGCTGGAGCGCGACGTTCGTGGCCCAGTCGCCGTGCTCTCGCTGCCGGGGTCGCTCCACGTGCACCGAGGCGGGGATCGCGTCGGCGGGGAGCTGAAGGGTGCCGTCGGCCACAGCCGCGGCAAGGGCAGCGCTGAGTGCTCCGGAGAGCTCGGTGGGGGTCACGCGACGATTCTACGGGCGACGCCGCGCACACAGCCCGCGGTTTCCACAGCCCGGGAACGCGACGCCCGACGCCGGCCGCTGCACCTGGGGCACCGGCCGGCGTCGGGCACCGGATCAGGGTGAGGTCGCACCCGTCGCGTCCAGGGACGCGAGGATCTGCCACCACCGCTCCTCGGTCGCCCCGGGGCCCTTGTAGGAGATCTCGAACGACTTGCGCCCGTCGGCCGTGAGCCAGAAGGTGGCGTCCCCCGCGAAGTACTCCCCGGACTCGGGGTCGGTCCCGACGGTCACGACCCCGCGCACGGTGCCCGGCGGCTCGTACCCGTACCCGCTCTCATCGAGGTCGAAGGGCTGGTCGTACGCCTCCAGATCCCAGAGACCGATCGACAGGTCCTCCCAGGAGCCCTCGGAGTTGTTGTCCCACATCCCCCACGTCCCCTCATCGCTCGTCAGCTCCGCCGGCAGCCTCATCCTCAGTCCCTCGAACGTGACCGGTCGCCAGTCTGACGGAGGGTCCTGCAGCAACGGGGTCGCAGGGTCCAGCCCGTCGGAGACCGTGGTCCCGTCGTTCGACCCGGCGGTGAGGCCGAGGCCGCCGAGGGTCCTGGCGAGGACGTCGTCGAAGTTCGTGGTGCCGTGGTCGGCGAAGAGGTTCACCTTGTACCCGAGGCCGCCGGCACGACGCACCTCGATGTAGGCCTGGTCCTGGCCGTCGGAACGTTCGACCAGGACCTGCGACACGTCGGCCCCTTCCAGGTCGAAGCGGTAGTACGGAAGGTCCTCGCCGAGCTCGGCGTACTCGGCCGCCATCTCCGCGTTGTCGCGATACATGAGCTGGTCGGTCAGTTCCAGCCGGAGTTCCACCGTGCCGTCCGGCCGTGCGAGGCGCAGCGTGTCGCCCGGGTCCTCCTCCCCCGGACCGGCATCCCACTCACCGGGGACCGCGTACTCCAGGCCGTGGAACTCCGCCTGCCGCCAGGACGCGGGCACATCATCGGTCTCGAGGAGCGGCAGGTCCTTCTGGACGATCATCGGGACGGTCTCCGGTCCGCCGAACTCGTCGTCGATCCGGACCGTGTCGACGAGCCGTTCGAAGGTGTCCTGCGGCGTGTCATCACCCGTCAGGCTCATGGTCACGCGCACCACCGTCCCGTCGGTGAGTTCCACGTCGAGCTCACCGACGAAGTCACCGTCTCCCGGCCCCCGCTCCCAGTACCCGGTGGCGGAGACGTCCTGCGCGGAGTACCAGGACCAGCGCGCCGCGACCGCTCCAGGGACATCGGCTTCGGTCACCGGGTTCCCCACCAGTTCGCCGACCAGCGGCACGTCCTGCACAGGATCCACGGCGACCCACGAGTCCGCGTACGGGTTCTGGTCCCATTCCATGTCTCCGGGGATGACCGGGTCGAGCCCCCACATCGGGTCCCCGGTGATGTCGAACTCCTCGTAGCCGGCCGGCACCTCGAACGTCAGGCCGTCCGACCGAACCTCGGTCGGGGTCGAGGAGTTGTGCACCCACGGCAGCAGGGCGGGCAGCACCCGCGGATCGGTGGACCAGATCGCCGCCGCTCCCAGGGCAACCAGGACCAGAGCTGCGGCACCTCCGATCACACCTCGCCGCACGCGCTCGCGGCGGATCACTCGCCCGGCCATCGCCTCGCCGTCGATCCCCTCCAGGGGCCCGACCCGGCCCGCGGCGTCGTGGATCAGCTGCATCAGGTCGTCGCTCTGTTCCTTCATCACTGCGCCTCCTTCCGCGAGACCGTGTCGTTCGTCGTCTCCGGGCGACGCCGACGTGTGCCGAGGATCTGACGCAGCCGGTCGAGCCCGCGCGACGCCGCCGACTTCACGGCGCCCACGGTGATCCCCAGGTCCTCGGCCGTCTGCTTCTCGGTCCGGTCCAGCAGGTATCGCAGCACCACGGCACGCCGCTGGCCTGCCGGGAGTTGCCGCAGCGCCCGCACCAGTTCGTCGCGGTCGACGACGTGCTGCGCGCCGTCCGCCGTGGCACCCGGACGCAGGTCGGCCGGTGCGACCAGGACGTCCCGCCGGGTCCGCCGCCAGGAATCGATGCGGGCAGTCGCGATCACCCTGCGCGCATAGGCGAACGGGTCGCCGTCGCCCACCCTGTTCCAGGCCCGGTACGTCCGTTCCAGCGCGAGCTGAACCAGATCTGCGGCCCGGTGCACGTCACCGCACAACAAGTACGCGATGCGCGACAACTCGGGCGATCGTTCCCTGGCAAACACCGTGAAGCGCTCGGCGCGGGTGCCGGTGACCACCACCGTCGCGGTGTCGTCCAGAACCGCCCCGTCCTCGCTCACCACGCGCACCACCTCGTTCGTCGTCGTCCCGCACCGCTGTCCGGGCGGCGGCCGGACCGGCCTCGTCGAGAAGTCATGGCACACAGACGCACGCTGCCGAGCAAAGGTTGCCTGACCTGAGCAGTTGCCTCGACCCGGCAAGACACCACGCCGAGGCCTCCCGGCTCGTCCGGTGAGGGAGCGTCGCCGTCACAGCCGGCCACGTGGACGACGACGGAGGCCGCCGTCGGGCTCGTCACAACTATCGATGCACGCCCGGGGCCTGTCACCTGGTAGTCTCATTCCGGCCGTTGCGGTTGCGAGGAATCGCCACCGACCCGCGGTCCCGCGCCTGTAGCTCAGTGGATAGAGCGTCTGCCTCCGGAGCAGAAGGTCGGGGGTTCGAATCCCTTCAGGCGCACCCGAGAAAACAGGCCGTGACCAGCGATTTCGCCGGTCACGGCCTGTTGCCTTGCCCGCTGGACGGCAGCTTCGGGGGCCTCTGCTGGGCCAACTGCTGGGTGATGCCCACGCCTTGGCGGCCCGAACTCGGAGTCGATCGCGGGCCGGCGACCGAGACATGTGGATGGTTGCGGGCGTGTCGTGGTCAGCGTAAGCGTCCGCCCCGTCCCGGGCTCACGACAAGGCAGCCCCGGCGTGGGCGTGCGGCTCCGCCGAGCCCGCCGCCCGCTCTGCCGGGCTGCGCCACAGCGAGACGCCCAGGGCGATGAGCGCCAGCCCGATCGGCACCGCCATCGGGCGGTTGAAGGACTCCGGCAGCACCGCGAGCGCCCCGGTACCGAGTACGCCGAGTCCCAGCAGCACCGACGCCCAGCGCCACAGCACCCCGGTGCGCACGAGCGCGATCGCGAGGATCAGCCCGCCGAGCAGGTACAACATGCCTGACAGTGCCAGGTAGGGCTCGAGGAGGCCGATGTCCGTCGCAGGGGTGCCACCCGCGGCGGTGACGAGCACCGCGTCGACATACGCGGGGTTCGTCCCTGCCAGCACGGGCAGGACCGTCAGCGCGATGACCTCGGTCGCCATGATCATGAGATACCCGACGGCGAAGGTCACGTACCCGACGAGCCCCAGCACACCCGCCTCGCGGTGCTGGCGCAGGTACATGCCGGTCAGCCCGAACACGGCGAGGGCGCCCATGAGCGCCTTGGCGGTGCTGCGCATCGCCCAGTCGAGAGTCTCGGTCGTTTCCGCGGTCATCGGCGGGTGGTTGATCTGGACCGCGACGAAGATCGCTCCTGCGGTCGCCGTGGCGACGGCTGCCGCCTTGGTCAGTCCGGTGGCGGTGATGGCCATGTCTGCTCCTGGGGTTCCGGCCGGAACCGTTCCGACCGCAGCGCGACGGTAGGAGGGGACATGGTGAGCGCGCCTCACACGATGATGTGACTGTGCGCGGATGTGACGGTGCGCGGCGCTTTCGGTGCGCGGATGTCAGAGCAGTCCGAGTTCGCGGGCGCGGGCGACCGCCGCGCGCCGCGTGGTGACCCCGAGCTTCAGGAAGGTGCTCTTGGTGTGCGTGCGGAACGTGTTGATCGAGACGTACAGCTCTTTCGAGATCTCCGGGCCGGACAGCTCCGAGTCCAGCAGTCGCAGCACCTCGCGCTCGCGCTCGCTCAGCGGCTCGATCGGCCCCTGCGGGGTCCGCCCCGGCGACCGTGGTGGCAGAGCCGAGCCCTGCCGGGCGACTGCGTGGAGTGCGAGGATCTCCCGGGCGCGTTTGCCGGCGGGGCCGCCGCGCTCGGCGACAGCGGCCAGGAGAGCCTGCATCGGCGGGCCGTCGTCCAGGAATGCGCGTGCGCTGCCGCCCGATGCGCTCCACAGCACAGCGGGCTCGAGGCGGTCGACGGCCGACTCCCGCGCCCCGCGGGCGTCCTCGGCGAGCGCCGCTGCGATCGCCGCGTCGATGCGGCCACGACCGCGCGAGGTGCCGTCGAGCTGCTCGGCGGCAGCCGCCAGCCAAGCGGCGAGCGCGGTGAGCGCGTGGTCGCCACTGTGTCGCTCCCGGATCTCCAGACGCGCCCAGGTGAGCATGTCGTATTCGGATGCGTAGTCCGGGAGGCCGTCGGCCGGCGGACCGGCGATGCTCTTCTGCCGCGCCCATTCACTCGCCTCGTCCAGTCTGCCCGCCGCGATCAGGACGCGGGCGCGGACGGCGGGGAGCGGCTGCACCTCCGGGAGGAAGCCCGGCAGGAAGGCGGACGTGGCGGCATCGAGCGCGTCGACCGCCTGGCCTGTCTCGCCGCGTGCGAGGGCGAGACGGGCCAGGACGACATGCCGACGGAAGTCGTTCTCCGGCAGACCGGCGCCAGCCCCGAGCCCCGCGGCCGTGTCGAGGTGGGCCGTCGCGCCCGCCACGTCGCCCTGTTCGACGAGGACCTCGGCGAGGCCGACGTGAAGGTCGCCGACCACCGATGCGGCGGCAGGGCTCTTCTCGGCCTCCTCCAGTGCGCGCTCGTACGCCCGCCGTGCCTGGCCGGTGCGTCCCGCCGCGAGTTGCATCGAGCCGATCACGACGGTGGATCCGAGTGCGCTCGCGAGCGTTCCGCCGGCCCGCAGGTTCCCGATCGCGGCGGAGAAGGACGTGATCGCCTCGTCGATGTCGCCCGAGGCCCATTGCGCGAGCGCGAGCAGTCCTCCGGCCGCCCCGCGCGTGTAGTGATCGTCCGTCGGAGCGAACTCGAGCGATCGCCGCGCATGCTTCACGGTGCCGACGACGTCGCCGGATGCCTGTGCGAGGACCGCTCGGTAGCTCTCGACCGTGGCCGGCAGCTCGTCGAGTTCACCGTCGAGCTCACGATGAAACGCGTCAGGGACGGCGGCGCCGAGCCCTGCCACCGGGGTACCGGCGCGTCTGTGTTCGACGCCGGTGCCGTGGAGCCACGGCCGTGCGCCCGCGAGGTCGCCGATCGACAGGCGCGCCCACCCGGCGAACGCCGCGAGCAGGGGGTGCCCGCGGATCAGGTCATCCGGCAGGCGATCCAGCGCGGCGCGCACGATCAGGTCCTGTCTCGAGCGTTTCAGTCGCGGCAGAGCGAGCTCGAGCAGTTCGGCGGCGTCCGTGGAGCTGCCGGCGTCGAGGGCGTGCCCGATCGCCTCGGGAAGCATCTCGTGGGCCGCGTACCACCGCGCCGCGGCCCGATGCAGCCCCGGCTCGTGCTCCGGCTGCCGGAGCGCCAACTGTGCGCGCAGCGCGTCGGCGAACAGCTGGTGGTACCTGAACCACTGGCGGCTGTCGTCGAGTCCGGTCACGAACAACCCGGAGCGTTCGAGCCGCTCGAGCATCCGCCGGCCGTCCTTCCGGCCGGTGACCGCATCGCAGAGTGATCCGGTGAGCTCGCCCAGGAGCGACGTCGTGAGCAGGAACTCGCGCACCTCAGCGGGCTGGCTGTCGAGCACCTCCTCGAGCAGGTAGTCGAGCACGTATCCGTGGCTTCCGGCGAAGGCGTCGACGAAGTCGGCGACCTCGGAAGGGCTGCGGCCCCGCACGCTGAGTCCGGCGAGTTGCAGACCCGCCGCCCAGCCCTCGGTCCGGGACTCGAGGGCGCGCAGCTCCGCGTCCGCCAGATCCAGGCCCATCGCTTCGTTGAGGAACGCACGCGCCTCGCCGAGCGTGAACTGCAGGTCGGCGGCCCTGATCTCGAGCAGTTCGCCGCGCGCCCGCAGCCGGGGAAGGCGCAGCGGAGGATCCACCCGTGTGGTCATCGCGACCATGACGTGAGGCGGAAGGTTCGCCGTCAGGAGGTCGACGGCGTCGTGGACGGCCTGCGACGTGACGAGGTGGTAGTCGTCCAGTGCGATCACGGTCGTGCCGTCGGCGGAGTCCAGTTCGTCGATCAGCCCGGCGATCACGGCATCGGACGCGATCCCGGCGCCGGACTCGAGAGCGCCTGCCGCCTCGGCGGCCATGAGCCCGTCGTGATCAGCCCTGGCCACGGCCATCACGAGGCCGGTGAGGAACCGATCGAGGTCATCGCCGGCCGCGATCGACAGCCACGCGACTCGACGCGGCTCCGCGCCGGCGGTCCTCGCCTTGGTCAGCCACTGCGTCAGCAGAGTCGTCTTGCCGAAGCCCGCAGGCGCGACCACGAGCAGCAGCCGCGGCATCGCGTCGTGCACGGAGTCCAGTCGCTCGGTCAGCCGCGGCCGACTCACCAGCGCACGTCGCGGCGCCGGGATGCTCAGCCGCGTGCCAGGGAACACCATGGGACCAAGGCTATGGGGGTGCGGGTCGGCACAGGTCGCGCTTCCGATTCGCCCGCACGGGAGTGGTGTCTCACGACGCCTGGAGCCGCAAGCCGGATGCGGCCGCGCCGGCAGGGACCCGAACGGCGCGCCGAACCGGCCACAGCCACTTGGCCACAGCCGCTCGGCGGGCTTGCGGAGAAGCCGCGCGACGCCACCCGTCGGCGTGCCCTGCAGGGCCCCGTCCAGCGCGACGCGGGCCGGCACCCGCGACGCGTTCCGCTGATGACCGAGTTGCCGGTATCGTCCGCCCCATGTCCGACGCGATGGCACCCGAACAGGCCACGGCAAGCACCTCAGAAGCATCCACCTCCCCCTCCGCCGGTGACGCCGTCGAGTTCTTCCCGTCACACGGCCACGTGACCTCGCTGACGGTCACGGCGCTCGTCCTGACGATCGTGTGCGGCGCTGCCGCCGTCATCGGGTTCGACACGGCACAGACCACCCCCTCACCGACAGCGCTGGTCGTCACCAGCGCGGGAGCGGTCGGCACGCTCATGGCGCTCGGTGCCGGCCTCATCGCGGTGCGGCGCATGCTGGTGGCGCGCTGGCCCGTCCTGATCGTCGACGACGAAGGCCTCACCGACTGGCTGCCCAACCTCGGCGTCGAACGCGTCGAGTGGTCCGAGGTCACCGGGATCCGGGACGCGAGCCTTGCTGGTCGTACCGTGGTCGCCGTCGACGTCATCGACCCCGACGCCGTCATCAGCCGGCAGCGCACCGCCATCCGGCGCCTCGCCGCCGGCACGAGCCTGCGGCTGGCAGGGACACCCGTCGTCCTGAAGCCGGGCAGCATCGACGCCTCCGCGCAGGAGATCCGGGCCGCCCTCGCTCCGCACGTCACCGGCCGGTAGCCGCGACCGGACCGGCGAACAGAGGGAGGCGGGCCGCATCACGCGGCCCGCCTCTGCTTGTGTAGACTTCCTTGCAAGCACCTGACATGGGCGACAGGGGACCTGCCATGAGCGACCTCGACAAGGCCGGGCACGATGTCGGCCCGGACACCGACTACCGCGACTTCGAGTTCGAGCGGCGCTTCTTCGTCCGTGATTTCCCCCAGGAGCTCCGCGACGCCCCGGCGCTGATCGTCCAGTCCTACTTCGTGGCCGACGACGGCTACGCCCTCCGCGTCCGCGTCCAGGCGAGCGATGTCGCCGTACCGCAGGAGCCCGGAACCACCCCGGACGACGTGCTGCGCGAGCACGCCACGGAGATCGACTTCGCCGCGGTCACCGTCAAGGGACCGGCCGTGGGAGGCACCCGGTACGAGGCCGAGCGCCCCCTCGACACGAGCATCGCCGTCGAACTGGTCCGGCGCGGCGGGAATCGCGTCGTCAAGACCCGGTACGCCGCCTGGCTGGGCGCCGACGGCTGGTCGATCGACGTGTTCGGCGGTGCGAACCATCCGCTGATCGTCGCCGAGTGCGAGCGGTCCCGACCGGTCACCGGGCTTCAGATCCCCGACTTCTGCGTCACCGAGATCACCGACGACGCGCGGTTCTCGAACGACTCGCTCGCCGTGAGGCCGTACGGTTCGTGGGCGGCGTCGTTCGACGCGGAACTCACGGAGCAGGGCCCGCGCTTCCGGCAGGACTTCGGCCCGAACTCCCGCCTCAGCACGAGCTGACGAGCCGGCCCGGACCAGCCGGGCGGAGCTACGCGGGCACCGGACCGCGACGATCACCCGTAGCCGGTGAGCCGCCACCGCGGCACCCGTGTACGAGGCGCGGGATCACCCCTTCCAGAGACCCAGTTCCCGCACTCCCTCGACGTACTCCCAGTGCCACGGCTCGTACTTCTCGCCACCCGCCTGGGCCCACGCCGGGTTCTGCCAGCCGTAGGCCGGAGCGTTCGCCCACAGCCAGGCGTAGATGTCGCTGTCGCTGGTCTCCTGCTTGCAGACGTCGACGGCGAGGCCCCAGCCGTGGTTCGAGGTGCCCGGTGAGGCCGCCCAGTAGCCGAGCCGCGCCTTCACGGCGTACTGCGTGTCCAGGTCGCGATAGCTGGCCACCAGGCACAGGTTCCGCCCGAACTGTGCGCGGAAGGCGCCGTTGAGGGCGGACAGACTGATCGCGGCGTCGGGTCGCAGCCACTCGTCGCCCTGCCACAGCTCGCACAGCGAGTGGTCGGCAAGCAGGCCGTTGCCGCCGTCCACAGGGGCGTCGAGGGAGCAGCCGGGCAGCGGGCTGCGCTCGGCCTCACGGCTGACGGCGTGTGTGTCACCGCGTTCGAGCTGCGGGGCCGCCATGACGTTGTCGGACGCGCGGGGCGCCGTGCTGGGGTCGGTGACCAGGTCGAGGGGCGACGGGCCGGTCGGATCGGCCGCGACCTCGAAGGGCGAGTCGCCACTCCGTTCGGCCTGCTGGGCAAAGGGCGCACCGATCGTCGCGGCCGCGAGAGTGCCCAGCACGGCGGTGCGGGACAGGAACCGCTGCGCGGGCCCGGTGCGGGCGTCGCCGGGCGAGGAGCCTCCCGTGGTGTCCGTCCGGTCGGGGCGTGGGCCACGCCGGACCGTCTGGCTCCGCTCCAGGGCTTCGCGCCGGGCGCGGCGGGTGGGGTACGCGGGCGATGCGCCCGGACCGGCCACTGGCTCCACTGCTCCTCCGATGTCGCAGCCGCTGCCCCCGCGCGGCGGATCGTCGTGTGGCCCCGACCCTAGCGTTCACCGACACCGGTGCCAAGCCGGGCACGACACACATAGGCGAAATGCCGTTCTCACCCGCGCGAGCCGGAGACGGTCCAGGTCACCGGCGCTGCATGGCGTCCCGCACCTCGCCGACGAGTTCCTCGAGCACGTCCTCCAGGAAGACGATGCCCAGCAGGCCACCACCCTCCTCGACCACACGTGCCAGATGCGCGCCCGACCGCTGCATCACGCGCAGCGCGTCCTCCACCTCGTCGCCCGGCCGCACGCTCGCCAGCGCGCGGACACGCCACAGCGCCACGGGCTCGTTCCGCTCCGCACCCGTCGCGTACAGCACGTCCTTGAGGTGCAGGTACCCGATCAGGCGCTCGTCGGCCGCCTCGCCCGGCGAGGCACCCGTGACCGTCTCCTCGGGAAGCTCGTCGGACAGGACGGGGAACCGCGAGAAGCCGTGCTCGGCGACGAGGCGTTCGACCTCGTCAGGAGTCACGCCCTCGGTCAGGGTGACCAGCCCGTCCACCGGGACCATCACGTCTCCGGCGGTCTTCCCGGAGAACTCGAGGGCACCGGCCAGCAGCCCCTGCTCGTCCTCCAGCACGCCCTCGGCCTGCGAGTGCTCCACGATCGACTGAACCTCCTCGGCGGTGAACGCCGAGGCGACCTCGTCACGCGGTTCGATGCCCACCGCCCGCACCGCATGGTTGGCGAGCCAGTTCAGGGCCGTGACGACGGGCCGCACCGCGCGCGCCAGCAGCACGAGCGCGGGCCCGAACCACAGCACCGCCTTCTCCGGTGCCGACACCGCCAGGTTCTTCGGCACCATCTCACCGAGCACCACGTGCAGGTACACGACGATCGCGAGGGCGATCGCGAGGGCGATCGGGTGCGCCAGCGCAGGGCTCGCACCGATCGCGTGCAACGGCTCCTCGAGCAGGTGCGCGAGCGCCGGCTCGGCCACCATGCCCAGCCCCGTGGAGCACACGGTCACCCCGAGCTGTGCGCATGCCAGCATGAGCGAGACGTGCTCCATGGCCCACAGCACGGTCTGTGCGCGGCGGTTGCCCGACGCGGCCAGCGGCTCGATCGCGGAGCGCTTCGCGGACAGCACGGCGAACTCCGCGCCGACGAAGAAGGCGTTCCCCGCCAGCAGCGCGAGAGCGACCATGATCGCGGTGGTGGTGCTCATCCGCGCACCTCCTTCTTCGGGCGCCGCGGGCCGACGACGGTCGCGGGCGGGTTGCCGCCGGCTTCGTCACCGGGCTCCGGGCTGACGCGGAGTCTCTCGATCCGGCGTCCGTCCATCGCCTCGACGCGAAGCGACGCACCAGGGACCGTCACCTCGTCACCGGTCCGGGGCACGCGTCCCAGCTCGGCCATCACGAGTCCACCGAGCGTCTCGTAGGCCGCCCCCTCCGGAACGACGACGCCCGTGTTCTCCTCCAGCTCGTCGGGTCGCAGAACGGCGGGCACGACCCATTCACCGCCGGGAGCCCGCACGACGCCGGCGCGACGCCGGTCGTGCTCGTCGGCGACCTCACCGACGAGCTCCTCCACGACGTCCTCCAGGGTGACCACGCCGGACGTCCCGCCGTACTCGTCGACCACGACGGCCATCTGCAGCCCCAGGTCCCGCAGCTCCACCAGCAGCGGGCCGAGGCCCACCGTCTCCGGGACGCGCGGGGCGTCGACCATCAGCGCCGCTGCCGGGACCTCGCCGCGGCGGTCGTGCGGCACCCCGACGGCGCGGCGCAGGTGCACGAGGCCGACGACGTCGTCCCGGTCCTGCCCGATCACCGGGAAGCGGGAGTGTCCGGTGCGCACGGCGAGCTGTACGACGTCGGCCGCGGTGGCGTCGCGCTCGACCACGACCATGCGCATACGGTCCGTCATGACGTCGTTGGCGCTCAGCTCGTGCAGCTCGATCGAGTTGGTCAGGAGCTGCGCGACGGACTTCTCGAGCGTGCCCTCCTCCGCCGAGCGGCGCACCAGGGAGGCGAGCTCCGTGGCGGACCGGGCCCCGGAGAGCTCCTCGCGCGGCTCGATGCCGACACGTCGCAGGAGGGCGTTGGCCGACCCGTTGAGCACGAGGATGACGGGCTTGAAGAGGATGGTGAACACCCGCTGGAGCGGGATGACGGTGCGGGCGGCGCCGAGGGGCGCCGAGAGCGCGAAGTTCTTGGGGATCAGCTCACCGAACAGCATCGAGAAGCCGTTCACCAGGATGAGGGCGAGCACGGTCGCGGTGGCCAGGGCGACGGCGTCGGACAGCGGGAAGCTGCCGAACATCGAGCCCAGGAGCTCGACCAGCGCAGGCTGTGCCGTGTAGCCGAGCAGGATCGTGGTGACCGTGATGCCGACCTGGGCGGAGGAGAGCTCGGTGGAGAGGCTCTTCAGCGCCGCACGAACGGCACGGTCACGGCGCCTCGGACGGGCGGGGGATGCGGAGCCGGTTGACGAGCCGGGTCTGTCGCCCTCCTCGTCGTCCCCGACCACAGCTGGGTCGAGGGTGACGAGCGAGAACTCGCCGGCAACGAAAATGGCGGTACCTGCGGTGAGGAGCACCCCGACGGCGACCATGATCCAGTCGGCGGTCATCGAGGGCTCCTGGGATGGTGCGCTTCGTTCATCGTGTGCCGATCGTAGCGCCTGGGGTCTTCGATGACGAAGCATCCGCGGCGGCTTTCGCATCCGGGACACGACTGGCCCGCTCGCGGCCCGGGTTCAGCATCCTTTCAGGCTCAGGGGTGCAAGATGGACCCATGTCTTCAGGTACCCCGCAGCAGCCGGGCAGCTCCGCCCGCCCCGACCCCGCGTCGTCGGGCGCCACCGGTACTGGCCAGCAGAGCGCCACGATCCTCGTCGTCGAGGACGAGCCGACCATCGCGACGGCGATCGCCCAGAGGCTGTCCGCGGAGGGCTGGCGGGTGGAGGTCGCGCGTGACGGTTTGTCCGGGGTCGACGCAGCCATGCGGCTGCGCCCCGACGCCATCGTGCTGGACGTGATGCTTCCGGGCATCGACGGGCTCGAGGTGACACGGCGCATCCAGGCCGAGCAGCCGGTGCCGATCCTCATGCTCACGGCCCGTGACGACGAGACGGACATGCTCGTGGGTCTCGGCGTCGGCGCCGACGACTACATGACCAAGCCCTTCTCCATGCGCGAACTCGTCGCCCGGCTCAAGGCCCTGCTGCGACGGGTGGACCGCGCCGTCCAGGCCGCCGCCTCGACCCCCTCGGAGCCGCCGATGGCGATGGGGGACGTCACGGTCGATCGCGCGCAGCGGCGCGTCTACCGCGGCAGCGAGGAGATCCACCTGACTCCCACCGAGTTCGAGCTGCTCGTGATGCTGGCCTCCTCCCCCAAGACCGTTCTCACCCGCGAGCGGCTGCTGGCCGAGGTCTGGGACTGGGCGGACGCCAGCGGCACCCGCACGGTGGACTCGCACATCAAGGCGCTGCGCAGGAAGCTGGGCTCGGACCTGATCAGGACCGTCCACGGTGTGGGGTACGCGTTCGAACCTCCGACGGCCTGAACCGATGAACCGGAAGCTGCCCGGCGTCGCGCGCACCCTGCGCGACGTCCGCCCCCTCGACCCGCTGCGTTCCATCAAGATCAAGCTCGGCATCCTCGTCGCGGCGACGGTGACGCTCGCGGTGCTGATCACGTGGCTCGGCCTGCAGCTGGAGATGGGCCCGAGCCGGACGTTCCCCGTGGCGATCCTCCTGTCGCTCGTGCTGACCCAGTTCCTGGCGCGCGGCATGACGTCCCCGCTGCGGGAGATGACTCACGCCGTCCAGGCGATGGCCGACGGCGACTACACCACTCGCGTGCGCGCGACCAGCCGGGACGAGGTGGGCCAGCTGGCCGCCGCGTTCAATCAGATGTCGGAGGACCTGGCGTCGGTCGAGCAGACCCGGCGGGACCTGATCGCGAACGTGTCCCACGAGCTGCGCACCCCCGTGGCCGCGCTTCAGGCGCAGCTGGAGAACATGGTCGACGGCGTGGTCCCGGCCACGCCCGCGATGCTCGAACAGGCGCACGCGCAGACCGAGCGGCTGACGCGCCTGGTCACCTATCTGCTGGACCTGTCGCGCCTCGAGGCGGGTGCGTCGGCCCTGTCGGTCTCGGAGTTCGACGTCGGTGATCTCATGGAGGAGTGCGCCGACGGCCTCCAGATGGTCGATGCCGCCAAGGACCTGCACTACATCATCGACGTGACCCCTCCGAACCTCACGATCGAGGCCGACCGCGAGCGGCTGCACCAGGTTCTGACGAACCTGCTGCAGAACGCCATCCGGCACTCGCCTCAAGGCGGCGACGTCCGCATGGATGCCTACCCTGTCGGCGACACCGTGGTCCTGGAGGTCAGCGACCAGGGGCCGGGAATCGCACCGCAGGACCGGGAGCGGATCTTCCAGCGGTTCGCACGCGGCACGGCGTCCGTCCCCGGTTCGGCGGCGTCCGCCGTCGGCGCCGCCACGGAGAGTGGGGCGGGCGTCTTCGGGGGGACACCGCCTGCGAGCGGTGGCACCGGGATCGGCCTGGCGATCGTCCGCTGGGCGGTGGAGCTCCACGGCGGCCACGTCGAGGTGGCGGACTCGAGCGAGGGCGCCACGATGCGGGTCACGCTCCCGGCGAGCGCGCACCCCGCCCCCGGCGTGAGCGCCGAGCACCTCGGCGCGGAGTGACGCCGCCACCGGCCCTGACGGAAATGCCCTGGTGCCGCTCCAGGGCATTTCCCGTGGCGAAGCGGAGCGGGAGGTGTAGAGACATCGAGCGTGCAGGACAACCCCATAAAGGGGTGATCTCTGTCACACAGACCAGGGATTGTCTGCCGCTATCGCGCGGTGGAAACATGGCGTTGACGGGTTCGAGAACGAATGTTGCCTGCATTTTGCCTGCCCAGCAGAATCCATGACGAAGCATCGGCGATGGCGCGTCAGGACGGCGAAAACCTGTGGACGTCACACCCGCCTCCGGGCCCGCAAGGCATACCCTTGTGCTGTCCGAAACCATCGGGCTGAGGGCGTGACCGGTCCAACGCCGGCCGCCTCACAGAGCGCAGAATCTATGGGTGAAGGTGGGCGATCCGCGCGTGTCCCCTAAGGCTGGTTCAGAGTCGATCAGCGTGGCGAGCTCGTCGTTCGGAGCCAATGAGTGGCTCGTCGACGAGCTCTACCAGCAGTATCTGAAGGACAAGAACGCCGTCGACCCCGCGTGGTGGGAGTTCTTCGAGGACTACACGCCATCACCGGACAATGCGCGTAAGGCGGTTGACACGCAGTCGGCTCCCCCGGAGGCAGCGGCACCGCCCGCGCCCGCGCCCGCGCAGCCGAAGACGCCGTCGGGCGCTCACGGCACCGCGGCCGCCGAGGCCGCGCAGGAGCCGGCCGAGAAGGCCCTCCCGGCGGACCCCAAGGTCACCGCCGCGGCTCCGCCCGTCGCGACGCCGGCGGTGCAGGACTACGGACAGTCCCTCCTGCAGCCCAAGCCCCACCACGACGACGCCGTCGACGACGTGCAGAAGCTGCGCGGGCCCGCCGCGCGCGTCGTGACGAACATGGAGTCGTCGCTGGAGGTCCCCACCGCGACGTCGGTGCGCGCGGTGCCCGCCAAGCTCATGGTGGACAACCGGATCGTCATCAACAACCATCTCAAGCGCGGGCGCGGTGGCAAGATCTCGTTCACCCACCTGATCGGCTACGCGCTGGTCGAGGCGCTGAGCGACATCCGGGTGATGAACTCGCACTACGAGATGGTCGACGGGAAGCCGGGCGTGAACCACCCCGCGCACGTGGGCTTCGGGCTCGCCATCGACCTCGCCAAGCCGGACGGCTCCCGCCAGCTCCTGGTGCCGAGCATCAAGAAGGCCGAGGAGCTCGACTTCGCGGAGTTCGTCGCCGCCTACGAGGACCTGGTCCGCAAGGCGCGGGGCGGCAAGCTCGGCGTCACCGACTTCCAGGGCACCACCGTCTCCCTGACCAACCCGGGCGGGATCGGCACGGTGCACTCCGTGCCGCGCCTCATGCAGGGCCAGGGCACCATCGTCGGCGTCGGCGCCATGGACTACCCGGCGGAGTTCGCGGGGGCGTCGGACGAGCAGCTCGCGCGCATGGGCGTCTCGAAGGTCATGACGCTCACCTCGACGTACGACCACCGCATCATCCAGGGCGCCCAGTCCGGCGAGTTCCTGAAGATCATCGCCGGGAAGCTGCTCGGCCTCGACGGCTTCTACGACCGCGTCTTCGCGGCCCTCCGCGTCCCGTACGAGCCGGTTCGCTGGGTGCGCGACAACACCGTCGACTCCGACGTCGAAGCCGCCAAGCCGGCCAAGATCGCGGAGATCATCCAGTCGTTCCGCTCGCGCGGGCACCTCATGGCGGACACCGACCCGCTCGCCTACCGCCAGCGCCGGCACCCGGACCTGGACATCCAGAACCACGGCATGACGCTGTGGGACCTGGACCGTGTCTTCCCCACCGCCGGCTTCGGCCCGAAGGCCAAGATGAAGCTGCGCGACATCCTGGGCCTGTTGCGCGACTCCTACTGCCGCTCCATCGGCGTGGAGTACATGCACATCGCCGACGTGGCGCAGCGCAAGTGGCTCCAGGAGCGCCTGGAGTCCAGCTACGCCAAGACCCCGCGAGAGGACCAGCTGCGCATCCTGCGCCGCCTGAACTCCGCCGAGGCGTTCGAGACGTTCCTGCAGACCAAGTACGTCGGCCAGAAGCGCTTCTCCCTGGAGGGCGGCGAGTCTCTCATCCCGCTGCTCGACGCGATCCTCTCGCGGGCCGCGGAGGGCGGCCTGGACGAGGTGGGGCTCGGCATGGCCCACCGCGGTCGGCTCAACGTGCTGGCGAACATCGCCGGCAAGAGCTACGCCCAGATCTTCAAGGAGTTCGAGGGCCAGATCGACCCGAAGTCCGTGCAGGGCTCCGGCGACGTGAAGTACCACCTGGGCACCGAGGGCACGTTCACCGCGGAGTCCGGCGCGACCACCAAGGTGTACCTCGCCGCCAACCCGTCCCACCTCGAAGCGGTGGACCCGGTGCTCGAGGGCATCGTGCGCGCCAAGCAGGACCGCATCGACCTGGGCGCCGACGGCTTCTCCGTGCTGCCGATCCTGGTGCACGGTGACGCCGCGTTCGCCGGCCAGGGTGTCGTGCCCGAGGTTCTGAACCTCGCGCAGCTTCGCGGGTACCGCACCGGCGGCACCATCCACGTCATCGTGAACAACCAGGTGGGCTTCACCACCGGTCCGCAGTCGTCGCGGTCGACGACCTACGCGACCGACGTCGCCAAGGGCTACCAGGTCCCCGTCTTCCACGTGAACGGTGACGACCCCGAAGCCGTCGTGCGGGTGGCCGAGCTGGCCTTCGCGTTCCGTGAGCAGTTCAGCCAGGACGTGATCGTCGACCTGATCTGCTACCGCCGCCGCGGCCACAACGAGGGCGACGACCCCTCGATGACCCAGCCGATGATGTACAACCTCATCGAGGCGAAGCGGTCCGTGCGCAAGCTGTACACGGAGAACCTGGTCGCACGTGGCGACATCACGGTCGAAGAGGCCGAGGCCGCGCTGCAGGACTACCAGAAGCAGCTCGAACGGGTCTTCACCGAGACCAAGGCCGACTTCACCCCGGCGCCGCAGTCGGAGCTCATCGCCGGCCTGGAGCGCCCCGAGGCGCAGCTCGAGGACGCCGGCACGATGGTGGGCTGGCAGACCGCGATCAGTCACGACGTGCTGCAGCGCATCGGCTCGGTGCACACCGCGCCCCCGGAGGGCTTCAGCGTCCACCCGAAGCTGGCCAAGCTGCTCGAGACCCGCGAGATCATGTCCAAGGACGGCGGCATCGACTGGGGCTTCGGTGAGCTCGCGGCATTCGGTTCGCTGCTGATCGAGGGCACGCCGGTCCGCCTGGCGGGCCAGGACTCCCGCCGCGGCACGTTCGTGCAGCGGCACGCGGTCCTGCACGACCGTGAGACGGGCGCCGAGTGGACGCCGCTGCTGTACCTCACACCGGACCAGGCGAAGTTCTGGGTGTACGACTCCTCGCTCAGCGAGTACGCGGCCCTCGGGTTCGAGTACGGCTACTCCGTCGAGCGCCCCGACGCCCTGGTGCTCTGGGAGGCGCAGTTCGGCGACTTCGTCAACGGCGCCCAGACCGTGATCGACGAGTTCATCTCGTCGGCGGAGCAGAAGTGGGGCCAGTCGTCGTCGGCGGTCATGCTCCTGCCGCACGGCTACGAGGGCCAGGGCCCGGACCACTCCTCGGCCCGCATCGAGCGCTTCCTGCAGCTCGGCGCGGAGCACAACATGACGATCGCGCAGCCCAGCACGCCGGCGTCGTACTTCCACCTGCTGCGCCGCCAGGCGTACGCACGCCCGCGCCGGCCGCTCGTGGTGTTCACCCCCAAGCAGCTGCTGCGGCTCAAGGCCGCGGCGTCGGCCGTCGAGGACTTCACGTCGGGCACGTTCCAGCCCGTGCTGGGCGATCCCACCGCGGACCCGGCGAAGGTCGAACGGGTGATCCTGTGCACGGGCCGCCTGTACTACGACCTCCTCGCCGAGCGCACGAAGCGCGGCGACGAGGGCGTGAGCCTGGTCCGCCTGGAGCAGCTCTACCCGTTCCCGGAGGAGCAGATCCGCGCGGAGATCGCGAAGTACCCGAACGCCGAGGTCGTGTGGATGCAGGACGAGCCGCAGAACCAGGGCGCGTGGTCCTACATCCACCTGGCCCTGCCGACGGACCTGCCCTACGTCAAGGTGATCAGCCGTGGCGCCTCCGCCTCCACGGCCGCCGGCACCGCCAAGCTCCACCAGGCCCAGCAGAAGTACCTCATCGAGGAAGCCTTCACCCGCTAGGCCGACCGGCTCGGGCCATCGCTTGCCGTGGCCGCGAGAGACTCAGGCCGGCTGTTCGACGGATCCCGTTCCGTCGAACAGCCGGTCACTCGTCCTGGGGGACGCCCAGCCAGGAGTGCCAGCCCGTGTGCAGGACGAGCCACGCCATGAGGCCGTACCCAGCCTGGCCCGGGTAGGTGGTCCCGTTCTGCGCGAGGTCCGCCAGCCACTGCTCGTGCGAGGCCAGCGGGGCGTACGTGTCCACGTACGGCACGCGGCGCCGGCTCGCGACGTCGGCGAACGCATCCGACAGCTCGGCGATCCGGTCGCCCTGGTCGGGCGTCCCGGGGGGCGGTCCGACGACGAACGTGGGTGTCCGGTTCGCCTCCGCCACGTCGAGGATGTTGGCGAGGTTCAACCGCGACCGCGCGACCGACAGACCGGCAGCCACGTCGTGCCGCCCGAGCGCGACGACAAGCCGGTTGTCGACCTCGTGCTCCAGGCCGAAGCGCGCGCCGGTCTCCGCCTCCCAGCGGCTGCTGAGCTGGGTCGACGTCTCTCCGGGGACGGCAAGGGTGAAGACCATCGCGGGCCGGCCGAAGCTCGTCCGCGCCACGACGCGACCGGTCCAGCCGAGCGCTCTCGCGTCACCGACACCGGTGGCCAGCTCGTCGCCGACGACACAGATGCGCACCTGGCGTTCCTGCACGGGGACCTCTCCTTGCCTCAGCACTCATCCTGCCGCTCCGGGGACAACGTCGCGCCGGCACCTCGATCCTCGGTCCTCGCGCAGCGCTCCGCCCCTCGTCGCGTCAGTGGGCCGGTTCGCACGTCGCCCGGCCGACTCCATTGTCGGTCAACCGGGATGGACCGCCTGGGATTTCGCGCTCAGGCGCGCCGTTCGCCGACAAGCGCGACCCCCCAGCGCGCCCGGTGGGTGTCCCCCGGGGCGAGCCGGACGAGCCGATCACCGGTGACAAAGGCGTCCGCGTAGCAGGTCATCGGCTCCGCCGCCAGGCCCATCCTGCGGTAGCCCTCTCCGACATGGTCGCCGGAGCACGCCTGCCACACGTCCATGGAACCGTCCATCCACAACGCGGCCGTCCGTCCGTCCGTCCCCGTGAGCCGGATCCAGGCCAGGCCGTCGTCGTCCCGCAGCACGTCGATGAACGCGTCGTCCAGATCGCGCCCTGCCATGGAGACCGGTTCGCGCATGTCGAACGCGCCGGCAACAGGCTCCGTCCCGACAGGCAGGAGACGGTCGTCGGTGGTGACCCGGGTCGCGGCATCGAGCCGGACCGTGCAGTCGTCGAGGTCCGCCCCGCCGGTCGAGAGCCACGGGTGGAACCCCGCGCCGTACGGCGCGGTCCCGGTACCGACGTTCGTCGTGGTCAACGTCACGGTCAGACCGCCGTCGGACAGGGCGTACGTGATCTGGGCGGTGAGCTGGAACGGGTATCCGGGTTGCGGCACGACGTCGAGCCCCAGCGTGACCGACACATCGGTGCGGTCGACCAGGCTCCAGCGCTCCCAGGCCGCGAGCCCGTGCAGCGCCGTGCCGCGTGCCGGCTCGGTCACGGGAAGCGAGTAGGAGACACCGTCCGCCTCGTAGCGACCGTCGCGCAGGCGGTTGGGCCAGGGCAGGAGCACGGCGCCGTTGAAGACGGGGTTGACCTCGTCGGCCGCGAAGGGAACGACGACGTCTCGGCCACCCACCGTGTACTCGCGCAGGGCAGCGCCCACCTCGGTGACGGTGACATGCTGTTCGCCGTACGAAATGCTGTGCTGGGTGCCGGACGGCGCGGGTACCGTCTGTGGGTCTGTCATCACCCTCACACCTTAGAGGCTGCGTGGAACCGGGAAGTTTCCGCGCCGTGCGGATAGCGTGGGACAGAGAACAACCGACGCGGCGCGCGCCCCGGGGCGCGCTGCGTTCCCCACACGGCCCGAGGACGGGCCACGCGGGCTCTGAAGCGCCCGCGTCATGAGCAGGAGGATCAATGGAACAGCAGGTACTCGGACGGTCGGGCCGCCTCGTCTCGGCGGTTGGCCTGGGCACCTGGCAGCTCGGGGCGGACTGGGGTGACGTCTCGGAGACGGAAGCCCGCGATGCCCTGGAAGCCTCCCTCGAGGCGGGCGTGACGTTCTTCGACACGGCCGACGTGTACGGCGACGGCCGCAGCGAGCAGATGATCGGTGCGTTCCTCAAGGATCACGCGGACGCCGGCATCACCGTGGCCACCAAGATGGGCCGCCGGATGGACCAGGTGCCCGAGAACTACGTCCTGGACAACTTCCGTGCCTGGACGGACCGGTCCCGGAAGAACCTCGGCACGGAGCGGCTCGACCTCGTGCAGCTCCACTGCCCGCCCACGCCCGTGTACTCGTCGGACGAGGTGTACGACGCGCTCGACACCCTCGTGGACGAGGGCGTCATGGCGAACTACGGGGTGAGCGTCGAGACGACGGCGGAGGCGCTCACGGCCATCGCCCGCCCGGGCGTGGCCACCGTGCAGATCATCCTCAACGCCTTCCGGCTCAAGCCGTTGGACGAGGTCCTCCCGGCGGCCTCCGCGGCCGGCGTGGGCGTCATCGCACGCGTCCCCCTCGCGTCCGGCCTGCTGTCCGGCAAATACACCGCGGACACGACGTTCGCCGAGAACGACCACCGCAGCTTCAACCGGGAAGGTGCCGCCTTCGACGTCGGCGAGACGTTCTCCGGCGTGCCCTACGAGGTGGGCCTGGAAGCCGCCGCGCGCTTCTCGGAACTGACCGCCCAGTGCTTCGACGGAGACCTGACCCCGGCGCAGGCCGCGATCGCGTGGGTCTGGCAGCAGCCGGGCGTCTCCACGGTGATCCCGGGCGCTCGCAACGCCGACCAGGCTCGGACGAACGCCGCAGCCGGCGATGCGGCGACCCTCGGGCCGTTGTTCACGTCCGGTGTGCGGGAGATCTACGACGAGCTCATCAAGGAGCATGTCGCCGACAAGTGGTGAGTCGGGGACCGGCGGTGGGCGACAGGCAGCCCACCGCCGGTCCTCGCCGCGTCACCTGCGGCTCAGGCGCGGATGACGGCCGTGGTGCCCGAGACGGTGTTCGTCGACAGGTAGCAGGTGGCGCCCGTCTCCGGGTGGTCCACGACGACGGTGCGCTGAGCGCTGGAGGACAGCAGCTCGCCGTCCAGGACGACCTTGCCCGTGACACTCCGTGCGCGGAGATTCACCGGCGTGCCGGCGTCGAGCCGGATCGTGACGGCGCCCGCCACCGTCTTGGCCGACACCATCGGCGTCGTACCCGTCGACGACACGTCCACGGGGCCCGAGACCCCGTTCACGGTCACCCGGCCGAGGCCGCCGGAGACCGTCGCCGGCCCGGACGCCTGGTTCACGGTGACGTCGCCCGTGTGCCCGGTCACGACGATCGCCCCCGACACCGACTTCACGGACAGGGGCCCGGAGGTCCCCGTCGCGGTGACCGCGCCGGTGACACTCTTGACGTTCACGCGCGCCCGGCTTCCGGTGACGCTCGCCTCCGCACCCACCGTGGCGAGGTCGAGGGGCGCGGCCGCCGGAACGGTGATCCGCACGACGGCGGAATCCTGGTCGCGCAGACCGCGGAAACGGTCCACGAACCCTTCGATCCCGGGGAAGTCGTAGGCGACCCGGAGGATGCCGTGCTCGGCCAGTACCTGCAGCGGGCGGGACGAGACCTCCAGCACCTCGATGGTGGCGCCGGAGGTCCGGTCCGGGTCCGCGACGATCTCCGCCCGGCCGTTGGTCAGCCGGACGGTCAGGGAGGTCGTGTCCGCTACCTCGATGGTCTGTGGTGCGGCGACGCTCCAGGACTCGGTGGTCATGGTCATGCTCCGTTCGTTCGGCGGGGGCTCGTGCCGGGATCTTCGGTCGGTGTACCGGTCGAAGGCTGTTCGGACGTCGACGCCGACTGTCCGGAGGTCATTCTGGTCGGTTTCGGAACCGGGGGCAGCGTGGCGGCGACGGCTGTGCGCGCGCTGTCGAGCACTGTTCGCAGGGTCTCGAGCGTGAGTGGGCCGACCGCACCGGCCGCGTCGGCCTCCCGCAGGTCCGCGAGGACGTCCCGGCGGAACTTCTGCAGGGCGGCCTCCGCCTCGTGCCGGAACGTGTTCGACGTCGCACGCCGGGGATCGGCGGGGGCATGGGGCGCCGGCCGGGGCCGGGCACGGGCCGCCGCGGCCGCCGCGGCGAGCTCCGCCCGCACACCGCGCATCGTCTCCTTGATGTCGGCACGCACCTCGTCCGCGCGGGACCGCACGGTCTCGGCCACCGAGGACTCCAGGCGGACGACGTCGGACCAGCGCGCCTCCACCTCGGCCCGGCCTGCCGGCGTCAGCTCGTAGGGCGCCTTCCGTCCGGAGGCCTCGGCCGCCGGGACGCGACGGACCAGGCCCTCCTCCTCCAGCCGTGCGAGCCGCGGGTAGATCGTGCCGGCGCTCGGCTTGTACGTGCCGCCGAAGCGGTCCGCGAGCTCGGTCATGAGCTCGTAGCCGTGCCGGGAACCCTCGACGAGCAGCGCCAGGAGGTACAGGCGCAGCTCACCGTGGGCGAAGACAGGAGGCATCAGGCGAATCCCGGTGTCGCCGGGGTGTCCCCGGACGCCGCGGGCCGCCGGGCCGGCCCTGCCGTGTCGTCTGCCGCGGCCTGGTCGGCACCGAGCACCGTGACATCACCCGAGACCGACGAGACGCGCAGGTGGGTCCGCCCCTCGCTCGCGGGACGCACGACGGCACCCCCGCGGCCGCTGACCTGCATACCGCCGACACTGATCCGTCCGCTGACCGCCGACGAGTGCACCTCGAGGGCGGACTCGTCCGGGACGCGCAGCAGCAGGTTGCCGGACACGGTGTTCGCCTTGATCCATTCGGGCTGCGAGGTCAGATCCATGGTCACGTCTCCGGACACCGTAGTGGACGTCAGGTGATCGACGGCACCGCTCAGCACGACGTCGCCCGAGACGGTGGTGCTGTTGATGGAGCCCGTGTGGTCGCGGACGGTGGCATCGCCCGACACGTTGGCCAGGGTCAGCGGGCCCCGGGTGCGAGACACGAGGAGATTGCCCGAGGCCGTGGACACCTTGGCGGCGCCTTCGGTACCGGACAGCAGAGCCTCCCCGCGGACCGTGCCGACCTTGACGTCCACCCTGGCGGGGACGGCGATGTGGATGTCGGCCCGCGCCGCGCCGACGGCGACGTCGGTCCACTTCTTCAGGAAGCCGGCGAGCCCGCCGGACGGGTTCGACTCGTGCCCGACGACGAGGCGGCCGCCACGGAACGCCACCTCGACCGGGCGGCCGTCCACGGAGTGCACCTCCACACGGGTCACGGGCTCCTCGTGAGCGACGACGTCCAGCCGGCCGTCGACGACGTGCGCGTGCAACGAGGTCACGTCGTCGACCTCGATGGTCTGCGGACCGGTGACGGTCCAGCTCTGCTCGGTCATACCTGCCTCCTGACGATTGCGGGACTCATCCGGCGTTCTGGTGCGTCCCGAACGCCGACGGCGGAGCGGAACGCGATATATCGCGTTGCCCACTCACGATATATCGCGTTCGAGCAGCGGGCAAGGGGCCTCCCGTGGGATCATGTCCCGAGTCAGTTCGCCATCCGTCAGGAGACACCAATGAGCAAGCGCGGCCGCAAGCGCAAGGACCGCAAGAAGAAGTCCGCCAACCACGGCAAGCGCCCCAACGGCGGCTGAATCGCCGAGCGGACGTCTGACACGACGGACGGCGTCGCGCGGATCACGGGCCGAGGCACCGTGGTGGCCGGCGAGGTCCGGGTACCGTCAGGACGGGGCACGAGAGGGCCGGAACCCGCAGGTTCCGGCCCTTCGTCATGCCCCGCCACGGAGACCGGTCAGAGCGCTCCGCCGGCGGCCTCCGGCACGTCGGAGGACGCTCCCGCGTCGCCGATGGTCTCGCGCGCGACGAAGTTCTCCAGGTCGAACAGGTTGTCCTTGGCACGCTGGGCAACCGTGAGCAGCGTGTTCGCGCCGGCCACCTCTTCGACCTGCTCCTTCAGGAACCACAGCAGGAACTGCTCGCCGAGCATGTCGGCCTCGTCGCGCGCGGCACGGAAGATCGCCTTGACCTGGGAGGTGACCTGTTCCTCCTGGTCGAGGGCGAGCTGCAGCGGCTCGGTGACGTCGGCGAAGTCGTTGCGGACCGCGCCCGTTCCCGGGATCACCACCGGAACATCCCGGTCGAGGTGGTACTGGACGATCATCATCGCGTGGTTCCGCTCCTCGACCGCCTGCCGGTAGAAGTGCGCGGCAAGCTGCGGAAGGTCATGGCCGTCGAACCAGACGGCGATCGCGATGTACTGCTGGTGCGCGGAGAGCTCGTGGCCGATCTGCTCGCCGAGCAGCCGCCAGAACTCGGAGTCCTGCGGGGTCTGCGTGGTGGAAGTCATGGCAACAACGTAGCCCCGCGGGAATGTATCGGCCGGGAGGATCGTTTTCGCAGTCGTGATCTCGTCCCCCACCGCTCCGATCGTGCCAGGCATGCCGGCCGGCTCCGTGACCGGCCCGTTGGCCGGCTCCGTGACCGATGTGGCCGGGCCACCGCGGCCGGCTCCCGGCTTCCTCGGCGCCCCTGAGCGACCTCGGCGCGCGGTCGTGCGGCTCGGCAACGAGACCGACGCCACAGGAAAGGATCGCGTGACGCAACTAGGCTCGGCGTTGATGACGGACCACCCGCAGACAAGCACGCCCGACGAGGCGTCAGACCGCACCCCCGAGGGCGAGGACAACGCGGCCCGCGCCGCGCGGTTCGAACGTGACGCGCTCCAGTACCTCGACCAGCTGTACTCGGCGGCGTTGCGGATGACTCGCAACCCCGCGGACGCGGAGGACCTGGTGCAGGAGACGTTCGCCAAGGCGTTCGCGGCGTTCCACCAGTACCGGCCGGGCACCAACCTGAAGGCCTGGCTGTACCGGATCCTGACGAACACGTTCATCAATAGCTATCGCAAGAAGCAGCGTCAGCCGCAGCAGTCGCAGGCCGAGGAGATCGAGGACTGGCAGATCGCCCGTGCGGCGTCGCACACGTCCCAGGGGCTGCGATCCGCCGAGGTCGAGGCGCTGGACCGCCTTCCCGACAGCGACGTGAAGCGCGCCCTCGCCGCACTGCCGGAGGACCGCCGGATGGTCGTGTACTACGCGGACGTGGAAGGCTTCCCCTACAAGGAGATCGCGGAGATCATGGGTACACCGATCGGCACGGTGATGTCCAGGCTGCACCGTGGTCGCCGGCAGCTGCGAGAGCTCCTCGCCGACTATGCGGCGGAGCGTGGACTGGTGAAGACAGAGGCACCCGGAGGCGCGAAGTGAAGGACCAAGAGCGGGACGGCCAACCGGCCGTGAAACCGATCCCGCACGACACCCCGGGCTCCGAGTGCGAACACGCGCTCCAGCACCTGTACGAGTACCTGGACTCCGAGATGACACCGCAGGACGAACAGAGGATGCGGGCTCACGTCGCACACTGTTCGCCGTGCCTCGCGGAGCTGAGCGTCGAGGACCTGGTGAAGCAGCTCGTGAAGCGTTCCTGCTCCGAGCGCGCCCCCGAGACGCTGCGGCTGCGGATCCACGAGCAGATCCGGATCGAGGCGCGCTGAGGCGACGCGCCCCGAGGCCCGAAGACCTTCCGGGCACCCGCCCGACGCAGGACGGGGACCTCCGACACGCCGTCGCCGTCCTGCCGTGGACGGAACGGCAGACCTTTGACATGGTGGACCGCATGGTGCTGCGACACATCGCTCGACCCCTTCTGGCCTCCTGGTTCGTCGCGTCGGGGGTGCAGGCGGCGAGCAAGCCGGCCGAGCACGTCCAGGCGGCGCGACGTGGCTCAGGCCTCGTGGCGAAGGCGCTCGGCGCCGAACCCCTGAGCGAGAAGCAGGTGACCACCATCATCCGCGTGCACGGCGTCGCCGTCGCCACGGCAGGCGGTCTTCTCGCCCTCGGCAAGGCTCCTCGCACGGCGGCCGTGACGCTCGCCCTGCTCACGGTGCCGCTCGCCGTCGTCAACCAGCCGTTCGGCCGGTCCGACGGCGACCGGGAGGCCCGCGCCCAGCGGTTCGTCGGCAACCTCGGCGCCATCGGTGCCGCTCTCATCGCAGGCGCCGACACCGAGGGTAGGCCCGGGCTGAACTGGCGCGTGCAGCAGGCGCGAGCGGCTCGTGCGGCTGCCCGGGCTGCGAAGGCCGCCGCCAAGGAGGGCTGAGGCCCGGCGACGGGATCTCCTCGCCGGGACTGGCCTGGTGGCGCGCGTGAACTGCGGGACCGCTGCTCAGCTCTCCTTGAGGACGGCGCCGGTGCGGCTCGCGAGGAGACGGCGGAACGAGGTGAGCCGGAGCGCGCGTGTCGTGCGGGTCTCGTCGTCGGGCGACCCCGCAACCCAGTCGTCCAGCGCGCAGTCCGGAGCGTCCGCCTGGTGGGTACACCCACGCGGGCAGTCGAGGGCGGCCTCGGCCAGGTCGTCGAACGCGTGCAGCAGGTGGGCGATCTGGACGTGAGCCAGTCCGAACGACCGCACCCCTGGTGTGTCGATCACCCAGCCGTCCGGGTCCGCGTCCGTGCCGGCCTCCCCCGGCCCGGGTGGCAGCGGCAGGGCGATGGCCGACGTCGAGGTGTGACGTCCGCGGCCGGTGACGTCGTTGACGCCCCCGGTCGCGCGGTCCGCCGTCGGCACCAGGGCGTTGATCAGCGTGGACTTGCCCACACCCGAGTGCCCCACCAGGACCGACGTCTTCCCCCGCAGCCGCTCACGCACCTCTTCGACCGAGGCGGCCTCCAGGGCGAGAATCTCGTCGCGTGGTTCCGCCTCTTCCGCGGCAGCGTGAGCCGCCTGGGCGCGGGTCACCACCACCTCGACGCCGAGAGGCTCGTACAGCCCCCGTAATTCTTCGGGCGAGGCCAGATCCGCCTTGGTGAGACACAGGAGCACATCCATCCCGGCGTCGTAGGCCGCGACCACGCACCTGTCGATCATGCCGGTGCGGGGCGGTGGATCCGCGAGCGCGGTCACGATGACGAGCCGGTCGGCGTTGGCGACGACGATCCGTTCGTACGGGTCGTCGTCGTCCGCGGTCCGGCGCAGCACGGAGCTTCGCTCCGCGATCCGAACGATGCGCGCCAGCGTCCCCTCGTCACCGCTGACGTCGCCGACCACCTCGACCCGGTCGCCGACCACGACCCGGGTACGCACGAGCTCGCGGGCCCTCATGGCCAGCACGATGGCACCGGACCCTGGCACGAGCAGGGTGTAGCGCCCCCGGTCCACGCCCGTGACCAGCGCGGTCACGGCATCCTCGTGGCTCGGCCGGCGCTTGGTGCGCGGCCGCGAGCCGTGCTTGGACGGCCGGGACCGGAAGTCCGACTCGTCGCGCGCGCCACGCCGTGCCATCAGCGCCGGCCTCCCCTCATACGCCCGCTCCGAGCATTCGCTGCCAGAGGGACGGGAACTCCGGCATCGTCTTGCCGGTCGTCGCGATGTCCTCCACCTCGACCCCGGGCACCCGCAACCCGATCAGCGCGCCAGACGTCGCCATCCGGTGGTCCTCGTACGTGCGGAAGGTCTCGGCGTGAAGCGGGCGCGGAGTGATGACCAGGCCGTCCCGGGTCTCCTCCGCCTGTCCGCCCAGCCGCGTGATCTCGCGGGCCAGGGCCGCGAGGCGGTCCGTCTCGTGCCCGCGCAGGTGCGCGATGCCGCGCAGCCGCGTCGGGGAGTCCGCGAGCGCGGCGAGCACGGCGACGGTCGGGGCGAGTTCACCGGCGGCGTGCAGGTCGAGGTCGACGCCGCGCACCTGTCCGGTACCTGTCACGGTCAGGATGTCGCCGGAGACCTCGGCGGTGCCTCCCATGCGGGTCAGGATGCCGGGCAGGAGGGCGCCGGGCTGCGTCGTCCGGGCGGGCCAGCCGGGGATGCGCACGGTACCGCCCGCGACGAGAGCGGCGGCGAGGAACGGGGCAGCGTTGGACAGGTCGGGCTCGACGCGCACGTCACGGGCGCTGATCGGGCCCGGTTCGACGCGCCACAGACCGTCGCGGGTGTCGTCGACGGTGACCCCGACGTCGCGCAGGGTGGCGACGGTCATCTCGATGTGCGGCAGGCTCGGCAGCGTCGTGCCGATGTGCCGCAGCGTCAGGCCCTGCTGGTACCGGGGCGCGGCCAGCAGGAGCCCCGAGACGAACTGCGACGACGCGGAGGCGTCGATGTCCACGGTTCCGCCCCGGACGGAGCCGGTCCCGGTGACGGTGAACGGGAGATGTGTCGGGAAGTCGTCGCCGGGTCCGGTCACGGACACACCGAGCGCATGCAGGGCGGTCAGGACCGGCGCCATCGGCCGGACTCGTGCCGCACGATCGCCGTCGAACCGGACGGGGCCTGCCGCGAGGGCGGCGACCGACGGCAGGAAGCGCATCACGGTGCCCGCGAGGCCGCAGTCGATCTCGGCGCCGGTGACGGGAGCCGGACCAGGAGTGACGTGCAGGGTTCCGGGAACATCGCTCTCGGTGATGCCGGTCCCGAGGGCGCGCAGGCCGGCGATCATGAGATCGGCGTCGCGGCTGCGCAACGCCCCGCGGAGCACGCCCGGTCCGTCGGCGAGCGCGGCGAGGACGAGCAGGCGGTTGGTCAGGGACTTGCTGCCCGGCACCTCGACGGTCGAGTCCAGTGGCCCGACGGCGGTCGGGGCGGCCCAGGTCGGTGCGGTGGGGGCATTCGTCATGCCCCGAGGTTATCCGAGCGGGTCAGCGAGGGCCCGGTCGTCTCGACGTCGTCCCGGCTGTCCCGGCGGACACGGCGTGCTTGTCCGTGCGGCGTGTCGTGCGGTGCGCCTGTCCACGCCATGCTGCATTTCGCCCTGGAACGCCGATTTGGCGCTACGGTGGCGGACGTGGCCGCCGTGACCAAGACCAGCTATGACGATGACCTGCGTCTCGCCCACGTCATCGCCGACCAGGTGGACGCGCACACCATGTCGCGCTTCCGCTCCCTCGACCTGCACGTCGAGACGAAGCCGGACAACACGCCGGTGTCCGATGCCGACCGGGCGGCCGAGGAGATGATCCGCGCCCAGCTCCAGCGGGCCCGTACCCGCGACGCGATCGTCGGCGAGGAGTACGGCGCGGCCGGCAGCGGTGCGCGGCGCTGGATCATCGACCCGATCGACGGCACCAAGAACTTCGTGCGTGGTGTACCCGTCTGGGCAACGCTCATCGCGCTTGCCGACGGGGAGGACGTCGTGGTCGGGCTGGTCAGCGCGCCGGCCCTGGGGCGGCGCTGGTGGGCCGCCCAAGGCTCCGGCGCCTGGACCGGCAAGGGGTTGCACTCGGCGACCCGGATGAACGTCTCGGGTGTCCGGGAGCTCGGTGACGCCTCGCTCAGCTTCGCGTCGCTCAGCGGCTGGGAGTCGCGCGGCCTGCTGGAAGCGTTCCTCGACCTCACGCGGCGGTGCTATCGCACTCGCGGCTACGGGGACTTCTGGTCGTACATGCTGGTGGCGGAAGGCGCGGTGGACATCGCACCCGAACCCGAGCTGGAGGTGTACGACATGGCGGCGCTCGTGCCCATCGTCCAGGAGGCCGGCGGACGGTTCACCTCACTGGACGGGGAGCCGGGCCCGTGGGGCCGGAACGGTCTGGCCACGAACGGCCTGCTGCACGACCAGGTCCTCGATCTGCTGGGGTGAGCTGCCGCCACGGAGCAGGCACACTTTTCCCATGCGCATCTACGTGCCCGCCACGCTCGACGAGCTCGACATCGTCGACGTCGGCCGCACCTCCGCCCGCTGGTCCCTCACACCGCGCCTGGTGCACGGCGTCACCAAGGCGCTGACGGCCGAGCTGCCCAACGAGGACACCGAAGGACTGGAGTACTCCGCCTTCCTCGACGCCGCCGCGGCGTCACTCACGCTGCT
The DNA here is from genome assembly GCF_016742955.1 of Myceligenerans indicum. Classification (GTDB taxonomy): domain Bacteria; phylum Actinomycetota; class Actinomycetes; order Actinomycetales; family Cellulomonadaceae; genus Myceligenerans; species Myceligenerans indicum. The sequence goes on along the minus strand of NZ_JABBYC010000001.1, from coordinate 259,371 downwards.
TGCCGCGCGTCGAGACGCACCGCCTCTGCGCGCCGTCGTCACCGTCGAGGTGCCCGACACCGTGCTCGTGCCGGTGGAGGGCCAGGGAGCCGAGTCCGCAGCCTCCACCCTTCGCCTGACCGACGTCGTGCAGGACGTGCCGATCGTGTGCGTGCATGCCGACGAGCCCGAGGCTGCCCCGGACGTGGCAGCGCTCCGTACCGCCGCCGACGCCGACGACGAGGACGCGCTCGCCGGCGCGGTCCAGCGCGCCACCGACCGCGACCTGCTCTGGTACGACTGGTCGGAGGTCTCCGGAATTCCGCGCTGATCCTGCGGCCGTGGCCTCCTCACCTGCGCCGGGCGGCCGCGGCCCGGATCCGGTGGGTCGTGTCACGCGTGGCGCCGGTTCGGGATGCCGACCCACGGGGAGGCCTCGGCGCGGGGCGACATCCGCTCCCGTACGATCCGCCGCACCTGGTCCGCGAGGTCTCCGAATGCCGTACGGGCCGGTGAGCCGGGCGCGCACTCGGAGAGCGCCCGGCCGGTCAGGAGCCCCGCGTCCAGTCCGGCCGGGTCATCGGGAACCAGAAAAGGGTCGACGCCGGCGAAGCGGGCGAGCGCGGTGCGAACCGCGCCCCGGGGGCCGTCGCCGACCGTCGCCGCGCGGACCCGGTTGACCACGACCAGCCGGTCCGGGGTGAGCGGCACGGGAAGAGCGGCCAGGTCATCGAGCCCTCGGACGAGACGGTGCAGGCCGATCGGGTCCCCTCCTCCGACGACCACCACGACGTCCGCGGCGGCGAGCGCCCCGAGGGTCGCCCCGTTTCGCTGCGGGGCCCGCGTGTCGTAGGAGAGGAGTTCGTCGGTCTCCAGCACCGGACCGGTGTCCACCACGACCCAGTCGGCCAGGTCCCGGGACCGGTCCCAGACGGCGTCGAGCGCTGCGCCGGACAGCTCTGCCCACCGTGCCGGCCGCACGATGCCCCCGAGCACCCGCACCCCGGGGAGCGTCACGGGCGCATGGCGAGCGAGGCTCTCGACCTCGAGCGGCCCGGCTGCGGCGGCACGCACCGCGCCGGCCAGCCCCGCGGAGTCGTCGAGCAGTCCGAGGCGGGGCGCGACAGACGGTCCGTAGGTGTCGGCATCGGCGAGCACCACCTGCTCGCGCGGGCCGCCCCGCCGTGCGCGGCGGCTCGCACGCCCAGCTCGTGAGAGCCTGCCGCGCAAGCTCCCGCGCCCGCTCCGGCGCGGCGGCCCGGTCCGGTCCGGCGCCGGCGGCCCCTCGGCCAGGGCCACGGACAGCTCGATGGCGGTGGTCGTCCGTCCGGGTGCACCGACCGGCCCCCAGACCGCGATGAGCCTGCCACGGCCTGTCCGGGCTCTTGGGCGCGTGAGGTCCGCGTCCGGCGCCGTCGGCGGGCGCGTGTGCTCGTCCCGCACGGCAGCCGGCAGCTCGTGCACGGAACGCGCGACAGCGTCCACCCCGATCGCGCCCAGGCGCTCGGTACTCGGTTCAGGCGCGTCGTCGAGCGCGATCACGCGAACTCCTGCCTGGTGCAGTCTCGCCACCGGCTCGCGCCCGAGGCCGGGCAGCGTCGCCGATACCACGGCCGCCCGTCCGGATCCGGCCTCCGCCGCAGCGAGCAGCTCGGTGAGGTCGGCACACCGGCGGGTGACCGTCACGGCCGCGCCCGCCTCGCCGAGCCGCCGCACCACGGTGCTCTCCACGGGTCCCAGCACCGCGCAGAGCACCGTGATCGTGCCCGCCGCGGTCACCGGACCGCTCCTCCGACCGGAACGACCGCGAGGCTTCCCGGCTCGGTCAGGGCACCCAGCACGCGCGGCAGCGCCTCTTGCTCCACCAGGACATGCAGTGTCGTCGTGCCGGCCACCACGAGCGCTCCGGCGGGCTCCTCGACCTGTTCGACGATCACGCCCTCGGCGAGGGTTGCAGGCTCGGTCCCGGCCCCACGGGACGCCGCTCCGGGCGTGCCCGCGGTCTCGGAGCGGGATCCGTGCTCGGGCACGAACCAGAGGTCGGCGATCGCGCCGGGCCGGATGCGCTCGGACACGCCACCCGTGATCGGGAGGGCGACGGAGCGCATCGTGCTGCCGTCGCCCAGGCCGGACCTGGAGACCAGCTCACCGTCCGCCACCACGCGCTGTGCCACGAGGCCCGGTGGCAGGTCCGCGTCCGCACGGAGGTACCGATCCAGTCCGGCGCTCAGCCGAACGTCCACGACGCGGAGCGCGTCCCGGGTCACGGGCTCACCGGGTGTCAGCGCGCCGTCGGCGACGAACACAGGTACTGTTCGGCCCGCGGAGGCGACCAGCCAGGAGCCGAGCGCGACGGACATCGCCACCAGCACGATCCCGCTCAGGAGGCGAGGATCTCGCCAACCGGGCGGGCGCAACCTGGCGGCAGAGCGACTCTCCCCCGGTGTGGGCGGTGCGTCGATCATGTAGGTCCTCTCGGTGTTCGGGTCGAAGGCGGTGAACGTCCCCCAGACATGGTGAGCGAACGTCCGGGATCCGGCATCCGATGAAGTCATTCTGTGGATAACTGTGAATTTCCGCGCCAGTGTCGAGGGCCTGTGCCATAGTGGCGTCATGGATAAGCGGTTTCTCTCTCTGGCTGACGTGGTCGAGACCCTGAACATCTCCATGGCGCAGGGCTACGCGCTCGTGCGCACCGGTGACCTGCCGGCCATTCAGGTGGGTCCGAAGAAGGTCTGGCGCATCGAGGCGGCGGAACTCGAGTCCTACATCGAGCGGCAGTACGCCAAGAGCCGTGAACGCCTCAAGGCAGGCGAGGGCTGAGGATCACCGCCGACAGCACGAACGGCGAGGCGGCACATCCACGAGGATGGGCCGCCTCTCGTGATTCCGGAACCTGACCCCGGCGTCGGCGGCCCTACAGGGCGCGAAGCCCGGGCAGAGTGCTTGTGCGGCGGGAACGGGCACGGCAGCGCGGCTCCCGGCCGCCGCCGTCACGAACGCTCCACACCCGGCGGCGCGTGGCTCACGCAGAGCAGCGCGGCGAACGGCACCACCCGCCCATCCCGGTAGCCGCCGTCCAGCACCTCCAGGTCCAGGTGGTCGGCGCCCACCCGAGCGATGCGGCCGCGGGACTCCCGCCCCCGGGTCCGCACGAGCACGATCCGCCGGTCACGCTGCATGCCGCGCAGCAGGGTCGTGATCGCCGGCTCCCGGTGAACTGCCGGGACAGAGCCCGGCCCCAACCCCGAGAGACCGTCGATCGCGGCAAGCGGGACCAGGTGTCGCGCGGGAGTTCTCGCCGCCCCCTGCAGGAGAAGCCACGTGGCCGCGGCCTCACGCACGACGCCACGCACCGGCTCGCCGTCCGCGAGGTCAACCACCACGGCCCCACCCACGGCCGCCCGCAGCCGATCGGCGAGGGAGATCGTCGCATGCTCGGCGCGCGTCAGCTCGGCGACCATGGCATCCGACTCGGCGGCGTCATGCGCATCGGCAAGGGCATCGAGGTCGGCCGCGAGATTCGACCAGCGGGCATCCGACGGATTCATGGGCTCACTCTGCGCTATCCACAGCCTCTCCGCCCATCGGTGGACGGCCTTTGCGCCCTGATGTTCAATACCAACATCAAGAGCCATCCATAGGGTGCTGATTCAGATTTTGATCCGCCCTTGGGCTGACAGGGGGTACTTCATGGCGTTGACAGAGGTTGACCTGCGGCCAGGAACGCATCCGGCCGCACTGGGTGCGATCGCACTGGGAGCGCTGACCGCCGCGAGTACGCTCGCGGTCCGTGCCACGCACGTCTGGCGAGAGGGAGTGGTCACGATCGATGGCAGCCTCGAACTCGTGATCGAGGCAGGGGCCTCACTCTGCGCCGCATGGGTGGCACTCGCAGCCGTCGTCGGGCTGTTGTACGCGGTGAGCCGCGGAGCGGGACGGGACTGGCGTTCCGGACGAGCCTTCCTCTCCCGCTGCGCTCCCCGGCTCGTGCGCCGGATGGCCGGTGCGGTCATCACGGCAGGCGTCGGTGTCGGCATCGCGGCGCCGGGCGCCCTCGCGGCGACGACAGCCGGGGCCGGGCCGGATCCGGCACCGCCCGGAGTCGTACTCGACCTCGGCTGGCAGCCGACAACGGACCACCCGGCCACGGACCACCCGGCCACAAGCCGGACGGCCACAGGCGGGCCGGCCGGAAGTGGCACCGACCCTGCTGCCACGGACCTGTCCCGGCCCGGGCAACCGGCCGCGAACACCCGCCACGTGGGCACGCGGCCGCTCGGCTCCGGCCGCGCGCGGGACCCGGAACGCACCCGCCGGGTCGACCGGAGCGCGCAGGACGGCGGCACGCGGAACGGCGCGGCTCCGGTGATCGTGGAGGTGGGCGACACCCTGTGGTGGATCGCGGCCGCGCACCTCCGATCGGAGAGCCCGGCATCGGACTCGCCCGATGCCGCACGTGTCGCCGTCGAGGTCGCGGCCTGGCACACCGCGAACCGGAAGACGATCGGCCCCGACCCTGACCTCATCCAGCCGGGAACGGTGCTGCACGCACCGGACCCGCGGTCCCTGGGGGCACGGTCATGACGGCCGTCGCGGGCCCTCCGCAGCAGGTACGTACGCGAGGTGTACCCCGTCCCCGCCGGCCCGCCGCACCCGTCATCGAGGAGCCTCGTCGCACCTTGCGGAAGGTGCAGCTCGGCGGCTCCGACCCCGACATCGCGCGCGCCACCGAGCTGCTGAGCCAGATCGACGACCGCCGCGTCCCGGAACCGCAGCCCGATCTGCCCGACCCCACCGCGCTCGTCTGCCGCGTCGCCCGCGCCGCGATCGAGGTGCTGCGTGGCGAGCGGCCCGCGAACCAGCTCGCGCGATGGACCTCGGCCCAGGTCTACGACCAGCTCGTGGCCCGAGAACGGCTGATGAGTGGCGCGCGGACCGGACGGCGGCCCGCGTCACGGCGCGTGGGGGTCCGCCGAGTGCGTCTCGTCCGGCTCGGGACGGCGTCGGCAGAAGCCACGGTCGTGCTGCACGACGGCGAACGGGTCCGCGCCGCCGCCGTCCGCCTGGAAGGCCGGCATGGTGCCTGGAGAGTCACCTGTCTCGAACTCGGCTGAGGCCGATGTGCGCCGGGATCCGCGGCGAACGGCCCTGCGGCCACTGCTCACTCGAGCGTGACGCACAGGTCCGCATTGCGCCGTGTCGCCGCAACCACCTCGGCGTTGCGCTGGTCCGAGCCGTGAGCCCAGGCACGCGCCGCCTCCTGCGTCTTGCCGTGGGAGTGGTGCCTGGCGGTCAGGCGCTCCAGCCGGACGTCGTCGGGCAGATCCACGTACCAGACCTCGGTCAGGTGCGCACGGGCTCGGGGCCATTGCCCGGTTTCCGCGAGGAGGTAGTTCCCCTCGGTGATCACGAGCGGCACCTCGGGGGGCACGACGACGGCACCCGCGATCGGCTCCTCGAGCTCCCTCCGGAACTCCGGAGCCAGGATCGGGGCATCGCCCGCGCGCGCGGTCGCGAGGCGCCGGATCAGGTCGGCGTACCCGGCGTCGTCGAAGGTGTCGATGGCCCCTTTGCGCTCCCGGCTCCCCCGCGCCTCCAGCACGGAGTTGGCGAGGTGGAACCCGTCCATCCCCACCACCACGGCGCGCTCCGGGCCCAGCGCGGCGGCCAGCCCGGCGGCGAGCGTCGACTTCCCGGCGCCCGGCGGACCGGTGACGCCAAGGACGGCACGGCCCTCACCCGCGACGCCGTCCACCAGGCGGCGCGCCCGCTCGACGAGGTGCTCGGGCACCTGCCACCCGGCACCGGCTGCCCGAGGCCCCTCTGCGGAGGAGCCTTCGGCGGCCGGTGTCGGGCCTACCGCCGCAGGGACCGGCCCCCGTGCCGCGGCGGCCGGGCCGGCGACGCCGCCCGGCGTCTCGTGGTCCGTGCCGGTCCGCCCCGTCCCACCGAGAAGGCTCAGCCACTCGCGCGGCCCGAGGTGTTGCACGCGCAACGAGGCCACCCGCACCGCGTCCGCGCACGCCTCGGGGAGCCGTGCGCCCTGAGCCAGCGTGACCGCGAGAGCACCGTGGAAGGCATCGCCCGCGCCGAGTGTGTCCACGGACGCCACCGTCGGCACCTCGACCACCCCGTCCACCCCGCCGCAGCGCCAGTCGACGGGTGCCGGACCATGCGTCACCACCGTCGCCCCACGCAGGCCCGCGTACCAGCCCTCCTGACCGTCGGGGACGCGGAAGGCCGCCGAGCACGCGATGACGTCGGCCTCGGGCAGCAGATCCTCGAACACCGGCCGCCACCTGCCCGCGTCGAGCAGGATCAGGGGCCGCGGCCGAAGCTGCCGGGCGTGGGCGAGCACCGTCCGGGCGATGCTGGGGTGGTGCCCGTCGAGCAACACCACGTCGGGTGCCGGAAGGCCGGCAAGAACCTCTGGTTCCGGCCCGGGGACCTGCGCCAGGGCACCGTCGGCGGAGACGACGGACCGCTCGCCGGTGTCGTCGTCCACCAGAACCGCGGACACCGCCAGGTCGTGGCCGGCCCGGGCGACGTCATGCACCTCCACACCCTGCTGCTCCAGGTCCGCCCGCGCCGCCCTGCCCACGGCACTGTTTCCCAGGGCCGTGACCAGGACGGCCCGCACTCCCAGTGCGGCCGCCGTCACCGCCGCGTTCGCCGCGGGCCCACCTGCGGCGACGTCCTGACGTGAAGCGGTCACTTTCTGATCGCGCTCGGGCCGGGGCGCTCGATGGATCACATCCAGCGTGGCAAGACCGGCGAACCAGCAGGTCAAAGGTTTCCGGCCAGGCTGATACGGGGTCTCTCGCGCCATGCCATGAGGCTACGACACACTCCGGCATCTCAGGCGTCGAAGACACGGTTAGCAATCCGGACACACTCACAACCTGTGGATAAACAGTCTCACTGATGATCACATCGCTTCATCATGGATTGCATGACATTCATCGCTCCCATCAAGCCCGGAACGTGCCTGAACGACGACGAGTCGCTGCTCGCGCTCGCCGAGTTCCTGCACCAGGACGTCCTCCCGCGCGAAAGATCGCTCTGGTTCGCCATGCTGGACTCCGAGCGCCGTATGCTGCCCGCCGTCGTCCCCTTCCACGACCTGCCCGCCGACCCGGAGCTACCGTTCGTCGCCCGCCTCGGCTATCTCTGGGCCACGGTCCTCGGCGCCGTCAGCGGAGCGAGCACGGTTCTCATGCTGGAGCGGCCAGGAGCCGAGGCGGTCAGAGACTCCGACCGGGCGTGGCATGCTGCACTGCACGCCGCCGCTGCCGAGGTGAGGATCGGCGTCGCCGGGTTCTTCCTCGCCACGGCCGACGGCGTCCGTCCCCTCGCCCAGGACGATCTGAGGCGCCGGTGAGGCCGGCACACCTCGGCGACACGGCGTCTCGCGCATCGGACCCCCGGTGGACACCCCCAACGCCTGCGGCTAACGTTCCGGCCATGACGTCGCATCTGACCTGCCAGGACTGGTGGCCCGCCGACTAGGCGGGCTCGCGACGCATCACCCACACGTCCACGACCGCCTCGCTCCGGGGCGGTCGTCGCGTGTTCCCACGACGTTTCCCGGGCCGGGGCGGGCATCCCGACCCGAGAGGCCCACGCATGTCCCACATCTCCGTCCCCACACCCGCCGGCGCCACCCGGCACCCTCTCCTCGACCGTGTCCTCGCCTCGGACGGGTCGCTCCCGTTCGCCCTCCTGCGCCGGCACGGCAGCACCGAGGTCGAGGTACTCACCGGCGAGGTGGTCGACGCGGAACTGCTCCACGACATCCCGCTCGACGGCGCCCCGGTGCTCGCCGTCGTCCCGTTCCGCCAGGCCCACGAGCGCGGCTTCACGGTGCACGACGACGGTGCCCCGCTTCGCTGCCTCGTCGTCCGCGAGTCGGAACGGGTGGCGCTGCCCGACGCCGTCGCCGCCCTCCCACCCGAGCCCGTCCAGGCCGAACCGCGCGGCTTCGACATCGACGACGAGGAGTACGCGACCATCGTGCGGCACGTGATCGACGACGAGATCGGTCAGGGCGCGGGCGCCAACTTCGTCGTGATGCGCCGGTTCGAGGCCCGCACCGGCGCGGCGCCCGTCCCCGCGCTGGCCTCGTGGTTCCGCGCTCTGCTCACCCACGAGGTCGGTTCGTACTGGACCTTCGCCGTGCACGCCCCCGCGCCCGCAGGAGGCACGAAGCCCGGGGACTCCACCGCCGGTGCCTCGGCCACGGACACCGGTACCTCCACCGCGGCCCGCGACAGGACGGACCCCGGTGCCGTGACGGTCTCCCTGGCCGGAGCCACCCCCGAACGGCACCTGACCATACGCGGCGGCGTGGCCCGCATGAACCCGATCAGCGGCACCTACCGGCACCCCCTGACGGGCCCGACCCGGGACGGCGTCCTGGAGTTCCTGCGCGACACCAAGGAGAACGAGGAACTCTTCATGGTGGTCGACGAGGAGATGAAGATGATGAGTGCGCTCTGCCCCGAGGGCGGGCGCATCATCGGCCCGTACCTCAAGCAGATGGCCCGGCTCAGCCACACCGAGTACCTGCTGGAGGGCCGCACCTCCCTCGACCCTCGCGAGGCCCTGCGCCTGACGATGTTCGCACCCACAGTGACCGGATCCCCCATGGAGAACGCCTGCTCGGTGATCACTCGCCACGAGACGCGTCCACGCGGGTACTACTCGGGGTTCCTCGCGCTGTTCGAGCCGGACAGGTCGGCGAGGACGCCATCGGCTCCCACGCGCTACTCGCTCGACGCACCGATCCTCATCCGCACGGCCTACCTGCACGACGGCGGACGCGTGTCCGTACCGGCGGGCGCCACGCTCGTGCGCCACTCCGTGCCCGAGCACGAGGTCGCGGAGACCCGCGCCAAGGCGTCGGGCGTGCTGGCCTCGCTCGGGCTGGTCGCTCGCGGTGCCGGGCCCGGCACGGTCGTCGACCTGAACGCCCAGCCGGGCGTGCCCGAAGCCCTGGCAGCCCGCAATCGCCAGCTGGCGGACTTCTGGGTCCGTCCGCAGGCGGGAACACTGCCGCCTTCCTCGCGGTCGTCACTCCTGAGCGGACGGGACGTGCTGGTCGTCGATCACGAGGACCAGTTCACGACCATGCTCGCCCACCAGCTGCGTCACCTCGGCGCGGACGTGCGCGTGGTCCGGTGGGACGCGGTGGAGGATCCGCCCGCCGAGGATCTCGTCGTCCTCGGCCCGGGCCCGGGCGACCCCCGCGACCACGCGGACCCGCGCATCGCGGCCATCGCCCGCAGGATCCACGAGCGCGTCGCCGCCGGACTGCCGCTGCTCGCGGTCTGCCTGAGCCACCAGGTGCTCGCGGGTCTCGCGGGCTTCCCGGTCAGCGCGCTGCCCGCACCGCGCCAGGGAGTACGGCTCGACGCCGACGTGTTCGGCACCACGTCCGCCGTCGGCTACTACAACACCTTCGGTGCGCGGCTCGCGACCCTCGACGCGTCGAAGGCCGGCAACCCCGTGGCCCGCCTGGGCCTCGAACCCTCCTTCGGCCCGGACGGCGTGCTCACGGCCCTGCGCGGCTCCCGGGTGGCGTCGGTGCAGGGCCACCTGGAGTCGGTTCTCTCGGCCGACGGCCTCACGGTCCTGGAGTCCCTCGCGCGCCACGTCCTCGGTGTCCCGGTGGAGCCGTCCCCGACATGACCCGAACCGGCGCCCGGGACTTGGTTCAGGCTCGCAGCTCGCGATACCTGCCCAGCAACGCGACGAACTCGCCCCGGAGGCCGTACGGGTCCGCGCCCAGGGCGGCGGCGGCGCGGGCCTGCGCCGACTCCAGGCTCGCGCCCGCCGCGTACCCCGAGCCCCGGGCGACGAGTCCCGCCTCGGCCACCGCCGACGCGAACCGGAAGTCCGTGGACGGCTCTCGGGTGTACGCGGCGGCGCCGACGGGGTACTCCTGCTCGGCGCTGCGGCTCGCCCCCGGCTCCTTCCAGCGCACGTGCACGGTCAGGAAGTCGTCCGAGCCGGACGGCGTCGCGTCCTGGTACTCGAGACCGTTGCCGGCGGTGGCCTCCCCCGACGCGGGGACGATCTCGTAGAAGGCCGTCACGGAGTGGCCCGCACCCACATCGCCGGCGTCCTTGGTGTCGTCCGCGAAGTCCTCGTCCTCCAGACGGCGGTTGTCGTAGCCGATCAGCCGGTACCCGGACACCACCGCCGGGTTGAACTCCACCTGCACCTTGAGGTCCTGGGCGACCACGAACATCGTCGAGTCGAACTCGTCCACCAGCACCTTGCGCGCCTCGTCGATCGTGTCGATGTACGCGTAGTTGCCGTTCCCGTGGTCGGCGATGGCCTCCATCATGTTGTCCTTGAGGTTGTACATCCCGAAGCCGAGCACCGAGACGTACACACCGGACTCGCGGGCCTCCTCGACCATCGCGGTGAGCTCCTGGGGTGTGGACGGCCCCACGTTGAAGTCCCCGTCGGTCGCCAGGATCACGCGGTTGTTGCCGCCGTCGACGAAGTTCTTCGCGGCGAGCTCGTAGGCCGTCTCCAGCCCAGCCGCACCTCCCGTGGAACCGCCCGCGGAGAGCGAGGTCAGCGCATCGGTGATCACGCCCTCCTCGGACCCGGGAACCGAGTCGAGCAGCACCCGGTTGTCACCGGCGTAGGTGACGATCGAGACGACGTCGCGGGGGCCGAGGCGCGAGGCGAGCAGTGCGAACGACTCGGCCAGCAGCGGGAGCTTGTCCGGTTCGTTCATCGAGCCCGAGACGTCCAGCAGGAACACGATGTTGTTGCCCTCGTGCGTGGGTACGGCCTCGGTGGCCTGCACCCCGATCATCGCCAGGTCGTGGTCCGGCGCCCACGGCGCCTCGGCCACCTCCGTGGAGACCGCGAACGGCGCCTCGTCGCCCGGACCGGGGGCGGCGTGGTCGTAGTCGAAGTAGTTGACGAGCTCCTCGATCCGTACGCCCGCGGGCTCCTGCCCCTGGGCGATCTGGCGGCGCAGGTTGCTGTAGGACGCCGTGTCGACGTCGGCGGCGAAGGTGGACAGCGGGCTCGTGGCGACCTTCTGGAACGGCTGCTCGAGCGCGTCGTCGTATTCCTCCTGGGACGGCGCCGGCCGCTCACGGGTCTCGGGGGCGAAGCCCTCGGGCGCCCCGGGTGCCATGGCCTCGGGTGCGCCGGCCAGGCCGTCGGGTGCGGCACCCTCGCCATACAGTTGGGCGTCGGCGCGGACCGGTGCTCCCCGGCCGGTGTCCGACGTGCTCTCGTCCGCGCTGCCGCAGGCGGACAGCAGCAGCCCGACGGTGACCGCGGTCGCGAGCGCCGCAAGGTTTCGCCGGCTGGTGGTGCGGGTCATGGTGCTCCCTCTCGTCCGGAAGACTGGGCACGGGATCCCGGTGTCCGGACGGCGGTGGCGTCACCAGCGCGAACCGGTCACGGTCCCGCACCGTCTGTGTCACGACCAGCAGCGGCGTTGCGCCGACGGGGTCACGGTCCCGCAACGGCCACGAAGATGCCCCGCTGTTCGTCCTGGGCCGCGGGTCGGGGCGCCGGGGACCGGGGGTCTCCCGTGCTGAGGCGGACCCGGTCGACGGCGGTCCGCAGGTCGGTGGTGGCCAGCGTGAGTGACTCCTCCACGAGCCCGGCCTGCTCCACGAGCATCTCGGCCTGAGGCACCGTGGCAGGCTCCTGCGTCGTCACGCGCTGGCCGACGACTCCCTCCGCGGAGCGGATCGCCGCGTCGAGCATCGCGCGCGCGTCAGGATCGGCTCCCGCGGAGTCCGCCTGGACGTTCCGGGCCACGACGATCACCGTGGCCAGGCGCTCCGCCCCCGTCCGTCCTGCGGTGACACGCACGTCGATCTGCTCGGTCAGGGCTTCGAGGCGATCGGTCGTGGCGGCCCTGGCCTGGTTGACCCAGCCGACGAGCAGAGCCGTCACGATCGCGAGGATCGCCGCCCCGGCCAGGAAGCGGCCGAGGACGCGGCCACGTACGAAGACGCCGACGGTGGTGACGGAAGTGGTGACGGCATCGGTACGGACAGCTGGTGCTCCGATTCCGGAAGGCTCCGGTGCAGCGGCCTGCGTGGTCATTCGTCTCCCCCTGAGAACGTCACTGACAACGAACGGTGCACTCGCGGTCGCGCCTTCTTGACAGCGCGACGATGCGCTGTTTCCGAGGCCGACCGACCGCTTGAGAGTAGGACCGCCGGGGGTGGTTTGCCCACTCAGGTCGTGATCTGTGGAAAACCGCGCATCACAGGTGTAAGAATACTCACTGACCTCGTGAAACGCGTTTACCCGAGGTCCTTCTCGGTGGACTTCTCGACCACGACCAGACGGTGTGTCGGACGGGTCAGCGCGACGTACAGATCGCGCTGACCGCCGAGCCGTTCGGCGACGATCTCGTCCGGCGCGACGACGACCACGGCGTCGAACTCCAGTCCTCGCGCCGCAGCCGCCGGGAGCACCTGCGCGACCCCTTCGACCCGCCCCGTCAGCTCGCCGACGCGCCGCTCGGCACAGATCACGGCGACCTGGCCTCCCGGATGCGCCGCGACGTCGTCGGACACGGCCGCCGCGACGGCGGACGCGACGGCGCCGGAACCGGACCGCGGGTGGACGACGACAGTCCGCGGCTCCTCGCCGTGTCGTACCGCCGTGCTCGGTTCCTGGTCCGGTGCGATCCGCGCGAGCAGGTCACGCGTGGCACCGAGAATCTCGGCGGTGGTGCGGTAGGAGACCGTCAGGGTCCAGGCCTGCGTGCGCCCCTCGTCGGCGACGTCGGCCAGGGCCTCACCCCAGCTCCGCACGGTGGAGACCTGCCCTGCCTGAGCGAAGTCGCCCACCACCGTCATCGACCGGGACGGGCAGCGGCGCGCCACCATGCGCCACTGCATGGGTGTGAGCTCCTGCGCCTCGTCGACGACGATGTGCCCGAACGTCCGCTCCGGCAAACCGTCCACCAGGGCCGACGCCTCGTCCAGCAACGGCACGTCCGCCTCGGTCCAGCGATCGGACGCACCGCGGCCGGCACCTGTCCGGCCGCCCGTTCCCCGGCCGCCCGTTCCCCAGCCGTCCGCCTCCCAGCCGTCCGCCTCCAGGACCTCGCGCACCAGTTCCTCGGGATCCAGTCGCGGCCACAGCACGTCCACCGCGCCGTCGAGGCCGCGGTCGGCGGCGAGCTCCGCGCGCACCGCGTCAGGGTCGAAGTCCTCACGCGCGTCACCGACGGCGGCGCCGTCGTGGCCGAGGCGCACCAGATCGGCGGCGGCGATCCGGTCGAGGAAGGAGACGTCACGCCCCATGACGGCGGCGACCTCCTGGTCGACCTGCTCCAGGGCGTCCGCGGCCTCCCGTTCGAGGGCGTCCGTGAGCGTGTCGACGACATGCTCCTTGAAGATCGCGCGGGCGGGGTTGTGCGCGAGCCCGCCGCCGGCTGCCCGGGCCCTCGCGGCCGCCACCTCGGCCGCGGAGAGGTCGGGCAGGTCTCCCGGCGTACGGAGCGGGCCGGACGGGGCCTGCCGCCGCCGGACCGTGTCGGCGAGGGCCTCGGCCATCCGCGCCTCGCCCTTGGACCTCGCCTCTCCTTCGGACGCCGGCGCCGCGCTCCGCCCGGTCAGCGTGGCGCAGGTGGCCAGCAGCACGTCGTTCTCCCCGAGCGAGGGCAGCACGTGGGAGATGTAGTCGAGGAACCGCGGGTTGGGGCCGAGCACCAGGACGCCCTCGGCGGCGGCGCGCTCGTGCGCGTACAGCACGTAGGCCGCCCGGTGCAGGGCGACGACGGTCTTCCCCGTGCCGGGCCCGCCCTGCACGACGGTGACGCCGCGATGCGGGGACCTGACGATCCGGTCCTGCTCGAACCGGAGCGTGGACACGGCCGCGCGCATGTGTCCGGTGCGCCGCGCGCTGAGTGCCTCGACCAGCGGCCCGTCCCCGACGACATCCTGCGAGCCGGGCCTCGAGCCGTCCAGGATCTCGTCGCTGACCTCGGTGATCGTGCGGCCCGCCGCCTTGAGGTGGCGGCGTCGGCGCAGGCCGTCGGGCGCCAGGGCGGTCGCGGTGTAGAACGGGCGGGCCGCGTCGGCGCGCCAGTCGACCAGGAGCGGGTCGGCGTCGGCGCGCGGCCGCAGGCCGATGCGCCCCACGTGCAGCCAGGTTCCGTCGGCGCGGTCGATCCGCCCGAAGCACAGGGCGTGGTCGGCCGTCTCCAGGGCATGAGCGCGCCTGCGCAGCCGGGAGGCGACCACCTCACGCTCGGCCGCCTCGGCGGCCCCGGACGGACGCTCGCGCAGCACGCGCGACAGCTCGGCGCGTGCCGCGGCGGCCTGTTCGTCGAGGAGGCCGTACATTCCGGTGACATGTTCCTGCTCGGCGGCGGTCTGGTCGGGACGCGGTGCGGAGGTCCGGGGCACGTGACTCCTCTGGTCGGCGGCCCCGGCTCAACGTGCGGGACGCGGCGAATGTTCCGCGTCCCGCCGCGCCCGGAGATGCCCCGCCCGCGCCCGGCACGGTGCCCGGCGCCGATGCCCCGGCGGCAGCCACCGCCTCAGCGCTGCACCCGGGCGCTGCCTCCTCCCGCCAGCTTGGCCACCTCGGCCAGGGTCGCCGTCGTCGTGTCGCCCGGGGTCGTCATGGCCAGCGCCCCGTGGGCGGCGCCGTACTCGACGGCCTCCGCCAGGGACCCGAGCTCCATGAGGCCGTACGCCAGCCCGGACGCGAAGGAGTCGCCGCCACCGACACGGTCGAGGATCTCCAGGCCGGCCCGGTGCGTCGCCTCGGCGAAGCCCTCCGCCCGCGACCAGGCGATCGCGCCCCAGTCGTTGACGGAGGCGGACTTCACGCCCCGCAGGGTCGTGGCGATCACCCGGAAGTTGCCGTACTCGGCCGACGCCCGCTCGATCATGGCCCGGAACGCGCCCGTGTCCAGGTCCGTCAGGTCTTCGGAGACGCCCTCCACCTCGAAGCCGAGCGAGGCGGTGAAGTCCTCCTCGTTGCCGATCATGACGTCCACGTGCCGGGCCAGGCGACGGTTCACCTCACGTGCCCGTTCCACCCCGCCGATGCCCTTCCACAGCGAGGGCCGGTAGTTCAGGTCGTAGGACACGACCGTGCCGTGCCGCCGTGCGGCCGCCATCGCGGCCTCGGCCACGTCCGCGGCCCGTTCCGACAGCGCGGCGAAGATCCCGCCGGTGTGCAGCCAGCGCACGCCCGCACCGAACAGCGCGTCCCAGTCGACGTCGTCGGGCCGCAGCTGGGAGATCGCGGTGTGGCCGCGGTCGCTCACCCCGAGGGCACCGCGCACGCCGAAGCCGCGCTCGGTGAAGTTCAGGCCGTTGCGCACCTCACGCCCGATGCCGTCGAAGTCCCGCCACTGCACCCAGGACGTGTCCAGCCCGCCCGTGAGCATGAGGTCCTCGACGAGGCGGCCGACGTCGTTGTTCGCCAGCGCCGTGACGATCGCGCCGCGCAGGCCGAAGCACCGGCGCAGGCCGCGCGCGACGTTGTACTCGCCACCGCCCTCCCACACGTCGAAGCTGCGGGCGTTGCGCACCCGCCGCTCGCCGGGGTCGAGGCGGAGCATGACCTCGCCGAGCGCGACGACGTCGTACCGGCACTCGGCGGCGGGGCGGACTGACAGCGAGGGGTTGGTCATCTTCGGACTCCTTCGGGAAGATCGGCCGCGACCGGCGCGGCCTCGACGGCGGGACGCGCTGTGGGCGCGGCAGGTGAACGGGGGCCCGGGCGGGGGCTCAACCGCCCGGCCGGGCGCCGGCGGCGATCGCCACGGCCTCGGCGGTGCGGCGTGTGATCGCGGCGAGGTCGCCGGCAGCCACGAGCTTCTTGTCCACCATCCACGACCCGCCCACGGCGAGCACGGACGGCAGGCCGAGATACTCGGGCAGGTTCGCCGCACTCACGCCACCGGTCGGTACGAACCGCACCTGCCCGAACGGCGCGGACAGCGCCTTGATCGCCGCGGGGCCGCCGACGACGCCCGCCGGGAACAGCTTGACGGTCGTGATGCCGAGGTCGAGCGCCGCCATGATGTCCGACGCCGTCGCGACGCCCGGCACGATCGGCACGCCCGCGTCCTGCGCCGCCCGCACCACGGGCACGCTCAGCCCCGGGGACACCAGGAACGCGGCGCCCGCCGTGACGGCCTCCTCGACCTGCCGTGGGTCGACCACGGTGCCGGCCCCGACCAGCATTCCGGGGTGCCGGTCGGTGATCGCCTCGATCGCGGCCCGCGCGCCGGACGTGCGGAAGGTGACCTCGGCGACGGGGAGGCCGCCGTCGTCCAGCGCGCGTGCGACGCCGAGGCCCTGCTCGGCGTCGTCCACGACGACGACGGGGACCACGCGAGCGGCTCCGAGCCGTTCGAGGACACCTCGCTCCGGGCCGGACCCGGAAGGCTCCGCGGGGGCCGATGACTTCAGTGACACCGTGATGCTCCGAACTTCGTCGTTGACGGGTACGACGGCAGCCTAGGCGATCCACGAGCCCCTTGGGAATGCGCTTACCTCGCTCGTCCGCCCCACGGGGACGACCGCCGGGAGCCGCGCGCCCGCCGCACCCGCCGCGACACGCCGGTGCGCGACGTTGCGCGACGCGCAGCACATGCGGCCTCCGCTTGCCGGATGTGAGAGAGTTCAACCGGCGGCAGTTCCCCAGCTGAGCCGCGTCCCGGAGGTGTTCAGAGGAATGACGGTCCTCGTGGCATACAACGCATCGCCCCAGGGCGAATCCGCCCTGCGAGCGGCCACCGCGGAGGCGGAACGACGGCGGCAGGACCTTTCCGTCCTGGTCCTGACCCCGCAGGAGAGCCCGGACGTCCCGTCCGACCTGGCACACCTGCTCGACGGCGTGCCGCCCTCGGTGAAGGTGAAGCCCGTGGCGTACCGCGCGGAGTCCGAGGAGGTCGCGGACTCGATCATCGACGCGGCCGAGCGCGTCGCGGCCTCGCTCGTGGTGATCGGCGCCCGCAAGCACTCGACGGTGGGCACGTTCCTGGTCGGTTCGACCACCCAGCAGGTGCTCCTGGACTCACCGGCGCCGGTGCTCGTGGTCAAGGCGGGATACGCCTGAGCGACGGACCCCCGGATCGGGGCCCTGATGCCGTTCCCGGCCGCATCCCGTCGCAGGACCGGCCGATGTGAGTTCTTCGTAACCTGGAACGCCTGGACATCTGGCACGGGCGGCCGGTTAGGCTCGTGAGATGGCAGCCGTCTCGCTCGGAATCCCCACGCTGCGGCGTGAGCCGCGCCTGGACGCCCTCCCGCCGCGCCCCCAGGACGCGCGGCTGGTGGACCGCTACGGCCGTGTCGCGCGAGACCTGCGCGTGTCCCTGACCACGGCCTGCAACCTGCGCTGCACCTACTGCATGCCGGCCGAGGGGCTCCCCGTCATCCCTCGCGACGAACTGCTCACGCCTGGCGAGATCGCCCGCCTGGTCGGGATCGGTGTGCGCATGGGGATCCGGGACGTGCGGTTCACGGGCGGCGAACCGCTCATGCGGCGGGACCTGGAGGACATCCTCGCCGCGTCACGCGATGCGGCGGACCGGGCACTGCGGAGCATCGCCGACCGGACCGCCACGGACCGACACGGCTCCGCACACCCTTCCCGCACCGACGAGGAGCAGGGGGCACCGGGCTCGGGTCCCGGACCGGCGCACCGTACCGGTGACGGGCTGTCGCCGTCGGACCCCGTGCGCTTCGCCATCACGACCAACGCCCTCGGCCTCGACAAGCGCGCGGAGGCGCTGGTCGGGGCCGGGCTCGACCGGATCAACGTCAGCCTGGACACCGTGGACCACGCGGCGTTCGCCGCGCTCACGCGCCGCGACCGGCTCGACGACGTGCTCGCCGGGATCCGTGGCGCGATCGCGGCCGGCCTGTCGCCGGTGAAGATCAACGCCGTGCTGCTCCCCGAGGTCCTGACCGGTGCGCCCGACCTGCTCGCCTGGGCCCTGGAGCACGGCTGCCGGCTGCGGTTCATCGAGGAGATGCCGCTGGACGCGGACGGGAACTGGACCCGGAACGACGTCGTCTCCGCCGCGGACCTGCTCGCCCGGCTCGGCACCCGCTTCACGCTCACGCCGGCCGGGCGCGAGGACCCGTCCGCCCCTGCCGAGGAGTGGCTGGTCGACGACGGTCCGGGAACGGTGGGAATCATCGCCTCGGTGACGCGCTCGTTCTGCCGGGACTGCGACCGCACCCGGCTCACGGCCGAGGGAACCGTGCGTTCCTGCCTGTTCGGCAACGAGGAGACGGACCTGCGCGGGCTGCTGCGCTCCGACGCGCCGGACGAGGAGATCGCCGACGCCTGGCGCGGCGCCATGTGGGCCAAGCCGCGCGCCCACGGCTCGGACGCTCCCGAACTGGCGAGCGACGCCTTCGCCGACACGACCCGCTCGATGGGCGCCATCGGGGGCTGAGCCGGCGACCGGGCGGCCTCCCGCCGTCCCCGTCTGCCCACGGGGAGCCGCCGCGGGCATCGCCCGCGGCCGCCGGGATCAGCGCCCTACAACCCCACCCACTCCGACTCCCCGTCGGTGAACTGCTGCTTCTTCCAGATCGGGACCTCGGCCTTGATGCGCTCGACCAGCAGCGAGCACGCCTCGAAGGCCTCCTTGCGGTGACCGGCGGACGCGGCCGCGACCAGGGCGACGTCCCCGACCTCGAGGTGGCCGTACCTGTGCACCGCCGCGACGCGCAGCCCGGTCTCGGTCCCCACGGCTTGGCACACTTTTCTCAGGACCGCGGCGGCGTCGGGGTGTGCCTCGTAGTCGAGGCCGGTCACCGCGCGTCCACCGTCGTCGTCCCGGACGACGCCGCGGAACGTCACGACGGCCCCGCACTCGGGCGCGGCCACAGCCTCCTCGACGGCGCGCGTCACGCTCTCGGCGAGGACGGTATCGGTCACGGTGCTCACGTCTGTCACACCCCCACCCTATGCACCCGCGCCTCGCGCCGAGCACACCGTTCACCGCGGTCGGACGGGACCGCGCGGAACCCGGCCGATGAGTCGAGGGAGGGTGCGTCGTCCAACCACGTGTACATCCGTTCGACCCGAACCCGGAGGACCTCATGACCGCCACGCACGATGCCACCGTCCTGCCCGGACGCCCGCCCGTCGTCGACCACGCCACCTGGCTGGCGGCCCGTGACGACCTGCTCGTCCGGGAGAAGGCGCACACCCGGGAGGGTGACGCGATCGCCGCAGCGCGGCGCCGCCTGCCGATGGTGGAGCTCGACGGCAGCACGCCCGTGGCCGGCCCCAACGGCCCCGTACCGTTCACCGATCTGTTCCAGGGCCGCGACGAGCTGCTGGTCTACAAGCACATGTGGCACGACGGCGCCCCGTTCGAGGGCCAGTGCGCGGGCTGCACCGTCCCGGCCTGGCACATGCGGGACGCGGTCTATCTGAACGCCCGGGGTGTCTCGTTCGCCGTCCTCACCGAGGGCCCGTGGGACGAGGTGGCGCCCTACCTCGAGTTCATGGGCTACGCCCAGCCCTGGTACTCGGTGCGCGGGCTCGACGAGCCGATCGGGGGCGAGATGGGGCACATCACCTGCTTCCTCCGCGACGGCGACCGCACCTTCCTCACCTACGACACCACGGGTCGTGGCACCGAGCAGCTGAGCGGGTCGTTCGCACTGCTCGACCTCACGGTGTACGGCCGCGGCGAGGCCTGGCAGGACACGCCGGACGGCTGGCCCGAGGGCCATCACCCCTGCTGGTACTGGTGTTCCGACGCCGAGGGCGCGAGCGGCTGGGGCCCGGCGAGCCGTCCCGCACCGCAGTGGACCCGCCCGGGCGCCACGCCCGTGGACCCCGCGGCCGGCCACACGCACCACCACTGACCCGGGCCGCGCCGGCACGGACCCGGAGGCGGCCTCACAGCGGCAGCACGGTGACCTCGTCGCCCACGCCGAGCCGGGTGACGTCGGCGGGCACGTCGATCAGCACGTCGGCCGCGGCCATGGACGCGACCAGGTGCGAACCGGGCCCGCCGACGACGTCGACCACCGGCCGCCGCGCGCCACCCGGCGAGGTGCCGGCCGCGGGCGCCGGCCGGCCCGCGGCCCCGTCGCCCGCCACCCCGTCGGAGACCCGTCCCCGCAAGAACTGCCGCCTGCCACCGGGGGACGTGAGACCGGCGGCGGGCACACCCTCCGGTCCGAGGGTCGCGCGTGGCTCCCCGACCGGCGGCAGCCCGCCGGCCCGGCGCAGCACGTCCCGCAGGAACACGACGAACGACACCTGGGTGCTCACCGGGTTCCCCGGGAACGTCAGCACCGGCGTCCCGTCGAGCCGCCCGAGCCCCTGCGGCCCGCCGGGCTGCATCGCCACGGGCCGGAAGACGACGTCGGTCAGGACGTCCTTGACCACCTCGTGCGCGCCCTGACTCACCCCGCCCGAGGTGATCACCAGGTCCGCGGACGCCGCGGCCCGGCGCAGGGCCTCACGCGCGGCGTCCTCGTCGTCCCCGACGCGCTCGGCGACCACCACGACACCACCCGCGGACCTCACCGCCGCGGCGAGCGCCACGGCGTTGGCGTCCCAGATCTGCCCGGGGCCGGCGGGCTCGCCGGGCGCGACGAGCTCGCTGCCGGTGGACACGATCGACACCCTGACCCGCCGCCGCACCGGGAGCTCCCCGATCCCGCAGGCCGCCGCGGCGGCGAGATGGTGCGGCGCCAGGACCGTCCCGGCGCGCAGGACGAGGTCGGCGGTGGCGACGTCCGACCCTGCCTCCCGGACGAAGTCCCCCGCCGCACGCGGCACGCGGATGCGGACGGTGTCCGTCGCCACGCTTTCGTCACCCGGACCGGCGCCTGCCGTGACCAGCGGGCTCTCCCGCCCGGTGCGGGCTGTCGGGGGCCGTCCGCCGGTGCGGTTGAAGGTACCGAGGTCGGTGTCCTCGACGGGGACGACGGCGTCCGCCCCCTCGGGCACGGGTGCGCCGGTCATGATCCGTACCGCGGTGCCGGGCGCGAGTGGTTCGGGCCGGCCCGGCCGGGCGGCGACCTCACCGGCGACGGGCAGCATGACGGGCGTGCCGGCGGATGCCTCGGCCACGTCCGCGGCCCGCACGGCGAAGCCGTCCATCTGGGAGTTCCGGAACCGCGGCAGGGGTCCTGGTGCGGCCACGTCGGCGGCCAGGACGCGGCCGAGTGCCTCCGCGACGGTCACCGCCTCGGCGTGCGCCCCGGTGGGCCGGGAAGGCCCGCCGTCCGCCCCGTCCCCGGGCGAACCGCTGCCGACCAGCCCCGCCAGCAGGCGTTCGACGTCGTCCCTGTGCTGCTCCACACTCACCCGGGTACCCACACCCCGAACCTACCCCGCCGGACGCGCACGCGGGCGCACGGCCCGCACCGCCACCCGGCGGGCGGGTGCGGACGCCGCGACCGGTCAGGCGTGCACGTGCGCCTTGTGGCCCACCGCGGCCGAGACGTCGTCCTCCGCGACCGCGAGCAGGCGATCCGCGAGCCGGCGCAGCGCGCGGGCGGCCGCGATCTCGTCGCCGATCTGGGGCACCTCCGCGTCCTGCGGGTCCTTGCGCGCGTGCCCGACGGCGCGCACCTCCGGGATGCCCCGGACGGTCGCCTCGGCCGTGGTGCTTCCGGAGGACTCGTTGAGCGTGATCTCCACCTGCCAGGTGAGGGTACGGGCGGTGTCCGCGCCACCGGTGGCGCCGGCGACGAAGACCGGCTCCGCGTGATCGACGACCGTGTCGCTGCCCGGGAAGACGAGCGTCTCCTCCCCGCTGTCCGCCCAGCGCACACGGTACGGAGGTGTTCCGTCGCCGTGCGGGCACTCGATCACGACGCCGTCCCGGGTGGCGCCGCCGACCACGCCCGAGGCCGTCACGATACGGTCTCCCACTGATGCCTTCATGGTGCCCTCCTCGCCGAGCGGTCCTCACTTTCCATGATGCGCCCGCCGGTGCGCACTCCGCACCCGCTCAGGCGGCGACGGGGAGCACGCCCATGACCTTCTCGTAGAGGGTCTCGAAGACGCCCAGGGTGGCGCCCATCGTGTGCGCCTGGACCAGTTCGTGGCCCGCGGAGCCGTATCGCTCGCGGAGGGCGGCGTCGGCCAGCAGCGTCCGCAGGTGGCCGGCAAGCTCACCGACGTCGCCGGGCCGGAACAGCTCACCGTTGATGCCGGGGCGTACCAGGTGCGGGAGCGCCATCGCGTCGGCGGCGACCACGGGGAGCCGGGCCGCCATGGCCTCCATCGTCACGATGCTCTGCAGCTCGGCGACGCCCGGCATGCAGAACAGGTCCGCGGCGGCGTAGGCGGCCAGCAGGTCCTCGTCGGACACGCGCCCGCGGAACCGCACGCGTCCCGCGACGCCGAGCCGCCGCGCGAGGGACTCCCAGGTGGCGCGGGACGCGCCGTCGCCCACGATCTCGACGTGCCCGGACGTGTCCGGAGCGATCCGTGCGAAGGCCCGGATGAGTTCGTCGACCCGCTTCTCCTGGTCCAGCCGTCCCACGAACAGGATCTTCGGCCCGTCGGTCCCGGGCTCCTGCCGGGCCGCCTCGTACGCCTCCGCGTCGATCCCGTTCGAGACGGCGAACGCGCCGGACAGCCCGGTGCGGCGGGTGAGCAGGTCGACCGCCCTCGGTGTCGGCGCCGTGACCGCGTCGGCGAGTCCGTACACGCGGCCGATGTCGCGGTACATCCACTCGGCGAACAGGTCGCGCATCGGTGCGGGGAGCGGGAGGTATCCGACGATGTTCTCCGGCATGAGATGGTTCGTCGCCACCAGCGGCGCCCCGGCCCGGTGCGCGGCACGTACGACGGCACGGCCGAGGGACATGCTTCCGTTCGTGTGGACGACGTCGGGGCGTACCCGCGTGAACACCGTCCGCACCTCGGGAGCCGCCTCCCACGGCAGGCACACCCGCATCGCGTCCAGCCCGGGCATGTGCCGGGAGGTGACGCGGTGGACGACGACGCCGTCACGTTCCTCGGTGCCGGACGGCCCGCTGGGCGAGGGAGCCACGACGTGGACGTCGTGGCCGCGTGCCGCGAGTCCGGCCGAGAACCGGTCCACGAAGCGCGCGGCACCGTTGACGTCGGGGGCGAGCGTCTCGGCGCCGATGAGGATCCGGAGCATGTTCACGATGGTTCTCCTGAGGTTCCGCCCTGAGAGGGCTGAGTCGTAGAACTGTCACGAAACGCATCAGGCCGGCAGGGGCCTGTGCTTGACGAAGGGGGGGCGGCGATGTCGGGGGCGCCGGGCGTCCCGGCCGGGTCAGGCACGGGAGACGGGAGCCGGGTCGCGTCCGGCCCGTGCGGACACGGCCTCGGGATGCTGGTGGGCGAGCATGAGGACGCCCGCGGCGGCGGCCGCCGCCGCGACCCCGAGACCGACCCACTCCGTGACCGACGTCGTGCTCCCCTCTCCGAGCAGGGCCGCACCGAGCCCCACGGCCACCAGGGGGTCCCCGACCGTCAGGCAGGCGATGACGATCTCGGGCGCGCCGGCGTGATAGGCGTGCTGCACGAGCCACGCCCCGGCGAGGAAGGCCAGGAGCGCGCCGGCTGCGCACCCGAGTACCAGGGGCGAGAGGATCCCGGCACCCGCAGCGGCTCGCGCCGCGACACGCACCAGCGCGGACAGCAGCCCGTAGGCGACCGCCCCGGCCGCGGCGAGAGCGAGGCAGCGCAGAGGTCCGCGGCCATGCCGTGCCAGGCCGGCGGCGGAGAGCAGGACGACGACGCCGCCTGCGAGGAGTCCCGCCACGAGTGTCCCGGTGGCGGTCGGCGTGCGGGTCGTCGCCGAGCCCGCCGAGACGGCGACGAACGCCACGACGCCCGCCATGGTGACCGCCGACCCCAGGAGCACCCCGGACGACGGCCGCTCGCGTGCCCTTCCCGCCGAGAGCAGCACGGCCAGCGGGACGGCGAGCACACCGATCGGCTGGACCACCCGCAACGGAGCGAGCAGCAGCGCCACGGCGTGCAGGAGGGAACCGGCCGCCGCGATGCCCGCTCCCTGCAGCCAGCGACGGCGCCGCACGATCGCCAGCAGGTGACGTCCGGCCAGGACGCGCGAGGACGCCGTGCCGGCCGGGTGCGCGGCCGGGTCCTCGGTGGTGGTCACGGCGTGGTGCTGGAGCACCGAGGCCGCCGCGAAGCACACGGCGCCGAGAAGCGTCAGGCCGACGGCGAGGTAGGTCATGCGCCCATCCTGTATGCCCGTTCGCACCCGAACCATGGGGGTCTCCCCCTATTCATCGGGGGTTCACCCTTAACTTGTCCTGAGGTTTCCCGAAGGTCCCACGATGCTCACCGAAATCGGACGGGCACTGGCTAGGCTTCGGCGCGATGGCACACGACGACCTCCCCTCCCCCTACGCGGCGCTGGTCGCCGAGACTCCGGTGACGCGTTCCGCGCTCATGGTCCGGGGCGGCAGGACGCGCCTGTGGCACTACGGCTCCCGCGACGCGCCCGAACACCTGGTGGTGCTGCACGGCTTCCGGGGCGACCACCACGGACTCGCGCCGATCGTGGCCCATCTCCTCCGAGACCGCCCTGAGCTGCGGGTGACGGTTCCCGACCTGCCGGGCTTCGGCGCGTCACCACCGCTGCCCGGAACGCGGCACGACATCGCCGGCTACGCCGCATGGGCGCGCGTCCTGGTGCGGAAGCTCGCTCCCCGGGGCGACGCCGTCCTGGCGGGCCACTCGTTCGGGTCGGTCGTCGCGGCCGCGGCCATGACGGCCTCGCCGATCGCCCGCCGCCTGGTCCTGGTCAACCCGATCCCGCGGCGTCCGCTGAGCGGGTGGGGCATCCTGCCGGTGGGCGCGACCGCCGCCCTGCACGCGATGGCCCGGATCCTGCCCGAGGACGCCGGCACGTCGCTGCTGCGGCATCCCTTGCTCACGCGAGTGGCGAGCCTCTCCATGGTGCGCACCTCGGACCGGGCACTGCGCCGCTGGATCCACGAGGAGCACGACCGGTACTTCGCCGGGTTCGCGACGCGGTCCTCCCTCCTGGAGTCGTTCCGGGCATCGATCACGGGCAGCGTGCGCGAAGCAGCGGCGGGGATCGAGACCCCGACCCTGCTGATCGGAGGCGCGAAGGACGATCTGGCGCGCGTCCCGGACCAGAAGGCGCTGGCCGACCGCTTCCCGAACGCCCGGCTCGTCCTGCTGGACGGCGTCGGGCACCTCACGCACTACGAGACGCCCGCGGAGGTGGCGCGGGAGATCGGCGCGTTCCTCGCTCAGGCGGGTCACGTACCCCAGGCCGGCACTGCGGGGATCGGCCCGGTCGTTCCCGGCCTCCTGGACGCTCCGGCGCCGGAGGCCCCCGTCGTGGCGGCCGCCCCTTCGGAGGAGGAACGATGAGAGTGCTCGTGGACTGCCGCTACGTGCGGACCGGACGGCACGACGGGATCAGCAGGTACACCGCCGGGATCGTGCGTGAGCTCGCCCGTCTCCTGCCCGTGGAACTGCTGATCCACGACGAGCGGCAGCTCGCACACCTGCCCGACCTGCCGTGGCACCGGATCAGCGCACCGACGAGCTGGCGCGAGCCGTTCGTCGCGCTCCAGGTGCGGCGGCTGCGGCCCGACGTCGTCTTCAGCCCCATGCAGACCATGGGGTCATGGGGGCGGAACTACCGGCTGGTGCTCACCCTCCATGACCTCATCTACTACCGGAACCCCACGCCGCCGCGCGATCTGTCCTGGCCGGTGCGGGTCCTGTGGCGGCTGTTCCATCTGGCGTGGTGGCCGCAGCGGGTGCTGCTGAACCGCGCCGACGCCGTCGTGACGGTGTCCCGCACGACGGCGGAACTGATCGCCGCGCGGCATCTCACACGGCGGCAGGTCACCGTGGTGCCGAACGCCGCGGATCCGGTGCCCGACGACGAGTCGGGCACGGAGCGCGGCCCACGGACCAGAACCCTGCTGTACATGGGCTCGTTCATGCCCTACAAGAACGTCGAGACGCTGGCCCGGGCCGCCGCCCTGCTCCCCGACCACGAGCTGCACCTGCTGTCGCGCACCCCGGCCGGAGTGCGTGAGCGCCTCACCGCGCTGGCAGGGCCCGGGCGGCTCGTGTTCCACGACGGCGTGTCCGACAGGGAGTACCGGCACCTGCTGCGGGAGGCAACGGCGCTGGTGTCGGCCTCGCGGGACGAAGGGTTCGGGATCCCGCTGGTCGAGGCGATGCTGCTGGGCACCCCGGTCGTGGTGAGCGACATCCCGGTGTTCCGCGAGGTCGCCGGGGACGCGGGCGCGTTCGTCCCGCCCGGGGATGCCGAGGGCTTCGCGTCCGCGGTACTGGCCCTGGAGGATCCCGGCGTCTGGGACGAGCGTTCCGCGGCGTCACGCGAACAGGCGAGCCTCTTCAGCTGGCCTCGCTCGGCCGCCACGCTCGCCGAGCTCCTGCGCGATCCGCGGCCCGCGCCCGCCGCCGCGTCGCCGGAACGGGGACACGGCGGCGGGCGCGCCACTGTCCGGGCCGGCTAGAGGCGCTCGATCACCGACAGCGGGTCCTCCACCGCGCCGGTCACGGCGCGCAGGAACGCCGCCGCCTCGACGCCGTCGCACACCCGGTGGTCGAAGACGAAGCTCACCTGCGCGATCTTGCGCGGCTCCACCATGTCGTCCACCACCCACGGCCGGTCGATGATCCGCCCGACACCCAGCATCGCCACCTGCGGGTGGTTGATGATGGGCGCACTGCCGTCCACCCCGAGGCCGCCGTAGTTGTTGAGCGTGAACGTCCCTGCGGTGAGCTCCTCACTCGTGGCACCGCCCTCGCGGGTCCGCGTGACCAGGTCTCGGATCGCGGTGTCGAGGCGCGCGGCCGTCATCCGCTCCGCGCCGAGCACCGCCGGGGCGACCAGCCCCCGGCTGCCCTGCACCGCCAGACCCAGGTTCACGCGGTCGAGCTGCACGATCTCGTCACGCCCGGTGTCGACGCGCGCGTTGAGCACGGGATGCTCGGCGAGCGCCGCGGTGACGAAGCGGGCCAGGTACGCGAGCAGCCCCGGCCCGTCAGGCCGCGTGGCGCGCAGCTCGGTCAGGGCGGTGAAGTCGACGTCGACCCAGATCGTCGCCTCGGGGATCTCACGCCGGCTGCGCGACATCGCCGTGGCGGCGGCCTTCTGGAACCCGGTCAGCGGGATCCGGACCTCGCCGCCGACTCCTCGCCCGCCCGAGGCACCGCCGTGTCGCGAAGGGCGCGAGCCGTGTGCGAGCTGGTCGGGACTCCTGGGACGACGGCGGCGCCGCGGCCCTGCCGGCTCCGGCGCGTCGCCCCGGGTCCCGTACCCGACCAGGACGTTGCCGGAGCCGGCACGTTCCTCCTCGCGATACGCCTCCGCGTCCGCGTCCGTGTCGGGCGCCGCGTCCGCGTCCGTCTCCGGGTCCGCGTCCGTGTCGGGCGCCGTCGTCCCTGGTCCGGCAGCAAGAGTCCCAGCCTCGGGGGCGCCGCCGCCGGACGCTCGCGCGTCCGGGTCCGCGACCTCCAGCAGAGGGAGCCCGACCTCGAGGGTTTCGCCCTCGCCCGCGCACAGCCGCTCCACCACGCCGGCGTACGGCGTCGGCACCTCCACGACGGACTTCGCCGTCTCGACCTCGGCGACGGCCTGGTCGACGACGACGACGTCTCCCTCGGCGACCAGCCACGTCACGATCTCGGCCTCGGTCAGTCCCTCGCCCAGGTCGGGCAAGGTGAACGTCCTGGTCATGCGGTCTCCTTCAGCTCGCGGCCGCTCCGCACCCGGCCAGGCGTCACGATCGGGGCTCCGCCGTTCCGGCTCATGCGCCCTCCCATCGCAGGTCGTCGACGGCGTCGAGGACGCGGTCGACATCCGGAAGATGCAGGTGCTCCAGCTTGGGCGGCGGGTACGGGATGTCGAGTCCCGTCACGCGCGCCACCGGCGCGGCGAGCGCGTCCCAGCAGCGCTCGGTCACCCGCGCCGCGATCTCGGAGGCGACGCTCACGAACCCCGGCGCTTCCGCCACCACGACGGCCCGCCCGGTGGAGCGGACGGCGCGGCTCACCGTCTCGTCGTCGAACGGCTGCAGCGAGCGCACGTCGACCACCTGCAGGCTCCGTCCCTCGGCGGCCGCGGCGGCAGCAGCGTCCAGCGCGACCGGCACGCTCGGCCCGTACGCGATCAGCGTCGCATCGGTGCCGGGGCGGCGCACCACCGCACGGCCGATCGGTGCCACGGGCAGGTCGAGGTCCACCTCGTCGGCGCCGAAGTAGAGCTTCTTCGGCTCCAGGAACACGACGGGGTCGTCGGACGCGATCGCCGCCCGCAGGAGGCCGTAGGCGTCCGCCGGCTCCGACGGCGTCACCACGTGCAGCCCCGGCGTGTGCGCGAAGTACGCCTCGGAGGAGTCGCTGTGGTGCTCGACCCCGCCGATCCCGCCCGCGAAGGGCACGCGGATCACCATCGGCATCGGCACCTGGCCGCGCGTCCGGTTGCGCATCTTCGCGACGTGGCTGGTGATCTGCTCGAACGCCGGGTAGGAGAAGGCGTCGAACTGCATCTCGACCACGGGGCGCATCCCGTTCATCGCCATGCCGACCGCGAGACCGACGATCCCCGCCTCGGCCAGCGGCGTGTCGAAGCAGCGGTCCTCGCCGAACTCGGCCGTGAGGCCGTCGGTGATGCGGAAGACGCCGCCCAGGCGGCCGACGTCCTCCCCGAACACGGACACGCTCTCGTCGGCGGTCATCGCGTCGCGCAGCGCGCGGTTCAGGGCCTGGGCCATCGTGAGCTTCTCGTTCATCGGGCACCTCCCGGGTCGCTCGTCCCGGTCGTGGGCGCGGCGAGCCCGGCTGCCTCGGCCCGGGCGGGTGGTGCCGTGTCGCCGGCGGGCCGGTCGCGGATCGCCTCGTCGGTGAGCATCGCCAGCTGCTCGCGAAGCTGCGGCGTGGGGGTCGCGTACACGTGCTCGAACAGTTCGGACGGGTCGTGCCGGACGTCCGTGGCCAGTTCCTCGCGCAGCCGTGCCGCCATGCGCTCGGCGTCGTCGGCGAACGCGGCCAGGTCCGCCTCGTCGATGTCCCCGCGCTCGGTGAGGAACGTGCGCAGCCGGTCGACGGGGTCCCGGCGGGACCAGGCGGCGACCTCGTCGTCCTCCCGGTAGCGGGTGGCGTCGTCGGCGTTGGTGTGGGCCTGTATGCGGTAGGTGTGCGCCTCGACGAGCCGCGGGCCACCGCCGGCACGGGCCGCGTCGACGGCGGCACCCAGCACGGCGAGCAGCGCGGCGGCGTCGTTCCCGTCGACGCGCTCGCCGGGGATGCCGTACCCGGCCCCCTTGTGCGCGAGGGACGGCGCGGCGGTCTGCCGTGACAGCGGCACGGAGATGGCGAACGTGTTGTTCTGCACCAGGAACACGACGGGTGCGTGCAGCACGGCCGCGAAGTTGAGCGCCTCGTGGAAGTCGCCCTCGCTGGTGCCGCCGTCGCCGCAGAGCGCCAGCACGACGGTGTCCTCGCCGCGCAGCCGGGCGGCGTGCGCGACGCCGACGGCGTGCGGCAGCTGGGTGGCCAGCGGCGTCGTGAGCGGCGCGACGTGGTGGGCGTGCACGTCCCAGCCGTGGTGCCACTCGCCGGACAACAGGGTCAGCGTCTCGCCGGGGTCGACCCCGCGCGCCACGACGGCGGCGGTGTCGCGGTAGGTGGGGAACAGCCAGTCGCCGTCGGACAGCACCTGCGCGGCCGCGACCTGGCACGCCTCCTGCCCGTGGGAGGACGGGTAGACGGCGAGCCGGCCCTGGCGGACCAGGGCGTACGCCTGGTCGTTGAACCGGCGGGCGGCGATCATCCCGCGGAGGGCGGCGACCAGAGCGGGTCCCGGCGGGAGCTGCCAGTACCCGGCCCCCGCGCCGTACGGCGGCGCGGGGTGCGAGACCGGGCCTGCCTGGGCGCCGGTCGCGGTCCGGGAATGGTCTGCCGGGTCGAGCGCCTGGGTCTGCGGGCCGACGCCGGCGGGTGGAACTGCTGCTTCTGGGGGGACATCGGCGGCGCGCGCGGTGGTGACCGGAGCGCCGTCGCTGTCGATCAGGGTCACCGGCTCCGTCGCCGGCAGCAGACCCTCTGGATCAGGTCTCATGGTCCGATTGTCCGGCTGAGGGCCATCTGGTTGCCATGACCGCGCTCAGGTCGAGAAGATGTGTCGTGGTGCGGGCGGATCGGAAGCCGATCGTCCAGAGGCCGTACACGCGATGAGGCGGAGGCGAGACAGGTGGCACTCGACAGCACGGACGAACGGATCCTGGACGCCCTGCGGCACGACGGGCGCATGTCGATGCGCGCGCTGGCCGAGGCCCTGCACATCTCCCGGGCCAACGCGTACGCCCGCACGCGGCGCCTGCGGAGCGAGGGGGTGATCCGCGGGTTCCACGCCGACATCGACCCGGTCGCGGCCGGGCTGGCGACGTCGGCCTACGTGACGCTCAACCTGGTGCAGACGCAGTGGCGCAACATCCGGGCGCGGCTCGAGGCGATGCCCGGGGTGGCACACTTCGCGCTGGTGGGCGGGGAGTTCGACGTCGTGATGCTGGTACGGGCACGGGACAACGCGGACCTGCGGCGCATCGTGCTCGACGAGATCCAGGGCATGGAGGGCGTGCTCAGCACGCGGACCCTGCTGGTCTTCGAGGAGACGGAGCCGCAGTACGGGGAACCGGGGACGCTGGGGTGAGACCGGGCGGTGTCAGAGGGACTGCGCCATGAAGCGCTCGAAGTCCGTGCCGGGCTCCTTCAGCGACGCCAGGAGCTGCTCGGTCTCCGGCTGGAGGTTGCACTCGAGCCGCTCGGTGATGCTGAGCAGCCGCTCGATCGCCTCCGCCTCGCCCTCGGGGTCGCTGCTCTGGTGGGCGGCGAGGATCCGCAGCCGCCACAGGCTCTCCTGAGCCGGCTCGAGACGCAGCCCGACGGCGGCCGCGTCCTCCGCCTGGCGCCACCGGCCCTCGAGCAGGGAACGCCTGGCGAGCTCGAACGCCGCGTCAACCACCTCGGCGATCAGCCGCTCGCGCAGCGGCTGCGCCCATGCGAACCGCCGCCGGTGCACGTCCTGGAACGGCAGCCCGCGCACGAGTCGCAGCGCACCGGTCAGGTTCGGCGTCGTGGCACGCCGGGGATCACGTCCTACGAGCAGGTCCCAGCTCTCCACGTCCGTGGTGACCGCCGGGCCGAAGGCCATCGCCTCGTCCTGGTGGCGCGGCAGGAAGTCCTGCCCGGACTCGTCCTGACCGAACCAGCGGCGCAGCCGGGCCGTGGCGGAGGTGCGGACCGACACCGCGGACCCGCTGACCGATCCCGGCCACATCGCGGCGTCGATCTCGTCGGGCGACGAGCCGCGGTGCAGGCCCAGGAACGCCGCGTACTCCAGGAGGCGGTCCTTGTGCCGGTCGTCGACCGGTCCTCGCGCGCCGACGACGTCCACCGGCCCGAGCAGGAGGATCCGTGGTGCGACGTGGGTCGCCTCGAACGTGGCGGCCGGGACCTCGGCCGTGGGGGTTCGCTCGACGCCGGCGACGGGCACGATCCCGTCGACGGCGGGCTCGATGCGTGGCCCCGGGGCCGCGGCTGCCGCCTCGATCTCGGCGATTCCCGGCTCCGGCCAGGCCTCGCCTGCCGGCGCCCCGGGGGCCGAGAGCGTCGCGAGCTCCAGCATCGCCTCGTACTGCGGCGCGGGCAGCCGCTGCGGAACGAGGCGCAGCCCGATCGGCGCGAGCGTCGCTGCCCGACCTCCGTCCTCGAGGTGCAGCGACCACGGTCCGACGGCGTCACCGCCGGTGACGGTGGCCAGTGCGACGTGCGGGAGGTCTGCTACCAGGGCGGCGAGGTCGGCGCGTTCGTCGTCGGACACGGGGGCGCTGAGCAGGACGATCTCCGGCGCCCACGTGTCCGGCGCCGCCCCCGTCACACGTGCCGTGTACAGATCGGCGGTGTCGTGCGCCGCGATCGCGGCATGGTCGGTCTCGACCCGCCGGGCCAGCTCGTCGATGACCCGTCCGGCCGACGGCAGGTGCCGGACACGGCCGGTGCGCATCGCCGGTTCCAGGCCGGCCGGCGTTCCGACCACCGTCACCTGGAGCTCGTCCGCCCAGATCGAGGTGGCGAGCTCCAGGGCGACGGCAGCCAGGATCTCGTCCATCGTGGTGAGGTCGCCCGTGATCCCGAGGGCGCCCAGGTGCTCCAGGTTGAGCAGGACGTGACCCAGGTCGTCGTCGTACCCGATCGTGACCAGCGACGGGTACGGAGCTGGTGCAGCGGTGCGGTCGACCGGCGGGAGCGCGACGACGTCGGCGGTCGCGAGCGTCCAGACCGTCGAGTCCCCGGCGGACGTCCAGGGCTGCGGGAGCAGCGCCGGGTGCTCCAGATACAGCTCCAGGGCGCGCGACGTCAGGCGGGCGGCTCGCAGCACGGGCAGCGGACGCCGCGCGCCCACGCAGGAGGCGGCGAGGGAACGCAGGGCCCGGTCGATCGCCTCCACGGACGGCTGGTCCGCTCCGGCATGCGTGGCCTGCTCGAACCCGCCGAGGGCACCGGTGGCCGACGGGAGCGTCTGACCGGGCCGGCGCGTGCGCTGCTGGTCCCGGCGGCGTGCGGCGAGCAGCCCGACGACGCCCGCCGCGAGCAGCGCGCCGGCGCCCGTCGCCGTCGTGACCTGCCACGGGACCTCGACCGACAGGCCGTCGGCGGAGGACGACGAGTCGACGACGCTGTCGGCGTCCTCTCGGCCCGCGGCGACCTCGCCGCCTGCCCGATCGGATGGGGACGCCGGCGTCCTGTCCGCGACGCGGTGGGCCGCGTGTTCCTGCCCGGCGGCGTGCGCTCCCGCGACACTCGTTCCGGTTCCACCGCCGACGGCCTGGTTCGCCTCGACCGCCGCGGCGACCGATGTGTCCAGCACCCGTTCCGGCGTGGAGGCCGACCTCTCGCGCGGTCCCGGAGCACGTTCGTGCCGAACCACGTCACCCGCACCCGGCACCTGAATGGTCCAGCCGGGGTGGATGAGGTCGGGGTCGGTCAGGCGGGCGCCGCCGGGCTGGTGGACGTCCTGGCTCGCCTCGTACAGCTCGGGGTACTTCGAGCCGTCGCCGAGCTCCGCCTCCGCGATTCCCCAGAGGGTGTCGCCCGGCCGGACCACGACGTCCTTGTCGGCGCGCGCTGCCGGTTGCGTCCGCCCGGCGGGCGTGCCGTTGCCCGGCGCGGTCCGGTGCGAGGCCCGGCGTCCGCGGTTCGCGTCCGACGCCGGCTCAGGCGCAGTCGACGCCGGGCCGTGCATCCCGGCGGCCCCGTCCTGGCCGACGGTCCGCCGATCGGCTGCTGCGCCCGGAGTCGTGGCCGCGCCCTGCCCGGTGCCCGACTGGTCGAGCGTCGTCGCCACCGACGACGGCGGGACGGCTCCGGGCGACGGAACGCCGGACCCCAGGGCGGCCGCGTGGCCCGCCGGCATCACGGTGAACAGCAGCATGACCGCGCCGACCAGGCCGCGGGCCAGCCCCTGCGGCATGCCGAGCCCCGGCAGGTGCGGGGCCCGCACGCCCCGCACCTGGAAGAAGAGCTCGACCACGATGGACAGCGCCAGCACGACCCACGCGACCCAGCCCACGATCTGGAGCAGACTCATCAGGAGCGTTCCGTCGTCGGGGGACGTGAGGATCCGCAACAGGTTCGCCGGGTCGAGCACCCCGTTCGTGAGCGGGTTTCCGGCGACGAACAGCAGGACGTACGGCAGCCCGACCGTCAGGCCGAGGACGACCAGCAGCGCGAGAGCACCCTGAACGCGCCGCCCGGCAGAAGCGGGGCGCCCGGTTCCCACCGGCTGGTGGTCGTCCTGCTGGTAGCGGCTCATCGGCTCCCGTCTCCTGGCCCGTGGTGCGTCTCGTACCAGTATGTCGGTTCGGTCATGGATTCGACGTCCACGTCGACCGGCACACCGGTGCCGCGACCTGGGATCGCGGGGCTCCGAGCCGTCAACCGATGCCGTCGACCGCCGCCTTGGCCCTGCTCAGCGTGCGCTGCGCGGTCGCGTCGTTCTGCTCCAGCGACCGACGAACCAGCTGGATGATGCCGCGCACCTCGTTCGCCGCGGCGTTCCACCGCTGCTCCTTGGCGCGGTACTCGTCCGAGACGCCGTCCGCCTGGTAGTCAGCCATCGCGGCTCTGACATCCGCGTCGCGCTGGTCGATCAACGCCTCCAGGCGCTGTGCGACCCGGTTGAAGTTGTCCTGCGCCTGCGCCGACGCACCCGCGTCGTAGTCGCGGCGCTCCATGTCGTTCGCACCGGCCACGGGCGAACCCCCTTATCCGATCGAAGCTTCCCGTTCGAACGCGCTCAGCGCGCTCCGCCGAACCGCGCGGCGTCGAACGACGCCGAACCCTGCGCACCGCGGATCTCGTCCGAACCCTCGGCGTCTCCCTCGGCGAATGCCCGGTCCATCCCTGCCACACCGGACAGCACCGCCGACAACGCTCCGTCCAACTCACGAGCGATGTCATCCGTGCGCAGCTTGAACTGATCGAACGCCGCACGGGCCGAGCCGTTGAACTTCCCCTCCAGCGGGGCCGCCGACTCGGCCAGCTGCCGCACGAGCATCGTCAGCTCCTGGCCCGAGTTCTCGGTCTTCTTCGTCAGGCTCGACAACGCGTCGGAGCTCATCGAGAACTTCTGTCCCACGTTTGCCCCCTTTCTGTGCTTCTCGGCCTGCTCCTACGGCAAACCCACCACGGGACACCCAATCTCGACATCCAGTGCGAGGTCAAGGAAAGTCGGGCAGATCGGTCAGCGAACTGTCCTTGCGGCGTGATCACGACGCGGCCAGCAGATCGTCCTCAACGTCGCCTCGGTCGCGGAACGCCTTCTCCAGGAGGCGCCGAGCGAACGCACGGCGAACTCATCGCTCCCGGTAGGCATCGATCGGGCTCGACATCGTCCCCGTGATGGTCAGGCTTCCCGGCATCCCTGGGAGGGAGACATCGGACAGGTCGACGACGCACGTCACCGTCGCCTCCGTCTCGGCGGGCACGCCCAGCGGAGCGGCGAACCCCGTCGTGTCGACGACGACCGAGCGTGAGGTGCACGGCACCTCCTGGTTGTCCAGGCTCGCCAGCCCGCGCGACAGGGCCGCCGCCTGCGCCGCACCCGGATCGCGTGCGATCGACGCCTCGCGGGCCGCCTGGGCGGCCGCCGCCTCGATCGCCTGTTGCGTGATCGCGACGCGCCCGCCGGCGATGATCATCGACCCCAGCATCACGAACGCGGTGACCCCGATGACCGCCTCGATCGCCGCCGAGCCTCGCTCGCCGGACTCCACCACGCGCCACCGCACCCGGCGCATCACTGTTCCGTCCCGTCGACGGCCCGGATGCTGCGCGACTCCCCGTGACCGGTCGCGGTCATCGTGTTGAGTCCGATGAGCGACAGGAACTTGGTCTGGTATGTGTCGGTGGTCTCGACGACGACGACATCGCCGCGCACCATCACCGTCCCGGTCACACCTGCCGACGCCAGATACGCCCGTGCGGCCTGAGCCGCCTGGCTCGCGTCGATCTGCGGTGCGCCACCACGGATCGCCACGCTGCCGGCCAGCTGCTGCCCGCCGGCCCGGGCCGCCTGACTGGCGACATCGTTCGCCCGCGTCTGCGTGTGCACCTGCCCGGTCAGATCGACGGCGATCCCCACACCGAGAATCATCACGAACGCACCAGTGATCAACCACGACGAGATCGAACCCAGCTCGGTCGCGGGCGGAGAAATCCGGTCTCTCGCCATGGTTGCTCCTCTCGGATCAGCAGATCGACATCACATGTACCGTTCACGGCCCGTGGCAAGGCCCTATCTGGTCAGCACCTGGAGCTCACCCACCCGGATCTGCGTCTCGCGCTCGAAGGTCATCGGAATGCTGCCCGACTGGCCCACGCCCTCCCAGGCGACCGTCCAGTACGAGCGGGCCGTCACCGTGTAGTCGCCCTGCTCGGAGAACTCGTACCCGCAGTCCGGCGAGGCACGCACACCGAACCGGTCCTCGTAGGGCGTACCCGGACCCTCACAGGTCACGACCTCACCATCGCCCATGTCCCACTCGATCCGATCCACCGTCGCCCGCGCCGTCACCGTATACCCGCCGGCACTGGCAGAAGCCTCGTTCGGACCCGTCGTCGACGAGCCCGGATCACGAGCCCACATCCACACCGGCAACCCCACGTACCCGATCTTCCCCGGCTCATCTTCAGGCACGATCCCGATCTCGATCGCCGACAAGTTCATCTGATCAACCGCACGCTCAGCCAAGCGCGCCGCGTCCACACCCGGAGTCGGGTCGACGGGAGCCCAGTACTCCTGGCGGCCTTGGCAATCTTCTTCGGGGAGCCGGTCCTGACCAGGCTGCGGCACGCAGACATAGGGCGTGCAGACGAGAATCACTCCTTCGTCAAGCCCCTCCCACACCGGATCATCCTTCGACGGCTGAGGGTCCATCCTCTCGACGTAACAGGTTCCGTTCCAGATCCCATGGATCGAATCACAGGAGATCTCTCGCCCGTCAGAAGTACAAGTACGCTCACCGCGATCGCTGGTCGGGACGCCAGCTCCACCAGCCCTGTTGCCGTCTCCCGCGCCGGGCCCAGTGACTCCGACACCCACTTCGCCGCTCGTCCCGTCATCACTCGTCTCGTCGCAGACCCCCCTGTAACAGGAACCACCCAGAGGCGACGAGGATCCCTGAGCGAAGGTGGGAGCGCCCAGCAATCCCAGGGTGAACACCACGAGAAATGCCACGCCGGTCACCCTGTTGCGAACCTCAGCACGCGACACCGGTCGCACCATCCTCACGCACGGACCACAGACCGGTCGACTGACCTTGCATGACCACAGATGCCAAGCCCTTCGCCGGAGCATCATCTGTGACGATCGAACGCCCATCGGGCTCCAGGAGATCGAAGTCCGTGTTGTCGATACAGACCTTCATACGAATCCGGTGCCCCGCGATTTCGTCATCCAATGGGTCACCGTCGTACTCGACCTCGGAGAACGAGATGATCCTCCCGTCACCAACTTGCTTGACCTTGTCGTCCGTCAGCCTCTGCCAATAGGACTGTTGCCCCGACTGGAAGTCGGCGTCTCCGAGATAGCCCCCGTCCCGCAACTCCGGGAACGGGTTCTCGCTCTTCTTGCTGTAGCGAGCCATGATCTCGAAGTACTCCGTGTACCGTTCCTGCGCCGCCGCGATCCGTTCCTGCTTCGCGGCCTCCGCCGGGTCCACCGCCGACGCCGACGCCGAGACCGACGCCTCACCGGACGCCGTCTCGCCGGGTGCCGCCGCCGGATCGCCGGACATGCAACCGCTCAGCCCGGCAGCCACCGCCGCCGCCAGCAACGCGCTGCCAACCACCGTCGTCGTCGGTCGCCGTGCGTCGTTTCGAAACCTCAATCCGATCTCCCATCAAGCTTGTACCCGGAGCGCTCGGAACGAAGCCGGCGCATGTCCCCCTGCTCAGCCACAGCGCGTGTGCGGCGAGCGAACCCGCCTCACCCCGTGATCCTCTCCACCGGCAGGCTCGCCGACTGGACGACCGTCGGGCTCCAGGCCGGAACCAGCGACACCGTGTGCGTGGTGACCGTGATCGTGACCTGGTCGGCACTACCGGCGCCCGAGACCAGCGTCCCGCTGAGCCCGACCGTCGTGTTCGCGACGTACAGCCGGGCGGCGGCCTGTCCCTCGGCCAGCGTCCCGCCCTCGGAAGCGGCGATGCGCGCGCCCTCCTCCGCGGCCGCGATGGCGATGGTCTTGCCTTGGTAGTACATCGCCCCCTGCACGAACGCGAACATCAGCGTGAACAGCGCCGGGAGGATGAACACGTACTGGATCGAGGCCGACCCGCGCTCGCTCGGTCCGGAGACCGTCATCCCGGCGGCCGTGCACCGGGAACGCCGGCTCCCGGATCCTCCGGGGCCGGCGCCTCCAGAACGGGGCCCCGACGACATCAGAAGCTCGACGGCGAGATCTTGGCCGACTCCGACTGAACGTAGCTCTTGACCGCCGCCACCACGATCGCGACGATCACGGTCACCGCGACGGCCCACAGGACCTGCTCGATCGTGACGTTTCCTCGCTCGGAGTCACCGGCCACTCGGGCCCGCACGCGATCCGCGGCCCGGAGACCGAACACGTGGAGCGTGGCGAGGACTTGGTGCATCGAAGTGCCCTTTCTATCGCAGTGTCCTACCGGACACATTATGTCGGACGAAACATCAATAGCGCCCAAAACGTCACGTGCCAGCCATCACGCGCAGCAGCGCCGGGGTGATGAGGATGACCATGAACACCACACCGAGCAGCGACATCGGCATGTTGATGCGCTCGCTCGCGGCGTTGGCCAGAGCACGCTCGCCGTTGAGCATCGCCGAGCGCAGCGCCGTGGACCGGGCGCGCAGGTTGTCGTACACCTGCGAGCCCTCTCCGCTCATGCGCATCACGTCGGCCAGGTCGCCGAGTTCAGGAAGCCCGAGCTCGTCGGACAGTTCCTGCAGCGCGTCCCAGGGCGCGACACCGCTCCACCGCGACCGCTGCAGTTCTTCGGCGATCCGCGTGTACACCCAGCTGTCGCCCACCTCGGCGGCGCTCTCCATCGCCTGCCGCGCCCCGGCGCCGCTGAGGCGTTCCAGCGCGACGAGATCGATGTAGACGCCGAGCGCCCGGGCGAACTCCGCCCGCGCCGCGCGCGCGTCACTCCGTGCGTTGATATCGGGAAACGTGAAGAAGACGGCGGCCGCCACGAGCGAGCCCGCAGCGGGGACGACGAACGGGACGGGCAGGCCGATCACGGTGAAGAAGTAGCCGAGCAACGGCGGCAGCACGAGCCCGACCAGTGCGTACAGCACCTTGGTGCCGTAGTGCTGATGCACGGGGACGCGCAGGAGCAGCAGTTCCTTCGTCGGCGTCCGTCCCAGCGCGAAGGCCGGGAAGTGCCGCATCGCCCACAGCCCCATCCCCTCGACCATCCCACTCGCCGCCGGGTTGGCGCGTATCGCGGCCCGCTCCCGCGCCGCCTCGGGCGAGTACCGCCGCACCACGTCGGCCACGTCCGGCGCGTTCGGCACGAGCCGCACCACGAGGAGCGCGATCCCCAGGCCCACGATCGCGCCGCCCACGAGGGCGATCTGCAGTCCGGTGGTCATGAGAGCTTCCCCTCCCGCACCTCGGCACCGAGGAACCGGGGCATCGGCTTGCCCTTCGACATGTTGCGCATCATCACCAGCAGCCCCACGTAGGCAGCGAGATAGGCCGTGAGCAGAATCTGCCCGAGAAGCGAGGCATACGGCGCGATGTAGTCGCCCGTGAACGTCAGCACGCCGAGCACGACGGCGGTGATGATCGTGACCCATCGCGCGGTCGCTCGCGGGCCGGCGCGCTCGGCCTCGATCTCCCGGCGCGCCCGCACGTCGTCAGACACCGATCGCGCCGTCGACTCGAGCACCGAGACCAGGCCCGCCCCGCGGCGTCGTGCGCCGAGGATGAGGCTGGCGGCGACCACGTCACCGGTGGCGTCGTCGATGTCGTCGGCGAAGGCCCGCAAGGCGTCCTCCGTGCTCCACCGCGCTCGCAGGCGTGCCACCAGGGTGGTCACCTCCGGCCGGATCTCGTCGGGCACGGACCTCAGGGTGAGCCGGATCGCCTCTTCCAGCCCCGCACCCACCGTCAGCACGCCGGACAGGTTGCGGATCCACTCCTCGAGGGCCTCCAGGCGCTTGATGGTGCTGCCCGCGTCGCCGGGGTTCAGGAGCAGCGGTAGCCCGACGCCGGCGATCGGCCCGAGCACCAGGGCGATGATCCAGCCTGTGAAGAGATAGACGACGACGCCGCCCACGAGCCCCGCAGCCGCGAAGACCCGTGTCCGGCGGTCCAGTCTCATCAGCCGCGCCACCAGGCGCGACCGGCGCCGGCGCGCGGGCGCGCCGTCGTCCACGGCCACCTTCCGCAGACCGGCGACGACGCCGACGACCCCACCCACCACCAGGGCGCCGGCCAGTGCCGGGAACAACGCGATCACAGGGCACCCGCCTCCTGCCCCTCGGCGGTGAGGAAGCCGGTGAGGTCGAAGCCCCAGTGCTCCAGCTCGCGCAGCTCGTCGGGCAGCGTGCCCGGGACGGCCGGTCCGCCGTGCGGGGCGGAACGGTACACGTGCGTGGTCGCGTACCCCTTGGCGGCCTCACCGGGCGCCACATGGACGATCTCGGAGACGTTCCGGGTCTTGCGCCAGATGCGCGGGTCCTGCCGGTCCTGGCCGGTGCGGAGGGAGATCTGGACCACCAGGTCGATGGTCTCGGACAGCTTGGTGGTCGCGAGCTCCCGGGTGACGTGGGATCCGGCCTCCATCGCGCACGTGACGAGCTTGCGCACCGCAGCCTCGCCGTTCGCGGCGTGCGTG
Organism: Myceligenerans indicum; assembly: GCF_016742955.1. Taxonomy (GTDB): domain Bacteria; phylum Actinomycetota; class Actinomycetes; order Actinomycetales; family Cellulomonadaceae; genus Myceligenerans; species Myceligenerans indicum. Next base: position 218,949 of record NZ_JABBYC010000001.1, on the reverse strand, counting down.
GTGGAGATCGAGCCCGCGCCCGACTCCATCGCCTTGATCATGGCCCACACCTCGGCGCCGCGGACCTCACCGACGATCTGGCGGGACAGGTTGAACCGGAACGAGTCGTAGAGCGCCTCGTCGAGGCCGAACTCGCCGGCCTGCCGTCCGTCCGGTCCGACCTCGCCGGAACCGGGCCGCGCCTCCCAGGCGTGCACGATCTCGTGCACGTCGGGCAGCTCGTGCAGGTGCAGCTCGAACTCGGTCTCGAACGTGCCGATCGCCTCGTGCCGCGGGATCTCCGCGCACAGGGCCCGCACGAGGGTGGTCTTGCCCGCGCCCTGGGGGCCCGCCACCACGATCGACTTGCGGGCCTTGACGGCCGCGCGCAGGAAGCCCGCCTGGTTCGCGCTCAGCATGTCGCGCGCGACCAGGTCGTCCAGTGAGACGCGGCGCAGCCGGTGGCGGCGGATGACCACCGACGGCCGTGCCGTCACCCACGCCGCGGCCGCGAGCCGCGAGCCGCCGTCGAGCCGCATGTGCAGGCGCGGATGGGCGGAGGTGAAGTTGCGCGCGTTGCTCTCCGACCGCTGCGCGACGAAGGCCAGTTCCTCGAGCAGCTCCTTGTCGGACGACGCGACGGGGTCCTTCCGGATCAGTTCCCCGTCGGTCGTCTCGACCCACACGTTCTCGGCGCCGCTGATGATGATGTTCTCGACGGTCTCGTCGTCGATCAGCGGTTGCAGGCGGCCGAGCCCGAACAAGGCGTTGTACGTGGCCGTCTCCAGAGCCTCCTGCTCGTCGTAGCTCCAGGCCTTCTCACCGTCGTGCAGCAGGTCGGCGGCCGCGTCGTCGATGATCGTGCGGATGATCTTCCGCCCGGTCTCCTTGTCCGCGGCGACGTCCTTGCCGCGGTCTTCTCCGAGGCGTTCCACGAGACGCTCGGACGCCTGCGCGCGGAACATCGCCACCTGCTGCCAGTCCACGGGAGCGCCCGACGCAGTGGTCGGCGCGGACGCGGCCCCGTCCGGTCCGGCCGCCCCCAGAGCCGGCTCCGCTTGCGTCGGCGGGGGCTCGGGAAAGGCCGGGGCCAGGAACGACTCGGGTATCGAGGCCAGAGCTCGGGTGTCCGGCCCGTGGGGCACGCCGGCAGGCGCTGCCGGGCCCTGGACGGCCGCCGCCGGGCCGTGCACAGCCCGGTCGGACGGATCCGGGGCCCATGAAGCCGTGTCGTGCGGGGCAAAGGCCGGTGATGCCGGTGCCGGCGACGCGTGCAGGTGCGGTGGTATTGCCGGAGCAGCCCCGGCGGGCTCGGCAGCGGGGCTCGGCAACGACGGAGCATGCGACGTGCCGGGCCGTGGCACGTCTGCCGGCCCAGGCGCCCGGGCCGGAGGCGGAACCGATCCCGGAGGCGGCACCGAGGGCGGCATCCGGCCGGCGTCGGCGACGTGGCCGCTCTCCCGCAGGTGGTCGACGAACCGCGATGTACCGCCCGCCGGAGCGTCCGCGGGTGACGGCCGCCGCGGCTCCGACGTCCGATTCCGTGCTTCGGGGTGCTGCACGTCGGGGCGCCGCGGGGGTGCCTGCTGCGGGCTCTGCCACGGATTGCGCGGGCGGTCCGGCGGGGACTGCGCCTGCGAGGACCGCTGTGACGGCCGCTGCGGTGAGCTGCGCTCCTCGTCGGGTATCCGCCCGGCCAGGGAGTGTGCGCCGGGCCGCTCCCGATGTGCGGGCTCGTCGGGGTGACGCGCCTCCGCACCGGAATGTTGATCCGTCATCGCGTGCTCCTTCCGGCGGCCTCGAGGGCTGCCTGCGAGCGGGCGATGCTGGCCTGGATGCTCTGGACTGCCGCGCGCAAGGACTTGTTCAGGGGCGCCGTGGTGAACTTCCGCGAGCGCCCCGCCCCCTCGGCGTACACCTCGGCCGTGGTGGGATCCCAGGCCAGCGATGCCGTGACCGGCCGGCCCAGAACCTTGGTGACCTCGCCGTTGGGGTACGGCCGTTTCTCACCGATCACCAGGACACCGAGGCTGTCGAGCCCGCCGGTCCTGGAGAAGGATTCGCGCAGTGTCGGCGCCCATGAGCTGGCCGCGACGAGTGCCGGCAGGTTCGTCCGCGTCGCGAGCAGCGCCTGGTCCGCCTGCGTGACGAGCTTCATCGCGAAGCTCTCCAGGCCCAGGCGTCCGGCGTCGACTATCACGTCCTGCCCCGTGCGCTCCAGCGACTTGAACACCGTGGCCAGCGACTCCCAGAGACCGTCGAGCGCTCGCGACTGGTAGTGGTTCAGCGGGCCGGCCAGCAACCGCGCGGGCGACTCGGGGATCGGCGTCAGCATCTTCGGCAGGTCTTCGGCAAGCGTGCCCTGGCGGTGCGAGACCGCGAGGTCGACGACGGTCTGGTCGGTGGGCAGCTGCGCCCCCTTGAGGTAGCCGGCGGGGATGGCGCGCGCCCCGGTCGGGTCGGCATCGACGAGGATCACCGGGCGCGGCCAGGACAGCGCCAGGCCGAGGGCGGACGTCGTGACGCCTGGCGAGCCTCCGGCCGACATCAGCGCGATCAGCGCCATCGGTCAGTCCTCCGTTCCGGCTTCACCCTGGCCTGCGGGCCCTGCGCCCGCCGGCGCCTGGTACTCCAGAACCAGTGCCACGTGTCCGGCTGCCGCGGCGGACGCGACGCGCACCGCCTGATCCGCGGAAACCTCCACGTTGACGAGGGTGTTGCCGGTGACCGTGTCGTCCAGCAGCCCGCGGACGACACCGTCGACCGCCGTCGCGGAGCCCTCGGGGGCGCTGGTCCCCGCAGCCGGATCGTTCGCCGTCGTCACCACCCGCACCTTGTCGCCCAGTGTGATCTGGTCCGCGGGCAGGAGTCCCGCGGCCAGGCTCACGCCGACCACGGACATTCCAGGTCCGGGCACGGCCGCGTCCGAGAGCTGTCCGGGGGTGACCACGCTTCCTGCCGCGATGTCGAGCTGCGCCGCTCTTCCCACCACCTCACCGATCCTTTCGGCCGGGTAGGCCTGGATGGCCGGATCCACGCCCAGCCGGACGGGCACCAGGTCGTCCTCGGCGATGACCTCACCGCGGTACACGGTCTCCCGGACCGTGAGCACCTGGTTCGTGTTCGACGTCGCCGTCCAGGCCCAGGCGCTCGCCAGCCCGCCCACGCAGATGCAGGCCACCGAGAGAGCGATCATCGCCGGACGGCGGCGCATCTTGGGTGCCGGGACGATCTGCGGCTCAGGCGCGACTCCAGGACCTCCTGAACCGCCGCGTTCGGTGCGCGCGCCGGGAGCCGGGGCTGTTGCTGTCATCGGGGGAGATGCCTCTTTCTGGGGTCGCTGGTCCGCGGAGTGGGCACTGGTCGTCGAACCCGGTGCGTTCAGGCGCCGCCTCGCTCATGAGGCAGGGAGTGCGCGGCATGGCCCTTCGTATGCTGTCGGCGCCGGCCGTCCCCCTGGCCTCCGGGCCCAGGGAGACGCTACGACAGTTCTCCCGCAACGTCCACGATAGTAGGACTAATAGTCATTGGGATTGGTTCGTGAATTTCGAACCAGTGAGCAATGCCAGGGAAGTATCTAAGATCCTGACAAAGCGTGGCAAGATACCAACCGCACTCCGACGTCGCGGGGGCTCCGGCCGCCGGATCGACGTCTCCCACCGATCGAAGGGGCCGCGTGCCAGGGGGACTCGACGCCGTGACCTGCGGCGCATGTGGCGCGCGCCTCGGCCAGGGCGGGCACTCGTGTCCGCGCTGCGCCGCTCCACTGACCGGCTTCCGCACGGGGTCCGGCACCCTGCTCACCGGCACCGAGTCCGCCTCGCTCGGATCGCGGTCGGCCGCTCTCGCCGTCGACGCCGCCATCGTCGTGACCGCTTTCCTGACGTCGTGGTCCGCCACCGACCTTGCGGGCGCGACGGGGCTCGGACCCGTTCTGGGCTTCACCACCGCCCTCGTCACGGGAGCCTTGCTGTTGCGGTCGTTCCGGGCCTCGGGGCGCACACCCGGCGCCGTCGTCGGCAGGCTGCGGTATGTCGACGCCTTCTCCGGTACGGCACCCGGTCCCGGCCGATGGCCCGGACAGCAGCTCGATGCCGTCGACCTCACGGTCCGCGACCCGCTCGTCCCGGACGACCCCCTCACTCCTCGACCGGACGCGCCGGAACGCCACCCGGCGTCTCCTCGACCGGGCCAGGACGCTCCGCCACGTCCCGCCCAGCCTCCCCGGCCGGCCCGGTCGCCGCGGCACGACATGCGGTCGACACACCACGAGGCGGTGCCCGCCCACCCCGCGTCCAGCGCCGTCCTCATCTCGGGCGCGGCTCGCATCCATGTCTCGGGCACGGTGCTCGTCGGCCGCGACCCCGAGCCGAATCCTGGCGAACAGGTGGATGTCCTGGTCCCGTTCGGCGACTTCGACCCGTCGATCTCGACCACTCATGCCCATCTGCAGTGGGACGGCGCCATCTGCTGGGTGACCGACCGCAGCTCGACGAACGGAACGAGCGTGACCACTCACGAGGGAACCTGGCAGGTCCCTCCGGGAGCGTCGGCACCGGCGCGACCCGGTGACACCGTCCACCTGGGCAGCCGCCCGTTCACCCTGGTGGTGTCCGGATGACGGACCGACCTCGTCGAACGGTCGAGGGCGACCACCTGTCAGGGGGCCTTGACGTCGGCTCGCACCTGGAGCATCACTGATGGCACGCGACCACGACAAGCAGCTGCTCGAGTCCGTGGCAACCCGCCGCGAACGCCTGCGCGCAGCCTTCCTGCACGGAGACCTGGGTTCGCGGCGCTCGACGCCGGACAACGTGATGCGGCTTGTCGCAAGTGTCGTGCTGGGCGCGGTCGCGTGCGCGGGATGCGCCGGCTTCGCGTTCGTGACGTCACACCTGGAAGTTCGGGTCGACAGCTTGACGGGCACCTCACCCGCACCTGCCTCGCCCGCCTCCGGCCCACTCACCGGTACCACCGACGGAGTCAGCACACCATGAGGTTCACCCGACTGACCGTCGTCGGCACCCGGCGCCGCGGCGACGTCGTCCTCCCCTCCGACGAGGAGCTCGCCGTCCTCCTGCCCGGGCTTCTCGACCTCGTCGAGGAGCCACCGGCGCCCGGCGCCGTCGCGCTGCTGCGGCCCACCGGCGAGCAGCTCGACCTCGCGGTCACGCTCGACGCGCACGACGTCCCGGACGGCGAGGTGCTGCGCGTGGTGCGGGCGGCGGACGCGCCGCCACCGGCGGAGGTCGCGGACGTCACCGAGGTCGCGACGGCGGTGCGTGAGGACGTGCCGGGCCGCTGGGGCAAGCGGTCGCGGCATGCAACGGGCGCAGCGGGCATCGGCGCGCTGGTGGCGGCGGCCGGCCTGGTGACCACGCTCGACTCGCCCGGCCCGGCCCTCGCTCTGGCGCTGATCGCGTCGGCGACGGTGCTGCTGGTCGCAGCGGCGACGGGGCGGGGCCTGGTGGCGCTGGTCACGGGCGCTGCCGCGGCGGGGCTGGGGCCTGCGGTCGGTCTGATGTGCCAGGAACTGACCGGAAGCGCGTCCGGGCTTGTCGTCACGGCAGTCGTGGGATGGCTCGCGCTGGCCGCGGTCGGCGGGCGGAGCCGGGGACCGCTCACAGGTGCCCTGGTCGGGCTGGTCTTGACCTTGCCAGCGGTAGTGCTCGGGTTCGCGGGTGTGCCCGCCGACGCGGTGGCGGGCATCGTCACGCTGGTCGCGATCCTGCTGCTGGGCCTGCTGCCGTCGCTCGCGCTGAGCGCGGCGGGCGTGCACCGGCTCGACGACGACACGCTGGAGGGCCGCACCCACGAAAGGTCCGACGTCGTGCCCGCGCTCGCGACCGCCTACCAGACGATGACCTGGGCGACCGTGGCCGTCGCCACCACGATCGCGGTCACCGTCCCGGTGCTGTTGATCACGCCGGACGCCACGACGCGCACGGTGGCCGGTCTCGCGCTGCTGATCGTCGCCCTCCGGGCACGTCCCATGCCGCTGACCGCGCAGGTGGCCGCCCTGTGGGGAGCGGTGGTACTGGCGGCCGCGGTCGGCGTCGTCCTCGCCGGGCAACGGGACCCGCTGGTCGCGGCGGCCGTGCTGCTGGCGCTGGCCGTGGCGGGCTTCGTCGCCACGGCTCTGCGGCCGAACGCGCAGCAGCGGGCCCGCTGGCGCAGCGTGGGGAACACGATCGAGTTCCTCGCGGTCCTGGCACTGTTCCCCCTGCTGCTCGGCGCCCTGGGCGTGTTCGACCTCATGCTCGGGACGTTCTGATGGCCGCCGCCCTGTCCCGGCTGCTCCGTGCTCTGGGGGACGCGGTGCACGGCACCGGCACCCTGGCGATGCGCGAGGCCGCCGCCGACGACGCCGTCCGTGCGCCGGTGGGCACGAGCCGGCGGCTCACGTTCGTCGCGGCCGACGGCGGCACCGGGACGACGACGACCGCCGCCGCGTGCGCCCGCATCCTGGCCTCGCGTCGCGGCGGCCCGGTCCTGGCGCTGGACGCGGCCGGAGGGGCGTCCGGTCTCGCGGTGCGCTGCGGGGCGGGCGAACTCGTGGAGCTCGGGACACTCACCGACGACGAGCCCGCACGCACCCTGGCGGAGGCATCCGGCCGCCTGCCCCGCGCCCCGCACGGGCTGCGCGTGGCGGGCACGTCCCCATGGCGCGAGCCCGTGTCGGCCTGGACCGGTGCGGTCGGCGCGGTCGGCCGGTTCTTCGAGATCGTGGTGACCGACGCCGGCCGTCGCACCCCGGGCGAGGCCGTGCCCTTCGCCGCGGCGTCGCACGCGGTCGCCGTCGTCGCCCGCACGGACGCGGGGTCCCTCGGGTCCGCCGCCGATCTGGTTCTGCACCTGCGTGAGCAGGCACCGCGAACGCCGGTGGTGCTCGTGGCGGTCGGTGTGGGCGGCCCGCTTCCAGGAGGGGTCGCCGCGGCACCGTGGCCCATCGGTCCGCCTCACGTGGTGCCGCACGACCACGTCGCCGCGGCGTCCCTCGCGACGCCTGTCCCCCAACTGGCGGCACCCACGGTGACAGCCCTGACAGATCTCGCCGCCACACTGCTCACCTGCGCTCGTGCTCATCCCGGGAGGGCAGCATGACCCAGAGGCTCATCCACCGCCCCGCACGCACCACCCTGGTGCCGCAGCCGGAGCCGCCGCGGCCCCTCGCGCCGCCGCCCGCCGTGGGGGGCGGGCCGCGCACCGGATTCCCGCTGCAGTCGCTCCTGCCGGTTCTCGGCGCCGTCTCGTCGATGACGATGATGCTGGTGCTGCGGAACAACCCGGTCATGGTCGTGGTCGCGCTCATGGTGCTCGCCGTGGCTCTGGTCAGCGGCCTCGGCATGGCGCTGTCCCAGCGCGGCAACGCCGCCCGCCAGCGGCGTGACCAGCGAGAGCGCTACCTGGACCACCTGGAGGAGTTACGCGGGGACCTGTACGCCGCCGAGCAGGACGACCGCCGCGAGGCCCACGAGCTCGACCCGGCGCCCAGCGCGCTGCTCGACGTCGTGCGCGATCCGGCCCGACGCTGGGAGCGCCGCCGCTGGGACCCCGACTTCCTGCGGGTCCGGCTCGGCCTCGGCGACGTGCCCCGCCCGCGTCTGTCGCTCCAGGTCACCGAACAGCCCACGGAACCGCCAGACCCGATGCTGCTCGCCGAGGCACGCGGCCTTGCCGACCGGCACGCGCTGCTGCGGCACGTCCCGGTCACGATCCCGCTGGACCACGCCGGAGAGATCTCCGTCGTCGGACCCCGCCGGGACGTGCTGGGCGTGGCGCGGGCCATGATCGCGCAGATAGCCACCTGGCACGCGCCGCAGGACGCCTACTGCGGGCTCGTCGTACCACCCGAGCGGCTGGACGACTGGCAAGGCATCGACCAGCTCCCGCACCTGGTCGACGACGAACGGTTCGACGGGCCCGCGCCGGTGCGCCGGCTCGCGCCCGACCTGCCCTCGATCGTGCGGCTGCTGCGCGGCGACGTGGAGCAGCGCGTCCGACGCGCCGGAGACCGTCGACGCGCTCTGGACCAGCGCCGCGAGTCCCCTGGTCCGCGCGCGGTGGTGTTCGTCGACGACTGGGGACAGATCGCTGCCCCCGTTCCCCTCGAGTCCGGGTTCTCGCTCGCCGAGCTGGACATCACCGTGGTGCACCTGCTGTCGGACCGCCTCCACGAGCCGTCCGAGATCGGCGCACGGGTCACGGTCACGCCGCCGTCGTCCCCCGACACCGACGCCGGAGGGGCCCGGCTGACGGTCGAGCTCTTCGGCCCCTCGGCCGGGCCCCACGGGCCGAAGACCGTGACGGCCGTCTCCGACGCCCCGGCACCCGCCCTGCTGCGCGGTATCGCGCACGCGCTCGCGCCGTTGCGACTGGTCGCGTCGGCGGAGGACGGCCGGGGCGAGGCAGCCACGCGCATCACGACGATGGACGAGTTGCTGGGGATCGGCGAGGCAACCTCCTTCGACCCGCGCACGACCTGGACGCCCCGCGGGCCGCGCGACTTCCTGCGCGTCCCGATCGGGCTCGACGACTCCGGCGCCCCGATCCTCCTCGACCTCAAGGAGGCCGCCCAGCACGGCATGGGTCCCCACGGCCTGTGCGTCGGGGCGACCGGGTCGGGCAAGTCCGAGGTGCTGCGCACGCTGGTCACGGCGCTCGCCGTGGCGCACCCACCGGAGGACCTCACGTTCATCCTGGTGGACTTCAAGGGTGGCGCGGCCTTCTCCCCGTTCGCGACGATCCCGCACACCGTCGGCATCCTCGACAACCTCGCCGACGACCCCGGCCTGATCCAGCGGGCACGGGCGTCGTTCGCGGGCGAGATCCAGCGGCGGCAGCAGGTGCTGAAGGCAGCCGGGTCCCCGTCCGTCACGCACTACCGCGAGCTGCGGCGCGCGAACCCGGACCTGGAACCGTTGCCGCACCTGATGATGGTGATCGACGAGTTCGGCGAGCTGCTCACGGCAGAGCCGGACTTCGTGGACCTGCTCCTGATGATCGGGCGCATCGGCCGGTCGATCGGCGTGCACCTGCTGCTGTCCAGCCAGCGCATCGAGGCGGGCAAGCTGAAGGGCCTGGAGACCTACCTGTCCTACCGGCTGGGCCTGCGCACCTTCTCCGAGTCGGAGTCGCAGGTGGTGCTCGACACGCCCGACGCGTTCCACCTGCCGTCCGTCCCGGGCCACGGCTACCTCAAGGTCGACACCAGCGTGTACCGCAAGTTCCGCGCGGGCTACGTGTCCGGGCCTGTCACCGAACAGCTGCCCGAGCCGGACGCACCCGACGACGAGCTGTACCGGCCCCTGCGGCTCGGGCCGTTCAACGACGTGCGCAAGGCGAACGACATCGCGGCGCCGGTCTCCGCGGCCGGCGAGGAGGAGCGGCTCGACCGCCCGTCCACCGAGACGCCCCTGGTGGAGGTCGTCGGGCGGCGTCTGGCCCGCGCCGCGACGGCGGGGCGCCCGGTGTGGCTGCCGCCGCTGCCCGGACGGATCAGCCTGGGGCAGGTCCTGGGCCGCGCGGAGGTGCCGACCGCGGACGAGCTGCGCGCCGGGGCCGGGCGACGGCGACAGCTGATGATCCCGCTCGGTGTCGTCGACGACCCCGCTGCACAGCGCCAGGACGTCTGGGAACTGGACCTGACCCGGTCCGGCGGGCACGCCGCGGTCATCGGTGCCCCGCAGTCCGGACGTACCACGCTGCTGTGGTCGCTCGCCGCGGGTGTCGCGATGACGCACACCCCCACCGAGGTGGCCGTGTACGGGATGGACCTGGCCGGCGGCGGGCTCGCCCGCGTCGAGGCGTTCGCGCACGTCGGCGGTGTCGCCACCCGTGCCGACCGGAGCCGCCTGGCGCGCCTGGTGGAGGAGCTGCACGGCATGCTCGCCGAGCGGGAGCAGGTGTTCGCGCGGCACCGGATCGACAGCCTGGCGATGCTGCGCGAGCTGCACGCCGCGGGCCGGGTGCCCGAACTGCCCGTGTGCGACGTCGTCCTCCTGATCGACGGCGCCGGCCTGCTGCGCAGCGACTTCGAGGAACTGCAGGACGGCGTGGGCGAGCTCCTGCAGCGCGGCGGCGGGTTCGGCCTGCACGTGGTGTTCGCCGTCGGACGATGGAACGACCTGCGCTCACCCTGGCAGAGCCTGATCGGCACCCGCCTCGAACTCCGGCTCAACGATCCGACGGAGTCCGTCGTCGCACGAAAGCTCGTGGAGACGGTCCGGCCGCACCAGACCGGCCGCGTTCTCACCGACGCGAGCCTGTTCGCACAGGTCGCGCTACCGAAGCTGGGCGCGGTGGAGGACGTTGCCGACGACAGACCCGCGCCGCCCGGGCTCGGGGGGCTCGGTCCGGACCCGGCCGAGGAGGAGGCGGCCCGGCGTCGGGCCGCCGCCGTCGGGAGCGGACTGGACGAGCTGGCCGCGGCGTCCGCGGCGGCGTGGGACGGACCTGCGGCGCCTCGGATCCGGCAGCTGCCGCTGGAGGTGGCCCGGGCCGTGCTCCCCGACCATCTGGAGGAACCGGACCTGGTGCCGTTCGGGGTCCGCGAGGACACGATGGGGCCTGCGCTGCTGGACCTGTCGGGGACGGAGCAGCACCTGCTGGTCTTCGGCGATTCGCGGGCAGGGCGCACGACGGTGCTGCGGACGATCGCCGCCGGGCTCATTGAACGGCACCAGGACTCGGACCGGCTGTCGATCATCGCGTTCGACATGCGTGGTGGCCTCGCAGAGTCCATCCCCGAGCCGTACCTGGGCGCCCACCTGGCGAACCCCGCCACCGCGGCCGGGATCACCCCGGCAATCGTCCAGGAGCTCGATCTGCGGATGGACGAACTGTCCAACGCGCCACGCGGGCAGAAGCCGAGCTTCGCAAGACTGGCCGTCATGGTCGATGACCACGACATGATGGCCGCCGGAGGCAACGACCCGATCACGCCCCTGGTCCCGTACCTGGCCACAGCGCGGGACCTGAACCTGAGCATCGTCCTGGCGCGTCCCGTCGCGGGAGCGGCCGGCGCGATGTTCAGCCAGGTGTTGCAGAGCGTGCAGAACACCGGCGGCAGCGCACTGATCATGTCCGGGGACCCGGCCGAGGGATCCATCGTCGGGGGGATCCGCGCCGCGCCGATGCCACCCGGGCGCGGACGCTGGGTGAGGCGCGGGATGCGACCGGTCCTGGTCCAGGTGGCACATAGTGGGAGGCTCGACGTCCCGGAGGTCGGAGAGGTCCTGTGACGACGGGTTCCCTCGGGCCGGAACTTTGCGTGACAGAGGGGAATGTGATGGGCCAGAAGTTCGATGTGCCGGCCGGCTACGAACTCGCGCCGCGGGACGCTGACGGTGTGCTGAGGCGGGCCGAGGACAGGATTGGGGACTTCACCGCGCTGGCCGATGGCCTCGCCCAGCGCGGCCGGCACGACCAGGGAATCCCGAACCCGGCTGCCGCCGAGGCGATCGGGGATCGAAGGAGTAGTCCATCAATGACCGCCACCACACGACACCGAGGACCCCGACAGCGGACCGCTCTGACAGCCGCCGCCGTAGGCACCATGATGGACAGGTCAGGCACGCCCGTGGAAGTCTCCTGTCGGCAGGATCGTCAGGGCCGTCTCGTGCCCACGTGCGCGGAACACGCGGTGCGGCCTGCTCCCTGTCCACCTGGCGGCGCAGCGCCGGCATCAAGTCTTCGTTCTGGGGGTCTGATTCCATGAGTCGCAGTGGTCACGGAATGCGACCCTCGCAGCACCCGTCCCCGGCCCCCACGCCGCTCCACCTGATCGTGGCCGGCGTCGCGGGCGGCGTCGGCACGACGACGGTCGCCGCCGCCCTGGCCCGTACCCTGGCGGCGGCCATGCCGGGCCGGGTCGGCCTGCTCGACCACGACGGCGGCACCCTGTTCGCCCGCGCCGGCGTCTGGTCCGACGACCTGCGATGGGCCCGGCCCGGCACCGCCTCCGTGCATGTGCAGTGCCTCGGCTCGGCGGCGGCCGCCCTGCAACGCGTCCCACCGAGCACCCCCGGGCTGGTGGCCCTCGTCGTCGCGCCGTGGCACAAGGACGGCCTGCGGCTCGCGGCGGGCGTCGTGGCCGGAGCGGCCGCCGTCGAGCCGCTGATCCTGCTCGACGACGTCACGCGGGCCCGCGATGGTCAGGAACCCGCCGTGCGCAGCCGCCTCGGGCTGCCGTACGACCGGGCACTGGCCGCGCCGGGGGCGCTGCAGGACGACCGAGCCTCGCACACCGTCCGGACCGCTGTCGGTCGCGCGGCAGACGAGGTGCTGCGCAGGGCCGGATCTCGCGAGCCAGCCGTGCCGCACCAGGGTTAAACGCTTGGAACGCCACCCGGGATTGACGCCGCCCCAGCCGGGGCCGAACACTGCTCGGCATCCTTCTCCGTTCAGCACGAGGGAGTGCCAACTCATGTCGAAAACGTTTCCCATCTCATTCACCCGGAAGCGGGGGCGTCTCGCCCGGACCACCCGAGCCGCCTGGACCGCCGGTGCCGCCCTCCTCGTCGGCCTGACCGGCGTCGCGGCCGCCCCGGCCGCCCAGGCGGCCGACTGCTCGGCCGGATACGTCGCGCTCACGTTCGACGACGGCCCGAACGGAGGCACGTCCAGCCAGCTCGTCAACATCCTCGGCCAGTACGGCGCCACCGCCACGATGTTCCCCACCGGGCAGAACGCGCAGTCGAACCCGAGCCTCATGCAGGCCTACGCGGCGGCGGGACTCCAGATCGGCAACCACTCGTGGGACCACCCGTACCTGACCCAGCTGAGCCAGAGCCAGATCCAGCAGCAGCTCGCGAACACGTCGAGCGCCATCCAGCAGACCGCGGGCGTGACGCCGGACCTGTTCCGGCCGCCGTACGGGGACACGAACTGGACGGTGCAGCAGGTCGCATCGTCACTCGGGATGACACAGATCATCTGGGACGTCGACTCCCAGGACTACAACGGCGTCAGCTCCTCGCAGATCCGCTCCGCGGCGGCAGGCCTGACCAACGGCCAGATCATCCTCATGCACGACTGGCCGCAGAACACCGTGCAGGCGCTGCCCGGCATCCTCCAGGACCTGGCCGGCCGCGACCTGTGCACCGGCCACATCTCGCCGGCCACGGGGCGGGCCGTCGCACCGGACGGCGGTCAGCAGCCGCCCGGCGGCGGTGACGGCACCTGCACGGTCACCGTCACCCGCGCCGAGGAGTGGGGCGACCGGTTCAACACGACCTTCTCCGTGAGCGGGACGAACGCCTGGCGCGTGACGATCACGACGGGCTCGGGCCAGACGCTCCAGAACTCGTGGAATGCCACGATCAGCGGCACGTCGGGCACCTTGACCGCCACCCCGAACGGGAACGGGAATGCGTTCGGCATCACCCTCTACTCGAACGGCAACCGGACCTCGCCGACCGCGACCTGTTCCACGAGCTGACCTGCCGTCCCGGGGACACCCCCGGGATCGGCCGCCGCCGGACGACACGGCGCCGCCCTCTCGCGAGTCGCAACGCCCCGCCAGACCTCGGGCACCTCGCGACGAGGGCGGCGCCGTGACGCGAGCCGGCCCCACCTCCGATCCCCGGCGCCCCCTCCGGCCACAGGCTCGGACCGCGCCCACGGCAGGCCTGGATCCCGACAATTCGCAACGTCCGGAAAAGTAGCCCACATCGGCACAGGATTATGGCGAACAGGATTCATGGACAACCGTCCAACTCCGGTACTCTCGCCCGCAGCAGTCTGCGGAGGAGTAAAACCTTGCCGAATCAACATCACGGGTCCCAGCGACCTGAGCCGTCTGGTAGGTCGCTCACCGAGCGGCTGGCGGGAGCGCTGGCAGAACTGTCCGACGACGAGTACTACGTGCTGCGCGGCCGTGCCCTCGCCCGGCGACCGACGTCGTACGCGAACCTGGCGGGCGAGCTCGGCGTGGACCAGAACGAGGTCGCCGACCTCGAACGGCGCGCCACCACGTGCATCGCGGGCGCGTCCCACGGACCGGACCGCGACGCCCTCGCGGACGCGATGAACCAGCAGAACAGCACCGTCGCACTCGCCACGCTCCTGCCGCAGCATCCCGTGCTCACCGAGACCGTGCCGCGCACCAACCTGCCCGTGTGGGCATTCCTGGTGCAGACCCTCGGTCTCGACGGAGCGGCGAAGCGCCCGGCGCCGAACGGCGCCGCGCCGAAGGCGGTACCCCCGCGAGCGACACCGGCCAGCACCCCCGCGAAGAACGGCGGCGGCACCGGCACCACCCGCACGACGGCCGCCACCCGCACCGCGACCACGCGCGCGACGCTCCCGGCCCTCCCCCGGACCTCGGCCGTCCGGCCCGCGTGGACCGCCTGGTTCCCCTGGCTGATCACGCTCGGCCTCGCCGGCGACGGCCGCAAGACATCCTCCTGGGACTTCGAACCACAGGCGCGCGGCCGGCTGCGGCACCAGGTCAGCGCGCTGACCACGATCATCACGGAGCAGCTTCCCGCGGCCCCGGTGGGCGTCATCTTCCCGGCCATCGCACCGTCGGACACCATGACCGACCTCGACGTCCCCGGCAGCCACGCGGACCGCTTCCGCGACAAGGGCATCAGCACCTTCGCGGACCTGACCGACCGCACCATCGCCGAACTGCGCTTCCTGCCGCACTACGGCGCCAAGACGCTGAGCGCACTCGTGCAGCGAATGGTCTACCGCTCGCTCCAGCACCCGGCCCCCGCCGGATCTCCCCAGCCTCCCAGCGCGAGCCGGCTGGAACGTCCGCTGGACGAGCGGGTCGACTCCACGCTCGGATACCTCGACGAGCGCGCCCGGACGATCCTGATCGCACGCCGCTTCGCGGATCCGCGGGTCAGGCTGCCGGAACTCGCCGAGCGTTTCGAGATCTCGAACATGCACGCGCAGCAGATCGACAGCCGCTCCGCGTCGCTCGTGCGCAGCACGCTCATGAGCCCGTCACTCCAGGCCGTCATCGACGAGCATCTCCCGGCACCGGACGGCACGATGCAGATCGACGACCTCGTCGCCCGCGTCCCCGGCCTCGGCGTGACGATCCCGGCGGCCGCGAACCAGCCGGCGTGGCGGGTGCTCGACGGCCTGGGCGGCCTCTTCGAGGTCACCGACGGCGAGGCACGCCGCGCGTCCTCGAACCGCAAGCGCTCGGCCAACCCTCCTGTGCCCGGCCGCCGGACCGCCTAGGCCCGGACCTCACCGGCCCCCGGCCACCAGGGGCGTCAGCTCGAGTTCCGGACGTTCGCGCTGCAGCCCACGCATCCGCCAGATGTCGCGGAACAGGGCGAGCAGCGTCCCGTCGGCGCGCCGCGCGATCTCCGTGCCGAGAGCCGCGGAGACGGTCGGCGCGTCGTTCTCGGCCACGATCCGCGCCACCGACAGATCCAGGTGCTCCAGCACCATCGGCGCCGAGAACTCGTGCTCCATCCGGAAGGTGGCGACCTCGAACTGCAGCGGCCCGACGGCGGCCAGGATCGGCGTCGCGTCCCCGCGCGCCTCGCTGACCAGGATCTGCACCACGCCCTCCTGCTGGAGCTGCGCGATGCCCTTGCGGAACTTCTTCGACTGCCCCGGGTCCTTCACGCGAGCCAGGGCGAAGTGCTCGGGTGCGAACGCCGGCATCGGCGGGAACCGGACGGCGGGGCCGTCGGGCGCGTAGAGCGAGTCGCCGACGGCGAGCGTGCTCGCGTTCACCAGCCCGACCACGTCGCCCGGGAACGCCTCCTCGACCGTCTCCCGCTCCCGTCCGAACACCTGCAGCGCGTACTTCGTCGCGAACGGCCGGCCGGTGCGCTCGTGCGTGACGGTCATGCCGCGTTCGAACCGGCCCGAGCACACCCGCAGGAAGGCGACGTGATCGCGGTGCTTCGGGTCCATCCCGGCCTGCATCTTGAAGACGAAGCCGCTGAACGGCGCATCGACGGGGCGGGTCGGCAGGCCGTCGCCGTCCTCCGGGCCGTCCGCCGGTGAGGTCTCGCCGCCGCGGCCCGCGGCCGCAGCGGCCCCGGCACGTCGCACGTCGGGCCGGGCGGAGGGAGCCGGCGCGAGGCCGACGATCGCGTCGAGCATCTGCCGCACGCCGATGTTCGACAGGGCCGCGCCGAACAGCAGCGGCGTCGTCCGGCCGGCCAGGAACGACTCCCGGTCGACCCCGTCGAGCAGGCCGGCGCCGTCGACGGCGTCCTCGTAGTCGGCGCCGAACCGCTCCCGGGCCTCGGCGGCCGGCAGCCGCTCCTCGCGGGCCAGACCGGCTCCGCCCGGGGCACGCTCATAGGTGTGCACGGCACCCGAACCGACGTCCACCAGGCCGAGCAGCCGCCCCGCCTCACCGACGGGCCAGGTCAGCGGCGTGGGTTGGAGGTCGATGCGCTCCGACAGCTCGTCGCAGAGCTCCAGCGCCTCCAGCCCGGGCCGGTCCCACTTGTTGATCAGGGTGATGACGGGCACGCCACGGCGGCGGCACACCTCGAACAGCTTCAGTGTCTGGGGCTCCAGGCCCTTCGCGGCGTCGAGCAGCATGACGGCGGCGTCCACCGCCGTCAGGACGCGGTAGGTGTCCTCGGAGAAGTCCGCGTGGCCCGGGGTGTCCAGCAGGTTGATGACCACGTCACCGTAGGCGAGCTGGAGCGCGGCGGACGTGATGGAGATGCCTCGCTTCTGCTCCATCTCCATCCAGTCGGAGACGACACCGGCCCGGTCGCCCTTGCCGTGCACCGCGCCCGCCGACGTGATCGCGCGGGTGTGCAGCGCGAGCGCCTCGGTGAGGGTGGACTTCCCGGCGTCGGGGTGGGAGATGACGGCGATGCTGCGCCGCCGGGCTGCCTCGTGCAGCGACATGGGTCCTCCTGATCGGTGGCCGGGCCGGGCTCACTCTACGTCAGCGAGGTTCCGCGGCCGGCGCCACCGTGGTCGCGAGCGCCGCGGGTGGAGCCGGGGTGGAGCCTGGGTGGCGCGGGGAAACAGTTCCCTGTTCCGGGCCCACCAGGAGCACACTGTGACCATGCCGACACTCACCCAGCTCGCCGCGTTCACGATCGCCTCGATCGTGCTGATCGAGATCCCTGGCCCGAGCCTGCTGTTCGCCCTCGGGCGGGCCCTGACCGTGGGGCGCCGTGACGCCGTGCTGTCCGTGGTCGGCAACGCGTCCGGCGTGCTGGTCCAGGGCGTGGCCGCCGCGGTCGGGCTGGGTGCGCTCGTGGCGGCCTCGACGACGGCGTTCACGGTGTTGAAGCTGGTCGGCGCGGCCTACGTCGTCTATCTGGGCGTCCAGGCGATCCGGCATCGCGGCGACGCGCGGGCCGCGCTGGAGCGGGACGGCGCGACGCGGCGGACCAGCGGGTTCGGTGCGGTCCGCGCGGGCTTCGTGGTGGGCGTGACCAACCCGAAGACGATCGTCTTCCTCATGGCGTTCCTGCCGCAGTTCATCTCCGCCGATGCCGCCGCCGCGCCGCAGCTGCTGCTGCTCGGCGCGCTGTTCGCCGTCCTTGCCTGTGCGTCCGACGTCGTCTGGGTGCTGGCCGCGAGCCGCGCGAGGACCTGGTTCGCGCGCCGCCCGGAACGGCTCGACGGCCTGGGTGCCACGGGCGGCGTGATGATGATCGGTCTGGGCGGCTTCCTGGCCACGAGCAACAGCGCCTGACGCCCGAGCTGTTGCGGCACGGCACGGCCGCCGGGCATTCTGGGCCCGCCGCAGACGCTGCCACCGGCGCATGACGAGGAGTCCCGTGACACCCGCACTCTCCTGGTTCACCGTCCCCGCGCCGGCTCGCCGGCCGCCCGGCACCGGCGGTACGCGCCGCCCGCGGGTTCGCGGCCGCCTGGTGCCGGTCGTCGTGGCCGTGTCCGTGGCCGTGTCGCTCGCGGCCTGTACGCCGGGACCTGCGGTCTCCTCGGCCGATGCGGGCGGCGCCACCACCGCGCCTTCGCCCCCGAACCCGATCCCCGAGCTGGTTCCCGTCGAGTACGACGCCCCGCGGGAGCTGACGGGCACGGAGCGGCTGATGCTCTACCGGCCCGGCCCGTTCGCCGGCGACGCGTTCGACGAGGACGCGGTGGTCGAGACCGTCCTCGCGATGACGCCCGAGACCCCGGCCGAGTGGGAACGCGCGATCCTCGGCCAGGTCCACGGGGACTATGTCGCGGCCCTGCGGGGAACCGTCGAGTTCGAGTACGCGATCGACGGGCCGGGTGCCGGTCCCGACCAGGAGCGGGGCCCCGCCGGGCCGGTCGGCACCAACCACTTCGCGCTCCTCCTCGACGCGAGCGGTTCGATGGCCCGGCCTTCCGGCGAGGGCACGCGCATGGACGAGGCCAAGGAGGCGTTGCGGCAGTTCGTGGCGCGGCTCCCGCGGGAGGCCACCGTGTCGCTGCGCGTGTACGGCGACGCGGGGGACGCCACCGCGGAGGGCAGGCACGCGTCGTGCCGTTCCAGCAGGGTGGTCTACGACGACGAGGCGGACGAGGCCCGGTTCGCGCGAGCGCTCGACGACGTCGAACCCGGTGGCTGGACCCCCCTGGCGCGCGCGGTGCGCACGGTGGCCCACGATGTGCCCGACGACGCCACCGACGCCATCGTCTACCTCGTCACCGACGGTCTGGAGACCTGTGGCGGCGATCCCGTCGCCGCGACGCGCGCTCTCGCGGACGGTGGGGTGGAACCCGTCGTCAACGTGATCGGCTTCCAGGCGGGCAACGCGGACCAGGAGGGCCTGCGGCGCATCGCCGACGCGGGCGGCGGCGCCTACACGGCCGCGGCCGACGCCGCGGCGCTGACGCGCTACCTCGACCGGGAGTACGCCCGGATGATGGACGCCTGGGACGCCTGGAGGCGGGCCGAGCTCGAGCGGATCGACGACGCCGGCCGCGCCCACCTGGCCGAGGCGGAGCGGTACGGCGCCACCCTCATGGAGGCGGCCGAGGACGAGGGCCGGGCGGGCATGGACGTCACCCGCGAGCTCGGGGACCGCGGAGCACTGGACGACGCCACCGAGAGTGCCGTCTGGGAGTACTTCCTGGACCGGAAGAACGAGTTGTGGCGCTACGGCTACGACACGAAGGCCGCCAACTGGGGTGACGCCTACCGCGAACGGGTGCGTGACTGGGGGCAGGTGTACCGCACCGCCACGTCGAGGTGGAGCGACTACTACCGCAGGGCGTACCAGAACTGAGCGACCGCGCAGGTCATCCGGCCCCCGGGCGGGCATCTCCGGAGGCGGGTTACAGGTGCGACATGCCCGCTATGGTTGGCTTACCTCCACCAAACCCCCTCGATGCGGGTAACGTTCCGGCCTGTGGAGAGGATCGCGATCATCGGCTGCGGAGGGTCCGGCAAGACCTATCTGGCCAACCAGCTCGCCCGCGTTCTCGACCTGCCGCTCACGCACCTGGACAGCGTCTACTACGACGCCGACTGGAACCCGCTGCCGCGGGAGGAGTTCGCCCAGATCCAGCGCACCCTGGTGGGGCGGCCCCAGTGGCTGGTCGAGGGGAACTACACGGACACGCTCCTGATCCGGCTGGCCGCCGCGGACACGGTGATCTTCCTCGATCTCGACGCGGTGACCTGCCTGGCCGGCGTCCTCCAGCGCAGGCTGCGCTACCACGGGGGCCAGCACGCCGAGGACGGCGTGTACGACCGCATCAGCTGGAGCTTCGTGCGCTACATCTGGGGTTACCGCAGGACGATGCGCCCCCGGGTCCGCCGCCTGCTGGCCGAGCACGGTTCGCACGCCGACGTGATCACCGTGACCAGCCGGCGCCAGGCCGCGGCGCTGGTGGCCCAGTTCCGTGCCGTGCGGAGCTGGTCCATCCGGTAGTCCGGCGGGACCGGTCCCGGGGTCCGTCGTCGGCCGACCACGCGGCGCCCTCCGACTTGCGGCCGGTGCCCGTGAAAGCGACCGTGAGAGTGACGGTCCTCACGGGGAGGCACCATGGCGGAATCTCGGTCGGAGCGCGGACTCGATGTCGGTGTCGGTGTCGGTGTCGATGTCGGTGTCGATGTCGGTGTCGACGTCGTTGACGTGTCACGCCTCTCCCGGGTCATCTCCCTGCGCGGACCCGCGCTGGTGCACCGCGTCTTCACGGCGGCCGAGCTGCGGGACTGCCGTGGCAGCGTGCCCCGGATGGCCGCGCGGTTCGCCGCCAAGGAGGCGGCGGCCAAGGCTCTGGGCACGGGCATCGGACCGGTCGGATGGCACGACGTCGAGGTGCGCTCGGACACCCGCGGCGCGCCGGTTCTCACCCTTCGCGGAACCGCACGCGCCGTGGCGAGGACCCGCGGCCTCGGTCGGTGGGCCGTGAGCCTCTCCCACGACGCCACGCATGCCGCGGCCGTGGTGGTGGCGACCGGCATCGCTCGGACGGGGCCGACGTGAGCTACAGGACGATCCACAAGGGTCCGCGCGACTGGCGTGTTCCTCCCAACCTGGCCGTCGATGCCCTGGAACACGACGCGTTCTCCTGGGACGTCGCCCGGGCCTGGCTTGACGGCCTGCCCGGTGGACGCGGCCTGAACATCGCGCACGAGGCGGTCGACCGGCACGCGGACGGCGCGTCGGGCACGCGGACGGCGATCCGCTGGCTGGGCAAGCACGGCGAACGGGAGAACCTCACCTACGAGGACCTCCGGCGCCGCACCAACCGGATGGCGCACGTGCTCGAGGATCTCGGCATCCGGCGCGGCGACGCCGTGTTCACCCTCACCGGGCGGGTGCCCGAGCTCTACGCCACGGCCTTCGGAACCCTGAAGGCAGGGGCCGTCCTCAGCCCGCTCTTCTCCGCGTTCGGGCCCGAGCCCGTGCGGCAGCGCCTGGAGATCGGGCGCGGCCGCGTGCTCGTCACCGGCCGCGCGGCCTACGAGCGCAAGATCGCCGGGATCCGCGACCGCCTCCCCCACCTCGAGCACGTGCTCCTCACGGACGTGCCCGCGGGAGCGCCCCCGCCCGCCGGCACGCTCTCCCTCGCCTCGCTCATGGCCGACGCCGACGACACCTACGTGATCGGGCCCACCGACCCGCAGGAGCCGGCCCTGCTGCACTTCACGAGCGGCACGACAGGAACGCCCAAAGGCGCCGTGCACGTGCACGAGGCGGTCGTGATGCACCACGCGACCGGACGGTTCGCGCTCGACCTCCATCCCGGCGACATCTTCTGGTGCACGGCCGACCCCGGCTGGGTCACCGGGACCTCGTACGGCATCATCACTCCGCTGACCCACGGGATCACCAGCATCGTCGACGAGGCCGAGTTCGACGCCGACCGGTGGTACCGCATCCTGAGCGGCGAACGCGTGAGCGTGTGGTACACGGCGCCGACGGCCGTCCGGCGGCTCATGCGGCTCGGCGAGGAACCCGCGCGGGACGCCGACCTGAGCGCGCTGCGCTTCGTGGCGAGCGTGGGCGAACCGCTGAACCCCGAGGCCGTCGTGTGGGGAAGCGACGCCCTGGGCCTGCCCGTGCACGACAACTGGTGGCAGACGGAGACCGGCGGGATCATGATCGCGAACACGATCGCGGCGGACGTCAAGCCCGGCTCGATGGGCCGCCCGCTGCCGGGTGTCGAGGCCGCGGTGCTGAGCCACGGACCGGACGGGGTCGTCACGCACGACGGCGAGGTCGAGGTGCTCCCCGCCGGCCACGAGGGCGAGCTCGCCCTGCGTCCCGGCTGGCCGTCGATGTTCCGGGGCTACCTGCACGACGACGAGCGCTACCGCCGGTGCTTCGCGGGGGGCTGGTACCTGACCGGAGATCTCGTGACACGCGACGCCGACGGCTACTACTGGTTCCTCGGCCGGTCCGACGACGTCATCAAGTCCTCGGGACACCTGATCGGGCCCTTCGAGGTCGAGAGCACCCTGCTCGAGCACCCGGCCGTCGCCGAAGCGGGCGTCATCGGCAAGCCCGACCCTCTCGCGGGCGAGATCGTCAAGGCGTTCGTCGTGGTCAAGCCCAGGGTCCGGGCCGACGACGCACTCTCGCGCGAACTCATCGGATTCGGGCGGTCTCGTCTCGGTGCCGCCGTGGCCCCACGGGAGCTCGGCTTCGTCGACGACCTGCCGCACACCCGCAGCGGCAAGATCATGCGCCGGCTCCTGCGGGCCCGCGAGCTCGGGCTGGCGGTCGGCGATCTGTCCACGCTGGAGGGAGAGGAGACGACATGACATCGACCTCCCCGGTTCCCGCCGCCCCGGACCTGGCCGAGGGGCGCCGGCTCCTGCACGAGATGCTGCGGCTTCGCCGGTTCGAGGAACGGTGCGTCGAGCTGTACAGCGCGGCGCGGATCCGCGGCTTCATGCACCTGTACATCGGCGAGGAGGCGGTCGCCGTGGGCGCGATGGCCTCCCTGCGGGCCGACGACGCCGCGGTCACGACCTACCGCGAGCACGGCCACGCGCTCGCGAAGGGACTGTCCGCGCGGTCGATCATGGCCGAGATGTTCGGCCGCGTGGAGGGTTGCAGCCGCGGCCACGGCGGCTCGATGCACCTCTTCGACGCCGAGCGGCGGTTCTACGGCGGCAACGCCATCGTCGCCGGGGGGCTTCCGCTGGCCGTCGGCCTCGCGCTCGGGGACAAGCTGCGCGGCCTGGACCGGGTGACCGCGTGCTACTTCGGCGAGGGCGCCATGGCCGAAGGGGCGTTCCACGAGTCGATGAACCTCGCGGCGCTGTGGTCGCTCCCCGTCGTCTTCCTCTGCGAGAACAACCTGTACGCGATGGGAACCGCCCTGACCCGGTCGGAGTCGCAGACCGACCTCGCGCTGAAGGCGGCGGCGTACGAGGTGACGTCCTGGGCCGTCGACGGCATGGACGTCCTGGCGTGCCGGGCGGCCTCGCGACGTGCCGTCGACATCGCCCGGGCCGGCGGCGGCCCCTGCTTCGTGGAGTACCGCACCTACCGGTTCCGCGCCCACTCGATGTACGACCCCGAGCTGTACCGCAGCAAGGAGGAGGTCGAGCGGTGGAAGCAGCGCGACCCGATCGACGCCCTGGACCGCCGGCTCACGGAGGCCGGCTACCTCGCCGACGGCGAGCGCGCGCAGATGGAGACCGAGATCGCCGGCGAGATCGACGACGCGGTCGCGTACGCGGAGGAGGGCACCCAGGAACCCGTCGAGGACCTCACCCGGTACGTCCTGCGGCGGGCGTCGTCATGACCGCACCGGCACCCGGCCCCACGACGACCACGTTCCGCCAGGCCTACCGCGAGGCGCTCCGGGACGCGCTGCGCCGCGACGAACTGGCGTTCCTCATGGGCGAGGACGTGGGCATGTACGGCGGGTGCTTCGGGGTGAGCACCGGCCTGCTGGAGGAGTTCGGGCCGGAGCGTGTCCGGGACACCCCCCTGTCGGAGGCCGGGTTCGTCGGTGCCGGAATCGGCGCGGCCCTGAACGGCATGCACCCCATCGTCGAGGTGATGACGGTCAACTTCAGTCTGCTGGCCCTCGACCAGATCATGAACAACGCGGCGTCGATGCTGCACATGTCGGGCGGCCAGTTCAACGTCCCCCTCGTCATCCGCATGACCACCGGCGCGGGCCGCCAGCTCGCGGCGCAGCACTCCCACAGTCTCGAGGGCTGGTTCGGTCACATCCCCGGCATCCGCGTCCTGGCACCCGGAACGCTCGAGGACGCCCGCGGCATGCTCTGGACCGCGCTGCAGGACCCCGACCCGGTACTCATCTTCGAGAACGGCAGGCTGTACGGTACCGAGGGCGAGCTGGCGCCCGACGCCGGGCCGGTGGAGATCGACCACGCGGCCGTGCGTCGCGCGGGCACCGACCTCACCCTCATCACGTACGGCGGGTCGCTCCCCCGGGCCCTGGAGGCCGCGGAGCTCCTCCTGGCGGACGGTATCTCGGCCGAGGTCGTCGACCTGCGCACACTGCGCCCGCTCGACACGACGACGATCCTGGCCTCGGTGTCCCGGACGCATCGTGCCGTCGTCGTCGACGAGGCATGGCGCACGGGGAGCCTGTCGGCGGAGGTCTCGGCGCGCATCATGGAGGGGGCGTTCTACGAGCTGGACGCCCCCGTGGCGCGGGTGTGCGGTGCCGAGGTACCGATCCCGTACGCCCAGCACCTGGAGCAGGCCGCCCTGCCCCAGCCCGAGGACATCGCCCTCGCCGCCCGGGAGCTGGTGCAGGACCATGGCTGAGTTCCGCATGCCGTCGCTCGGGGCGGACATGGAGTCCGGCACGCTCATCGCGTGGCACGTCACCGTCGGGGACCATGTCACCAAGGGGGACATCGTCGCCGAGGTCGACACCAGCAAGTCGGTCATCGAGGTCGAGACGTTCACGACCGGCACCGTCGAGGAGCTCCTCGTCGTGGAGGGAACGCAGGTCCCGGTCGGAACCCCGATGGCGGTCATCCGGGAGGACGCCGGCGCCGGGGTGCCGGAGGCCGCCCGGACCCCACCAGCCGCACAGCCGCAGGAGGCCGCCCAGCCACCTGTGCCGGCCGAAGCTCCCGAGACGCGGCCGGCACGCCGTCCGGCGGCCTCACCACTCGCACGGCGACACGCGGCCGCTCTCGGCATCGACCTGGCGTCCGTCCCCGGCACAGGGCCCGGTCAGGCGGTCACGACCAGCGACGTCGAGCGGTACGCCGCCGCCCGGCGCGAACGGGCGGCCGAACCCCCCGCGGCCGCGCCCACCACCACGGCGCCGGAGCCGCCCGCACGGAGCCCCGCACCGGCACCAGCACCCGCACCGGCACCGGCACCGGCACCGGCAGAGCCCTCCACCGAGGGCGCGGCACCGCCACCGGCCGAACCGTCCACCGAAGCCACGGCACCACCCGAGCACGGGGCGCCCGAGCCGCTCTCGCCCGCGGAGCGTCAGGCAGCCGTACGGCGCGCGGTCGGCGCGTCGATGGCCCGCTCGAAGCGCGAGATCCCGCACTACTACCTGGGCTGCGACATCGACATGTCACGGGCGATGCGATGGCTCGAGGTGCAGAACCTCTCCGCCCCCGTGACGGAACGGATCCTCCCGGCCGCCCTGCTCCTCAAGGCCACGGCCCTCGCCCTGCACGAGACGCCGGAGCTGAACGGGTTCTGGGAGTCCGACTCCTTTCGCGCGGCCGACGCCGTGCACGTCGGGATGGCGATCGCGCTGCGCGGCGGCGGGCTGGTGGCTCCCGCCCTGCACGACGCCGACCACCGGCCGCTCGCCGACCTCATGACCGCGCTCCGGGACCTCGTCGCCCGTGCGCGCGCCGGCCGGCTGCGCTCCTCGGAGGCCTCCGCACCCACCATCACGGTCACGAGCCTCGGCGACCAGGGCGTCGACGTCGTGCACCCCGTGATCTACCCGCCGCAGGTCGCGATCGTCGGGTTCGGGCGGATCCGTCCGCGGCCCTGGGCCGCGGACGGGATGCTCGGTGTCCGGCCCGTCGTGACCGCGACACTCGCGGCCGACCACCGGGTGAGCGACGGCCACCGGGGCGCCGTCTTCCTCACCGCGCTCGAACGCCTCCTCGCCGAACCGGAGAACCTGTGATGGATGAGCACACCCTGCGCGAGACCGTACTGCGGGTGCTGGGCGAGGTGGCGCCGGAGGTGGACGTCACGCGCGTGAACCCGGCGGAGGACCTGCGCGACCAGCTCGACCTGGACTCGATGGACCTCCTGAACCTCGCCATCGGACTCTTCCAGGCGACCGGGACCGAGGTGCCGGAGCGCGACTACGGGCGCATCGTGACCGTCGACGGCTGCGTCGGCTACCTCATGGAGCGCGGCGGCCCGCCGGCCTGACGCGGCCGGCGTCGTCCCGACGGGGCCCCGGAACGCGCGGACCGTCTACCGCCGCTTGAACTTCACGATCTTCTTGTCCGGGTCGTAGTCGTAGTTCCCGGTGAAGCCCCAGTTGATCCACCCGCCGTCGCCCTTGTTCTTCACCGTCCCCTCGTCGAGTGCGATGACGTCCATGCCGTCCACGGTCGCCAGGTGCTCCCAGCCTGTGGCGGCGCGGAACGAGAAGTTCCCGAAGTCCTTGACCACGAGGATGTTCTTGTCCGGGAACGCCTTCGAGTACTCGTCCAGCAGCGAGTGCACCCGCTCGGCCCGGTCGCCCGGGACGTCCCCGTCGTAGTCGGTGCCCGGGTAGGTGCCCTCGGTGTACTTCGGCGTCTCGTTGTCGTAGTACTCCGCGCCGAGGTCATGGTCGGAGTCCGCGTTGGCCGTGGGCGGGTCCGAGAAGTCGTCCGAGTAGTAGCCCTCGGGCTGCTCGAAGTCCTTGGCCTTGCACTGCGGCGCCGGGGACATGGTCTGCTTGTTGCCCTCGACGTCGGTCACCTCGAACGAGGACTCCTTGAGCGTCTTCTCCTCGTCCACCGAGGTCCACTCCACCTTGAACAGGTTCAGTCCCTCCCAGCCCAGGCCGAAGCCTCCTCCCTCGGTGGTCTTGCTGGCGTCGTAGGTGAGCTCCCGGACGTTGGCGTGTCCCTCGGCGGCCTCGTAGAGCTCACCGCCCTCGGAGTCGTTGCCGTCGATCTCGACGTCGTCCTTGATCAGCCTGCCCTCGTCGTCACGGGGGAAGACCTCGTCGATCGTCGGGCCGAGCTGCTCACGCAGCTCCGGGTACTGGTTGAAGTCGATGATGAGCTGCCGGCTCGAGACCGTCCCCTCCTCGCCCGAGGTGCTGTAGCTGCCGCCCACGGTGAACCCGTAGGGCAGCGCCACGTCGACGTTGACGCCCGCGCTGTACAGGGTCTTCATCACCTGGTCGTCCATGGTGATGATCAGCTTCGACAGCTCGCCGTCCTTGTCCCAGGCCACCGTGGTGCTCGTGGTGCCCTTCCACTCGACGCCGACCTTGTCGGATCCCGAGGCCCCACCACTGCTGGTGGGCTTGCCGGACTTGTCCTTGGTGAACGGCGCCTTGCCGCCGAGGCTGGCGCCGATGAGGAACCCGCCGATGTCGGAGGAGGTGTAGGTGGCCGTCTGGCTGCCGTCGGACCACAGCCTCTCCTCGATCTGGACCTCGCCCTGGTACCCGCCCTCGATGCTGCCGGTCAGCTCGGCCGGTCCGGCGCTGCCCTTCATGCTGAGGCCGCCCGTGAACGTGACCTTCCTGGTGTCGCTGTCGGCCTCGGCGAGCTCGTGGTGCTCCGGCTCCTCCTTGGCCAGCTCGTCGGCGCGCTGCTGGTCGCTGTGGTCGCAGTGGATGGCCGGGATGGTGCCGGACGTCCAGCAGTAGGGCTGGTTGCCGTTCACGCTGTTGTACTTCTTGTACCAGTCGATCCACTCCTGGGCCTTGCCCATGTCCGTGAACTCGTAGGTCTTGTCCTTCGAGTAGCCCGTGATCCCGGCGATGTCGAAGCTGACCGGCGAGCCGCCGACGCCGTCGCCGCTGACACCCGCGCCGAACTCCACGCCCCGCAGGACGTGGATGCGGATCCGGCCGTCGCCCAGCCTCTCGATCAGCGTCCCGTTGCTGCCGCCCCAACGGAAGAAGAGGAACGAGATCTTGGTCTCGTCCACATGCCCCGTGGCCTCCACCACGCAGGGAATCGTGATCGAGTCGTACGTGTCCTCGACGCAGTTGGCCAGCCAGCCCGACGCCCCGGCGCGGTCCTTCTCGGTCGGAGCGTTCTTGTACTTGTCCCACTGCTCCTCGCACCCCTTGGGCACGGGCAGCTCCCTACAGCCCACCTGCACCACGGGCGGCGCGTCCGGGTCGATCTCGCCGCTGGTGGGCACGGCGTTGGCGCAGTTCTCGTCGTTCGGGTCGTCGCTGGGGCCGCCGCGACCGTCGGTGACGCAGTCGACGAAGTCCTGGATCTCGTCGGCCCGGTACACCCGGTCGTCCGCGTCGCGGTCCAGCCATCCGCCGGGCAGGTTCAGGAACAGGCAGGTGAAGGGCACCGGCTGCCACTCGCAGCCGATCTGCACCACGGACGACGTCCACTCGTCGTTGACCGCGACCTGATCGAAGGTGACGTCCTCCTCGCAGTCACCCGTCGGCGGGGAGTACCCGTCGCCGGGGCCGTCCTCACCACCGGGTCCTCCCGGCTGCCCGTCCGTGCCGCCGGCGCAGTACTCGACGCCCTCCTCCTTGAGGATCGGTGACACCGCGCAGATCAGCTGCTCACCGACGTCGGCCCCGACCGGCGTGGCCGCGGCGAGCACGATCGCGACGATCAGCAGGATCAGCCCGATCACGCCCACGTACTCGGGCAGCGCCTGGCCGGCGTCGTCGTGGAGGTTGCCACGCAGGTGCCGGCGCCCGAGGGCCGGGCGACGGCGCAAGGCGGTGTCCGGATTCGTCACCCGCTCAACCTAGAGTCCGTTCGCCCAGGTCACGACGGCCCAGCGGCTCAAATCCAGCCCGAGGTCCCGGGCCCCGGGACCCACCGGACCCCGGGGGTTCCGGTAGGCCCACGGGCCTGCCGGCGGGCTCCGGTGATGCCCCGGCCGGCGATGTCCGCTACCCGACGCGGAGCGATTCCCGCAGACCGTCGAGCAGGTCGTCGCTGTCCGCCGGCACGTTGACGTGGATCACGTAGCGCGCATCGCTGCCGGCCGGGTGGACGATGATCCGCGCGACCCGAGGGCTGTCCGGGCCGGGCGTGCCGGCGTCGCGCCCGTCGGCGGTCCCCGCAGCCGCCTTCAGCTCCTCGGTCATGTCCTCGACGGTCGCGACGCCGGCGCCCGCGACCTCGAACTCCTCGGCGCCGTCCCCCGGTGTCGACCTCGTGCCGCCCGCGGTGGCGTCGTAGTACGCGTACTCCGGAGTGACGACCTCGACGTGAACCGACCGGTGCACGTCGGGATCGCGGTCGTCGCTCCAGGTCCAGGACTCCTCGCCTGGCTCGGGCGGGTTCGGACCGTCCCCCTCGAACTCCGGCGGCAGTGCGAACGACAGGTCACGCAGGTGCTCGACGTGCCAGCCCTCCGGCACGGTGCCGACGGCGGCGGCCTCGGTGGCGGACACCATGGCAGCGCCGGGGAGCGCCTCGGGTGGCTGCGCGGACCCGCCGAGCGCGAAGGCCGTCCCCGCGATCGCGGCGACGGCGCCCGTCACCGAAACGCCCGCGACGACGGCCCGACGGACCCGCGTCCTCCGGACCGCCACGGCGGCCATCACGTGCGGGTCGGCCGGCGTGGGCGGGACCACGCCCGCACCCACGCGCCGGAGGTGGGTAGCCCAGGTGTTGTGGTTCTCGGTCATGCTTCCGTCTCCTTCTCAATCCTTCTCGAGGTGTTCCCGGAGGCGCGCGAGACCTCGTGCGCCCTGAGACTTCACGGTGCCGACGCTGATCCCCAGCTCGGCAGCGGTCTCGGTCTCGGACAGGTCGAGCAGGTAGCGCAGCACCACCACCCGACGCTGACCGCTCCCCAGCCGGCGCAGCGCGTGGACCAGCCGCTCCCGCTCGACGACGTCCACGTCGGACGGGCTCGTGCTGCCGCCCGCCATGTCCTGGATCTCCAGGACACTGTCCGGGGAGCGCAGCACCTCACGCCGCGTACGGCGCCAACCGTCGACGCGCGCCGTGAACAGCACACGCCGGGCGTAGCCGAAGGGATTCCCGTCCTTGACGCGCGACCAGTGCCGAAAGGTCCGTTCGAGCGCGATCTGCGTCAGGTCGTGCGCGCGATGGTCGTCGCCGCACATCAGATATGCGATCCGGTGCAGGGTGGCGGTGTGTTCGACGGCGAACAGCCGGAACTGTTCGACGGCCGTCACCCCGGTGCGGACCACCGTGAAGTCCGGAGGCACGTGATCGGCCTGCCGGGGCGGCTCGATGTCCTCGATCGTCGTCATACCCACTGGACGCAGCCGACGGTCCGGAGGGTTGCACGGACCTTGCAGGAGGTATCGGCATGACGCTGCCGCGAGGCGGTCACATTCCGGCACATCGGACGGCGTTCTGCGGGCTCATGGGCACGAGTAGTCGTCGAGATCCGCAGACCGCCTCAGGCGGCAGCCTTCGCCGGCAGAAACGGCGCGGCCCTCAGCGGGTGCAACGGTCCTGACGGCGACGCAGGTCCGCGCCGGAACCCCGAGCGCTACGCCTCCGGCCTCGTCAGTGCCGACGGCGGCGAGCGTCAGCTCACTCGCCGTGACCGTGATGGTCGTGCGACAGCCGCCCGCCCCTGCACCGAGAAGCTGCGCTCATGACGAAGGGCCTGACCAGCATTTCTGCTAGCCAGGCCCTTCCTTTGGTAGCGGGGGGAGGATTTGAACCTCCGACCTCTGGGTTATGAGCCCAGCGAGCTACCGAACTGCTCCACCCCGCGTCGGTGATGTGAACACTACGCGACGGCAGCGGCGAGCGCAAACCCGATCGGCCGGTCGAGACGCAGGTCACACGTGTTCGAACCGTTCCGACGTGCCAGGCTCCTGCCCATGCCCTCCTGGGACGACACTCGCGACACGATGCACCTCGCCTCCACCGACACCGAGATCCAGGCCGACGAGGCGGCCGGACAGGTCACCGCCGGCCCTGCCGGCCCGGATCCCTACCCGGCCTCAGGTCCGGGCGAAGGCCCGGGCGCAGCCCCAGGCACAGGCCCGGGCGCCGGCTCAGCCGCCCACTCGGCCGCCCACTCGGCCGCCCACTCAGCCGCCCGCTCAGCCGCGGCCGTCGCCGACGAGCTGGTCGGCCTCACCGACCAGCTCTCCGCCCTGGAGTCCCTCGCCCCCGGGCCCGACGTGAACCGCCTGTTCTCCGCCGTCGTCAGGACCGTCACCACCACACCGCCACCGGTCGCCCGGGTGGTGCGGACCCACCCGGGCGTCTCCGCACGCACCGGACGGCTCCGCGAGCTGAGCGCGCGGGGCGAGTCCGCGCTCGAGGCACACTGGTCGCGGCGCATCGCGACCGCCTCCGATCCGGGCGCCGAGCTGAGGCGGTTCCCGTACGGCGACAACTACCGGGACCTCGTCGCCATGGAGCTGCGCCTGCTGCGCCGCCACCTGGGACCTCAGGTTCCCCGCTCCGTCGTCGTGCTCGGCTGCGGCCCGCTCCCGCTCACCGCGACCGGGTACGCCCGCGGTCTCGGCACGCGGTCGGTCGCCGTCGACCACGATCCGGCCGCCGTCGCGGCCGCTCGCCGGTTCCTCGACGCCACGCGCGAGGCGGCCGGCAGCACGCGCGAGGCGGGCACGGTCGTCGTGCACGACGACGCCCACCGGGTCCCCCTGCGGGAGCACGACGTCGTCGTCCTGGCCGCGCTCGTCGGTACGACCGCGACGGCCAAGACGGCGGTGCTGCGCTCCCTCGCGGCCCGCATGAGGCCGGAAACGCTCCTGCTCGCCCGCAGCGCCCACGGGCTGCGCGCGCTGCTCTACCCGGAGATCGACCCGAGCACGATGAGCGGGTTCGAGGTCCTGGACGTGAAACACCCGGCGGGCGACGTCATCAACTCGATGATCGTCGCCCGCCGGGTGTGAGGGTCGGCCCCGCCGGTGATCCGGTGCGGGTACACCACCCGCGCGCCGGATCACCGACCGTTCACGCCTCCTACTGTCCTGCCGCGGCCTCGGCCGCGATCGCGTCCTCGATGGCCTGCTGGAGCTCGTCCTGGGCCTCGCCGTACGCGGCCCAGTCGCCGTCCTGCTGCGCCTGCCGAGCTGCCTGCATGGCGTCGGACGCACGCTGCAGCGCCTCGTCGAGGTCGCTGCCCGGCTCCGCAGGCTGCTCCGTGGAGGGTTCCTGCGTGGTGGGCTCGTCCGTGGGCTGATCGGCCGGCGTCTCGCCGTCGACCGGAGCGTCCGGTGCCTCACCCTCGGTGGACCCGCCGGCGTCGCCCGCCACGGCCCCGGAGTCGCCCCCGAACACCTGGTCGAGCGCCTCGGTCAGCGTGTCGGCGTAACCGACCTCGTCACCGAACGCCACCATCACCTTGTGCAGCAGCGGGATGCTCGTGCCCTCGGCCGACTGGATGTAGACGGGCTGCACGTACACGAGACCACCGCCGACGGGCAGTGTGAGCTGGTTGCCGAGCAGAACCGTCGAACGCCCCTGCTCCAGGATGCGCAGCTGCTCGCCCGCCACCGGGTCCGAGTTGAAGATGTTCTGCACCTGACCGGGCCCGGGCACCGTGGTGTCGCGTGGCAGCTCGAGCAGCCGCAACGTGCCGTACCCGTCGGCCTTCTCGCCCGTGGTCGACCCGGCGTCGGCGTCCGCGGCCAGGAAGCCGGTCAGCACCTGGCGGGGCGTGTTACCACCCGGGATGAACGTCGACGTCAGGGAGAACGCCGGCTCGGACTGCTCGGGCATCTGCAGCGTGAGGTAGTACGGCGGCTGCAGCGGGGCGACCGTCGCGTCCGACGTGGGGTCCTGAGGGTTGTTCCAGAAGTCGTTCCCCGAGAAGAAGTCGCTCGCGTCGGTGACGTGGTACTCGGTGAGCAGCTTGCGCTGCACCTTGAACAGGTCCTCCGGGTAGCGCACGTGGCTCATCAGCTCACCGGAGATCTCGTCCAGCGGCCGCACCGAACCGGGGAACACGTTCTCCCACGTCTT
Organism: Myceligenerans indicum; assembly: GCF_016742955.1. Lineage (GTDB taxonomy): Bacteria > Actinomycetota > Actinomycetes > Actinomycetales > Cellulomonadaceae > Myceligenerans > Myceligenerans indicum. The sequence goes on along the minus strand of NZ_JABBYC010000001.1, from coordinate 186,488 downwards.
GAGCACCGGGTCGTTCGGCTCCCAGGCGTACAGGTCCACCGAGCCGTCATAGGCGTCGACCGTGGCCTTGACGGAGTTGCGGATGTAGTTCACCTCGGCCGGCAGGTTCACGGGAGTGCCGTCCTGCTGCAGGGTGAGCGTGTCCGTGGTGGCCTCCTGCATCTGGGTGAAGGCCGAGTACGGGTACTGGTTGGTCGTCGTGTAGGCGTCCACCACCCACTTCACGTGCCCGTCGATGACCGCGGGGTACACGCGGTTGTCGAGGGTGAGCCACGGCGCGACCTTGGCCACGCGCTGCTGCGGGTCCCGGTCGTACAGGATCTGCGAGCCCTCGGTGACGCGGTCCGAGAGGAGCAGCTGCTCCTCGCCGAACTTCAGCGCGTAGAGCAGCTTGTTGCCGAACGTGCCGACGCTCGGCCCGCCGTCGCCGTCGAACGTCGTCTTGACCTGGTCGCCGCCGTCGGCGTCGTCGGCCGGGTAGTCGAGCTCCCACGACTCGCGGTCGTCGCCCGACGGCTTGCCCACCACGGAGTAGGTCTCGGTCGACGGCGAGAAGTAGATGCGCGGCTCGTACTCGCCCTCGAGATCGGTGATGGCACCCTCCGACGGGATGCCGCCCTCGAAGAAGGCCGGCTGGCCACCCGGGCCTAGCTGGTTGCCGTAGGCGGCCACCACGCCGTAGCCGTGCGTGTACACGGTGTGGTCGTTCACCCAGTTGCGCTGGTCGCTGCCCAGGCCGTCCTGGTTGAGCTCCCGCACCGCGATGACGGTGTCGCGGCTCTCGCCGTCGATCTCGTACCGGTCCACGGAGAGCGAGTCGTTGAAGTTGTAGTACTGCTTGTTCTGCTGCAGCTGCCGGAACGACGGCGACACGATCTCCGGGTCGAGCAGCCGGATCGACGCCGTGGTGTCGGCGTCGGAGCGCAGGGCGCCGGCCTCGGCCTGGGTCGTCGCGTTGTACGACTGCGTCTCGACGTCCTCGATGTCGAACGCGCTGAGCGTGGCGTCGATGTTGCGCTGGATGTACGGCTGCTCCAGTTCCTGCGCGTTCGGAGTGACCTGGAAGCGCTGCACGATGGCCGGGTAGATCCCGCCGATCACGATCGCGGACACGACCATGAGCCCCACCCCGATCACCGGGAGCTGCCAGTTGCCGCGGAACGCGGCGACCAGGAACAGCACGGCGACGAGCAGGGCCACCACCGCGAGGATCCCCTTGGCGGGGATCACGGCGTGCACGTCGGCGTAGGACGCGCCGTCGAAGCGGTCCCCGGCACTGCTCAGGATCGAGTAGCGGTCCAGCCAGTAGTTCGCCGCGAAGAGCAGCATGAGCGCGGTGCCGATGACGGCGAGGTGGACCCGCGCGGCGTTCGTGGTGCGCGGGAGGTTTCCCTGCGCCGGCCCGATCCGCAGGCCGCCGTACAGGTAGTGCGTCACCACGCCGGCGATACCGGAGATGATCACCACGGCCATGAGGAAGCCGATGATGCTGCGCAGCGCCGGGAGCAGGAACACGTAGAAGGACAGGTCCAGCCCGAACTGCGGGTCGGTCTCGCCGAAGGTCTGGGAGTTCATGGCCAGCAGCACCGTCTGCCACTGGGCCGACGCGGCGATCCCGGCGAAGAACCCGACCAGCACGGGGGCGGCGTACGTCACGACCTTGCGCAGCGGCTCGATCGCCTCACGGTACTGCTCCAGCGTGGCCTGCTCGGCGCTGGGCACATACATGGGGCGCGACCGGTAGGCGACGGCGAACGACGCGAAGACGGCGCCGCCCATGACCAGGAAGCCCACGACGAAGAGCAGGCCGCGGGTGATCCACTCGGTCCAGATCACCTGGGAGAAGCCGATCTGACGGAACCACAGGATCTCGGTCCAGAACTGGGCGAGCAGCAGGAGCGCGACCACCACGACGGCGACCGCGACGATCGCCACCCCGAGCGGACTCCGTCGGCGAGCAGGGGGAGCGCCACCCTGCCGGGGACGCGGTACGGCGAAGGACACGGCGTTGTTACCTCACTGCTCTCGTCGGACTGTCATTACCTACCCAGGGGCAACGGGCGGGACGATCACAAGGTTCCCACATCTAGGACGACGCCGAGCAGGTATCGAGGCTCGCTCCCTCACCGGACCCGATCGCCTCCACCGCCTGGCGGGCGTCGGCCAGCGTGCCGATGCGGACCACGTGGAGGCCGTCGGGCACGTTGCCCACCACCTCGGGGCAGTTCGCGGCGGGCGCGAGGAACCAGGTGGCGCCGTCGCGCCGCGCCCCGTACAGCTTCTGCTCGATGCCGCCGATCGGGCCGACGAGACCCTCCGGGCTCATCGTCCCCGTACCCGCGATGACCTTTCCGTTCGCCTCGTCCTCGGGGGTGAGCTTGTCGATGATGCCGAGCGCGAACATCGTCCCCGCACTGGGACCGCCGATGTCCTCGATCTGGATCGAGACGTCGACCGGGAAGTCGTACTCGGGGTCGATGTACACCCCCATCACGGCGCGGTCGGCGCCCTCGACGCCGCCCGTGGTGATCGTCAGGTCCCGCGTGGCGCCGTCACGCCGGACGCCGAGAACGACGTCGGACCCCGGCTCTGTCTCCGCCAGGCCGTCGATGAGCTGGGCGTACGTCGTCACCGGCTGCCCCTGGAAGGACACGACGACGTCGCCCTCCTGCACGACGCCGTCCGCGCCCGTCCCGGACTCGGCTCCCGCGACGGTGAGCGTGGCCGGCACGTCCATGCCGAGCTCGGTGAGCGCGGCGGCGGTGGCCGACTCCTGCGAGCTGACCATCTCCGCCTGGCTCGCCTGCTGCTGCTCCTCGGCACTGGTCGCCTCGGGAAAGACCGACTCGACCGGCACCACCGAACGGGTGGGGTCCAGCCAGGCCTCCACGACCTGCCCGGCGGTCACGGGATATCCCGGCCCGCCCGCGACCGAGACCGTGGTGAGCCGCAGCTCCCCCGTCGACTCGTACGTCTTCGCGCCGGCGATCTCGATGAGCGGCGTGTCGCCCTGCTCCCCCAGCGTGTTCTCGGTGGGGCCGGGGGCACGTACCGCGTAGGGCGCGGGCAGCACCAGGGCAACGGCCGCCAGCACCGCGGTGAGCAACAGGGTGATGCCCAGCGTGACCGTCCGGCGCGTGACCGGTGGCGCGTCCAGCCGTTCTGCGGGGAGCTGGTCGCTCTCCTCGCCCGCGGCACCACCATCGGGGGAAGCGGTCGGTCCGGCACCGGACGCGAAGGCCCGGCCTGACGGCATGGGGTTCTCGAGATGGCTCGACGTCACCGCCTCATCATCCCTCATGTGGCTGGAGGATCCCTGCGAGCCCGCCTCGTGTGCGCGCTTGTGCGCCCAGAGCGAAGTCGGGAACCCGCGCTGTGGTCCCCGGAGTTCCTCACACGTGGATACGGTGGCCAGGAGGCTGTCCCCAGCGGCCCCAGGGAGGCCTGTGGGCATCCCGCCGAACGAACGAGGAGCGACATGACCGAGAACCCCAGCCACGGCGACCAGCCGTGGGAGGAGATGCTCCGTTCCATGCTCGGTGACGGTGCCGACGAGGTGCTCGCCGAGATGCGTGCGCGCGGTTTCGACCCGTCGACCATGTCCGGTGCCCAGGACCCCGCCGTGATGCAGTTCGCCCTGTCCCAGGTGCAGCGGATGCTGGCGGAGCCCGGCAGCGGGCCGGTCAACTCCGACGTCGCGCACGACGTCGCCCGTCAGGTCGCCGTCGCCGGCGGCGACCCGTCCCTCACCGGCGGCCAGGCCAAGGCCGCCACCGACGCGCTGTCCGTCGCCGAGCTCTGGCTCGACGCTGTCACCGACCTCCCGCCGTCCCTCGGGACGCCTCGCGCGTGGTCCCGCTCCGAATGGGTCGAGGCGACGTTGCCGGCCTGGAACCGGCTGGCGGCCCCTGTCGCGGCGTCGGTCGCGGAGGCTCTCGCCACCGTGCTCGCGGACCAGCTCCCGGAGGGCGTCGACGACGGCGTCGCCATGCCCGGCATGCCCACGGGCGCGCTGGCCGGACTCGGCATGGACCCCGCGCAGATGATGCGCCGGCTCGGCTCCGCCGTCTTCGGCATGCAGGTGGGGCAGGCCGCCGGGACGCTCTCCCGGGAGGTCTTCGGCGCCACCGACATCGGTCTTCCCCTGCTCGACGACGCGCACACCGTGCTGCTGCCGACCAACGTCGACGAGTTCGCCGAGGGCCTCGACGCCCCGCTGGACGAGGTCCGGCTCTTCCTCGCGCTCCGCGAGGCCGCCCACACCCGCCTGTTCACGCACGTCACCTGGCTGCGCGGGCATCTGCTGGGGATCGTGGAGCAGTACGCGCGCGGCATCACCATCGACCTCGACGTGCTCGAGTCCCAGGTCCGCGACATCGACATGTCCAACCCGGACGCCCTGCGCGGCGCGCTCTCCGGTGGCGTGTTCGGGCTGCAGAACACGGACGAGCAGAAGGCCGTGCTGCTCCGGCTGGAGACCACGCTCGCCCTCGTGGAGGGCTGGGTCGACGAGGTGGCGGCCGCGGCCGCGCTTCCCCACCTGCCGCACTCGATCGCGCTGCGCGAGATGATCCGACGCCGCCGTGCCGCGGGCGGCCCCGCCGAGCACACGTTCGCCACGCTCGTCGGGCTGGAGCTCCGGCCCCGCCGCTCCCGCGACGCGGCCAGGCTCTTCACGGTCCTCGCCGACGACGGCGGCCAGGCCGCCCGGGACAGCGTCTGGGACCACCCCGACCTGCTGCCCGTCACGAGCGACCTGGACGACCCGGCCGGCTACCCGGCCCGCCGCGCCTCCGCGGCCGAGGAGCACGCCGACGTCGACGCCGCCCTGCGGGAGATCCTCGGCGACCAGACCGACGAGAGCTGACGCCGGGGCGTGCCGGGCCGGCGCGGCCCGGTCGCGCTCGGCTCAGTGGTCGCGCTCGGCTCAGTCGTCGCGCTCGGCGCGGGTGAACCGGCGGCCCGAGACACTGGTCGGGGTGAGCCGGAGCCACTCCGTCTTGTCCGTCGCGGTGTAGGTCACGAGTCCGGTCCCCTCGGCGACGGTCAGTTCCGCCTCCGTCTCCAGGATCTTCACCGTGCCCTTGACCACCACGGAGTAGGCGAAGTCCGGACCCCACTGGTCGACCTCGAAGGCCACCTTCGGATTGACCACGGCTTCCACGAGCTTGCTGCCCGGCGTGGTGTTGATGTAGATCTCACGATCGGCCACCGCGAAGTTGACCGGGAAGATGTCGGCCTCCCCGGCGACCGCCGTGGCCAGGCGGCCGATCGGGATCATCGACAGCAGGTCCCAGCTCTCCTCGTCCCCGAGCGTCGTGATCGGGTCCGATGACGTCCATTGCGACATGAGATCCTCCATGATCCGGTGCGGCCCGCCGACCTGGGTGTGACGGCCTCCTGTTCTCATCGTGGCCCTCCGCCACGCGAGATGCAGCAAGTGTGAGCAGATTCATGCCACCGCTCTCCGGGCGGCCACGTGCCGCGCGGCATCCCCTCCGCCGTCGCCGTTCAGTCCTCCTCGTCCGAGGTGGGGGACCCGGCGTCGTCCTGGACGAACGACGCGCCCTCCAGGAACCCGCGGGCGCGCTCCGTCCTGGGGTACGCCTCGAGGATCTTCCAGAACGTCGGGCCGTGACCCGCGTGCAGCAGATGGGCGAGCTCGTGGAGCAGCACGTAGTCGAGCACCCAGCCCGGCATGCCCTGCACGCGCGTGGAGATCCGGATGGAGCCGTCCAGAAGCGTGCACGAACCCCAGCGCCGCCCCTGGTTCGACGCCCACCGCACGCTCGACGGCTTGGCCCGCCCCCCGAGGTACTTCAGGGACAGGGACTCGGCCCGGGCGAACAGCTCGACGTCGGACGGCTTGCGACGGCGTTCCTTGTCCTCGAGCCGGGCGAGCATCTTGGCCACCCATTCCCGCTCCTGCGCCCGCGAGAAGCGCGCCGGAATAGCGACGATGGTTCGTTCACCGTCGCGATACGCGCTCACCGTGGCGGTACGACGTCGGCTCCGGCGCACCTCCACGGACGTCGGATCGTCGTGGGCCACACCAAGACGGTAGCGGTTATCGGCGCCAAGAGGTCAAGAACACGCCCTGCGACGGAAAAGTTCTACGGCGTGTCGCGCCCCTGTGGACAGACGGCGCCTGTGCACGCCCCCTGGCACGGTGGAGCCCACCGCCTTCCGCACCACCCCGGAGAAAGCCATGGACAGCCCCAGGACGGGCCACCCGCCACAGACGCGGGCCGCGACGCCGGGCGGCACGCTCCGCCTTCGCCCCGGGACACCGGTGCTGATGCGTTCGGGAGGTTCCGTGCAGTGCGGCACCGACCCGCGCTGGGCGCTCGTGCTCGACGGGCTCACCGAGGCCGAGGCGTCGTGGCTGCGGGACCTCGCCGATCGCCGCCACGTGACGCCCGAGCAGTCCGCGGCGTGCCGGGGCGTGCGGCCCCACCGCCGGACGCTCATCCTGACGGTCCTGGCCAGGGCCGGGATGCTCCTGCCACCGCCGCCCGCGGTCCGGGGCGTGACCGCCCCTGGGGACGGCACGGCCGACGCCCGGACCCTCGGCACCCTGCGGGCCGACGGCGCGGGGCTGTCGACCCTCGCCGCCCGGGCGTCCGCGACGGTGGCGCTGGCCGGGCTCGGGCGCATCGGCGCCGCGATCGCGCTGCTGCTGGCCTCGGCGGGAGTAGGCCGTCTCGTCCTGCACGACCCTCGGCCGGTGCAGACCACCGACATCGGGTCGTGCGCACACACCGAGAGCGACGTGGGCACGCCCCGGGACGTGGCCCTCGCGGCCGTGCTGACCGCCTCACCGGCAGCGGTCGGGGTACAGGTGAACGGTGACGCCGCACCCGATGTCGCGGTGGTCGTCGAGTCCCGCGCGGCCCTGCCCGCCCGCTTCGCCCGGCTGATGAACGAAGCCGTCCCGCACCTGTCGGTGGTGGCACGTGAGGCCGATGTCGCGGTGGGGCCCCTGGTGCTGCCCGGGCGCAGCGCCTGCGTCGCCTGCCTGGACGCGGAGCGTGCCGATCAGGACCGGGACTGGCACCTGATCGCGGCGCAGCTACGGCAGGGGCCGGAGCAGCTGCATGAATCCCTGCTCACGGCCCAGGCAGCGGCGACGGCCGCCGGCCAGGTGCTCGCCCAGCTGGACGGGCACCGGCCGACGGCCGTCGGTACCTGCGTGGAGATCGCGCTCCCGGACTGCATGCCCCGCGTCCGGAAGGTCGATCCGCACCCGCGGTGCGGGTGTGTCGCCCTCGCCCCCTGACGCCGCGGTCACGCGGCCGCCGGAGCCCCCGCGCCGGCGGCGGTCTCCGACTTCCGGGGCCGGCCACGGCCACGCTTGCGCGCGACGACGGCGCCGTCGACGAAGACTTCGCCGCCCCAGACGCCCCACGGCTCACGCCGCTCGAGGGCGCCGGCGAGGCAGCCGTCACGCAGCGGGCACTCGTGGCACAGCGTCTTGGCTCGCTCCACCTCGGTGGAGTGCTCGGCGAACCAGAGCTCGGGGTCGTTGGTGCGGCACGGCAGGAGCGAGTCCATGATCCGGTTGAACTCGCGGGAGTCAACGCTGCTCGTGGCAGCGGTGACGGAATCGCCGGTCGAAGGGTTCCAGGGGCCGGATCCGCCCTGGGGGAGGGTGTCGAGGAGCGCAGTGAGGCGCACGGTTGTCTCCTGAGATCCTGTTACGTGAACGTCGTCGGTGAACGTCGGGTGATGCAGGACCCAGGTCTGGTGGCTCTCCAGCCGGCCTGGTAAGGCCGGAATCTGCCTGGAAAAGCCTCAGGCCGCGGGTCCCGTGTGGACTCCGCGGCCTGGATGCGCCGGTCTGTCTAGACCGGATGCACTCCTGGAACGGAGTCGGGGGCGAGGGTGGCGTTCGGGAAGCTTCCGCCTTCGCCGCGGAGACGCGGCGTGTGGACAGAGATATCCGCGCGCGCAGAGATGGGCCGGTTCGCGTATGCAGGCACACCTGTGCCACACAGCGACTCCGTCCACACCTGGATCTGCTTCATGATCTCCATCAGACTTTTCCCACCTCCTCGCGCACTCGGGGCTCGGCCTCTCGGCTCCGCCCGCTCTCTTTCAAGGACACGTGCACACTATGCCGCGCGCCGCACGGACTCCAACTTTTTTTCCAACTTTTTTTGCTGACAGTTTTTGGAGATCCGTCAATGCCTGATGAAAACGCTGTCCAGCCCGTCTTTCCAGCGTTATCAGGCCCTGGGCGCACTGCTCACGATCGACAGGATCGTCGGCCCGTAGCGGTCGATCTTCCCTGGACCGACTCCGTTGATCCGCGCCAGCTCGGCCACCGACCCGGGGCGCGCCTCGGCGATCTCGGCGAGGCTCGCGTCGGTGAGGATCGTGTAGGCGGGCTTGTCCGCGTCCTGCGCCACCTCCAGGCGCCATTCGCGCAGCGCCTCGAAGAGGGCGACGTCTCCCTCCGCCGTCAGCAGGGCACGCGCCCTGCTCCGGCCGCCGCGCGCCCGGCGCGAACCGCGCGGCTCGCCGTCCGGCCAGATGCCGTCGAGGAAGCGGGTGCGCTTCCGGGTGGCCCGTCCGCCAGGGTTACGGCTGCGCGCGAACGAGACGTCCAGCCGTTCCCGTGCCCGCGTGATCCCCACGTACAGCAGGCGCCGCTCCTCGTGGACGGCCTCGTCCGTCTCCGCCAGCGAGATCGGCATCAGCCCTTCGCTCATCCCGGCGAGGAACACCGCATCCCACTCCAGCCCCTTGGCCGCGTGCAGCGACGCCAGCGTCACACCCTCGACGGTGGGCGCGTGCTGCGCCTTGGCCCGCTCCGACAGCTCGTCCACGAGTGTCGCGATCGTCGCGGGTGCATCGTCCCCGCCCCGGGCCGCGGCCAGCTCGTCGGCGAGCGCCACGAGAGCCTGCATCGAGTCCCAGCGCTCCCGTGCCGCACCGCGGGCCGAAGGCGGCTCGGCGGCCCAGCCGGCTGCGGCGAGAACGTCCCGGACCTGTTCGGGCATGGTCAGGTCCGGATCGGCGGAACGGGCCGCTCCACGCAGCAGGACGATGGCGTCACGGACCTCCTTGCGCTGGAAGAAGCGTTCCCCGCCGCGGACCAGATAGCCGACCCCCGCTTCGGCGAAGGCGGCCTCGAACGCCTCCGACTGTGCGTTCGTGCGGTACAGGACGGCGATCTCGCTGGCCGGAACGCCGGACTCGATGAGCTGGGCGGCACGGGCCGCGACCGCGGCCGCCTCGGCCTCGTCGTCGTCATGGGTGCTGAACGTGACGGGCGGGCCGGGCTCGCGCTGGGCGACCAGCTCCAGCGCCTGCGCGGCGCCCCGGCCGGCCCGGCGCAGGAGCTCGTTGGCAAGCCCCACGACCTGCGGGGTCGAGCGGTAGTCACGGACGAGGCGGATCTCGGCGGCGTCCCGGAAGCGCCGCCGGAAGTCCAGCAGGAAGCGCGGAGTGGCACCGGTGAAGGAGTAGATCGTCTGCGAGGGGTCACCGACGACGCACAGCTCCTCGCGCCCGCCGAGCCACTGGTCCAGCAGGAACTGCTGCAGGGGTGAGACGTCCTGGTACTCGTCGACGACGAAGTGGCGGTACTGGCCACGGACCTCGTCGGCGACCGCCTTGTGGCTGTTCAGCATGTCGGCGAGCATGAGCAGGACGTCCTCGAAGTCGATGGCGTCCCGCTCGGTCTTCACCTCTTCGTACATGGTGACCAGGCGCGCGATCGTCTGGCGGTCGTAGCCCGCGGGCGCGTCACGACCACGGGCGGCGGCGACCCGCTCGTAGTCCTCGGCGGTGATGAGACTCACCTTGGCCCACTCGACCTCCGAGGAGAGATCGCGCACGGCGACCCGGTCGACCGACAGCCCGAGCCGCCGTGCGGACTCCGCGACGAACTGCGCCTTGTGCTCGACCAGACGGGGTGGCGCTCCCCCGACGACCCGCGGCCAGAAGTACGCCAGCTGGCGCAGAGCGGCGGCGTGAAAGGTACGCGCCTGCACGCCCTGCACCCCGAGGCCGCGCAGACGGGTACGCATCTCCCCCGCCGCCCGCGCGGTGAAGGTGACGGCCAGCACGCCGTTCGGCCGGTACGCACCGGTGGCCACGCCATAGGCGATGCGGTGTGTGATGGCACGCGTCTTGCCCGTGCCCGCTCCGGCGAGCACGCACACCGGCCCGCGCAGCGCGAGAGCCACCTCGCGCTGCTCGGGGTCGAGCGCGTCGAGGATCGAGTCCGGATGAATCGGGCCGTTCGGGGAGTTGGAGAGAGTAGGCGCGTGCGTCACCATGACACGAGATTCTGTCAGGAGACCCTGACAGCGACAGCACCGACATCGGTGACAGCACCGACGCTCCCGTCGTCGTACACCATGAAGGAGACGAAAAGATGACCGAGACCACCACGCCGGTTCCCGCCGAAGGGACCGTCCTCATGTACTCGACCACGTGGTGCGGGTACTGCCGGCGGCTGCGAACGCAGCTCGACTCGGAGGGCATCGGCTACGAGGTGATCGACATCGAGGAGCGTCCCGAGACCGCGTCGTTCGTCGAGCAGGTCAACGGCGGAAACCGCACCGTGCCGACGGTGGTCTACCCGAACGGCGCGGCGGCAACGAACCCGTCGCTGGCGGACGTCAAGCTGGCACTCGCCAACTGACGGCACGGCGGCCGGGTGGCCGGGATACGAACGGACCCGGCCACCCGGCCGTCGTCGTTCCCGATGGTTCTCCGGGCTGCTCCGGGGGCCCGCCCCGTCCTGGAACGGGCCCGGCCCCGGAGCCGGTCGTTCGCAGGATCGACCCGGCACAGGAGCGGCAGGCAGAGGAGCGGCAGGCACAGAGGCGGCAGGCCCAGGAGCGGCCGGCGCGGGAGCGGCTCAGTCCTCGATCCGGCCGCCGTACCAGTCCTCGATGAGGGAGCGGGCGATCGAGACGCGCCCGGACAGGTGGAGGGTGCCGTCCGCACGGGCCGCCGACAGCTCGGCACGGGTGAACCAGCGCAGCTCACTCACCTCGTCGCCGTCGGGCCGCAGCTCGGTGGTCCGGGCACGGGCGTGGAACCCGAGCATCAGGGAGGCGGGCATCGGCCACGGCTGGCTCGCCCGGTACTCGACCTCGCCGACGACCACCCCGGCCTCCTCCATCGCCTCTCTCGCCACCGCCTGCTCGGCGCTCTCGCCGGGCTCCACGAACCCGGCCAGGACCGACATGCGGCCGGGCGGCCAGGCCGTACCGCGGCCGAGGAGCAGCCGGTCGTCGTCGTCGACGATGGACATGATCACCGCCGGGTCCGTCCGGGGGTAGTGGTCCAGGTTCTCCTGGACGCACCGGCGGATCCAGCCGGCCTCCGCAGGCTCGGTCGGCTTTCCGCAGCGCGGGCAGTGGGCGGCACGGTCGTGCCAGTTCGCGAGTGCGACGGCTTCCACGGCCAGGCCGGTGGTCAGGACGTCGCCGGAGTCGGCGAGATCGCGCGGGGTGATCCAGGCGAGATCACCGGGCAGCTCGGCCTCGTCGGGTGGCACGGCACGCGCGAGGTACGAGACGTCGCCGGCCTCGCCGAGGAAGTAGTGCTCGGTGCCGCCCGCGCCGTCCGCCGCCCTGCCCCCTTCCGGCCCTCCGACGACGACGGCGGCCTCCTGGGCGGAGAGCAGCGCCGGGGTGCGCCCGGTCGCGGCCACCCGTCCGGCGTTCACCAGGAGCACCCGGGTCGCGGGGCGGGCGAGCAGCTCGTCGAGGAGGCCTGGCTTGGTGCGCCGATGAGCGGCACGGTCGTGCGCGGCGTGCGCGAACGGGAGTTCCAACATGGACCGACCGTATCCGGCGGCGGCCGGCTCACACGGTCGACAGGTCCCTGACGGGCACGCCGATCTCCTGCGGCCGGCGGCCCCGGACGGCGCGACGGCCTCCGGCCGGGTCCGTCTCGACCGCAGGCTGCTCCCCGACCTCGGACGCCGCACGGCGCGGATCGCACACGGCGGCGCCCCGGCGCAATACCGTAGGGGCGTGCCACGTACTCCCCTCGCGCTCGCCGCCCTGTCCACGGCGGCCGTACCCGGTCTGGAGGCCGCGTCGGTCCGGACCGACACCATGCCCGGCGACTACGACTCCGCCATCGTGACCAGCCAGGACAACCAGGAGTGGGTGGTCCGTGCTCCCCGGAGCATCGTCGCGGGCGCCGCGCTCGAGGCGGAGATGGAGCTGCTCGAGTCGCTGAAGCTGTACGTCGACACGGGTGTGCTGCCGTTCGTCGTACCGCAGATCGCCGGGTACGCGCTGCTGCCCGAGGGCGGGCGCGCGGTGGTGCACCGGCGGATCGTCGGCGAGTGGCTCGACGTCGAGACCCTCGCCCCGGGCCCCGGGCTCGCCGCGGACCTGGGCCGGGCGATCGGCGCGATCCACGAGCTGCCCGCGTCCGTGGTGGAGGGCTGCGGGCTGCCGAGCTACGCCGCTGCCGAGTACCGCGACCGCCGCATGTCGGAGGTGGACGAGGCGGCGAAGACCGGGTTCATCCCCCCGAACCTGCTGCAGCGCTGGGAGGCCGCGCTCGAGGACGTGTCGCTGTGGAAGTTCCAGCCCGTGGTGGTGCACGGCGACCTGGCCGCCGACCAGATGCTGGTGGACCGGGGGCGCGTCGTGGCGATCTCCGGCTGGTCCGAGGCCAAGGTCGCCGACCCTGCCGACGATCTCGCCTGGCTGCTCGTGGCCGCACCCGTCGAGGCCGCGGACTCCATCATGGAGGCCTACCAGCTGCGCCGCACGGAACTCAGCGATCCACGGCTGCAGGACCGGGCGCTGCTGGTGGGCGAGCTGGCACTGGCGCGCTGGCTGCTGCACGGCGTCCGGCACCGGCTCCCCGAGGTGGTCGAGGACGCCACCACCATGCTCCGCGACCTCGACGAAGCAACCCGCGAAGAGGGGTAGCAGGCATCTGACCTGCACGAACTTGGAATCCGGGGGCAACGGGACGGCCTCGTGCAGCGTCCAAGACGGTATGAGACACACACCGAGGAAGTTTCCGTCCGTCATCCTGACCGCCGGCCTCGCGGCCGGTCTGACCGTGGGGGTCGCGGCGTCCGCCGCCGCCCGGCCGGCGGCGCCCGCCTGTGCCGCCACGAGCACCGTGACCGTGCCGAGCCAGGCGTACGGTGGCCCGCCCACCTGCGAGCCCACCACCGATCCGATCGACCTCGGCGAGCCCACGCCGGGGGCCACCGACGACTGGCAGACCACCGAGACCAACGGCGTCGGTTACGCGGTCCCGGCCGACTGGACCGGACACGCCATCGAGGGCGACGGAGGCAGCGGGCACGAGTGGGAGTCCCCCGACATCGCGGTGTCCGACGAGTTCGGCGACCTGCACTGGCGGATCCTCGTCCAGTCGCCCTTCGTGTCCCAGGTGATGCCGGTCCCGGACGAGCTGAACGACATCGGCTTCCACGCCTCGTACATCGAGGTCGAGGGCGCCTCGGAGGCGGTGCTCGTCGCCTCGCAGGGCGGGCACTGGGCCGATTCGTCGGTCGAGGCCATCGACTTCGAGGTCTACGTCCAGTCCGGGAGCACCGGCGTCGTCACCCGCTTCATGGGTGAGCTCCCGGGTGGCGCGGAGGGGCAGTTCCTCCTGGACAACTTCGTCCCGACGATCCAGCCCTGACCCGTTCCTGACGGGCCTGCCCCGCGCAGGCCGCGCGGCCCGGCACGTGCCACCAGGCGGAGCACGACGGCCGGGCCGCGCGAGCGCCTCCCCTGGCGCATCAGCTCCCGCGGATCAGCTCCTCCAGTTCCGGCTCGGTGAGCAGGCGCTCCGGGCGGACGGTCGTGTCGGAGCCCAGGTAGCAGAACGCGGCGCTCACCCGCTCCAGGGGCAGCCCCGTCCATCGGGACCACGCCAGCCGGTACACGGCGAGCTGTACCTCACGCGCCGCGCGCGCCTCCCGGTCCTGAGGCTCGCGCCCGGTCTTCCAGTCGACGACGACGACGCTCCCCGGCACCCCGTCGGGATCGGGGAAGACCGCATCCATGCGGCAGCGCAGCATGACCCCGGCCACCGGCGTCTCGACGTCCGCCTCCACCGCGATCGGCGTGCGCGAGGCCCACTCCGAGCGCAGGAACGTCTCCCGGAGCTTCGCCAGGTCGGTGTCGGCGGACAGGTCGTCACCCTCGGCGCCGGGCAGGTCGTCGACGTCGAGCAGGGAGGCCGACCGGTAGAACTGCTCCACCCACGCGTGCAGCTGGGTGCCGCGCCGCGCGTGCACGGTGGGCTGCGTCGGGACAGGGCGCCGGAGCTGAAGGGTGAAGTCGTCCCGGTCGGCGGCAAGGCGCACCAGGCCCGATGCGGAGACGTGCGCGGGGAACTCCACGAGGCCCCGGTCACGCTCCGCACGCTCGCTCAGCAGCATCGCCGCCAGTTCGACCAGGTCGTTCCCGGCGACGTCGCGCAGGACGCCGGCGGGGGCGGTCAGCGGGTCCGACGGCCGTTCCTGCGTGTCCGACGACGCCTCGGCGGCCAGGGCGTCCGCCTCCTGGTCGACCAGCGCCGCCGTGGCGCGAAGCACCTCCCGCACGGACGGTGCCGGTGCCGTGGCCGTCCGCCCGCCCGGCTGCGCGATCCCCGGCCGCGCGTGCTCGTCCGGCTCCGGCGCCGCGTCGGGCGCCCCGTCCGGCACGCCGCTCCCGCGCGGGGCGACTCCGGCACCAGGGCCGGCATGGCCGTCCCCGCCCGGCCACACGGCCGTCTCGACGACCAGGTCGCGCGGGTTCTCCGCATCGGGGTCCGGGGGCGCGACCCAGCTCTCCGTGGTCACGAGACCGGCGGTGGCCAGCTCCTCCAGGAACACCGACACGGTGCGCGGCCGGGTCGCCGTGCCCCACCAGGAGCCGGTGAGCAGCAGGTCGCGGCGCGCCCGCGTGAAGGCCACGTAGGCGAGCCGTCGCTCCTCCGCCAGCCGGTGGGCGCCGCAGTCCTCCCTGAACTCCTCCCGCAGCGCCACCAGCTCCTTCGTGTCCGACGCCGCCTCCCACCGGAACGCGGGCAGGTCCTCGGCGTCGCCGCGCAGGTGGTAGGGAAGCTCCCCGAGCCCGCTCAGCCAGCCGCTCGATTTCTCGCCCGACCGCGAGCCGCGGTCCCATGCCGGGAAGACACCCCCGACCAGGCCGGGCACGGCCACGACGTCCCACTCCAGGCCCTTGGCCGCGTGCGCCGTGATGATCTGGACCGCGTCCGGATCGGGCTCGCGCACCGGCATGTCGAGACCGTTCTCCCGGGTGCTCGCCACACCCAGCCAGGCGAGGAACGCGCCCAGGGTGGCCACGTCCGCCGACTGCGCGAACGACGCGGCGACGTCACGGAACGCGTCGAGGTGCTCCCGCCCGCGGTCGCTCACCGCACCGGCCGCACCGGCGCCGGCGAGCGCCGCGGCGGTGACCGCCTCCACGTCCAGGCCCAGCGCCCGCTCGGCCTGGACCACGAGTTCCGGCAGCGAGAGATACGTCAGGCCTCGCATTCCCCGCAGCACCTGGGCGAGCGCCGTCAGCCGCGCGTGTCCCGCCGGGGTGAGGACGCGCCCGTCCCGGGACGCCTGCCCGGGCTCGGGAAGGGCGTCGAGGGCGTCGACGATGGAACGATGGTCGACGACGTCCCCCTCGACGACGGTGACGTCGTCGGGCCCGGGGCCGTCGGCGGGCTCACCGGCCGGATCCTCCTGCGGCTCCCCGTCCTGGACAGGCGTGCCGGTCCGGCGCGGGTCGTCCTCTCGGGCGATGTCCGCCGCCCACGATCCCAGGGCGAGCAGGTCGGCGGCGCCGAGGTGGACGCGTGGTCCGGTGAGGAGACGCAGGAGCGAGTCGCCGCGCGACGGGTCGTGGGCGGCCTCCAGCAGCGCGACGACGTCGACCACCTCCGGGGTGGTGAGGAGTCCGCCGAGCCCCACGACCTCGACGGGCAGCCCCGCGGAGCGCAGCGCGACCTCGACCGCGGTGAACTGCGAGCGTGCGCGGCACAGCACGGCCGCGGTGACGCGCCCGCCCGGCGCGCTGCCGGGGCGCCAGCGGGCGGCCACCCACTCGGCGACGGCGGCGGCCTCCTCCTCGGCGGTCGCGGCGACGTGCGCGTCCACTCGGCCGTGGCCGGCGCCGGGCCTCAGGTCGAGGGGTGGCACGTGCACTCCGGAACCGGAGCCGCGGGCCGCGCGCAACGGTGCGGCCGCGACGTTCGCCGCGGCGAGCACCGCGGCGTCGTTCCGCCACGAGGTGGAGAGGTAGTGCACGGGTGCGACGACGCCGTCGTCCCGGCGGAACCGTTCGGGGAAGCGGGCGAGTCCGGAGGCCGAGGCGCCGCGCCAGCCGTAGATGGACTGGTGGGGGTCTCCGACGGCGATCACGGGGTGCCCGTCGCCGAACAGTCCCGCCAGCAGTTCGACCTGGGCGTAGGAGGTGTCCTGGTACTCGTCGAGCAGCACGACGGCGAACCGGGAGCGTTCCGCCTGGCCGACGGCGGGAACGGAGCGGGCGAGCTCGGCTGCGAACGCGACCTGGTCCCCGAAGTCGAGGGTCTCCGCGACCCGCTTGCGACGTCGGTACTCCACCACCAGGTCGACGAGGCGGGCGCGCTCGGCCACCGAGCCGATGAGCTGCTCGACGTCCTTGGCGCGCTTGCGCTGTCTCTCGCCGAGCGGGATCGAGTCCAGGTGGTCGGCCATGGCGTCGAGGCGGGCGCGGGCACCGGCCGGGTCGAGCAGGTGCTCGCCCAGCGCGCCCGACAGCGTGACAACGGCCGCCGTCACGGTGCTGACCGCCTTGTCCGTTCCCAGGTCCTCCGCCCAGGACTCCACGACCTGCGACGCGAGCTGCCACTGCTCGGCCTCTCCGAGCAGGCGTGCGCTGGGCTCGACGCCCAGCCGCAGGCCGTGGTCGCCCACGAGCCCGGCCGCGTAGGCGTTGTAGGTGGCGATGGTGGGACGTTCGATCGCCAGGTCGCCTGCGCCCGGAAGAGCCTCGCCCGACTCCTCGCCGAGCGCGCGGGCGAGCTGGGCCAGACGGGTGCGGACCCGCTGGGAGAGCTCACCGGCGGCCTTGCGGGTGAAGGTCAGGCCGAGCACCTCCTCGGGTGAGACCAGCCGGTTGGCGATGAGCCACACGACCCGTGCCGCCATCGTCTCCGTCTTGCCCGATCCGGCGCCCGCGACCACCAGGGCAGGCTCCAGCGGCGCCTCGATCACGGCGGTCTGCTCGTCGGTGGGCTCGGGCCGGCCGAGCAGCCGTGCGATGGCGCGGGCGGTCAGCCGCGGACGGCCGGCCTCCGACAGCGCCCGGTCCTGGGTCCGGCGCAGGTGACCGGCCGCGTCGTCGCCACGCGTCAGGTAGGGGTCGTCGTCGATGGCGAAGTCGTCACCGAACAGGGCGTCCTGGCTCACTCGACCACCTTGCGCCCTTCGGGCTGCAACGGGCAGGAGCGACGCACCGAGCACATGTCGCACAGCTTGTTGCGCTGTGCCGCGAAGCTGTCCGACGCCATCGTGTCCGCCGCCTGCTCGACCACGTCGCGCGCCCACGACTCGCCGTCCGGTCCGGGTGCGAGCGCGGGCTGGTCGCGGACCGTCGCGCCGGTGGTCGGCGTGCCGACGTACACCAGGCTCGCGCCCTTGCTGACCGTGCCGCCGGGCAGGTCGAGCGCGTCCTGCTCCACGGCGAGCTGGTAGGCCCCGAGCTGGGAGTTCTCCGCAGACTCCGCCTTCGACTGCGCCGACTTGCCGGTCTTCAGGTCCGCGACGCGGACCCCGCCGTCGCCGGCGTCCTCGACCCGGTCGATCTGGCCGCGCAGCCGCGCCCGTCCCACGCGCAGGTCGAAGTCGGCCTCCACGAGCAGCGGCTCGCCGGAGCCTGCCAGGTAGGCGGCCAGGCGCTCGACCATCTGCTCGGCACGCCCCCGCAGCTGCCGGGACGGCCAGCCCTCGGGCAGGGCGAGCTCGGGCCAGCGCCGGTCGAGCTCGGCCTTCAGCTCGTGCAGGGAACCCTGCGGCATGTCCTGCGCGATGGAGTGCAGCAGGGTGCCGAGGCTCTGGTGGGTCGCGTCCGGCGCCGTGCCTCCGGCCGCCTCGAACACCCAGCGCAGGGCGCACGTCGTGACCGTCTCCACCTTCGACGGGGAGACCGTCACCGTCTGGCGCGGCCCCCACAGCGGCGCGTCGCTGGACGCTCCGGCCACGCCGTACCAGGTGGTCGGGTCGGCCTCCGCGATTCCGGCCGCCGCCAGGTCGGCCAGCAGCCGGGCCGCCGCGCGTGCGGACGGGTCGTGCCCGGAGGGTTCCTGTCCCTCCGGCGCCCCACCGGGTATCGCCGCGGGCCGCTGCTCCTCCGACGCCGCACGCGGCTGCGCGCCGTCACGGGGTCTCGCGCCGCCCGCAGTGACCGCCCGCACCAGCTCCGCGCGCGCCGCGGCGACGACCCCACGCAGGTCGAGCGGCGGGCCGACGACGGTGCGGCGCGGATCGGGACCGTCGCCGTCGTCGTCGCGCGGGGAGATGAGGTCGCAGAAGACACTCGGTGCGTCCTCGGTGTCCTCGACAGCGGTCACGAGCAGCCGGCGCCGGGCACGGGACGTCGCGACGGCGAACGCGCGCAGCTCGTCCGCGAGAACCTGGCGGCGCGCCTCCGCCCCATGCACCCGGGCGTCGTCCGCACGCCCGGCGTACAGCTCGACCAGCGCCTGCGAACCGAGCAGGGAGTCGCGCAGCCGCAGATCGGGCCAGACCCCGTCCTGGACGCCGGCCACCACCACGACGTCCCACTCGCGCCCGGCCGCTCCGGCCGGGGTGAGTGCCTCGACGGCACCCGCGCCGGAACCGGACGCCGCCAGCGAGTCCGCCGGGAGGTCCTGCGACTCCAGGTAGTCCACGAACGCCGACACCGGCGCCCCCGGCATGCGGTCCACGAACGTCTCCGCGGCGCGGAACAGCGCGAGCACGGCGTCGAGGTCCCGGTCGGCGCGCAGCGCTCCGGGCCCGCCTCCCAGGGCGTACTTGCGCCAGCGCTCCGCGAGGCCGGTGGCGGCCCAGACCGCCCACAGCACCGTCTGGGCCGTCGCGCCGGGCTCGGCCGCGGCGGTTCGGCCCGCCGCGAGCACGGTGGCCACCTGGACGGGCGCACGACGCACCGGCTCGGGGAGCAGACCGGCCCGGGCCGGGTCCCCCAGCACCTCGACCAGGAGCGCGTCCGAGGTGCGGCCGCCGCCGTCCGCCAGTTCTTCCGACCGCAGCGCGCGGCGCAGGCGGCGCAGCGCGACGGCGTCGAGCCCGCCGACCGGCGAGGTGAGCAGGAGGGCCGCCGTATCGGCATCGAGCGCACCGGACGCCTCGCCGTCGATCTCCGAGGCGATGAGTGCCTCCAGACTGCCGCGAGGCGCACCGGCGGCCACACGGGCGGCCGCGAGCAGGGGCGCCACCGCCGGCTCGTCCCGCAGCGGCAGGTCCGAACCGAGGAGCGCCACGGGGACCGAGGCCGACGCCAGCTCCCGGCGCAGCGCGCCCAGCCGCGTGCCGCTGCGCGCGATCACCGCCATGCGTTCCCACTGAGTGCCGAACAGGAGATGCTCGGCCCGCAGCTCGCGGGCGATCCACGCGGCCTCCTGCGCCGGGCCCGGCAGGATGGCCACACGCACCGCCGCGGACTCGGCCTCCCGCACCGCCGCGGACTCGGCCTCCCGGGCGTCGTCGTCCCGTTCGTCCCGCGGCCGGGAGGCCGCACGACGGTGCAGCGCGCTCGCCAGGACCGGAACCCTGCCCGTCACGGCACGCGTGACCTCGCGGAGCGCCGCATCCTGGCGCCACGCCGTGCCGAGCACGACCGTCGCCGCGTCGAACGCCCCCACCGGTCCCGGGCTCCCGGCGGCGCGCCCCACCAGCCCGGGCGCCGCGCCGCGGAAGCCCTGCACCGCGCTGTCCGGATCGCCCAGGAGCACGAGCCGGGCGCCGTCGTCGTGCAGCACGTGCAGGAAGCGGGCGGTGGCGGCGGTCGCCTCCTGGTAGTCGTCCACCACGATTAGGTCCCACGTGGGACGGGGCAGTCCGGGCAGGTCCTGCTCCCAGGACCGCAGCGCGTGCGTCGCCTCGTCGACGACCACGGCGGGGTCGTACCGCGCGCCGGCGTCGGGCGTCCCCGACCGCAGCGTCATGACGTCGAGATACTCCTCGTAGAGCTTGGCGGCCATCACCCACTCCGGCCGGTCGTGCGCCCGGCCCAGACGGTGCAGCTCCACGGGGCCGAGCCCGCGTTCCGCGGCGCGCATCAGCAGGTCACGCAGCTCCTGACGCAGGCCGCGCAGCGACAGGGAATCGGCCGGGAGGCCGGGCGGGAGCTCGAGTCCCGTGCCCTGTCCGACGGCATGCCCGGCGAGCAGCTCGGCCAGGATCAGATCCTGCTCCGGGCCCGAGACCAGGGTGGGCAGCGGTGCGTCGAGCGCGAGTTCCCGGGTACGCAGGATCGAGAACGCCGCGGATGCCACGGTACGCACCATGGGTGCCCCGACCGTCCGGCCCGCCCGCGCGGCGACATCGTCTCGCATCCTCGCCGCGGACCGTCGCGACGCCGCCAGGACCAGTACCCTCTCCGGCGCCGTGCCGGCCCGCAACGCCTCGACGGCCACCTGCGCGGCGACCGTCGTCTTCCCCGTTCCCGGGGCGCCCGCCACCAACGTGACCGGCCGCGACGACGCTGCCCCGACGGCCTCGGACTGGGTGTCGTCCAGCGCACGGGCGTCCCTGCCACGCGGGCCCTGCCCGGGTGGCACCAGCCGGAGTCTCGGGAATGCTGTCGTCACGCGCAGCATCCCATCACGAGACACTGACACCGCGCTGTCCACGCAGGCCGTCCGGCGTGTGCCGCCCGGAAGCCGCCGCCGGCAGGGAGACGTACCGCGGCGCGGACAGGGCGCGGGCAGCGCGAGGAGACCGCCCGTCGGGGGAAGGTCCGGTCAGCCCCTGCCCGGCGCCGGCCACGGCTCCGGGCGGCAGCCCTGTGTCGACAAGGTCTGCTGCACCATGACCGTGGCCTTCTTCCCCTTGCCGGCGCACTGGTCGTGCGGATGCCCGATGACGTGCCCCACCTCGTGGTTCACGAGATACTGCCGGTATCGCACGTCGCTGTTCCAGGCATCGGAACCGTGTGCCCAGCGCCCGAAGTTCAGCACGACCGAGCCGACCACCCCGCACGAGAGCGTCCCACCGGTGTCCAGCGGGCTGCACAGCTCGTCCGTGGTCCGCGGGCCGGCCAGCACGATGCGGAAGTCGTAGTCGTCGGCGTCCGTCCGCGCGAACGTCACGCCGTCCACCGACGACCAGCCGCGGTCGTCGTTCAGCGTCGTCATCACCGCATGGGCGAACACCGCTCGGTCGACGGGAAGCCCCTTCTCCACGACGACCCGCACCGTGAACACCCTGCCGTCACCCGGGGCGTCTTCCTTCCCTTTCACTGTGCGAAGCTTCCCGGAGGTGTTCCTCGGCACCTCGACGTCGTCGAACAGCCCGGAGCCCTCGTCCGGCGTGGGGCTCGGCGCGGGGGCCCGCCGGGCCGCCCGCTCGGGTGTCGGGGCGCCGAGCGCCCCCGTGCCCGAACCGTCGTCCGGCCGGCCGTCGTGCACCGCTCCGGACGACGGGGCCGCCGCGGCCTCGGCCGCCGCGCCTCCCCTGCCCGGCGCCTCGTCCGGCCCCGTGACGCGTTCCAGGATGCCCCGGACGGCGACCACCGACTCGTCCGGGCTCTGGTACGCCATGACGGCGGCACCGGCGCCCACACCCACCGCCAGCACGAGCACGAGTGCCACGACCGAACGCCCGGGGCGGGGAGTCTTCTGCACGAGCAACATCGTGCCACGAGGTCACGAACAGGTCACGTACGGTGCGGGCGTGACCGCGCGCGGCGACGCGCCGCGCATCGGCCCTCGGCGAAACCGCGCGGTCCGCGGCGCCCACCGTGGTTAGGATCGCGACGAGCCGGGATCCCCCGGCGACCCGCCGCCCGTCCGGGCACGTGAAGGAGTGAACGTGGAAGTCACCATCGGTGTGCAGCACCTGCCGCGCGAGGTCGTCGTCGAGACCGAGGAGGCTGCCGACGCGGTCGCGACCGCTGTGAGGAAGGCGCTGCCCGACGGCGTCCTGGAGCTCACCGACGCGCGCGGCCGCCGCGTCGTCGTCCCCGCCCGGCACATCGGCTACGTCGAGATCGGCACCGAGGAACAGCGGAAGGTCGGGTTCGGCTCGCTCTGACGCGCCGAGGGACGCGCAGACCTGCCGGGGAGCGCGCGATGCACCAAAGGGCGCGGCGGACGGGGGCCGGGAAGCGCGGCACCCGCCCGCGGCGGACCACGGGGAAGGTCGCACAGCCCCGACGTGACGAAGGACCCACCCGGGCGGGGGCGGCCGGCGAACGCGTGCTCGCCCCCCACCGCCGGGCGGTGCTCCGGATCCGGTCAGGCCAGGCCCGTGACCAGTCCGGCGGCCGCCGGCCGTCCGGCCCGACCGCACCAGGGCCGCACGGCGCCGCGTGCGGACGGCTTCGCGGAACGGCGCCGCCGGGCCCCGGCCACGCGGCCCGCGATAACGACGCGGAAACCTCGACCGCGTACCATGAGCCACGTAATCGGTTGCCCGGTCGTCCTGTTCACGACTTCCGACTCCGCGCTCCGGCCGTCCGGCCGCCCCGCGGTACGCGTAGCCCGCGGCGCCACGACGGCGCCCGGCCCGCGACGAATATTCACGATCGGCTGCCACACGAACGGCGCGTGCCGATCGCCCGCAGGGGGCCAGCTGCCGCGCCGATGATGAGATGAAGGCGCCAGTGACCACCACAGACAGCCCGGCCGCGAACACGGCCGAGACCGTTTCCGATTCCCCCGACCTCAGCACGCCCTCCGCGATCCAGGCACAGGACGTCACCTTCGCGGACTTCGGCGTCCGCGAGGAGATCGTCGACGCCCTGCGTGACTCGGGCATCACCCACCCGTTCCCCATCCAGGCGATGACGCTGCCGGTCGCGATGAGCGCCCACGACATCATCGGCCAGGCCAAGACCGGTACCGGCAAGACGCTGGGCTTCGGCGTTCCGCTGCTGCACCGCATCGTCGCCCCGGGCGAGGAGGGCTACGACCAGCTCGTCGCCCCCGGCAAGCCGCAGGCCGTCGTGGTCGTGCCGACCCGTGAGCTCGCCGTGCAGGTCGCGAACGACCTGACCACGGCCTCGGCGAAGCGCTCGGTGCGCATCGTGCAGGTGTACGGCGGGCGCGCCTACGAGCCGCAGATCGAGGCGCTGAGGAAGGGCGTGGACGTCGTGGTCGGCACGCCCGGCCGCATGATCGACCTGATGAACCAGGGCCACCTGACGCTGCTGCGCGCCGGCACGGTGGTGCTGGACGAGGCCGACGAGATGCTGGACCTCGGGTTCCTGCCCGATGTCGAGAAGATCCTCGCCCGCACCCCCGCCCAGCGGCACACGATGCTGTTCAGCGCCACGATGCCGGGTGCCGTGGTGAGCATGGCCCGCCGGTACATGAAGCAGCCCACGCACATCCGTGCGGCCGACCCGGACGAGGGCGCCACCGTCAAGAACATCGCGCAGGTCGTGTACCGGGCGCACGCACTGGACAAGGTGGAGGTCCTGGCGCGGCTGCTGCAGGCCACCGGCCGCGGACGCACCATCGTGTTCGCCCGCACCAAGCGCACCGCGGCCAAGGTGGCCGACGAGCTGCGCGACCGCGGGTTCGCCGCCGGCGCGATCCACGGCGACCTCGGCCAGGGCGCCCGCGAGCAGGCGCTGCGCGCCTTCCGCAACGAGAAGATCGACGTGCTCGTCGCCACCGACGTCGCAGCCCGCGGCATCGACGTCGACGACGTCACCCACGTGGTCAACTACCAGTGCCCGGAGGACGAGCGCACCTACCTGCACCGCACCGGCCGTACCGGCCGCGCAGGGAACAAGGGCACGGCCGTCACGTTCGTGGACTGGGACGACATCCCCCGGTGGAAGCTGATCGACAAGGCCCTCGAGCTCGGCATCCCCGATCCCGTCGAGACCTACTCCACGTCCCCGCACCTGTACTCGGACCTCAGCATCCCCGAGGGCACGAAGGGGCGCCTGCCCCAGGAGAAGCGCGTGCTCGAGGGCCTCGAGGGCGAGCGGCTCGAGGACCTCGGCGAGACCGGGAAGCGTGCCGGTTCGGGCGGCCACAGCCGTGGCGGCCGAGGCGGTGCCCCCGCCGGCGGCGGCCGGGGCCGGAGCGGTCGCCCCGGCAACGGTTCGAGCGGTCGTGCACGCAGCGGTGCCGCGCCGGAGGGCCGGAACGGCGCGCCCGCTGACGGCACGCGCGCCGCGGACCACGCGGCTGCCGGTACAGCGGCTGCCGGTACAGGGGATGCCGACGGCACGGCCGGCCGTCGTCGTACCCGGAACCGTCGCCGCACGCGCGGCGGCCGGCCGGCCACTCCGCCGCAGGAGAGCTGACGACCTCATCCGGAACGCGGCCGGGGTGCCGGCCGCGTTCCGTCGCGTCCGGAGCGTGACCGTGCGAGACCGGAGAGGAATACGATCCGTCCCATGCATGCCTCGTTCGTCGCTCCGCTCTGGCAATGGGAAGCCAGGACCGAGTCCTGGTGGTTCGTCTCCGTCCCGGCCGACGTGTCGGACGAGCTGGCCGACCTCCCGGTCCCCCCGCGCGGCTTCGGGTCGATCCGGGTCCGGGTCACCGTGGGGTCGACCACCTGGCAGACGTCGGTCTTCCCGTCCGACCGGGAGCGCGGCTATGTCCTGCCGATGAAGAAGGCGGTCCGCACCAAGGAGTCGCTGACGCCCCGGGAACCGGTCGCGGTCACGCTGGAGACCGTGGACCTCTGACGGCATTCAGCGCCCGGCCAGACTCAGCGCCCGGCCCGCCACCGGGGACCGCCCCTGCGGTCGCCCGCCGTCGAGACACGGCTGCCCGACGACGCCGGAGGCCTACGGCCGCGTCAGTGCCCGAGCAGCAGCTCCGGGTCGGTCACGAACTGCGTCACCGCCGTGGCGATCATCTGCACCGCGATCGCGGCCAGCAGGACACCGGCGATCCGCGTGACCAGGGTGACGCCGTCGTCCCGCAGGACACGCTGGATGATGTTCGCGAACCGCATCGACAGCCACACGCACACGTGTACCGCCACGACGGCAGCACCGATGACCGCCCAGGACGCGAGGGTGGCATGCTCCTCGACGAACACCATCACCGCCACGATCGTGCCCGGCCCCGCCAGCAGCGGGGTACCGAGCGGCACCATGGCGACATTGGTGTTCGCGGACGCCGACGGCTCCTCGGCCTTGCCCGTCAGCAGCTCCATCGCCACGAACAGCAGCAGCAGGCCACCGGACGCGCGCAGCGCGGGCAGCGAGATGCCCATGTACGCGAGCACGTACTTGCCGAACACCGCGAAGATGACGACCACCAGGAACGACACGAGGATCGCCTGACGCGCCGCCCGGTTGCGGCGCTTGTGGTCCATGCTGCTGGTCAGGCCCAGGAACACCGGCACCGTTCCCGGCGGGTCCATGATGACGAACAGCGTCACGAAGACCGTCGCGAACAGCGCGAGCAGCTCGTTCATGCCTGCTCCCCCGCACCGCTCCCCGAGGTGGCCCCGCCGCCGCGCGACGATGCCTCGGTGGCGTCCGCCACGCCACCGCCCGGGCTGTCCGGCCACAGGACAGGAAGCGCACCCTGCGTCTCGATCTCGGCCAGCGCCTCCGGCGAGGTCGTGTTCTCCCCGATCCGGTTCGTCTTCCCCCGGCCGTGGTAGTCGCTCGAACCGGTCACGAGCAGTCCGAGCTCCTCCGCCAGGGCCGACAGCCGCTGACGCGTGCGCTCCTCGTGGTCGCGGTGCGCCACCTCCAGCCCGGCGAGCCCCGCGGCGGCCAGCTCGGCGATCGTCTCGTCGGGAACGATCCGCCCGCGCCCGTCCGCCCCCGGATGAGCGAACACGGGAACTCCCCCGGCCTCGCGCACCAGCCGCACCACCTCAGCGGCGTCCGGGGCGTAGTGGGGTGCGTAGTACCGGCTTCCCGTGCGGAGCATCGTGGCGAACGCCTCGTCGCGGTCGGCCACGACGCCGGCGGCGACCAGCGCGTCGGCGAGGTGGGGCCGCCCGATGGTGGTGCCGGGCTCGGTCTGCGCCAGGACGTCCTCCCAGGTGATCGGGTAGTCCTCGGCAAGCAGTCCCGCCATCCGCTCCGCCCGCGTCGCGCGGGAGGTGCGAGTCCTGTCGAGTTCGGCCCGCAGCCCGGCGTGACCGGGATCGTGCAGGTAGGCGAGCACATGCACGCCCACGGGGCGGCCGCCGACGAGCGCGTGCGCCGAGATCTCCATGCCGCGCACGAGGGCGATGCCCCCGAGGTCCGCCGCGGCGGCTGCCTCGGCCCAGCCGGCGGTGGTGTCATGGTCGGTCAGCGCGACGACGGTGAGACCCGCGGCAGCAGCGACCTTCATCACCTGCGCCGGGGTATCGGTACCGTCCGACGCCGTGGAGTGGGTGTGGAGGTCGATCACGGACCGAGTCTAGAGTTACCGGGCCTCGCGCGGTTCCGCCGTGGGCGTGACGTCCGGCACGCCCCGGCCGCCCGCGCGGTGGGCGTGACGTCCGGCGCGCACCCGGTCTTCACAACGACTGCGCCCGCAGGACGCCCACCGGACAGATCGCTGCCGCACCATGGTTGTCATGGATCTCGATCCCGCACCGGCGCCTGCGCAGGCGCCCGTTCCACCCGCCGTGGTCTTCGTGCACGGCATGCGCACGTCGTCGGCGATCTGGCGGGAGCAGCTGACTCACGTACACCGCCTCGGCCACGACGCGACCGCCGTCGACCTCCCCGCGCACGGCGCCCTGCACGGCGAGAGGTTCACGATGCCGCGCGCCTTCGAGGTGATCGACGACGCCGTCGCGGCCTTCGGTCCGGACCGCCCGGTCGCCGTCGTCGGCCTCAGCCTCGGCGGCTACACCACGCTCGCGTGGGCGGCGCGGCGGACCCCGCACACCAGCCGCCTCGCGGGCGTGATCGCCGTGGGCTGCACCTCCGACCCGAAGGGCAAGCCGGTCGCGCTGTACCGCGACCTCGCGCAGGGCTTCGTGAACACCGTCGGCGGCGCCCGCACGGCCATGTCCAGGATGTCCGACATCCTCCGTGCCACCTCCCCACTCGGGCGCTCCGCGCAGCTCGTGGCGCCCGCGCCCGGCGGCGCCGATCTTCGGAAGGTCGCCGTCGCGCCCGGTCAGAGCGCCGAGATCCACCGGCCGGGCTGGCGCGTGGTGACCGACGCGCTGACGCACCTGGCGGGGCGGTCGTCCCTGGCCGACCTGCGCCGCGTCGACGCCCCCGTGTGGCTCGTCAACGGTGCGCGGGACGCCATGCGGCTCGAGGAGCGGCGGCACCTGCGGGCAGCCCAGGACGCGGCACTCGTCGTCGTCCCGGGCGCCGGCCACGACGTGAACACCGACGACCCGACGTCGTTCAACCAGGTCCTGACCCGCGCCCTGGCGGCGTTCTCCGCGCCGCGAACCGTCTGAGGGGGCGACGGCCGGGTCCGGAAGGCCTGGTCGGGCGCCGCACGCCGGCCCTGGCCGGGCGGGCCCGGTGGCGGGCAGGTTCCGGGGGCATGCACCCGGGTGCGAGACTGATCGCATGAGCGAGAACACCACCTCGTCCGATCAGTCCATCGAGGAGCGGGGATCCAACCGCTCGCAGCGCCCGGTGTCCCAGGCATTCAAGGACTTCGTGATGTCGCAGTGGGCGCCGCGCGGCGACCTGGGCGTCACGCCGTCCCGCGCCGTGCCGTTCACCGCCGACCGCCGTGCGGCACTCTCCGGCCGGCTGCCCGGTGCGCGGCTGGTGATCCCGGCCGGCCCGCTGCGCACCCGGTCCAACGACACCGACTACCGGTTCCGCCCGCATTCCGCGTTCGCCCACCTCACCGGCCTCGGGACGGACCAGGAGCCGGACGCGGTGCTGGTGCTGCACCCGGTCGAGGAGGGAACCGGCGACCCGGGTGCCGACGGGACGCCGTCGAACCACCACGCCGTGCTCTACGTGCGCCCGCTGGCGCCCCGCGACAACGAGGAGTTCTTCGCGGACGCCCGCTACGGCGAGTTCTGGGTGGGCGCCCGGCCGTCCCTGGCCGACGTCGAGACGCTGACGGGCATCGAGGCCCGGCACGTCGACGAGCTGAAGGACGCCCTGGCCAAGGACGTCGGCGGGAACGGCGTCGTGCTGCTGGTCGTGACCGGCGCGGACGAGGAGGTCGAGACGCTGGTCGAGGCCATCCGCGCCGAGGCCGGCGTGGACCTGGCCGAGCGCGCGGAGGCCGAGACCGCGGACGCGCAGGCTTCCGGGTCCACGGCCGCGCTGGACGAGGCCACGCTGGTCGGCACCGCGCTGGACGGCACCGTGCTGGACGGCACCGTGCTGGACGACGCCGTGCTGGACGACGCCGTGCTGGACGACGCCGTGCTGGTCGAGGCGACCTCTGAGATCCGGCTGCTCAAGGACGACCTGGAGGTCGAGGAGCTGCGCGAGGCGGTCGCGCGCACGATCGAGGGCTTCGAGGCCGTGGTGCGCGAGCTGCCGCGGGCCGTGGCGCACCGGCGCGGAGAGCGGGTCATCGAGACGACCTTCGACGCGAACGCCCGCCTGGAAGGCAACGCGGTGGGCTACGAGACGATCGCGGCCGCCGGCGACCACGCGACGACCCTCCACTGGATCCGCAACGACGGTGAGGTGCGCGAGGGCGACATGGTCCTGCTCGACGGCGGCGTCGAGGTGGACTCCCTGTACACCGCGGACGTGACCCGAACGCTCCCCGTGACGGGCGAGTACACGGACGTGCAGCGGCGCATCTACCAGGCCGTGCTGGACGCGGCCGACGCCGCGTTCGCGGTCGCGAAGCCGGGCGCGAGGTTCCGGGACGTGCACGCGGCAGCCATGGAGGTCATCGCCGCTCGGCTGGAGGAGTGGGGCCTGCTGCCCGACGGCGTGACCGCCGCGGAGTCGCTCGACGAGGACGGACAGCAGCACCGGCGCTGGATGGTCCACGGCACCAGCCACCACCTGGGGCTGGACGTGCACGACTGTGCGCAGGCCCGCCGGGAGATGTACCTGGACGGCGTGCTGACACCCGGGATGGTGTTCACGATCGAGCCGGGCCTCTACTTCAAGGCCGACGACCTCGCCGTGCCCGAGGAGTACCGCGGCATCGGCGTCCGCATCGAGGACGACGTGCTGATCACCGCCGACGGCCACGAGAACCTGTCCGCGGGTCTCCCCCGCGAGCCGGAGGCCGTGGAGGCCTGGATGGCGTCACTGCGCGGCTGAGCACGGGCCTGCGGGGCTGGGTGGCCAGCCTGCGCGGCTGAGCACGGGCCTGCGCGGCTGGGTGGCCATCACGGGCCGTGTGGTCGGTCGTTTGGCGTGTGGTCGGTCAATCACTTGACCGACCACACGCCAAACGACCGACCACACGCAGCCCCGACGACGGAGGAAGTTCTCACCAGGCCGGCGGGAGGAGCGGGTCCGGGCGGGCACCGCGCCTGACGTCCGGCGGCAGGAGAGGCAGCACCCGGTTGGCGATGTCGTCAGGATCATGCCGGTCGTGCTTCGTGACCCGCACCAGCCGCACCCCGGTCTCGATGATGGCGTCACCGCGGCGCTTCTCCCGCATGAGTTCCTGCGCTCCCGAGTGGTCCGGCGCGAGGACCGCGTCGCGATACTTCACCAAGCCGTCGAACTCGACGACGACGCGCCATTCCGGCCAGCCCATGTCGCACCGGTAGGAGCCCAGCCGGGTGGGCACGACGACCTGCGTCGCCGGGGTCGGGAGTCCCGCCCTGACGAGCACATATCTCACCCATGACTCCCAGTGGGATTCCGCACCTGGATCGGCGATCTCGATCACGCGACGTGCTGCTCGCGTCCCGCGACGGTCCGGGCGCGCCTCCAGGTCGTCCAGCAGGTCCTCGCGAGCGACGCCGTCGGCGAGCGCGCTGTCCACGATGACCAGCGCCTCGACGGGGCGCATGGTCAGCGCGCAGTCGACCGCGGTACGCACCTTGGACGTCACGGGTATCCCCTGGTGTTCCGCGTGCTGGTCCGCGGGGAGGTTCCGGTGGTGGACGACATCCGACGCGGCGTGACCAGATGCCCGGTACCGCTGATAGAGATGCGTCAGGTCGGGCAGGTCCCAGACGCGCCAGCCCCAGAGGACGGCCGCGCTGACGTGACTGACGAAGTGATCGGCACGTGTGCGGCGATGAACCGCCACGATCTGCGCCAGAGCGGCAGCCTCGTCCCGGCGCGGCGCAGGACGCCGTTGCGCCTCCGGTTGCGGCACCTCGACGTAGGCTCCTCGGCGCACACGCTCGATCGCCCCCGCACGCAAGGCCTTGGCGATACGGTTGCGATCGTTGTGTCTCGTCTCGATGATCTGCGGTAGCGGCAGCGCGTTGGTCGTCACCCACCGCAGGCTGGCACCTCGATACGAAGACGTCTGGCCGCTCCCGCCTCTCCTGTGCACGAACCCGTTCTTCCACAGGAGTGCGTCGCGATCGGTCCCACGTCTGTGGTCGGTCGTTTGGCGCGTGGTCGGTCAATCACTTGACCGACCACACGCCAAACGACCGACCACAGATCGGTGGACCCCCACGAGATCAGTGGCCGTCAGGAGATCAGTGGACCGTCAGGAGATCAGTGGACCGCCACGAGGGCGGTGGACCGCTGCGCAAGCGGCGGGAGGCTATGAGTTCTGCGGGTCGTCGCTTCCCAGGCGTTCGTCTGGCTCCGGGCGCTTCTCGTCGTCCTCCGGGCGCATGGCACCGTAGCGGGGCTTGCCCTCCGGGGTGACGAAGCGAGGATCGGGCTTCCGCGGCGCCGGAGGCGTCTCGGCCGGCGCCTGCTCGCCGGTGGGTGTGCCCGCCATCGCGCCCGCACCGGCGTCGGACACTCCCGAGGCAGCCGAGCCCTGAGCCGCCGCGCCGAACCCCGAGCGTCCCGCCCCCGGAACCGGGCTCCCCGACGGCCGCCCCACGCCGCTCGGGGACTCCAGCAGCATCGCCCTCGCGTCCGAGGCGTGGTCGTGCGCGCACAGGATCGCGTACGTCGCCGCCACGATCTGGGACGACGACGTGAAGTCACGCCGACCACCGGTGAACGCGTAGGACAGCACGCTGAACAGCAGCCCGAACCCGGCACCGAGCCCGATGCCCACGAACAGCACCCCGCCACCGCCGTTGCCGGCGAACAGCGTGAGCAGCAGGCCCACGAACAGACCGAACCAGGCGCCGGACAGCACACCCGCGAGCGCGACGCGGCCGTAGGTGAGACGTCCGGTGACACGCTCGACCATGCGCAGGTCGGTGCCGACGATGGTGACGTTCTCGACGGGGAACTTGTGGTCGGACAGGTAGTCGACGGCCTGCTGCGCCTGGAGGTAGGTCGGGTATGCGGCGACCTCGTCTCCGGCGGGCAGGGTGGGGACCTTGGGGATCGCGCCCGGGCGGGACATGCTCATACGTTCAGTCTCCCCTACTCGAATGTCTGCCGCGACAACGCCGGGAACCCCGCCAGGGTTCCCGGCCCTCGACGCCCGCCCCACGTCACGAGCCACCCGGTGCCGCGCCACCGGGCTCGACGCCACCACGGTCCCGGCGTCACGACCGTCCCGAGGCCACGTCAGTCCCGGCGTCACGACGGTCCCGAGGCCACGACGGTCCCGGCGTCACGACGGTCCCGAGGCCACGACGGTCCCGGCGTCACGACAAGCTTGCCCGCGGCCCTACCCGTAGCCTGACGGACATGAGCACCGACACGGTCTTCGTGGCCCGCCTGGCCGGTACGGCGGTCTTCGACCCGATCGGGGACCAGGTGGGGCGGGTGCGTGACGTGGTGGTGCTGATGCGGACCAACCGGCCGCCGCGTGCGACGGGTCTGGTCGTGGAGGTTCCGGGGCGGCGGCGCGTGTTCCTTCCGCTGACACGCGTCACGAGCATCGGCCCCGGTCAGGTGATCAGCACGGGCCTGGTGAACATGCGCCGGTTCGAGCAGCGGACCATGGAGTCGCTGGTGCTGGGTGAGCTGTTGGACCGTCGCGTGCGGTTCACGGACGGGTCGGGGGAGGCCACGGTCGAGGATGTCGCGATCACGCGGCAGCGCACGGGCAACTGGCTGGTGGACCAGTTGTTCGTACGACGGCGGCCCGAGCGGGTGGCGCCGTTGTCGCTGCGCCGCAGGGGATCGACGCTGACGGTTCCGGTCCACGCCGTGACGGGCCTGGCACGGACCGACGTCGACCAGGGGGCCGCCCGGCTGCTGGAGGCGTACGAGAACATGCGTGCCGCCGACCTCGCCGATGCCCTCCACGAGCTCGGTGCCGCCCGGCGTGTCGAGGTGGCCCGCGCGCTGAACGACGAGCGTCTGGCCGACGTCCTGGAGGAGATGCCGGAGGACGACCAGGTCGCGATCCTCACGGAGCTCGACACGGATCGTGCGGCGGACGTGCTGGAGGCCATGGAGCCCGACGACGCGGCGGATCTCCTCAACGAACTGCCGGACACGCAGGCCGACGATCTGCTCGCCCTCATGGCGCCCGAGGAGGCGGCGGACGTACGCCGGCTCCTGGAGTACGGCGAGGACACGGCCGGTGGTCTGATGACGACGGAGCCGGTCGTCCTGGGGGCGGACGACACGATCGCGATGGCGCTGGCGCAGCTCCGGCGCAAGGAGCTGCCTCCGGCCCTGGCCGCGATGGTGTTCGTGGTGCGTCCGCCGATGGAGACTCCGACGGGCCGGTTCCTCGGCGTGGGGCACTTCCAGCGGTTGCTGCGCGAGCCGCCGCACGCGTCGGTGGCGTCGGTGCTGGACTCGGACTCGCACTGGTGGCTGACCCCGGACGCACCGGTGGGGCGGGTGACGCGCCTGATGGCCGCCTACGACTTCCTCGCCCTGCCCGTGCTGGACCCGGAGCGCCGGCTCCTGGGCGTGGTGACGGTGGACGACGTGCTCGACCACATCCTCCCCGACGACTGGCGCGAGTCCCACGACGAAGATGTCGTCCCGGAGCCTGCCAGGCCGGCACGGCCGGATCCGCGGGGCCTCCGCACGCGGCAGAGCCGGGGCGGCGCGCGACGCGACATGCACGGACACGACGGGCGGGACCACGGCACGCAGGACCAGAGCGGGCAGGACCAGGACGGGAGGGAGCCCCGTGGCTGATCGTCTCGACCGGCCGAAGGCCGCCGGGTTCCGCCGCCCTCGTCTCGACCCGGACCTCGTGGGCAAGGGCGCGGAGACGTTCGCGCGGTTCATGGGAACGGGCCAGTTCCTCATGTGGATGACGCTGTTCGTGATCCTCTGGGTCACGCTCAACGTGCTCGCGCTCTGGAGCCTGCGGTGGGACCCCTACCCGTTCATCCTGCTCAACCTGTTCTTCTCGGTCCAGGCGTCCTATGCGGCTCCACTGATCCTGCTCGCGCAGAACCGCCAGGACGACCGCGACCGCGTCCTCGCCGAACAGGACCGCAGGCGGGGCGAGCGCGCCCTGGCGGACACGGAGTACCTGGCACGCGAGATGGCATCCCTGCGCATGCTCCTGAGCGAGGTCGCCACCCGTGACTACGTCCGCTCGGAGCTGCGCGGCCTGCTGGAGGAGTTGGAGGCGCGACAAGGCCGGAACGGCGACGCCGAACCGGAGCACCCGGCCCGCTGAGGCCGGCACTCGTCCGGCGATCGGCCTCCCGCTGCCCCGGCCCGGAGCCCCCTCTTCCTGCCGTTGACCTTCCCGCCGTTGACCTTCCCGCCGTTGACCTTCCCGCCGTTGACCTTCCCGCCGTTGATCTTCCTGCCGTGGACCTTCCCGCCGTTGATCTTCCTGCCGTGGACCGTCAACAGGTGTCGCCGACTCCCGGATTTCACCCCGTGTTCCGGACCGGACGGCACAGAGCTCCTCTATGCTCGCCGCGTGGATCAGAACGGCAACGCCCAGTACGGACAGCTCTCACCTCAGCCCGCGTTCACCCCGAACGCCACCCTGCGCTTCACCGTGCAGGGGAACGTCATGACCTCCAACATGGTGCCGCCCCTGCTCACGATCGACGGGCACAAGGCTCCGTCGAGGATGAGCGGGAGCGTGGACATCCCGATCGAGTCGGGTCGACACCATCTGGAGGCGTCGTCGCAGTGGCTGCGGCGGTACGGGCAGGCCGCGTTCGACCTCGACATCGCGCCCGGCCAGGCGATCGAGGTGTTCTACGCTCCGCCGCTCCACCAGTTCACGAGCGGCGCGATGGGACTGAGCCCGCAGAAGCGCAAGGGTGCCGGGCTGACGTGGGGCATCCTCGGGGGCCTCGGCCTCGTCGTCGTCCTCCTGGTCGCGGCCGCGTTCGTCGCGTGACGCGGGCCGGCCACCGCGGCGCACCACCCGACAGCGGCGCACCGCCCGACACGCACGGCGGGGGCGACGGCCCGTACGAGCGACGTCAGGCCGCCAGGATCGGGACCACCTCGTCCACCGTGTCGACCAGGTACAGCCGGGCCGCCATGTCGCGCTCCGACGCCAGGCTGCCCAGCAGGTCCCAGGCCGGCAGCTCCCGGGTCCAGAAGTCGTTGCCGACCAGCACCATCGGCGCCACCGACGAGGCATCGGCGTAGTAGTTCTCACAGGCGTCCTGGAAGACCTCCTGCACCGTGCCGGCGGCGCCGGGCAGGAACACGATGCCGCCGTCGGCGTACTCCAGCAGCACCGCCTCCCGGATCGCGTTGCTGAAGTACTTCGCGATGCGCGTGGCGAAGGGGTTCGGCGGCTCGTGGCCGTAGTGCCAGGTGGGGATGCCGAAACTGTCGGCCCCGACGGGCCAGGTGTCGAGCACGTCGAGCGCGGCGCCGACCCAGTCGCGGACCGACGGCGTGAACGACGGCACCCGGGCGAGCATCGCGAGCGCCTTGTCGAGCTCAGCCGCCGCGTGCGGTGCCAGGTAGGCGCCCAGGTTGGCCGCTTCCATGGCGCCGGGCCCGCCCCCGGTGGCGACCGTGAGCCCGGCACGCGCGAGCTCGTGTGCCAGCCGGGCGGCGTCCCCGTACGGGCCGGAACCCCGGGTCAGGGAGTGCCCGCCCATGATCCCGACGACGCGGCGGCCGGCGCGCTCCGCGGCGAGGGCATCGTCGATCGCGTGGTCGTGCAAGGCCTGCGCGAGGGTCAGGTCACGCGACCGTGGCTGCCTGGACCACGCGTAGGCGCAGGCGTCCAGTGTGGTCTCGTAGCCGTTCTCGATCCCCGCGTACAGTTCCCGCGCGCTGTACAGAGCCGGCCGATAGGAGTCGACGGGGCTACCCGGGACCTGCGGGAACACCAGGGCCCCGCGCTCGCGGACCGATTCCTCGTCCGGCCGGTTCAGCACGCAGCCGAGGAACAGCGCGCCGGCGACGTCGAGCGCGCGGATGGCGTCGCTCTGGCCCGTCAGGTCCAGTGACTGCAGGTGCCAGCCGTACATCGACCGAGCTCCGGCGGCGACGCGGGCTCTGAAGTCGTCGAGCGACTCGACGTCGATCGTCTGACCGTGGTGCGGACGCATGGCCGGAACGCTACCCCGCCTCGTGTCCAGCTCGGCAGCGGCCAGGGTGCGCGCGGCCGGCCAGGGTGCGCGCGGCCGGCCAGGGTGCGCGCGGCCGGTCAGGGCTCCATGTCGTCGTGCAGCACGACGCGGGACAGCTCGTAGCCGCCGCCCGGAAGGCGCCAGTAGTGCATCCTGCGGGCCGACGGCGTGTTGACCTGTAACGACACACGCCAGCACGCGGCGCCGTCGTCCCGCACCCGCTGCGGGTCATCACCGCCCAGCCCGGAGCGGAGCGGGTGCACCTGCAGCCCGTTCATCTCCGGCGCCCGGCCCGTGACCACGTGCACGACGGTGCGCAGTACCTTGTCCCGCGAGATGCCCTCGACCGTCTCCAGCGACTCCAGGAACCGCGATCCGAGCACGTACTCCTCCACCGGCCAGCGCTCCTTCTCCCCCGCCGGGACGATCTGGGCCCACGTCTGGGTGACCTCGAACCGGAACTGCTCGGCGGGGTCCGTGAAGTACCGCTCCGTGGTGACCTCGACGTCCCGCCCGAGCTCGCGCCGGTAGGCCGCCGACTTCGCCTTCTCCGCCCGCAGCTGCGCCCGCGACCGTTCGAGCTGATGGTCCCGACGATCCACCTGGTCGCGGAGGTCGGCCACGTACTGGCGCAGTTCGTCGAGCTCCACCTCCACCCGCCGTTTCTCGACCTTGACCACGATCAGGCTCTTCTCCAACCGCGTGACCTGGGCCTTCTGCGCGTCGAGCGCCAGGCTGAGGTCACGGACCGCCGTCTTGCTGGCCGACGGCGCCGGCCCTCCGGCACCCCGCGCCGGAGCCGGCCTGCTGTCCCCGGCGGGGGCCGGGAGGGGGACCGCCGCGTCGCCAGCGATCCGCGCCGCGATGTCCCCGGGTGTGGGCCGCCGCCTGATCTCACCGTGCCTCAGGGCCTCCGCCGCGCCGCCGCGGGAGGTGGTGGTCCCCTCCTCGGACTCGCCGGCGGGGCGGTCGGCGACGGACGGGTGGGCGCCTCGGCCGTTCGCGACCTCCGCCGGGGTGGGAATGCGGATGGGCCCGCTGCCCGTCTCCGGTTCCTGGAGCGACGGGTCCGGAGGGGCGAGCCAGGGCGGCCCGCCGTCCAGCAGCGACAGGGCGGGCAGGGGCTCGTCGGACTCGTCGACGTCGTCGAGCCGGAGTGTGACGCCGTCGCCGGGGGCCTGCGTGACGCGCGCGAGCACCACCTCACCGGGTGTGAAGAGGTCGTCCAGCGTGTCGAGCGCATTGCCCGTCACCCGTTCACGCGGCACCCTGACCTGGACGGCGGGCGCGACGGCGATCGTCACGGATGCCTCGGCGACGGCCTCCACCCGGCCGACAACAACTTTGCCGACACGATAGAGATTCTTGACCATGTGGCGCTGCGCGTCGTCGTCCGGCAGCATGCCGCGCGTGTCGAGCGTGCCGCGCTCGGCGTCGTACCGCCCCCGCACCTTCATCCCGCGCCGGAAGATGCTCTGCAGCGCCACCCCGGGAAGGGTGAGCTCCTCCGCGACGG
Source organism: Myceligenerans indicum (assembly GCF_016742955.1). Lineage (GTDB taxonomy): Bacteria > Actinomycetota > Actinomycetes > Actinomycetales > Cellulomonadaceae > Myceligenerans > Myceligenerans indicum. The sequence goes on along the minus strand of NZ_JABBYC010000001.1, from coordinate 149,340 downwards.
AGGCCTGGCCGCCGTCGTCCAGCTCGATCAGGGCGCGGGAGCCGAGGACGCCCTGCACGGTCCCGCGAGCCTCCGCGGCACCTCCACCGGCGCCGCCCGGGCCGGCAGGGGCCGCTCCGGCGAGCCCGGCACGCACCGCCGCCGACAGGGCGTCGCCCACGAGGCGCTCGCGCACCTTCGGCCCGTCGGCCAGGGAGTAGGCGAAGTGCAGCGGGGACCGTCGCAGGTCGTGGATCCAGTCGAGCCCGGTGGGATAGACGCGGGACGCGCCGCCGTAGACCTGCGTGTACTCGGGCATGCCACGGGAGAAGGCCCACGAGACGTCGCCCGTCGGGATGACGACGACCTCGGCGAGTCCCGCGACGTCGTCGATCACCCGCTGCGGGTCGACGTACGGTGTGGTGCGGCCGGCCGGCGTGGAGATGACCACCACGGGCCAGGCCCGGTTCGGAACCTGGAGGAAGCGGGCCAATTCGCGCGCTTCGTCCTCGCTGGTGATCTTGTGCAGGCCGGTGGGTACAGAGATGTTCACCGCCCCGTTCGCCATGCCACACCTCCCTGTCCGCGTTACTTCACCCTATCGGTCCTTACTGAGTATTTGCCTTGCCCACGCCAGACCCGCAAGGTGTCATGCGAATATCCCGTGCGGACCACTCGGTGGTACGGCCTCTACGATCGAGGGGTGACCACGACCAGTTCCGCCGGCATCGAGAGCCGCGTCCGCGAAGCCCTCACCCGCGTCCTCGACCCTGAGATCCGCAGGCCCCTCACGGAGCTGGACATGGTGCGTTCGGTGGCCGTGACACCGGGCACCACGCCCGCGGACGCCACGGGGGTGCACGTCACCGTCGGCATCGACCTCACCGTCGCCGGCTGTCCCATGAAGTCCACGCTGGTCAAGGACGTCACCGCCGCCGCGAGCGCCGTCGACGGCGTCGCCGCGGTGGAGGTCGACCTGGGGGTGATGACGCCCGACCAGCGCGCCGCGCTGCGTACGAGGCTTCGCGGGGGCACGGGCGAGCCGGTCATCCCGTTCGCCCAGCCGGGCTCGCTGACGAAGGTGTATGCGGTCGCATCGGGCAAGGGCGGGGTGGGCAAGTCGTCGGTGACGGCGAACCTGGCCGTGTCGATGGCGGCGGACGGGCTGAACGTCGGCGTGATCGACGCGGACATCTACGGGTTCTCGATCCCGCGGATGCTGGGCGTCGACCGGCAGCCGACGCGGGTGGACAACATGTTGCTGCCTCCGGTGGCGCATGGCGTGAAGGTCGTGTCGATCGGCATGTTCGTGCCGGACGGGCAGCCGGTGGTGTGGCGGGGGCCGATGCTGCACCGGGCCCTGGAGCAGTTCCTGGCGGACGTGTACTGGGGCGACCTGGACGTGCTGCTGCTGGACCTGCCGCCGGGGACGGGCGACATCGCGATCTCCGTGGCGCAACTGCTGCCGCGTTCGGAGGTGCTGGTGGTGACGACGCCGCAGGCGGCCGCGGCGGAGGTCGCGGAGCGCGCCGGCTCGGTGGCGACGCAGACGTCGCAGGGCGTGGTCGGCGTGGTGGAGAACATGTCGTGGCTCACCCAGCCCGACGGGTCGCGCCTGCACCTGTTCGGCGAGGGCGGGGGCACACAGGTCTCGGCACGGCTCGGTGAGGTCCTGGGGACCGACGTGCCACTGCTGGGGCAGATCCCGTTGGATGTCGCGGTCCGGGAGGGCGGGGACTCCGGGACACCGGTGACGCTGTCGGACCCGGAGTCACCGGGCGCCGTCGTGCTGCGTGAGGTTGCGCGGGGCCTTGCCGCGCGCAAGCGGGGGCTGGCCGGAATGCAGCTCGGCGTCACCCCTGCGTAACCTCACGCAGGGCCGGCCGCCCTCTACACTGGCGCACCGTTCCCGATTCCCGACCTCAGAGGATTCATGAGTACCGCCGACGGCACTGCCGTGTCCACCGACCGCTCGCCCCGGATCGCTCCGGCCGGAACCCGTCCCAAGGTGGTGAACCGGACCGTCTTCGTCGGGTCGGCGGCGATCATCCTCGCGGTGGCCTTGTCCGCGATCATCGCGCCCGTCCGAGCGGAGGAGACGATAGGCGTCGCCGTCGGATGGATCTCCGACGGGTTCGGCTGGTACTACTTCCTGGTCGCGGCGGTGTTCCTGGTCTTCGTGATCCTGGTCGGGGTGTCCCGGATGGGGAGGGTCCGCCTGGGCCCGGAGCAGTCCAAGCCGCAGTTCAACCTCTTCACCTGGGCGGCGATGCTGTTCGCCGCGGGCATCGGCACCGACCTGATGTTCTACTCCGTGGCCGAGCCCGCCTCGCAGTACTACTTCCCGCCCGCAGGTCAGGGTGAGAGCGTCGAGGCCGCCCGGCAGGCCGTGGTGTGGACGCTGTTCCACTACGGGATCATCGGCTGGGCCATGTACGCGCTGATGGGCATGGCGCTGGCGTACTTCGCCTACCGGCGCAACATGCCGCTGAGCATCCGCTCGGTCCTGCACCCGCTGTTCGGCGACCGCGTGTGGGGCAAACTGGGCGACGCGGTCGACATCGCGGCGGTGATCGGCACGATCTTCGGCCTGGCGACGACGCTCGGCATCGGCGTCGAGATGCTCAACCGGGGCCTGTTCGAGCTGTGGGGCGTCCCCGAGGGCACGGGGGCGCAGCTGGGGCTGCTCGTGCTGGCCGTCGTGATCGCCACGCTGTCCGTGGTCTCCGGCGTGGCCCGCGGTCTGCGCCGTCTGTCCGAGCTCAACGTGGTGCTGGCGATCGTGCTGATCGTGTGGGTCCTGGTCGCCGGCAAGACGCCGTTCCTGCTCAACGGCTTGGTGATGAACCTCGGCGACTACGTCTCGCGCCTGCCCGGCATGACGCTGGACACCTACGCGTTCGAGGCCCCGACCGAGTGGATGGGCTGGTGGACGCTGTTCTTCTGGGCCTGGTGGGTCGCCTGGGCCCCGTTCGTGGGCCTGTTCCTCGCCCGGATCTCGCGCGGTCGCACCATCCGTCAGTTCGTCGTCGGCACCCTGACCATCCCGTTCGCGTTCGTGCTGCTGTGGGTGTCGGTGTTCGGCAACAGCGCCCTCGACCTCATGCGGAACGGCGGCGCCGCCGGCGCGGCGTTCGGCGAGAACGCCGTCAACGATCCCGCCAGCGGCATCTACGCCCTGCTGGAGCAGTTCCCGGCCGCGCCGCTCACCATCGGCATCGCCGTGCTCACGGGCCTGCTGTTCTACGTCACGTCGGCCGACTCCGGTGCGCTCGTGCTGTCCAACTTCACCTCCCGCCTGCACCGGGCGGGCGACGACGGCCCGGCGTGGCTGCGCGTCTTCTGGGCCGCGGCGACCGGCCTGCTCACCATGGGCATGCTTCTGGCGGGCGGCATCACGACCCTGCAGTCGGGCACGATCATCATGGGCCTGCCGTTCTCGTTCGTCATGGTCGCCGTGATGCTCGGGCTGTACAAGGTGCTGCGCACCGAGGGCCACAAGACCGACACGCTGCGCACGTCGCTGCCCGCGAGCCTGTCGGACCGCACGCACTCCGACGGCGTCGCCGGCCACTCGTGGAAGCTCCGGCTCCAGCGGATGCTGAGCTTCCCCTCGCCGGCGCAGTCGCGGCGGTTCGTGGAGTACGTGTGCCGTCCGGCGCTGACCGAGGTGGTGGCCGAGCTCACGAAGCAGGACGCCACGGCGTCGGTCGCCGAGTCCGGCCAGGTGGCGGGCGTCCCGTGTCTCACGCTGACCGTGGAGCACGGCGACGACGAGCCGTTCACCTACCGGCTGTTCCCCGTCGAGGCGCCCACCCCGGTGTTCGCCTCGGGCCGCCCGGTCGGCGAGGACTACTACGTGCGCATCGAGGTGCACCTCACCGAGGGCACGCAGGGGTACGACGTCACGGGCTACACCACCGAGCAGCTCATCGCCGACGTGCTCGACCAGTACGAGCGGCATCTCATCTACCTGCAGTCCGTCCGGCAGGCCTCGGGCGACGGCGCCACCGAGCCCGTCCTCGTCCCGGCTCGCCAGGACGGTCACGGCACCGGCCCCCTGCCCGGCGACTCCTGAGAGGCACCACCATGAGCGCATCCTCCCTCTTCGTCGACGGCGAGTGGCGGGCCGCGGCCGACGGCGCCACCCGCGAGATCGTCTGCCCCGCGGACGGCTCCGCGGCCGGCACGGTCTCCGAGGCGTCCGCGGCCGACACCGAGCGCGCGATCGCCGCCGCCCGGCGCGCGTTCGACACCGGCCCATGGCGCGCCACCACCGCACCCGAGCGCGGTGACCTGCTGTTGCGGGTCGCGGAGGCGCTCACGGCCCGCAAGGCGCAGTTCGCCCGTGCGGAGTCGCGGGACACCGGCAAGCGGATGGTCGAGTCCGAGATCGACATGGACGACTGCATCGCCTGCTTCCGCTACTTCGGCAAGCTCGCGGGCCTGGACGCGGGCCGGGTGGTCGACGCCGGCAGTCAGGACGTGGTCAGCCGCATCCAGTACGAGCCGGTGGGCGTCTGCGGGCTCATCTCTCCGTGGAACTACCCGCTGCTGCAGGCCGTGTGGAAGGTCGCGCCGGCACTGGCCGCGGGCAACACGTTCGTGCTCAAGCCCAGCGAGCTCACCCCGCACACGGCGATGCTGCTCATGAAGGTGCTGTCCGACGCCGGCGTCCCGGCCGGGGTGGCCAACCTCGTCACGGGCGCCGGCCCGACGGCGGGCGGTCCGCTGAGCACCCACCCGGACGTCGACCTGGTCTCGTTCACCGGCGGCCTCGTCACCGGGCGGCTCATCGCCGCGAACGCGGCGGCCACGGTGAAGAAGGTGGCGCTGGAACTGGGCGGGAAGAACCCGAACGTCGTGTTCGCCGACGTCGCGGCCACGGACGAGAGCTTCGACGCGGCCGTCGACAACGCGCTCAACGCCGCCTTCGTGCACTCCGGCCAGGTCTGCTCGGCGGGCGCACGCCTGGTGGTCGAGGAGTCGGTCCACGACCGCTTCGTCGACGAGCTCGTACGCCGGGCCGAACGGATCCGGCTCGGCGGCCCCGACGACCCGGAGGCGGAGACCGGCCCGCTGATCTCCGCCGCCCACCGTGACAAGGTCACCGCCTACGTCGAGCAGGCGGTGGCCGACGGCGCCGTGCTGCGCTGCGGCGGCAGGTGGGGCGAGGGCGCGCTGGAGCAGGGCTTCTACTACCTGCCCACGGTGCTCGACGGCGTGGCCCGCGGCTCGGCCGCCGTCGTCGACGAGGCCTTCGGGCCGGTGGTCACCGTCGAGACGTTCCGCACCGAGGACGAGGCCGTCGAGATCGCGAACGACACCCACTACGGCCTGGCCGGGGCCGTCTGGACCTCGGACGCGGGCAGGGCCCAGCGGGTCGCGAACCGGCTGCGGCACGGCACGGTCTGGATCAACGACTACCACCCCTATCTCCCGCAGGCGGAGTGGGGCGGGTTCAAGCAGTCGGGCTTCGGCCGCGAGCTCGGACCCGCCGGCCTGGCCGAGTACCAGGAGGCCAAGCACGTCTACCAGAACCTGCGCCCGGCGGTGACCGGCTGGTTCACCCGGCGCTGACGAGCCGGACGACAGCACCCGGCGGCGCGGGCCCCGCGCCGGCAGTTCCACCAGCACCATCAGGACGGGAGAACGCATGTCCCAGGAGTTCGACTACGTCGTGATCGGCGGCGGTTCCGCCGGGGCGGCCGTCGCGGCCCGCCTGTCGGAGGACCCCGACGTCACGGTCGCCCTGCTCGAAGCCGGCCCCTCGGACGTGGACGACGACGCGATCCTGCGCCTGGACCGCTGGATGCACCTGCTGGAGTCCGGATACGACTGGGACTACCTGATCGAGCCGCAGTCCCACGGCAACTCCTTCATGCGTCAGGCACGCGCCCGCGTGCTGGGCGGCTGCTCGTCGCACAACTCCTGCATCGCGTTCCATCCTCCCGCGGAGGACCTCGACCGGTGGGCCGAGCTCGGCGCGACCGGGTGGGAGGCGGCGGAGTCGCTGCCGTTCGTGCGCAAGCTGGAGAACAACGACCAGCCGGGCGCGCACCACGGCCACGACGGGCCGGTGCGGCTGCGCCAGGTGCCGCCCGCGGACCCGTGCGGCGTCGCCCTCCTGGACGCGTGCGAGCAGGCCGGCATCCCGCGTGTCCGGTTCAACGACGGCACGACCGTCGTGACGGGCGCGAACTTCTTCCAGATCAACGCCCGCGAGGACGGCGTGCGCTCGTCGTCGTCGGTCTCCTACCTGCATCCCGTGCTGGACCGGCCGAACCTGACGATCCTCACGGAGCACTGGGCCAGGCGGATCACGTTCGCGCGCGAGGACGACACGTCCGTCCCGCGCGCCACGGGCGTCGACGTGCAGGCCCCGGACCTGATCCACACCACCCACATCACCGCGCGCCGCGAGGTGGTGCTGTCGGCCGGTGCCATCGACTCGCCGAAGCTGCTCATGCTGTCCGGCATCGGCCCGGCCGCCCACCTGCGCGAGGTCGGCGTCGAGGTCCTGGTGGACGCCCCCGGCGTCGGCTCCCACATGCAGGACCACCCGGAGGGCGTGATCTCCTGGGAGGCGAGGAAGCCGATGGTCACCGAGTCCACCCAGTGGTGGGAGATCGGGATCTTCGCGCGCACCGCGGAGGCGGAGCAGCGGGGCGACGCGGTGCCGGACCTGATGATGCACTACGGCTCGGTCCCGTTCGACATGCACACGGTGCGCCAGGGCTACCCGACCGCGGAGAACGTGTTCTGCCTCACGCCGAACGTGACGCACGCACGCTCGCGCGGCACGGTCCGCCTGCGGTCCCGCGACTTCCGCGACAAGCCGAAGGTGGACCCGCGCTACTTCACCGACGAGAGCGACATGCGGACCATGGTCGAGGGCATCAAGCTCGCGCGGGCGATCGTCGCCCGGCCCGCGATGGCGCCGTGGGCCGGACGCGAGCTGTTCCCCGGCCCGGAGGTGCGGACCGACGAGGAGATCGCCGACTACCTCTCCCGCACCCACAACACGGTCTACCACCCCACGGGCTCGGTCCGGATGGGCGCCCGGGACGACCACTCCTCGCCGCTCGACCCGCGGCTGCGCGTCAAGGGCGTCACCGGGCTCCGCGTCGCCGACGCCTCCGTGATGCCGGAGATCACGACCGTCAACCCGAACATCACCGTGATGATGATCGGCGAACGCTGCGCGGACTTCATCCAGCGAGACAGGTCCTGACGACACGCCGCCGGGAAATAGGATCGGGTCCATGTCTTCCACGCCGCAGTGGCTCGAGTCCTGGACGCCCGCCGGGGGCGCCCGACGTGTCCGCACCCTGTTCTCCCAGGCCTTCGACGGCGACACGCCCGACGGCGTCTGGTTCGCCCCCGGCCGCGTCAACCTGATCGGCGAGCACACCGACTACAACGCGGGACTCTGCCTGCCCACGGCGCTGCCCCACCGCACGTACGTCGCGCTGCGGGCGCGGGAGGACGGCGTGGTCCGCCTGGTCTCGGCGCAGACGCCCCACGAGCCGTGGGAGGCGAAGCTGTCCGACGTCGAGCCCGGATCGGTCAGCGGCTGGGGATCCTACGTCGCGGGCGTGGCCTGGGCGCTCGCCGCGGCCGGGCACGAGGTGCGCGGCTTCGACGCCGCCGTCGACTCCTGCGTGCCGTTCGGGGCCGGGCTCAGCTCGTCGGCATCGCTGGAGGCCGCCTTCGCCGTCGCGGTGGACGACGTGGACGAGCTCGGGCTGGCGGCCACCGACGCCGGCCGTGCCGACCTGGTCGACGCCTGCCGTCGTGCCGAGAACGAGATCGCCGGGGCGCCCACCGGGGGGCTCGACCAGTCCGCATCCCTGCGCTGCGCGGAGGGACAGGCCCTGCTGCTGGACTTCCGCCCGGGGCTCTCGGCCGTCGAGTCGGGCCGTCCGGTGCCGTTCGATCCGTCCACGGCCGGGCTGGAACTGCTGGTGATCGACACCCGCGCCCCGCACGCGCTGGTCGACGGCCAGTACGGCGCCCGCCGCGCGTCCTGCGAGCAGGCCGTCGACCTGCTGGGGCTGGAGAACCTGCGGGAGATCACCCCGGACGGGCTGGAGGCCGCGCTGGCCGAGCTCGCGCCGCACGACGCCGACGGGATCCTGACGCGCCGCGTCCGTCACGTCGTGACCGAGACCGAACGCACGGCCCGGTTCGTGGACCTCGTCTCCCGTGGCCTGGTGGCGGAGGTGGGCCCGCTCATGACGGCCTCGCACGCCTCGCTCCGGGACGACTACGAGGTCTCCTGCCGTGAGCTCGACCTGGTGGTCGACACGGCGATGGCGGCGGGCGCCGTCGGCGCACGCATGACCGGGGGTGGCTTCGGTGGGTCGGCCATCGCGCTGGTCCCGCGGGACGACGTCGAACGCGTGGCCAACGCTGTGAGCAGAGCCTTCGCGGACGCCGGCCTGCCCTCCCCCGCATTCCTGGCGGCTCCTCCCTCCGCCGGCGCGGGCTCCGTCTAGCAGGAGCCCGCCGGCGCGGGCTCCGGAGGCGCGGCGGACGCGGAACGCGGGATTTCGGCGTTCGCCGGGAGTTCCGATACTTTGTGGGCCACGCGGTGTCGCGGGGGCACGGCGAGTGCACCTCGGTGCACGACACGAGGGGACGAGACCGTGCCATGGAGCGCACCAGTCGTAGCGGACGAGCGCCGGCGCCGGGCCGGCAGAGCGATCCTGGCGGCCTTCGCCGCCCTGTTCGCTGCTCTGGCCCTGGCCGGGTGCGGTATCGGTGAATCCGGATCACGCGAGGGGTTCACCGCGGGAGCGGACTTCTCGTACATGGCCGAGGTCGCCGACGCCTCGGACGGCACGACACACTTCGGCCTGATCCACGGCACCGTCTCCTCCGACGGCCAGGTCACCGGGGAACGCCGGATCGTGAACGTCCATGACGGCTCGGCGAACGACGACACGACCGAGTTCACCGGGCAGGCGAACGAGGACGGCACGGCGACCTTTCACGAGCTCGGCCCCGACGGCGGCGACGTGACCGCGACGCTCGAGGAGAGCGAGTCGATCATGACGACCGACGTGGAGCCCGGAGTCGCGGCGACCACGTGGCACCGTGCGTCGCTGCAGGCGTTCAACACCGCGATCCGCGGCGGGATCCAGGGCTAGAACTCGTAGACGGCGACGACGGCCGCGTGGTCGCTCCAGCGCTCGGCGTACGACGGCGCCCTGTCGACCTCGACCTTCCGGCAGGCAGGCACGAGGGCCGGGTTGGCGTACTGGTAGTCGATGCGCCAGCCGGCGTCGTTGTCGAACGCCTTGCCGCGCCACGACCACCAGGTGTACGGGCCGGGGCCGTCCCCGCCGTGCGCACGGCCCAGGTCGGTCCAGCCGAGCTCGGCCCAGCGATCGAGGTGTGCCCGTTCCGCGGGCAGGAACCCCGCGCTGCCGAGGTTCCCCTTCCAGTTCTTGATGTCCGCGTTCGTGTGCGCGATGTTGATGTCACCGGCGACGACGGCCGGGACCTCCGCGGCGGCGAGCTCGGCCAGCCGCGCCGTGGTTCGCTCCAGGTAGGAGTACTTCGCCGCCATCGTCGCCTCCTGACCGGGCTTGGTGGACCCGGAGTGCTGGTAGGTGGAGACGGCGGTGAGGGTCCCGGCGGCCGGCACCACGATGTCGGCCTCGATCCAGCGGCCCGTGTGCACGTCGTCCTCCTCGCCGGAGGCCAGCTCGGGCAGGCCGCGCCGGACGTCGGCGATCGGGTGCCGTGACGCGACCAGCACCCCCGCCCTGCCCTTGATCCGGCTGCCGAGGTTCGCCACGTGCCAGCCGTCGAGATACTCCTCGACGACCGTCTCGGGGGCCCGGACCTCCTGCAGGAGCAGGACGTCCGGCCGGCGGGCGGCGATCCAGGTGTCCATCCCCCGGCGGAAGGCGGCGCGGATCCCGTTGACGTTGGCGGTGGCGACGGTCAGCTCAGGCACGCGGGCAACTCTACGTCGCCGGGTCTCTGAGGTACCTCAGAGGCACCCACGCGGCTTCCGGGCGTCCCGTCTGAGGTGTCCGGCCGCACAGAACTGCCCGGCCGGCCGATCCACGGCCCGGGGCCTCACGACGAATCTCTTCCGTATCGCACCGGACGGGCAACAGGGCCCACCGGAACGGACGACCGGAGGAAGTCATGTCGTTGTGGGGATCCGCGATCGACGCGGAAGTGCTCTACCGCCAGGAACTGCTGCGCCAGGCGTGGGGCAGCCGGACGAAGAAGGAACGGCCGAGTCGCCGGGGGCGGCGCGGCGTACGCGCGGCGGCCGGGGCCCGGGCGACGCAGATCCGCCGCGGCCTGGAGGGGATGCGTCCCGAACCGGCACGCGACGGCCGGCTCGCATGACGGGCACGCCGGGCACCCGGAGTTCGGGCGGGGCGGACGGCGCGTCGCCGTCCGCCCCTGGTCCGGCCGGCGGCGGGCAGGCCGGCGGCGATGTCAGTGATCGGTGGCACGATGTCCAGGTGCGGCGTTCCACCACCATCCCCTTGATCTCTCGGCAGCAGCAGGTCGACTCGCTCCTGCGCGCGACCGAGCGTGCCGCGAGCGGGCAGCCCGGTCTCGTGCTCGTCGGCGGCGACGCCGGAGTGGGCAAGACCCGGCTGATCAGCCATCTCGCGCAGGCGGCGAAGCAGGTGGGCGCGAGTCCCGTCGTCGTCCACTGCGTGGATCTGGGGCAGGTGGGCATCCCCTACCTGCCGTTCACGGACGCCCTGACCCAGCTCCAGGCCGGGGCCGCGGGGCCGGAGGCCGCCGCACGGGTCGCGGGCCTCGTCACCGAGCGTCCCGCGCTGTGGCGCCTGCTGGAGCCCGGCGGCGGCGGCAGCGCAGAGCACGACGAGCGCCTGCAGCTCTTCGAGGGCATCGCACGCAGCCTCGGCGAGGCCGGCGAGCCGGGAAGGCCCGTCCTGCTCATCGTGGAGGACGTGCACTGGGCCGATTCCTCGACGCGCGACGTACTGCGGTTCCTCGCGGTGCGGGCGCGCTCGGAGAACCTGCTCGTGGTGGCCACCTACCGTTCGGACGACGTCGACCGGCGTCACCCGTTGCGCCCGCTGCTCGCCGAGCTGTCCCGGCTGGACCACGTGGAGCGGATCGATCTGGAGCCGTTCGACGAGAGCGAGCTGCGCGAGTTCACGACCGCCCTGGCCGGAGGGCCCCTCAGCGCGGGGGAGTTCGCGGGCGTCCTCGACCGTTCGGAGGGCAACGCCTTCTTCGCCGAGGAACTGCTCGACGCCGGGCCGGAGCCGGGGGCGCTGCCCTGGACGCTCACCGAGGTGCTGCGGACGCGGCTCGAGAAGCTGGACCCGCAGGTGCAGCAGGTGGTCCGCCTCGCCTCGGTGGCGGGCCGCCGCGTGCGCGAGGATCTGCTGCGCGCCGCGGCCGCGGAGAGGGATCCCGCGGCCGGGATCGACGCCGCCCTGCGAGAGGCGGTGGTTCAGCAGGTCCTGGTGGTGTCCGGCGGGAACCTCGAGTTCCGCCACGCGCTGCTGGCCGAGGTCCTGTACGCCGACCTGCTCCCCGGTGAGCGGTCCGAGATGCACCGCGCCTTTCTCGCCGCACTCGCCCGGAAGGGGCCGGACGGCACCCCCCTGGGCGGCGCCGCCGAACGGGCGCACCACGCCTTCGAGGCCCACGATCTGCCGGCGGCCCTCCTCGCGTCGCACGAGGCGGCCCTGGCGGCACGCGGGCTGCTGGCCCCGGAGGAGGAGCTGCGGCACCGTGAGCAGGTGCTCGCGGTCTGGGAGTCGGTTCCGGAGGCCGAGACGCTGGTCGGCATGGACCGGGCCGACGTCGCGGTCGCGGCGGGTGAGGCCGCGGCCAAGGCGGGACACCCGGGCCGCGCCGTCCGTCTCACCCGCCGTGCCGTCGATGAGCTGGCCGGCGATCGGGCACGCCGCGCCGCGCTGCAACACGTTCTCGTGCGACGCCAGCTCGACCTGCCGGACTGGGGCGAGCATCCGGAGGACAGCGCCACCGAGCTGCGCTCGGCGCTGGACGTCCTCCCGGACGCCAGCGCCGACAGGGTGTGGAGCGACGCCCTGCTGGCGCGGATCGCGATGGAGATGGACCTCGACGACGAGGCCCGGGAACAGGCGGAACGCGCCGCGGAGGGTGCGCGGGCCCTGGGTGAGCACGGCGCCCTCGCAGAGGCCCTCGCAACGCTGGCGATACTCGACGTCGGCGACGCCGACAAGGCGGCCCGGCTCCTCGACGATGCCTGTACGGCGGCCGTCCGGGCCGGGGACATCCTCACGGAGATGCGCTGCCTCTACAACGTGGCGGCCAACCGCTTCTACGCGGGCCACCTGGACGACGCCGAACAGAAGGTGGGCCACGGCCTGGCGCGCGCCGAGGAACTGGGCCTGACCTGGAGCTTCTATGCGGTGAGCCTGCGCATCCTGCACGAGATCATGCTGTATTTCCGCGGCGATCTCACGCCGCGGCCCGTCTCGGACGTGCCGCCGACGTCCGTGCAGGTCCTCGACGCCGTCGGGATGTACGCCGCGGTGGCGCGCGGGGACGCAGACGTGCTCGCACGGGGCCAGGCGCTCCTCGCGCACTGGCGCGAGGACGGGATGATCGCGCTCATCGGCGGTGGCTGCCTCGTCGACGCGCTGACCTGGGCGGGCCGGTACGACGAGGCGCTCTCGCTCGCCGAGCGCGTCACCGAACACCTGGTGGGGGTGTGGAACGAGCTGTTCCTCGGCGGGATCTGGCTGTCCGGGCTCGCGATCGCGGCTCTGGCCGACGCGGCGGACGCGGACCGGTCCTCCGGCCGGGCCGGCGGCAACGGCGCCGCGGCACGGGAGCAGGCCGCGGCGGACCGGCTGGAACGCGGGGACGGCCTGCTCGACCTCGCCCGGACCACCGCGCAACGGGGCCGTCCACGCGGCGGTGTGCTCGGACCGGAGGGAAGTGCCTGGCTCCAGCGCGCCGCGGCGGAGAACGCCCGGCTGCACGCGGTGATCGGTGACGCCCGGCCGCGGACGGACACCGCGGACGCCCCCGACGGGGTCCCGGCACCGGAAGCCCTGTGGCGTGCCGCCGCGGACGCATGGCAGGAGACCGTCAAGGCCTTCGACTTCGGGTACCGCTACGAGGTGGCGCGCTCCCGCTACCGCTGGGCCGAGGCCCTGCTCGGAGCCGGTGAGAGGGAGGCTGCCCGGACCGCGGCCGCGCAGGCGCTGGCCGAGGCGAGCGACATGGGCGCCGTTCCGCTGGTCGAGGCGGTCCGGGCGCTCGGCAAGCGTGCCAGGCTGGACCTTCCCGGGGTCCGCCGTGCGACGGCGTCGACCCTCACGGTACGGGAGGAGGAGGTCCTCACCCTGGTGGCACAGGGCCTGTCGAACCGGCAGATCGGCGAGCGCCTGTACATCTCGACCAAGACGGTGAGCGTGCACGTGTCGAACGTCATGGCGAAGCTCGGAGCGTCGGGGCGGGCGGAGGCCGTGAGCCTCGCCCACCGCCGCGGCCTGCTGGAGGTCTGAGCCCCCGGCCCGCCGGTGGGACGGTCAGGACGACGCCGGCGCGGAGGCTTCCTCGCCGGCGTAGGCGGCCTGGAGGGCGGCGACGTCGATCTTGCCCATCTGCAGCATCGCGTTCATGGCCCGCCGGTTGGCCTCGGTCGAGTAGTCACCGCAGAGTTCGGCAAGCTGCCGCGGCACCACCTGCCACGAGACACCGAACCGGTCCTTGCACCAGCCGCACGGGCCGGGCTCGCCGCCGTCGCGGGTCAGGACGTCCCAGAGGTGGTCCACCTCCTCCTGCGTGTCCACCTCGACGAAGATCGAGAACGCCTCGGTCAGGTGGAACTCCGGGCCGGCGTTCAGCCCGGTGAACCGCTGGCCGCCCACGGTGAACTCGACGATCATCGGCTTGCCGGGCTCGGCTCCGGGGACTCCCTCCGGCGCGGCCAGGACCCGTTCGACACGGCTGCCGGGAATGTGCTCGGCGTAGTACTCCGCCGCCTCGTGGGCCTTGTCGTTGCCGAACCACAGGTGGGAACGCACGGTGGTCATGGTCTTCTCCTTCAGCGGTGGGACCTCCGGGTGAGGATCCGTCACAGGGTCCGACGACGTGGCAGGGTGCGACTCATCGGCCGGAGGCCGAGAAGATGGATCAGGCACCTCTCAGGAGCGGTGCCCCGGACTGAACTCCTCCTGCCCGAGCACGGCCAGCAGGCGGATCTTCTCCTCGGCCTCACTGCTCGGCGCCGCGGTCAGCACCAGCAGCGCCTGCGCCTGGTCCTCGGTGAAGAGCGCCTGGCAGTCGACCTCGATCCTGCCGACCGCAGGGTGGACGAGGACCTTGTGGTCCTCGAAGCGCCGGGCGACCTCGTGCCGCTCCCACAGGTCACGGAACTCGTCCGACTCCGCCAGGAGGATCCCCACCAGCTCTCCCGCCCGTGACGTGTCCCCGGACGCCCCGTGGGCGGCGCGCAGGGACGAGACCAGGCTGCGCGCCTGGCGGTCGTGGTCCTCGGGCGGGTACACGCCGCGGGACGTGGGATCGGTGAACCACCGGTACACGTCGTTGCGGGACCAGCCGCGTGCCGCCGACCGGTCCCCGAAGATCGCCGTCGCGAGGCGGTTGGCGACCAGTACCTCGCCGAGCGAGTTCACGATCAGGGCCGGAGTGTCCTCCAGCCGGTCCAGCACGCGCAGCAGTGCGGGTGCCACATGCGTGTCGGCGGGGTTGCGGCGGGGCACGTTGTGCCCGGCGAGGCGATACAGGTGGTCGCGCTCGTCCGTGCTCAGTCGCAGCGCCCGGCCGAGAGCCGCGAGCATCTGCTCGGACGGCTGCGGTCCGCGCTGCTGCTCCAGCCGCACGTAGTAGTCGACGGACATCCCTGTCAGAGCGGCAACCTCCTCGCGGCGCAGGCCGGGGGTACGGCGCCGCGGGCCCGGCACCAGGCCCACGTCGGACGGGCGGAGCGCCTCACGCCGGCGGCGGAGGAAGTCGGCCAGGGCGGGTCGGTTCATTTCCTCATGGTGCGCCGTCGGCGTCACGGTAGCCAGGGACCGCCGGTCCCCCGATCGCCAGGTCTCTCCCGTCCGGGTTCCGGCGGGCACACGGTGGGGGCATGAACATCACAGGCAGCACCATCTTCATCCCCGGCGCGACGTCCGGTATCGGGCTCGCGCTGGCCCGGCGCCTCCAGGCGGCCGGCAGCACCGTGGTCGTCGGTGGCCGGCGCGTCGAGGTCCTGGACCGGCTGGCGGCCGAGCACGGCTTCGGCACGGTCCGCATCGACGTCTCCGACCCGGACTCGATCACCGCGGCGGCGGCCGACGTCGTGGCCCGCTACCCCGACCTGGACGTGCTGGTCGCCATGGCGGGGATCATGCGGGTCGAGGACTGGACCACCCCTGGCTTCCTCGCGGACGCCGAGGAGGTGGTGACGACCAACGTCCTGGGCCCGATCCGGCTGATCGCCGCGTTCGTCGAGCACCTGCGGACCCGGCCGGGTGCCACCGTCATGACCGTCTCGTCGGGCCTGGCGCACGTACCTCTGCGGCCCACGCCCTCGTACAACGCGTCCAAGGCGGCGATCCACCTCCTGAGCGAGTCGATCCGGCTGCAGCTCGAACCCCAGGGCGTGCGGGTCGTGGAGCTGGTCCCGCCGTCCGTTCGCACGGCGCTGCTGCCCGGTCAGGAGACCTCCGGGCTCGCGATGCCGCTCGACGAGTTCGCCGACGAGGTCATGAGCCTCCTCGCGCGGGAGCCGGACGCGCACGAGATCCTGGTCGAGCGCGTCGGCTTCCTCCGCCACGCCGCTACCCGCGGCGTGTACGACCAGGTGGTCGCCACGCTCAACACCGCGGATCCGCACGCCGCCGAGCCCGACGGCTCCTGACCGCCCGCCGGGCGTGGCGCCGCCTCTCACCCGACCGTGCGCAGGAGGTCCAGTTCCTCGGCGCGGGTCAGGCCCGTGACGGTCGCGTCAGGCGTGGACCGGAGCCAGGTCAGGGTGTCCCGGGCGGTCTCGCTCACGGGCCGTGTCCGCAGACCGGCGTCGTACGACGCCGTGACGTCGTGGGCGAGCAGGCCGGCCCAGTCCGGGTCGTCGATCCACAGGGGCAGGGACCGGTCGCCGGACCAGGGAGCGACCCCGTGCGCCGTGAGCGTCTCGGTCCCGACCCGCACGAGGTCGGGTGACGCCTCCACGCCGGCGGCCACCTGCGAGAGGACCTCGGACCGCGGCACGGGCCGGCCGATGGCGTCGAGGACGCCGGTGCTGCCCGTCTCGGCGCCGTCGACGATCCAGCGGGCCAGGTCGCGTACGTCGATGAGCTGGACGAGCGCATCGACGGGCTCGGGGACCAGGACCGGACCGCCGTCGGCGGCGGCCTCGGCGAAGCGGGCGGGCCAGTAGGTGAAGCGGCCGCTCGGGTCACCGGGCCCCGCGATGAGGCCGGGCCGGAGGACCAGCGACGCCGGGACTCCGGCACGCACGGCGTTCTCGCAGGCCACCTTCATCGCTCCGTAGACCTCCGGACCCGAGGCAGGGTCCTCGTCCGTCTCGATCGCCTCGTGCAGCGGCAGGGTCGCCGGTGTGCCGCCCGGGGTGGTGACGTCGGAGTACACGTTGATCGTGGAGACGAACGTCCAGTGCGCGTCCCCGAACGCGGCAACCGCTCGGCGCACGTGGGACGGGGTCCGCGACACGTCGACCACGGCGTCGGGGGCCTGCCGGGTCAGTTCGACGGGCACGGGATCGTTCCGGTCCCAGCGCACCAGCGACGCGCCGTGGGGCGGGGAGCCGCTGACGCCACGCGCCGCGCACAGGACGTCATGGCCGCGTGCCACGGCCTCGACGGCGACGGCGCGGGACAGGAAGACGGTTCCACCCAGAACAAGGATCTTCATGGGAGGGAGTCCATCAGGCGCCGACGGGCGCGGCCACCTCTTCTGCTGCCCGCAGAAGGAGTCCGGGCCCCGTCCACGGTGCACGTCGCGGCCCTCACGACGGCGCCGGGCGCTGCTAGGATTTCCCCGTCGTGACTGGCGCCATCCGGCCGGACCCGAGCGGGCACGGTGGGACGAGGTGGAGCAACCACCGGGGAGCGACGTACTGTGCCGACGACGGGTCGTTCGCCTGGGCCCGGGGTCACCTCGCCAGAAGGTGCGCACCCCGCCGGGCTCCCGGTCGCGGTGAGGCGGACCCGACGCGAGACCGTCGATGTCAGTGTCAGATCCGACATCTCCTCGGGTTCCGCACCGGGTGAGTGCCTCGTTCCTCGGCTCTCACCCCGCGCTCACCCGTCGTCGATGTCAGTCCAGCCAGATTCGAGGAGACGCAATGAGCGCTCAGACTCCCGACCTTCCCGCCGACGTGATGAACGCGCCGCTCGCACAGGTGGACCCCGAGATCGCCGCCGTGCTCGACGGCGAGCTCGCCCGCCAGCGCGACACGCTCGAGATGATCGCGTCGGAGAACTTCGTCCCCACCGCCGTGCTCGAGGCGCAGGGTTCGGTCCTGACCAACAAGTACGCCGAGGGCTACCCCGGCAAGCGCTACTACGGCGGCTGCGAGCAGGTGGACATCGCCGAGAACCTGGCCAAGGACCGCGCCCAGGCACTGTTCGGCGCCGAGCACGTCAACGTCCAGCCGCACTCGGGCGCGCAGGCCAACGCTGCGGTGCTGCACGCGCTGATCCGCCCGGGTGACAAGATCCTGGGCCTGGAGCTGGCGCACGGCGGTCACCTCACGCACGGCATGAAGATCAACTTCTCCGGCCGCCTGTACGACGTCGCCGGGTACGGCGTCGACCCCACCACCCACCGCATCGACATGGACGCGGTGCGCAAGGCGGCCCTGGAGCACCAGCCGGACGTCATCATCGCCGGCTGGTCCGCCTACCCGCGCCAGCTCGACTTCGCCGCGTTCCGCGAGATCGCGGACGAGGTCGGCGCCAAGCTGTGGGTCGACATGGCGCACTTCGCCGGCCTCGTCGCCGCCGGGCTGCACCCCTCGCCGGTGCCGTACGCCGACGTGACGTCCTCGACGGTGCACAAGACCATCGGCGGCCCGCGCTCCGGCTTCATCCTGACGCGCGAGGAGTACGCGAAGAAGATCGACTCGGCGGTGTTCCCGGGCCAGCAGGGCGGCCCGCTCATGCATGTCGTCGCGGCCAAGGCCGTCGCCTTCAAGATCGCCGCGTCCGAGGGCTTCAAGGAGCGCCAGGAGCGCACCGTGCGCGGCGCGCGGATCATCGCCGACCGCCTCACGCAGTCCGACGTGACCGACGCCGGCGTGTCCGTCCTGACAGGCGGCACCGACGTCCACCTGGCCCTGGTGGACCTGCGCAACTCCCAGCTGGACGGCCAGCAGGCCGAGGATCTCCTGCACGACGCGGGGATCACCGTGAACCGCAACGCCGTGCCGTTCGACCCGCGCCCGCCGCGCGTCACCTCCGGCCTGCGGATCGGCACGCCCGCGCTGGCCACGCGCGGGTTCGGCGACACCGAGTTCACCGAGGTGGCGGACATCATCGCCACGGCGCTGAAGGACGGGGCGACGGCCGACGTGGACGCGCTGGCAGCCCGGGTCGCGAGGCTCACGGCGGACTTCCCGCTCTACCCGAACCTCTGACCTCGACGACCGACCGACATCCCGTGGCCGGGGTTCGCCGGAACCCGGCGGGCCCCGGCCACATCGCTTCCTGGAGAACAGATGAACGCACAGATTCTCGACGGCAAGGCGACCGCCGCCACCATCAAGGCGGAACTGTCCGAGCGGGTGGCCGCGCTGGCCGCCCAAGGCGTGACCCCGGGGCTGGGGACGCTGCTCGTGGGCGACGACCCTGGTTCGCGGTGGTACGTGAACGGCAAGCACAAGGACTGCGCGGAGGTGGGCATCGCGTCGATCCGCGAGGACCTGCCGGCCGAGGCCACGCAGGAGGACATCGAGGCGGCGGTCCGACGGCTGAACGAGGACCCGGCCTGCACCGGGTACATCGTGCAGCTCCCCCTGCCGAAGGGCATCGACACCAACCGGATCCTGGAACTCATCGATCCTGACAAGGACGCCGACGGCCTGCACCCCACCAACCTGGGGCGTCTCGTGCTGCGGGTCAACGAGGAGATCACCTCGCCGCTGCCCTGCACGCCGCGCGGGATCATCGACCTGATGCTGCGGCACGACATCGACCTGAAGGGCAAGGAGGTCGTGGTGCTGGGCCGCGGGGTGACCGTGGGCCGGCCGATCGGGCTGCTGCTCACGCGGCGCTCGGTGAACGCCACCGTGACGCTGACCCACACGGGAACCCGGGACCTCGAGGGTCTGGTGCGTCGGGCCGACGTCGTCGTCGCGGCGGCGGGCGTCAAGGACATCGTGACGGCCGACATGGTCAAGGACGGCGCCGTGCTGATCGACGTCGGCGTCTCGCGTGAGACCGACCCGGCCACGGGGAAGTCGAAGGTGGTGGGCGACGTCTCGGCCGGGGCCCGTGAGAAGGCGTCGTGGTACTCCCCCAACCCGGGCGGGGTCGGGCCGATGACCCGCGCGATGCTGCTCGCGAACGTCGTCGAGATGGCGGAGCGCTCGGCCGGCTGAACCGGCCGAGCGGACGCGAGGCGCCCCGGGCGACGACAGGTGTCGTCGCCCGGGGCGCCTCGGCCGTTGCCGACGGTCAGCCCTGGGCCGGCACCAGCCCCAGGATCTCGACCTCACCCGCGGTCGTGTAGCCGCCGTCGAACTGGTCCAGGATCACGCGGACGGCGTCGGTGCGGATCGTCTCGCCGAGCACCACCTCGGTGACCGGGTGCCCGTCGACGTCACCGTCCACCGCGACCTCCGGCCCGGCCGGGACCCACACCCCGGAGCCGTCACGCACCTCGACCCGGACGGTCTCGGCCCAGCTCCGGTTGCCGCCGTCGCGCCAGAAGTGCACCACGGCGCCGGTCACGTCCCGGTCCTTGCCGAGCTCGAACGTCAGCGTGTCGCTCGGGTTCTTGGTCCCCGAGCGCCAGTTGGACCACGCCTTCTCCTCGAAGACGCCGTTGCGCAGCCCGGCCTCGGAGTAGCCCGGCTCGGTGTACGTCGAGGAGACGGTGACGCCGTCGGCCGTGGCCAGGTTGCCGGTCTCCGGCTCGGTGACCGTGACCTCGGCCGTGGCCGCGATCGTCGCACCGTCGGGCAGCGTCGCCTCGCCGTCGACCACCACGGTCCCGACGACGTCGTACGGGCCACCAGGGCCCCAGGTCACAGGCAGCTCCACGCGGATGCCCGTCGCCCCGACCCCGGTCACGGTGCCGGGCAGCTCCGGCTCGCCGCCCGCGTAGGTGCGGGCCGTCGCCGGCTCCGTCGTGTCGATCGTGTCCACCAGCACCTCGGCCACGGCCGGAACGCGCGATCCGTCCGGCCCGACGGCGGTCCCGGCAACCTCCACGGTGCCGGTCTCGTCCCAGGCCGATGGGTCGACGTCGTCCCAGGTCACAGGCAGCTCGCCGCGCTCGCCGTCGCGGAACACCCCCGTCACGGACTCCGGCAGCTCCGGCGCCAGGCCCGGCACGGTGAACAGGTCGACGGGGACGGTGCCGGACGGCGTCTCGTCGAACACGGTCCAGCGCTGGTTGCTCCCCGCGGTCGGCGTGTACAGCCCCACCTTCGCGCCGTCGGACCGGGCATCGCCCCAGACGTCCGGCAGCAGCCCGGTGGCCACGTTGACCAGTGTGTACGACCCGTCGCCGGTGGTGGAGAGCATCCAGCTCGCCGCCGCGTCGGGCGCCGGGCGCCTGCCCGTGCCAGGGCCGTCCGTCCCGGCCGACGGCGCCTCGGTGACCAGGTCACCGTCCCGCACCGCGAGCCGCTCCCCCGTCGCCACGTTCACGACGTCGTACCAGGCGCGGTGCGACTCGACCGGACGGTGGCCCACGCCGCGGCCGTACGCGTCCCGCACGCGCTCCAGGGTCCACAGCTGGTCCCGGTCGGAGCCGGCCGTGTCGCGGATCACGAGCCCGCCGTCGTCCCCCGGGGCCAGCGCCAGCCCGGAGGCGGCACCGACGAACCGGTACGCGTGCCCGTCCTGGGCGAGCGCGGCGTCACGGGCCACCCCGGACACACCATCGACCAGGAAGGTCGTCACCGACTCACCCGGAACCTCCAGCGTCGCCGAGGTCCCGGACACCGCGACCGGTTCGCCGGCCACGAGGGCACCGGCGGCCGAGGTGACCACGGGGGTCACGGTCGCGCCGGAGGAGATGTCGCGGAACCCCGACAGGTCGATCGTCACCGCCCGTGCGTCCTGGCGCGGGTTGACGTGCACCAGCGTCACGCCCGTGCCGTCGCCCCGGACCGCCGCGGTCGAGTCGGTGTCGTTCGTGGCCACCAGGTGGTCGCCCGGGGTGATGTAGTGCGTGAAGTTGCGGATCGTGTCGAACTTGGAGTTCAGCCGGATGGGGCAGGTCTCCAGGGTGTCGTCGGCGTCGCAGGAGAACGGGACCTGGATGGAGCCCCAGTTCCCGCCGCCGGCGATCTGGGCGTCGTAGTCCTCGATCGGCTGCCACAGCACCCAGGCCGTGGGCTCCAGCTCCCGCAGATCGTCGGTGATGCGGTCGGCGATACCGAGCCCGGGCGCCATCGTCTCGTAGTCCGACGGCGGGCCCCAGTTGCCCTCGACCTCGCTCATCCACAGCGGCTTGGCAGCGCCCTTGGCCACGTCCCGCGCCCCGGTGCGCTGCCCGGTGCCGTACGTGTGCACGTTGAGCTGCGCGACGCTGTCGCGCGCAGCGTCGGACCAGCCCCTCCAGTCGCTGAGGAACTTGCCCGGGTTGGTCTCGTCCGGCGCCGAGATCTTCGCGTCGGTGCTGGTCCCCGGCTTGGCAAGCTCTGCGGCGAGCGCCTCGACGGCCTCCGCCTGACGCTCCGGCCCGGCGTGCGCACCTTCCTGGCGTCCGCCCACGGGCTGGCCGTCGGCGCCGAGCGTGGTGGACCAGTAGTTGGTGTTCGGCTCGTTGAGGGGGTTGACCGTGTCGAACTCGATGCCGTGCGCTTCCTCGACGTGCTCCATGACGCGCACGAGGTAGGTCGCGAAGTCGTCGAGCGTGTCCTGGCGGAGCTGCTCGTCGTTTCCGTCGAATCCGCCGGACACGTAGCCGCTGACGGTCTGGAACCAGGGCGGCGAGTTGCTGAACGCCTCCCAGCGGGTGACGTTCCCCTTGATGGCGTCGACCCACCAGCGCTGGTTGGCGTCGGCGTCCCAGTTCCAGTCGTCGGGGTTGTCGGGGTCCCACCAGTCGCGGTCGTCGACGCCGATGCCCTCGGGGGCCTGCCACCAGCCGGGCATGGTGGCACCGGTCTTCATGTAGTCGTCGCGCACCCCGGGGGCGTTGCCGCCGCCGATGTTGTACCGCGCGATGTTGAGGTTCAGTCCGTCGTGGCCGTAGGTGAGGTCGACCAGGCGGTCGCGGATCTCGTCGGGGTAGTCGCCGGTCGCGTTCGCGGACCAGACCAGGGACGAGCCCCAGCCCTCCCACTCGCCGCCGGCGTAGGAGGGATCGGGCCGGACGGTGACGGTCTCGACGGCGTCCGCCGACGGCGGTGCGGGCTCCGCGACGGCGAGCCCTCCCGCCGTGGCGGCCGTCAGCGCGATCGCTGCCGGGATGGCGAGCCAGGGGCGGCTCGCGCGTGAGGTGAGCATCTCCGGGTTCCTTTCCGCATCGTTGCGGTTCGAGGTGATGGACGACGACGAGGCGTCGACGTCCCGTGGGGATTGCGTCTCGACGGGGCTCACGTCCCGGGTGCGGAACGCGGGCCGGTGGTGGGGTCGGCCCGTGCGGGCACGACGGCGCGGTCCCTGACCGGGGCCACGAGGTGGGTGCCGCTCAGGTCGTGGTGTCGGCGGCGGTCGTGGTGTCGGCGGCGGGGCTCGTCGGGGCGCGCAGCGCGAAGCGTGCCGCGCCCCAGGCGGCGTAGAGCAGCGGCGCCGCGGCGAAGCCGAGACCGGCCGCGGGCCGTGCGACGACCACCGATGCCAGCAGGACCAGCAGCGCGGCGATGCCCGCGCTCAGGTACCAGCGTCGCGCGCCGAGGAAGAGCCCGGCGCGCAGCAGGTCCCGCAACCGGGCGGTGTGCTGCTCCGGCAGGAGGGTCAGCGTGAGGAAGGCGGTCACGACCGTCCCGGCGGTGAGCGTCGCCAGCACCGGGATCACGACGGCGCCGACCGTGCGCCCCCAGAAGAACACGATGTCCACGACGAGCACGCCGACGGCGCCGGTGGCCAGCGCACCGACGGCCAGGCCCCGGCGCAGGTGCCGGCGCCACGCCCGGGCGAACGTGCGCACGGGCGTCGCCGGAGAGTCCCCGCTGAACTCGCCGAACACCGCGAAGGCCGCGGCCAGCGCCGGCCCCGCCAGCGGCGCGGCCACCACCAGGGGCAGCCAGGTCGCGGAGAGGTCGGTCGTGACCAGCAGGAGCACGGCCGGCAGGCAGGCGACCACGAGCAGCACGTTGGTCACCAGTCCGGTGTAGATCGTGCCGAAGACCAGCTCGTAGGTCTCCGGTGCGATGAGCCGGCGCCGGGGCGCGCCGGCCGTGCGGCCCGCCCCGTGCGTCGTCGTCACGCCTGACATCGTCATCCGGCACTCACCCCTTGACGCCCGTGGTCGCGATGCCCTGCACGAAGTACCGCTGGCCGAGCAGGAACACGAGGGCGATCGGCAGCACCGAGAGCACGGAGCCGGCCATGATCAGCGCGTGCTCGGCGTTGTAGTCGCCGACGAAGCGCTGCAGTCCGAGCTGGATCGTCCACAGCTCACGGTCGCGCAGGTAGATCAGCGGCCCGAGGTAGTCGTTCCAGGTCGTGACGAAGGTGATGATCGTCAGCGAGGTCAGGGCGGGCACGGACAGCGGCAGCATGATGCGCCACCAGATGCCGTACTCGGACAGCCCGTCGATGCGGGCCGCCTCGCACAGCGAGTCGGGGATCGACTCGTAGTACTGCTTCATGAGGAAGACCCCGAAGGCGCCGAACGCCTGGAGCAGCATGATCGAGTACAGCGTGTTGGCCAGGCCCCAGCTGGAGATCATCTGGAACTGGGGGATCATGTACGACGCCCACGGCACGGCGATCGTGCCGATGTACAGCAGGAAGAGCGCGTCGCGTCCCGGGAACCGCGTCTTGGCGAAGCCGTAGGCGGCGAAGCTGCCTGTCGTCACCTGGAGGAAGGTCACCGCGACCGACACCGTCATGGTGTTGCGGAGCCAGGTGAACATGTCGCCCTTGATCCAGATGTCGAGGTAGTTGCGCCACCGGAAGGGGTCCGGGATCCACTCGATGGGGGCGGTGAAGACCTGGTTGTTCGTCTTCAGCGAGGAGATGACCATCCAGGCGAAGGGCAGCAGGATGCCCGCTGCCGCGGCGGTCATCGCCACGTAGAGCAGGATGCGGCCGGTGTTCCGGAGCGCGGTCGGACGGGTGGTCATCACGCATCCCTCCGCTTGTTGTAGAGGAACTGCACCACGGTCACGGCGATGCAGATGAGGAAGAGGACGACGGCCACGGACGAGGCGTACCCGAGCTCGAACTGCTCGAAGCCCTTCTGCCAGATGTACTGGCTGAGCACCAGGGTGGACTGGCCGGGCCCGCCTTCCGTCATGACGAGGATGAGGTCGAAGACCTTGAAGCTCTCGATGGTCACCATGACCGTCACGAAGAACATCGTGGGCCGCAGGCAGGGCAGCGTGACGTTCCAGAACCGCTGCCACACGCCGGCTCCGTCGATCCGGGCCGCCTCGTGCAGCTCGGCCGGGACCGTCTGGAGGCCCGCCAGGAACAGCAGCATGTAGTAGCCCATGTAGCGCCACGTGCCCACGATGATGACCGCGGGCATGGCCCAGTCCTTGGAGACCGTCCAGCCGGGCAGTTCTCCGCCCACGAAGGTGCCGATGAACTGGTTGATCGGCCCGTACTCCGGGCTGAACAGCATGTTCCACACCACGGCGATCGCCACGATCGACGTGATGTACGGGAAGAACGCCACCGTCCGGAAGAACGCCGCGCCGCGCAGCTTCTGGTTCAGCAACAGCGCGAGGCCCAGGGACGCCGCGATGGTCAGCGGGATGTGGAACGCGGCGTAGTAGAAGGTGTTGCCGAGCGCGACGTGGAAGCTCTTGTCACCGATGAGGCGCGAGTAGTTCTCCAGGCCCACCCAGTCGGCGTTGCCGAAGATGTTCCAGCTCGTCATCGAGTAGTAGAAGAGCAGGAACACCGGGATGAGGGTGAGCACCGCGAACCCGGCGAAGTTCGGCAGGACGAACGTCCAGCCGACCAGCGCGTTGCGCAGCTTGAGCGACGCCCTGGGCCTCCGCCGCGGCGGCTGGACGGGGTGCGGCAGCCCGAGGGCTCCCGAGTCGTGGTCGTCGACGACGGATGTCGCCATGAGTCGTTCTCCTCGTCGAGGGACTGGCAGGTCGTGCCCGCCGCGCGACGGCGCGGAGCCGTCGCGCGGCGGGCGGTGTCGGTCGGGCGTCAGCCGACCTCGTTGGCGACGCGCTCCTGCGCGTCCGCGATCGCGTCGTCCACCGGGTCGGACTCCGACATGACCGCCGAGTGGAGGTCACCGAGGATCGTCTGGATCGCCGCCGTGTTCGGGCCCACGGGGTTCTCCGGCAGGGTCTCGTGCGTCGTGTAGGCGAACCGCGACAGGTCGTCCTGCGGAACACCGTCGAGCCCGAAGACCGTGTCGGCCACGGTGTCGTCGATCAGGGCGGGCGTGATGCCGATCTCGGCGAGCGCGGCGGCGCCGTCCGGACCGGCCGCGAACTTCAGGAAGTCCTTGGCGGCGGCCACCTTCGACTCGTCGATCCCGGCGTTGATGCCCATGGTGGTGGGGTCACCGAACGTGACCGGGGTGTTGTCCATCCCGGTGGTGGACTCGTCGGCCTGCGGGGCGGGGGCGAGACCCCACTCGAAGGTGTCGGCGTCGCCGGAGGCCTGCTCCGCCACGAGCGTCCCGATGTACCAGGAGCCCATGGTCACCATGGCGGCCTTCTGGGTGCCGAACTGCGACTGGTAGGCGAGCTCGTTGGTGGTGACGGTGGCGTAGCTGGGCTGCGAGCCGTCGTCCTGCATCGCGAGCTGCCGCTCGTAGTACGGCGCGAGGTAGCTGAAGTCGCCGCCGTCCAGCGAGGCGCCGGACTGGGCCAGGGCGAAGCCCTGGACGGTGGACTGCCAGCCGTGCAGGTAGGCGCCGTAGACGTCCTTCTTGTCGATGCCGTCGGTCAGCGTCGCGGCGGCGTCGGCGTAGTCGTCCCACGTCCAGGAGCCGTCCGGGTAGTCCACGCCGGCCTCGTCGAACAGGGCCTTGTTGTAGTACAGGAGCCACGAGTCCTGGCGGTACGGCACGGCGTAGGTCTTGCCGTCGACCGCCATCGACGAGAGCCCGCCGGTGGCCGGGTCGAGCTCGCCGGCGACATCGGAGATGTCGAGCAGCGTGCCGCCCTCTTCGAACGTGACGTAGTTCTTCAGGTTCTTGACGATGAAGACGTCCGGCGCGGTGCCGGCGGCCAGGTCTGCCGTCAGCGCCGTGTCGTAGTCGTTGCCCGCGGGGTATTCCTTGAGCTCCACCGTGACGTCCGGGTTCTGCTCGTGGTAGGCGTCGGCCAGCGTCTGGAACTCCGGTGTCGAGGCGAAATCCCAGCCTGCGAGGCTGATGCTGACGCCACCGTCCGCCTGCTCGGCGTCCGAGGATCCGGAGGAGGAGTCACCTCCGCCGCAGCCGGTCAGGGCGAGCGCCGCCACGGCGGCGGTGCCCACGGAGGTCATGATCTTGCGGTTCATTGCGTACTCTCCTTCGAGTAGAGATCATCCTCGCATCGCGAGGACGACGGTTCTCACGTCGCGTCAGCTCGTGGTTCTTGCGGTGACGGAAGGTCGACGACGGTCCTCGCGCCGTCGGACCAGTGCACGACGACGTCGTTGCCCACGCCGTCGAGAAACTCGATCCGGGGTACTCCTGTGGACCCGGTGGCGGCCTCCGGACCCGCCGCACCGGAGAGCTCGACCGCCGCGGCGAGCCACGTACCGACGGGGACCGGGGCATCCGACCCCACGTACCCGAACGGCACCGCGGACCGCGGACCGAGCGGCGTCGCGTCCGACGGTTCCCGGACCTCGGGCCGCAGGACGTCGGTCAGGGGGACGAGCCGGGAGCGCATCCCGCCCGCCGTCACCGCACCGGGACCGCCGAGCGTGACCTCGTCCCCGCTCACCGCCCAGCCGCTGATCTCCAGCGACCGGGCCACCGGCGCGCCGTCGGGGGCGGCCTCGAGCGCGTCGACGCGCACGAACCGCACCTCCCACGCGCCGCGCACCGCCGAGACGGTGGTGATCGTGCCGGCCGGGGCGGCCGTGCCGGGCCGGCCCGACCCGTGGTCGGGAGCGTCGGGGTCGGCGTCGAGCCAGTGGGCCTGTGCGACGGAGGCGAGCACGGCGGCGGACTCCGCCACCATGCCGGCTCGCAGCGTCCGGAACCCGGTGCGGTGGGTGGCGCGCCCCGTCGCGTCGAGCAGCACCACCGACTGGTCCGCCGGGCACGTCCAGGCGTGGGGGTCGAGCAGCGGGGACGTCGCGGTCGAGTACCCGAACCGCGCGTAGAGCGGCGAGTCGCCCGTCCCGTCGCCCTCCCGGGCGTGGTCCGTGCCGTGGTTGACCACCCGCACCACGCCGTCGGCGGCGGTGGACGACACCGCCCAGCCGGGGGCGGTCATCACCGTGAGCGCGTCGTGCTCCTCGACGGGAAGCGGCTCGGACGGTGCCGTCCACGCCGGGTGGTCGGCCGGGAGTGCGAGGCCGAGGAGTCCCTTGGCGGCCCAGTAGGGGGATCCCGTGCCGCTGTAGCTCTGGGCGATCTGACGCCACTCGTCGTACCAGCCGAGGGTGAGCAGTCCGTCGGGACCGGGCACGCCGTGGTCGACGAAGTGGCCCACCATGCGGGTGGCGGCCTGGCGCAGCAGGCCGGGCGACGTGCTCGGCACGCCCGCGATCGCGCCGGCCCAGAACGGCCCGGCGGCCGCGAACCGGTAGGTGAGCGACCGGCCCTGGATGAGCGGGCTGCCGTCCGCGCCGATGAGCCGGGCCGCGTCGCGCAGGTACCGGTCCAGGTGTGCGACGTCCCGGTCCCGGCGGGTGACCGGCGTGGTCCCGGAGCCCGCGCCGGACACGGGTTCGCCCGCCTCCACGGCGCCGGACATCCGGGCCCAGAGCACGGGATACAGGTGCAGCGCCCAGCCCGCGTAGTGGTCGTAGGACCGCTCGTCGCCGTCCGAGAACCACCCGTCCGCCCGCAGGAACGAGTCGTGTGCCGCCAGGTCGGCCGCGATGTCGTCCGAGGAGCACGGCCCACCCACCGACCGGAGGAACGTCTCCACGACGATCCGGAACCACACCCAGTTGCAGTGGGGGTAGGTGTCGTCCCCGACCACGGCGCTCAGGTAGTCGACCACCTGCTCGCGCACCACGGGTGCGAGGCGGTCCCAGATCCACGGCCGTGTCATGTCCAGGATCACGGCGATCGAGGCGGCCTCGACCTTCGCCTGAGGGTGCTCGACGGGCGTCACCCAGCGCTCCGGATGGTCCGGGTCGGTGCCGGTGGCCAGCCCGGCGGCGTAGCGCTCGGCCAGGTTGAGCGGATCCGCACCACCTTCCCCGGCGAGCCGGAACCCGGCGGCCAGGAGCGTCCGGGCGTATCCCTCGAGCCCGTCGACCGCCCTCCCGTAGCCCCCGGACTCGCCCGGCAGCGTGATCAGGCTGCCCGACGGCGACGCGTGGCGCAGCGCGGAGGTCAGCAGCCCGTCAGCGTAGGCCCCGAGCTCGGCCCGGGTCATCCCGTCGCGGCCGTGGCGGGGACTCGTCGGCGCGCTCATGCGCTCGTCTCCAGGCTCTCGCGGGTGACGGGTGAGAGCGGA
The DNA here is from genome assembly GCF_016742955.1 of Myceligenerans indicum. Lineage (GTDB taxonomy): Bacteria > Actinomycetota > Actinomycetes > Actinomycetales > Cellulomonadaceae > Myceligenerans > Myceligenerans indicum. The sequence continues at coordinate 120,416 of NZ_JABBYC010000001.1, read as the reverse complement.
TCCTCACCGCGCGCGTACCGCTCCAGCTCGTCCAGTGCCGAGGAGGTCATCCTGCGCGTCTCGGTGCCCAGGGATCCCGCGATGTGCGGAGTGACCATGACGTTCGGCAGGTCGTAGAGGGCGGAGTCCGCGGGCAGCGGCTCCGGGTCCGTCACGTCCAGGATCGCGAAGAGCCGCATCGCCTCGCACTCGGCCTCGAGCGCCGCCGTGTCCACGACCATGCCGCGGGCCGTGTTGATCAGCGTGGCGCCGTCGGGCATCAGCGCGAGCTCGCGCGCCCCGATCAGGTGGCGGGTGCTCGGCAGGGCCGGGGCGTGCAGTGACGTGATGTCGCTCGCTGCGAGGACCTCGTCGAGGCCGGTGAGCCGCGCGCCCGCCGCCTTGACCTCGTCGCGGTCGGCGTACGGGTCGGAGACCAGCACCTCGCGCGTCTCCAGCGCGGCCAGCCGCTCCACGACGCGGCGCCCGGTGCGCGAGAACCCGACGATCCCGATGGTCCGGTCCCGGTTGGACAGGTCACCGAGGCCGTCGACGGACCAGTCGTCCCGCGCCGTCCGGGCACGTGCGGCGAAGAAGGGCGCGCGCTTGCCGGCCATGACGATCGCGGCGAACGTGAACTCGGCGACCGGCACGGCGTTGGCGTCGACCGCGTTCGTGACCAGCAGGTCCCGCTCCCAGACGCCCTCGGTGACCACCGGCTTGACGGTTCCCGCGCAGTGGATCACGGCGCGCAGCCCGGGGGCGGCGTCGAGCACGTCCGCGGTCAGCTCGGGGGCACCCCAGGACGTGAGGAGTACCTCCACGTCCGCCAGCCGCTCACGCGCCGCCGGCTGGTCCAGGCTCGCCACCTGCAGGGGCTCACCGAGTCCGGCCAGCTCCGAGAGCCGGGCGTGCTCGGCGGGGCCGAACTGGGTGCGGTACGTGGCGTCGGACATGGCCAGCAGCACCTCGGGTCGGTTCACCTGGACGCCCTCCATCGCTATCTCCGTTGATCGCTGATCGCTGATCGCCGTTCGGTCAGCTTCGATCATTGATGATCGATGACGGACAGTAAAGCGCACGCCAGGCCGGATGTGCAAGTGCGCAACGACACAGTAGGATGACAGAAATGATCACTTCCGATCATCGCTCGGTCGCCGACGACCTGCCGCCCGGGCGACCCGACCACAACGAAGGAGGTCAGGCGATGACCACCGAGCCCGCAGCGCTCCTGCCGGCCGAACGGCGCGCTCGCCTCGTGCAACGGCTGCACGACGACGGATGGGCGCGCGTCGCCGATCTGGCCGCTGCTCTCGGCGTCACGCCGGTGACCGTGCGGCGCGACATCGCCCAGCTCGCCGACGAGGGCGTGCTGGAGCGCGTGCACGGCGGGGCGCGGCTCGTGCCCGGGACCGAGCGTCGCGACGCCCCGGACACCGGCGGCACCGCCGCGCACGCGGTCGCACCGGACCGCTCGCTCGCCCGCCGGCCGTCGCGCCCGGCCTCTTCAGGGACTGTGCCGGACCCGGCCGACACGGCCGGGACCAGGACGCTGACCGTCGGCATGGTCGTTCCAAGCCTCGACTACTACTACCCCGAGGTAATCCGCGGAGCCCGGGTCGCGGCGGCGGGCGCGGACATCCGGATCATCCTCCGCAACGGCTCGTACGACGCCGCCGAGATCCGCCGCCAGGTCACCGCACTGGCAGCGTCCACGGACGGGCTGCTGGTGAGCCCGCCCGTGGACGCCCCGGAGGTGACCGAATGGCTCACCACGCTCGGTGTCCCGGTGGTGCTCGTGGAACGCCGCGGCCAGGCGGGACCGTTTCGCGAGCCCCTCGAGTCGGCGGTGACCGACCACGCCCTGGGTGCGGCCATGGGCGTACGGCATCTCGCGGCCGAGGGACACACCCGCATCGGGCTCGTGACCTCCCGGACCAGCCCCACCAGCCGCGGTGTGCGCACCGGCTGGCGCGAGGCGATCACCGAACTCGGGTTCGGCGACGGCTGCCTCGATCTGGACACCGTGGCGCACCAGGACGCAGGCTGGCACGACGACGCCGAGCGGGTCCTGGACGCCTGCGCCGGCTCGGGGACCACGGCACTGCTGGTCCATGCCGACCGGGAAGCGATCAGCCTCGTGGAACGCGCCCGCGACCGCTCCCTGCGCGTCCCGCAGGATCTTGCCGTCATCGCGTACGACGACGAGGTGGCGGGGCTGGCCGATCCGCCCATCACCGGTATCCGCCCGCCCAAGGCCGCCCTCGGCGCCGCGGCACTCGACCTCCTTGCCCGCCGCATCGCCGATCCAGGGCGCCCCGTGCACCGGATACAACTCGGCCCTCAGCTCATCGTGCGGGCGTCCAGTGCCATGGGCGGGCACGGGGGTTGAGACGGCATCGTTCCGCGCAGCTCGGGCGGGGTCACCTATGACCAGCAACGATGCGAGAAGTCTCGGCACTTCATCACATCGCGCCCATCCCAGCTACAACTCCGACGCCAGGCCTCGCCTGTTGGGGTGCCGACGTCACGTGGTCACCTTGAGCAGGATCGTCGCGGCCCGGTCCGCAATCCGCGATTGCAGTTTTTCCCCGGACCTGCCCGACGCATGACCGTGGTCCGGCATGGTGCCCGTGAGGGATTCGCCGATGGTCTCGGCCTCGTCGCCGAACTCGTCTATGTGCACGTCGTTGGCTCCTCGGGTGCGGCGAACAGGACGGCACGCTCACGCTCGCCCTCGGACCTGACCGGGCCCATCGTCCGGTACAACTGTCCAGCTTCCGGAGCCTGGTAGTGCGCCCCTGTGCCGACCCAGGCGTGATGGGCATCATCCGCCGCCCGGACCACGACCACCGCCGTCTGGCGGCAGAACACCACCTGATCCTCAAGCCGCTCGACGTCCAGGTCCTGCGACCGACAAGGGAACACCGACGCGTCGATCAGGCCGTCGGCGTCGGCGAACTCGCTCCTGCCGCTCACCGACGCAGCACCTGTACCTCACCGATCCGTACCTCAGCGGGTGCTGTGGCTGCGACCTCGTGCTCGAACTCGCCGAAGGTGGCGTCCGCGGCAGTCCACTCGATCCGCCACACCGCGGTCAGCGAGACCTGCTTGTCCCCCTGGCTGGTGTAACCGTCGTGCCCGCAGTCCGGGGACGCACGGAACCCGAACCCCTCCTGGAACGGCGTGCCCGGCGGGGCGCACTCAGTGCCGATCCCGTCCCCCCAGTCCCAGACGAGCCTGTCCACCTCGGCCACGACAGAAACAGTGAACGGACCCTCGCCCGCCTCGGCCGTCAGCGGACCGAGCGTGGACGGCCCCGGATTCGCGGTCCACCCCCACACGAACACCCCGACCGTCCCGACCGCACCCGTGGTCTTCTCATGGGGAACGATCCCGATCTGCGGCGGCTCGATACCAAGTTGCCCGACCGCCTGACGGGCCAGCTCCACCGGATCCGGCGCATTGGCACCACCCGGGGGCTCCGCCGCCCAGTACCGCCACCGCAAACCACGGTTCTCCGGGTCATAGGTGCAGTTCAGCGCGATGCCGATCGGATTCCGATCCGCGTCACGGTGACCATCCCAGAAAGACTCGTAGGGCGGCGGCTGCGGGTTCGTGATCTCCGCGAAGAAGCACGCGACACCCCCATTGACCTCCGTATCCGGCGTCACGGTCTCGCCGTCCTCGTCCGCCTCCTCACCGATCTCGTCCTCCTCCGACCACTCGTTGCAGTCGCCGGTCCTCGGGTCCAGGTCGAGACAGACAGGGTCAGCGGACGCCGGAGACGCCGCGACGAGAAACGAGACCACCAGGAAAGGGGCCATCAGCAGCGAAAGTCGTGCTGCCCGTCTCATCAGCAGGTCTCCTCCGTGAGGTACTCGACGGTACCGACGTGCCACTCCCCGTCGGAGTCGGCCACGGTGCCGACGGTGACTCGAGACACACCACGTTCGTTGCGATCCTGCGTCACTGTCGACTCACCGTTCTCGTCCACGATGTCCAGGCCACTCACGTCGTAGCAGACACGGAACACCACGCGATCCCATGCTTCGTAAGAAATCTCCACCTCGTCAACGTCTACCGAGATCAACTCGGTACTACCCACCTGATGCACGCCCCGCTCCTTCTTGGCCTCGAACAACCTGACCGTGTCCGCGAGCGCTGTGCCCTCTGCCACCTTCCTGAACTCCTCCCGACGGAACGTGTCAGGATTCTGAGAAGCAGCATCTTCGATCTGGTAGAACTCGTAAACCATCGGCTCGGCGGCCTCCACGGCCAAGTCTTCCGGCGATTTCGACTCCGGCGACGGCGACGGCGATGGCTCAGGGGCCGCAGCGGACGTGGACACGTCGGTGGCCATCGACGCAGCATCCGCCGGCTCATCACCCACGGTGCACCCGGCCAGTGCGAGGACGAGCACGGCCGAAGCTCCCACTGAAGCAGCAGCGAGCATCGCGCGGTTCTTGCGGACCATCTGTCTGGAGTCCCTCTCGGAGCAGGTGTGCGTTCTACGATCGGCCCGCATCTCTATCCCGCGAAGCCAGGTAGATGGTATTCAGCCACACATTACGGATGCAACGGTCACGTTTTGGGCATGTCGCCGGGCAGCCTGTGGTAGCGGGATGGATTCGGCCGGACCAGTTCCCACCGCTCCCGCACCGCTGCCGTGAGCCCGCTGCTCGAACCGACGGGAAGCGGGCCGGGATCCACCTGCTGGATCCCGGCCCGCAACGTTCCTACGAGTGACCGCCCAGGCGCCGCCGCGGCCTCTGAGCTTTCCCTAGTTGCGCACCCACTGCTGGTTGTGCTGACCGTTGCAGCTGTAGGTGATGATCTGCGCGCCCGAGCCCGTGGAGCCCCCGCTGACGTCGAGGCACTCGCCGGTGTTCCGGGCGCGGATCGTCAGGTAGCCGCCCGACGACTGGCTCGACCACTCCTGGTCGGTCCCGCCGTCGCAGACCTCCTGGGTGATGGTCGAGGCGTTCTCCTGCAGGCACATGCTCGAGTGCTGCGTCACCATCGTGACGTAGCCGCCGCCGGCGTCGCGGAACCAGAACTTCTGGTTGCCCTGGCCGTTGCAGGTGTAGGTCTTCAGCTGCTCACCGGCCGTGAGATTGTTGTTCGTCACGTCGGCGCAGGTGCTCGCGTGCCGGGGCTCCAGGGTGAGGAACGGCCCTCCCTGTCCGGTGACGGTCCCGGCCGCGGTGTCGATGGCCAGCTCGGCGAAGTAGTCCACCTGCATGGTGGTGCTGTTCGGGAACTCGATCGGCGCCCACACGTAGCGGGAGTCGTTGACGATGCCGCCGAACGAGTTGCCCCACCGGTCGCCCATGTAGAGGTAGTCGGTGCCCTGGCTGCCCTGGACCGGCAGCACGAACGCCGTCTGCGAGCCGTACATCGTCGAGTCGCCGACGTTCTGCATCGCCGTCCAGGGGCCGGCGATGCTCGACGCCGTCGCGTACTGCTGCTGGTTCGGCGACCAGCCGGTCGCGCCGGAGGTCAGCATGAAGTAGGTGTTGCCCCGCTTGAACAGGGCGGGCGCCTCGCGGTGACCGCCGTGCCACGGGTCGGCGACCTGTGCGTCGATCCCCGTGAAGTCGGCGGTGAGCCGGTAGATGAGCAGGTCGTAGTTGTTCCGGGCCGCGGAGTACATGTACCCGGTGCCGTCGTCGTCCACGAAGACGCCGATGTCGCGGGACATGTTGCCGAGCGGCTGGAAGCTGCCCTGGTAGTCGTAGCTGCCGCACGGCTGGTTCGTCGTGGAGACGGCGACGGCGGCCCGCGCCTCGCTGTAGTCCGACCCGTTCTCCTTGTGGGCCCAGATCACGTACCGGTCCGTGGCCGCGTTGTACATGATCTTGGGCCGCTCGATGTTGGCGGACTGCAGTTCCGGGTCGCTGGACTGCGTGAGCACGTTGTTGACGAACTCCCAGTTCGCCAGGTCCGTGGACCGGTAGCAACTGACGTACCGGAATCCGTTGTCCGTGGGCTGGCGATTCTCGCCGATCCAGTAGTAGTAGCTGCCCGACTTCACGACACCGCCGCCGTGGGCGTGCACGGGGCTCCCGCCCGTGGTGGTGAACTGGGTCGCGTTCTGCACGGTGACCTGCTGGGCCCAGGCCGGCAGCCCGAACGTCAGCGCCGAGACGACCGCACAGCACAGGGCCGCGAGGGCCCCGTAGATGCGTCGCATGACGAACCACACTCCTTCTTCGCAGTGCACTTCTCGCCCCGCGGCCGCCGTCGGCCCGGGGCCCGGACCGGGACCTTCGCCCGGACCGCCCCCGAGAGTATGGCAACGTTAACATCGGGTCAATGGATCATTTCAACGGGCCTTCGCCGCCACCTGCTGCGTAGTGACCTAGATGCTTCAACGTCTGGTCGTGCAATCGGCATGGCTTCCCGCGGCCGACGTCGAACTGGTGGTCGAGGTCATCTCCCCGGAGTCCGAGCAGCGCGACAAGAAGATGAAGCCCGTCAAGTACGCGGGCGCAGGAATCCGGCACATGCGGCTCGTCGAGCAGGAGAACGACGGCGGCATCGCCGTCTCGGTCTACGAGCTCGACGACGTCGCCGCCGCCTACACCCGCACGCAGGTCGCCCGGCGCACGCTGACGACTCCCCTCCCGTTCCCGATCGAGCTCGACCTCACGACGCTCGCCCCCTGAACGCCCCCCGCCGGCGCCGGCCTCTAGGCTCGCCTCATGCCTCACCTGCGCTTCGAGACCCTCGTTCCGGCGACGACCGACGAGTGCTTCCGCGCCAGCCTGTCGGTGGACGCGCACACCGCGTCCATGGCCGCGTCCGGGGAGCGTGCGGTCGCGGGCGTGACCCGGGGCGTCATGGACCTCGGTGACACCGTGACCTGGCAGGCCCGCCACTTCGGGCTCCCGATCCGCATGACGTCGGCGATCACCGCCCTGGACCGGCCACACCGCTTCGTCGACGAGCAGGTGTCCGGCCCGTTCGCGCACTGGTACCACGAACACGTGTTCACGCCGGTGGACGCGGGGACCCGCATGGTGGACACGATCGACTTCCGGGCGCCGCTCGGACCCCTCGGCGCCGTCGTCGACCGCCTGGTGCTGACGCGGTACATGACCCGCCTGATCCGGGAACGGAACAGCTGGCTCGTCGCGGCGGCGGGCACGCCCTAGGACCCGCCGGGGAGGCGCCGCCCGGGCCCGGGCGGCGCCTCCCCGGGTCACTCCTCGTCGTGCCCCAGGTCCGGCGCCGCCACGAAGCGGGCTTCCGCCGAGGCCGCGCCGTGCAGCTCCAGCACCACGAGCTCGTTGTGCTCGCGCAGCACCGGTCCGGGGACGTACATCGTGCGCGTGGGGCCGTGACTCCAGTACCGGCCGAGCGGCCAGCCGTTCACCCAGGCCAGGCCCTTGGTCCAGCCGTCGAGCCGCAGGAAGTGGTCCGCCCCGGGTTCGCTCGTGAACTCGGCCCGGCACAGCACGGGCCCGGCGACCGGCCGGTCCGCACCCGGTGGGGTGCCGGCCGCCGCACCGGTATTCGTGCCCTCCCCCGCCACGGCGTCGCGGACGACGGGCGACAGCATGCCGTCCTCCCCGTCCAGCGCCAGCGGGGTCAGGCTCCAGTCGGTCACCTCACGGGTCGCCGTCCGGGCGGGCCCGATCAGCCCCTTCGCCTCGCCGATGCGGGCGCCGTAGCTGACGCGCCCCTGGTCCTCGACGAGCAGCGTCAGCTCGCCGTCCACCGCGGGCAGGGGCAGCGTTCGCTCCCCCAGCGTCCGGCTCAGCGTGCCCACGGGAGCGCCGTCCACGAACGCGATCGCCCGGTCACGGACCTCACCGAAGGTGATCGCTCCGTCGTCGGCCCGCACGCGGGTGGTGTAGACACTGAGACCGGACCAGTGTCCGACGTCGTCGTGGGTCAGCAGGCGGTCGCCGTGCACCACACGGCCCAGGTCCGGGGCTGCCGGCACGAGGGGCAGGCGCTCACGGAGCGTCACGGAGAACGCGGGCGCCGGCGCGACCGTCGCGGGCGTCTCCTCGGGCACGTCCCGGTACCGTCCGATCACCTCGCGCATCGCGTGGAACTTCGGGGTCACCGCACCGTGCTCGGCCAGCGGCGCGTCGTAGTCGTACGACGTGGCGATGGGCAGGTAGGTGCCCTTGTCGTTGGCGCCGTTCGTCAGCCCGAAGTTCGTCCCGCCGTGGAACATGTACAGGTTCACCGAGGCGCCCGCCGCGAGCAGGTCGTCGAGGTCACGGGCATTCGTGCCGGGGGCCGCGGTGTGGTGGTGCTGCCCCCACGAGTCGAACCACCCGTTCCAGAACTCCATGGACATCAGCGGCCCGGTGGGCTGATGGCGGCGCAGCACCTCCAGGCGCTCGGTGGACCGCGACCCGAACGACGCCATCCTGTGCAGCTCGGGCAGGCCGCCCCGGGACTGGTGGTGGTCGTTCGCCTGGTCCACGGTGAACAGTGGCACGTCCAGGTACTCCCGGAGCAGGTCGACGAGCGCCCGCAGGTACTCCTCGCGACGCTCGGGCGGGTCGTCGCCGTAGGCGCCGTACTCGTTCTCCACCTGCACGGCGAGCACCGGCCCGCCGGCCGTGACCTGGCGCTTGGCGACGATCGGCAGCAGCGCGCCGAAATACTCGCCGATCGCGGTGAGGAACGCCGGGTCCGCGCAGCGCACGGCGGCCGCGCCCCGGCCGTCGTCGGCGGCGAACAGCCAGGCGGGGAGGCCGCCACCGTCCCACTCGGCGCAGATGTACGGGCCCGGGCGGACGACGGCGTGCAGCCCCTCCGCGTCGACGAGGTCGAGGAACCGCCCCAGGTCGTAGCGACCGGTGGTGCGGAACTCGCCGCGCGACGGCGCGTGGAAGTTCCACGGCACGTACGTCTCGATCGCGTTCAGGCCCATGAGCCGGGCCTTGCGGATCCGGTCGGCCCACAGGTCGGGGTGCACCCGGAAGTAGTGCAGCGCGCCGCTGACGAGCTGCATCGGCTCCCCGTCGAGCAGGAAGTCCCGCTCACCGATCTCGAACCTGGTCATGGGGTCCTTCCCTCAAGCGATTCCGTCTCAGACCATCCCGCTCGGAACCCCGCCGGGGCCCGTTCAGACCTCGGTCCCCCTGGGGTGATCGGCAGGTCGCGATGCCGATCGCCCGCAGAGGGACCGATCGTGCGGCCGGCCGGTCACACGGTGACCGACCGGCCGATCAGCTCACTCGGTGACCGTGAAGCCCTGGTCGGTGCCGTACTTCACGTTCTCCGCCTGCCAGGCCGCCAGCCCGTCGGCCAGGGTCGTCTCACCGAGCCACGCCTGGCCCACCGTGTCCGCGAAGATGCCGTTCGCGTACGACTGCCACGGCAGATACTGCCACCCCTCGACGACGTCGTCCGCGCCGGCCACGAGCACCTCGTTGATCGCCTGGCCGCCGAAGTACTCGGACTCGTAGCCGAGGAACTCGTCGGACTCCAGCTGCTTCACGGTCGCGGGGAAGCCGCCGGTCGCCATGAACTCGTCGATCGACTCGTCGCTCGTGTTGAGCCACTTGAGGAAGCCGACGCCGAGCAGCTTGTTCGGCGCGTCGGCGGGCACGGCCTCCGAGGAGCCGCCGTTCTCGGCGTTGACCGGGGTGCCGTCGTAGCTCAGCATCGGGGCGATCCGCCAGTCACCGGCACCGTCGGGCACGCTGCCCTCGAGGATGCCCGGTCCCCACGCACCGAACGTGATCGATGCGATGGTGCCGTCGTTGAGCGCCGCGAACCACTCGTCGGTCCAGCCGGGGATGTCGCAGAGGATGCCGGCGTCGAGGACCCGCTGGTACATGTCCGCCCACCGGGTGGTGCCCTCGTCCGCGAGGTCGATCGTGACCTGCTCGCCCTCGGCGCGGAACGGCTGGCCACCGGCCTGCCAGATGAGGCTCGTGGCGAGGCCCGCGTCACCGGTGTCGTTGCCGATGCAGACGTCCGGGTCGGCCTTCTTGAGCGCCTTGCCGGCCTCGATGTACTCGTCCCAGGTGGTGGGGACGTCCACGCCGTGCTCGGCGAACAGCGCCTCGTTGTAGAAGAACGCCATGGGGCCGCTGTCCTGCGGCAGACCCCAGATCCCGTCGTTCTGTGACACCGCGCCCCAGGTGGACGGCGTGTACAGGTCCTCGAGGTCGCCGAAGCCGAACTCCGTCAGGTCCGTCAGCTGCCCGGGGAGCTGGAACTGCAGCAGGGACTGGTATTCGATCTGCACGACGTCCGGCACACCGTCACCGGCGGCGATCGCGTTCTGAAGGGCCTGGTTGTTGTCCGCCGCACCGGACGTGTCGACCAGGTTCACGTCCACGTTCGGGTAGGCCGCCTCGAACGCCGCGACCTGCTTCTCGGCCTGCGGCGTCCACGTCCAGTAGGTGAGCTCCCCGCCCTCCTGGAGCGCGGCCTCGATCTCGTCGGCGGAAGCGCCGTCGCCACCGCCGCCACCGGCCTCGGAGCCGCCGCCGCAGGCGGCCAGCGTTCCGGCCAGGGCCAATCCCGCGCCGGCGGCCAGCGCCCGGCGCATCGTGTGGTTCTTCATGTCGTTCTCCGGATCTCTCGTCAGTGAGGTTGTCGGTCGGGGAGGTGCTCGGGATGCCGAGCGGGACTCAGCGGGACGGATGCGGTGCGTGCCCGGCTGTGGCGGTCACTGCTTGACCGATCCCGCGCTCAGCCCGGACTGCCAGTAGCGCTGCAGGACGAGGAACGTGATGACGATCGGCACGATCGTCAGGAACGCTCCCGTGATGACCAGGTGGAACACGGGCTGAGCACCGACCCCGGACGCGTCGGCCAGCCACCGGTACAGGCCGAGGGTGAGGGGAAAGAGGTTGGGGTCGTTGAGCATGATGAGCGGCAGGAAGTAGTTGTTCCACGTCGCGACGATCGCGAACAGTGCCACCGTGACGATGCCCGGCACCAGCAGGCGCAGCGAGATCGTGAAGAAGGTGCGCAGCTCGCTCGCGCCGTCGACCCGGGCCGCCTCGAGCAGCTCGGTGGGGACGGCCTCGGCGGCGAACACCCACATGAGGTACAGGCCGAACGGCGAGACCAGGGAGGGCAGGATGATCGCCCACATCGTGTTGGTCAGACCGAGCTGGCTGAACAAGAGGAACGTCGGGACCGCCAAGGCCGTGCCAGGAACGGCGATCGCGCCGAGGACCACCGCGAACACCGCGTTGCGGCCACGGAACCGGAACTTCGCGAGGCCGTAGCCGCCAGCCGTGGCGAGCAGCGTGGCACCGCCGGCGCCCACGACGACGTAGACGATGGTGTTGAGGAACCAGCGGGTGAAGATCCCGCCGTCGTAGGTGAACACCTCGGCCAGGTTGTCGAACAGCGAGAAGTCCTCGCCGAACCACAGGCCGAACGAGCTGATCAGGTCCGGCTGGTCCTTGGTGATGCCGAACAGCAGCCAGGTCAGGGGCAGCACGGAGTAGATCAGCAGGAAGCCGAGCAGCACGGTGAGCGTGATCGACCTGCGCGGCCGGGAGTACGAGTACGCCGACGAACCGCGCAGGCGGGACGACGACCGGGTCAGGGTGAGAGCCATCAGCTGTCCCTCCGCATCCCGCGCAGCTGCACGAGGTAGGCGATGCCCGCCGTGATGACGCCCATGACGATCGCGACCGTGGCCGCGTAGCTCACCTGGTTGCCCTGGAAGCTGAGCGTGTAGGCGTAGATGTTGGGCGTGTACGACGTCGAGATCAGGTTCGGCACGAGGCCCTTGAGGATCTGCGGCTCGTTGAACAGCTGGAAGCTGCCGATGATCGAGAACACCGTCGCGATGACCAGCGCACCGCGCACGGCGGGCAGCTTGATGTGCCGCACGATCCGGAACTGGTCGGCGCCGTCGATCGCCGCGGCCTCGTACGTCTCCGTGGGCACGTTCTTGAGCGCGGAGTACAGGATCAGCATGTTGTAGCCGACGAACTCCCAAGTCACGATGTTGCCGATGGAGACCAGTAGCCAGTGCTTGGCGTACGGCGCGAGCAGGTCGAAGCCCGCCAGGTCGTTCAGGGAGCCCGTGAGCCCGATCCGGTCGGAGTACATGAAGCCCCACATCATCGCTGCCACCACGCCCGGCACGGCGTACGGCAGGAAGAGTCCGATGCGGAAGAGCCTGCGCCCGTGCAGCCGGCCCGAGTCGATGGCGAGCGCCGCCACGAGTGCGATGGCCAGCATGATCGGAACCTGCACGGCGAGGAACAGCATCACGCGCAGCGCGCCGTCCCAGAATTTGGGGTCGACGAACACGGCGGCGTAGTTGTCAAGCCCCACGAACTGCGTGCCGCCCACGAGTTGGTTGCGGAACAGGCTGAGGTACAGGGAGTAGGCCAGCGGCGCGATGAAGACCAGCGCGAACGCGATCAGGAACGGCGTCACGAAGCCGGCTCCGGCGCGGGACACGCGCGCCGTGAGCCGGCCGCCGGGTCGCGGCCGGGTGGCAGGTGGTAATGCGGACATCCTCGTCCTCTCGCCGTGGTCATCGAGCAGACGAGATTCTTGCCCACCGCCGACTGTTTACGCAAACATTTCTGGTGTCGATTCGGCCACGAGCGTGGCCCGGGCCCAGTATCGTCAAGGTATGACCGAGTCCCGTGGCAGTTCAGAGGCCCGTCGGCGGCGGCCGACCCCGCCCGGCCCGTCGATGACCGATGTCGCCGCGCTCGCCGGGGTGTCCGCCCAGACGGTGTCCCGGGTCGCCCGCGAGGAACCGACGGTGCGCGAGGCGACCGCCGTACGCGTGCGCGCCGCCATGGAGGAACTCGGATACACCCCCAACCGTGCCGCCCGGGCCCTGCGGTACGGGCACTACGGCACGGTGGGGATGATCGCGCACCGGCTGGCCCGCACGGGTGAGTCGCGCACGGTGGAGGCCGTGGTGGAGGCCGCCCAGGCCGAGGGATACACGGTGACCCTCGTCGACATCGCCTCCCCCGCACCCCATGACGTGTCCGCGGCCGTGGCACGGCTGTCGCACCAGGACATCGACGGCCTGATCATCATCCGGGCCGAGAGCGCGACCCCGGACACCCTGGCGCTGCCGTCGCACCTTCCGGTGGTCGTGTCCGACTCCCGGTTCGTGGGGCACCACCCCGCCGTCGGTGCCGATCAGGCCGGAGGCGCGCGGGCGGCCGTCGAACATCTGCTCGGGCTCGGGCACCGCACCGTGCACCACCTGGCCGGGCCCGCCGACTCGACCCCGGCCCGGCAGCGGGAGGAGTCATGGCGTTCGGCGCTCACGGCGGCCGGGGCGACCGTGCCGGCCGTCGTCCGGGGCGACTGGACCGCGGCCTCCGGACACGACGCCGGGGCCGCCCTGGCCGCGGACCCCGAGGCGACCGCCGTGTTCGCCGCCAACGACGAGATGGCGGCGGGGCTGGTGCGCGCTCTGCACGAGGCAGGGCGCTCCGTGCCCGCGGACGTGTCCGTGGTCGGGTTCGACGGGATCGAGCTGTCGGCCCAGCTCTGGCCCCCGCTGACCACGGTGGAGCAGGACTTCGGGGAGATCGGGCGGCAGCTGGTGGACCTGCTGCTGCGTCAGGTCCGCGACGACGAGGACCTGCAGGACACCCACACGGTCGTTCCGGTCCGGCTGGTCGAGCGTCAGTCCACGGCACCGCCCAGGCCCTGACGGCTCGGCGGGACGGGAGTCCCGTCCCGCCGCGCCGCCTCAGGCGTAGGCGCGGCGCCGCTTGCTGACGACGTCCAGGGCGACCGCGAGAAGGAGGACCAGGCCCTTGATCGTCTGCTGCCACGCGGAGTCGACCGCCAGGATCGACAGGCCCATGTTGAGCACGCCCATGATGAGCGCGCCGATCATGGCGCCGGAGATCTTGCCGACGCCGCCGCGGACGGCACAGCCACCGATGAAGCAGGCCGCGATCGCGTCCAGCTCGTACAGCTGGCCGGCCGAGGCCACGCCGGCTCCGGCCCGGGAGGTGGTGACGATGGCCGCCACCGCGGCCAGCAGGCCCATGTTCACGAAGATCATGAAGTCGGTCACGCGCGTCCGCACGCCCGAGAGCTGGGCGGCGTGCCGGTTGCCGCCGACGGCGTAGATGTGGCGCCCGAACACCGTCCGGCTCAGCACGAACGTGAAGATCATGATCAGACCGCCGACGATGAGCAGCACGATCGGCGTGGCCCGCAGCGCGAGCCAGTAGGACACCACGCCGATGAGCGCGACCACCACCAGGTTCTTCACGAGGAAGATCCCCATCGGCTCGACGGCGAGCTCGTGCTTGATCAGGCCGCGGCGCGCACGCAACTGGGACAGGACGAAGCCGGCCATGCCGATGGCGCCGATCAGCAGGGTCACACCGTCCAGCCGGCCGACGAACCCGAGCCAGGAGGGCAGCTCGCCGCCGGCGATCGCGTTGAACGCGTCGGGCAGACTGGCGCGGGTCTCGCTGACCAGCACGATCGCGAGCCCGCGGAAGATGAGCATGCCCGCGAGCGTCACGATGAAGGCCGGGATACCCACATAGGCGACCCAGAACCCCTGCCAGCAGCCCACGAGCAGCCCCAGCACCAGGGCGAGCGCCACCGCGAGGGGCCACGACCAGCCCCAGTCGGACATCATGATGGCCGCCGCGCCGCCGATGAACGCGACGAGCGACCCGACCGACAGGTCGATGTGGCCGGCGACGATCACCATCACCATGCCGATCGCGAGGATCATGACGTAGGCGTTCTGCTGGATGAGGCTCACGACGTTGCTGGGATCGAGCAGCCGCCCACCGGTCAGCGCCTGGAACAGGGCGACGATCGCGAGCAGGGCGATGACGATCCCGTACTGCCGGGCGTTGCGACCCAGGTATTCCGTGATCTCGTTCATCGGGTCTTCTCCATGGTCATGTAGCGCATGAGTTCTTCCTGTGTCGCCCGCTCGCGCGGTACCTCGCCGGTGATCCGGCCCTGCGACATCGCGTAGACACGGTCGCAGACGCCGATCAGCTCGGGCAGTTCGGAGGAGATCACGATCACCGCCTTACCCGCCTCGGCGAGCTCGTTGACGAGGGCGTAGATCTCGTACTTGGCGCCGACGTCGATGCCTCGCGTCGGCTCGTCCAGGATGAGGACGTCCGGGTCGCTGAAGACCCACTTGGACAGCACCACCTTCTGCTGGTTGCCGCCCGAGAGCTGGCCCACCGTCGACTCGACGGACGGCGCCTTGATCCCGAAGTCGCGGCGGTACCGTTCCGCGACCGACGCCTCCCGCTCGCCGCTGATGACGCCCATCCAGTCCATGAGCTTGCCCAGGGCGGAGGAGGAGATGTTCTCCCGGATGGTCTGGATGAGGTTGAGCCCCAGGCTCTTGCGGTCCTCGGTGGTGTAGGCCAGGCCGTGCCGGATCGCGTCGGGGACGGAGGGGATCTTGATCTCGCGGCCGTCCTTGTAGACGCGGCCGGAGATGCCGGTGCCCCACGACCGGCCGAACAAGGACATCGCCAGTTCCGTGCGCCCGGCCCCCATGAGCCCGGCGAGGCCGACCACCTCGCCGGACCGCACGTTCAGGCTCGCGTGGTCCACGACCACGCGCTCGGTGTCTGACGGGTGATGCACCGTCCAGTCCTCGATCCGCAGCACCTCGTCGCCGATCGTGGCGTCGCGGCGGGGGAAGCGGCTCTCCAGCGAGCGCCCTACCATCCCCCGGATGATCCGGTCCTCGGTGACGGGCTCGTCGCCGTGCAGATCGAGGGTCTCGATGGTCCGGCCGTCACGGATGACGGTGACCCGGTCGGCGACCGCGGTGATCTCGCCCAGCTTGTGGCTGATGATGATGCAGGTCATCCCCTGCTCGCGGAACTCGCGCAGCAGCCGGAGCAGATGTTCGGAGTCGTCGTCGTTCAGCGCGGCGGTGGGCTCGTCGAGGATGAGCACGTCCACCCTCTTGGACAGCGCCTTGGCGATCTCCACGAGCTGCTGCTTGCCGACGCCGATCTCGGCGGGGGTGGTCTCGGGGTTCTCGTCCAGGCCCACCCGGGCGAGCAGGTCGGCCGCCGCGCGGTGCGTGCGGTTCCAGTCCACCACCCCGCCGCCCGAGTGCTCGTTGCCGAGGAAGATGTTCTCCGCGATCGACACCTGCGGGATGAGCGCCAGCTCCTGGTGGATGATGACGATTCCCCGGTCCTCGCTGTCCCGGATCCCGCGGAAGGCCATCGGCTCGCCGTCGAACACGATGTCGCCGTCGTACGAGCCGTGCGGGTAGACGCCGGACAGCACCTTCATCAGCGTCGACTTCCCGGCCCCGTTCTCGCCGCAGATCGCGTGGATCTCGCCGCGCCGCACCCGCAGGTTCACGTCCTGCAGTGCCTTCACACCGGGGAACTCCTTGGTGATCCCCAGCATCTCGAGGACGACGTCCTCGTGTTTCTCAGTCATCCCATGTCTCCTGTGCCCGACGGCGGTCGTGGATGAGGGGGTCCCGGCAGGGCGCGCGGCCCTGCCGGGACCTCCCGGCGTCACAGACCCAGGTCGGAGGCCTCGTAGAAGCCGGAGCCGACGAGGACGTCCTCGACGTCGTCCTTCGTCACGACCTGCGGCTCGAGCAGGTAGGACGGCACGACCTTCATGCCGTTGTCGTAGGTCTCGGTGTCGTTGACCTCGACCTCCTCGCCCGCCACGATCTGGTCGACCATGGTGGCCACCTGGTCGCCCAGGGTACGGGTGTCCTTCCAGACCGTCATGGACTGCTTGTCGGCCAGCATGTTCTTCACGTTGGCCTCGTCGGCGTCCTGGCCGGTGATGATCGGCCAGTCCTTGCCGGGCTCGTAGCCGGCGCCCTCGAGGGCCTGCTCGATGCCGAGCGCGAGCGAGTCGTTCGGGGACAGGACGACGTCGACCTTGTCGTCACCCTCGTAGAAGGAGTTGAGACGGTTCTCCATCTCGGACTGGGCCTTGGCCGACTCCCAGCCCTGGATGCCGATGCTGGTCCACTCGTCCACGGTGGCGGGGGCCTTGCCCGACGGGACCTCCAGCACGCCGTCCTCGACGTACGGGGAGAGGACGTCCCAGGCGCCCTTGAAGAAGAACTTGGCGTTGTTGTCGTCGGGGGATCCGGCGAACGGCTCGAGCGTGAACGGACCCTTCTCGCCGTCGTCCAGGCCGAGCTGGTCCACGATGTACTCGCCCTGGAGCGTGCCGACGAGCTCGTTGTCGAACGTGGCGTAGTAGTCGACGTTCTCCGACTCGTTGATCAGCCGGTCGTAGGCGATGACCGTGACGTCCTCGTCGGCCGCGTCCTGCAGCACGGGCGCCAGGGCCGTCCCGTCGATGGACGCGACCACCAGGATGTCCGCGCCCTCGTTGACCATGTTCTGGATCTGGGTGATCTGCTGGTCGACCTTGTTGTCCGCGTACTGGAGGCTGGTCTCGTAGCCGGCGTCCCCGAGCAGCTCCTCCAGGTGCGACCCGTCGTTGTTCCACCGCTCCAGGGAGCGGGTGGGCATGGCGATGCCGACCATGGTGGTCTCCGAGCCTCCGTCCGAGGTCTCTTCCGCCCCACCGGCGCGCTCGGCGCTGCACGCGCCCAGGGCCCCGACGGTCAGCGTGGTGGCGGCCAGGGCCGCGGTGATGCGTCCGAAACGGCGCAGTGACATCGTCGTCTCTCTTTCCTCGTCGAATGAGTCGTCCGGGACGCTAGCACGTTGGGTTCGACCTTCAACCCCACTCCACCGGATCGTGACCTTTTTGTGTTCGAGTCCCTAACTCAAGATCGAGGACTCGATCACACTTCCGGGTTAGAGTCCCAGCGTGACCAGGAGCCCAACGCCCGGCTCGGCGACCTCCATGCGGGAGGCGAACCGGGCGCGCATCGTCGACGCGGTGAAGCGCTACGGAGGGCTGACCCAGGTCGAGCTCGCCGCGGCCACCGGCGTCTCGACGGCGACCGTGTCCACGATCGTGCGCGAGCTGCTCGCGGCCGGCGTCGTGGAGACGCACTCCACGTCGCGTTCGGGGCGTCGTGCCACGCGGGTGACGATGGCCCGCCAGCTCGGCCTCGTCGCCGGGGTGCAGGTGGGGCCGCGCACGCTCCAGGTCGCGCTGAGCGACCTCGCCCTCGACGTCGTCGCCGACCAGCGCATGCCCCTGGCTCTCGACCACCGGGTCGACACCACGCTGGACCGGGCGGCGCTGCTCGTCATGGACCTGCTCGACCAGGTCGGAGCCGACGTCGACGAGCTCCTCGCACTGGGCCTCGCGCTCCCGGCCCCCGTCGACTCCGGCACCGGCGCACTCACGGTGCGCGGAGCCATGCGCGGCTGGGAGGACTCGGAACTCGCCGAGGTGCTGTCCCGGCGTATCTCGCGGCCGGTGTACGCCGACAAGGACGCCAATCTCGGCGCGATCGCCGAGCACGACCTCGGTGCGGCCCGCGGCCTGCACGACGTCGTCTACGTCCGCGTCGGCCACACCACCACGGCCGGGCTCCTGCTCGACGGGCGGGTCCACCGCGGGCGTGCCGGTACCGCGGGCGAGATCGGGCACGTCCAGGTCGATCCCGCGGGCCCCGT
The DNA here is from genome assembly GCF_016742955.1 of Myceligenerans indicum. Lineage (GTDB taxonomy): Bacteria > Actinomycetota > Actinomycetes > Actinomycetales > Cellulomonadaceae > Myceligenerans > Myceligenerans indicum. The sequence continues at coordinate 101,907 of NZ_JABBYC010000001.1, read as the reverse complement.
CTGCCGGTGCGGCAACCGGGGTTGCCTGGACACGGTGGTGAGCGCACCGGCCCTCCTGAGCCTCCTGCGGGCCAGCCACGGCGATCTCACCGTCCAGGACCTGCTGAGCCACGCCGCCGACGGCGACCCGGGCTGTCGGCGCGTCCTGGCCGACGCCGGCCGCGCCGTCGGCCAGGTGGTCGGGGACCTGGTCACGGCGCTCGGGCCGGAGTCCGTCGTCGTCGGCGGGGAGCTGGCCGCGGCCGGCGGCGTCCTCCTGGATCCGCTGCGCGAGGCCGTGGCCGCCCGCGCCGTCCCGTCCACCCGCGGCGCAGTACCCGTGCTCGGTGGTGAACTGGGCGAGAGAGCCGACATACTGGGCGCGCTCGCTCTCGCACGCCGCAAGACCCAGATCGAACTGGCCTGAAGGAGGCACGACGACGTGACCCACCCCCAGCCCGTGCTCTCCGTACGGGGAGTACACAAGTCCTTCGGCCCCGTGCGCGCGCTCGACGGTGTCGACCTCGACGTGCACGCCCACGAGGTGGTCGCCCTCGTCGGCGACAACGCAGCCGGCAAGTCGACGCTCGCCAAGGTCGTCGCCGGGGTCCTGGTGCCCGAGGCCGGCACCGTCACCGTGGACGGCAACCCCGTCCCGCCCGGCTCGCCGGCGTCGGCCCGGGCTCTGGGCGTGGCGACCGTCTTCCAGGACCTCGCCCTGGCCGAGAACCTGGACGTGGTGCAGAACCTCTTCCTGGGCCAGGAGATGTCCGGCCGGGGCGGGTTCGGGCTCGACGAGGCCGCCATGGAGAACCGGGCACGCGAGATCCTCGAGTCGCTCACCTCGCGCATCCCCTCGGTGCGGACGCCGCTGTCGGCGCTCTCCGCCGGGCAGCGACAGACCGTGGCGATCGCACGCACCCAGCTCGGCTCCCCGAAGGTGGTGGTGCTCGACGAGCCCACGGCCTCCCTGTCCGTGGCCCAGACCGCCGAGGTCCTCACCCACGTCCAGTCGCTGCGGGACCTCGGTCACGGCGTCATCCTCATCAGCCACAGCCTGTCGGACGTGCTCGCCGTCGCCGACCGGATCGAGGTGCTGCGTCACGGACGCAACAACGGCTCGTTCACCGCGGCCGAGGCCAGCCACGAGGCCGTCGTCGCCGCGATCACCGGCGCGACCCGGGTACCGCGGCGCGCTACGCCGTCGTCTCGTCCTTGACCTCGACCGAGCCCAGGACGCGCCGCAGGTAGGTGTACGTCAGGTCGCCCGCGGCCTGGTCGTACTGCTCCTCGTAGCCGTGCTTCGTGTACAGCGACAGGTTCTGCTTGGAGTCCTTGCCCGTGAACACCCACACCTCGGTGATCTCCGGCGGCAGGTACGGCGCGACGGCGACGAGCATCTGGGTGCCGATCCCCCGTCCCTGCTTGTCGGGCGCCACGGCGAGGCGCCCCAGCGTGGCCTTCTGGCCCTCCAGCTCGACACGGATCGAGCCGATCAGGCGGGTGCCCTCCCAGGCCCCGACGGTCACGATGTCCTCGCGGGCCATGTCCTCGCGAAGCTCGTGCAGCGTCTGGGTGAGCGGGGGGATGTTCGGGTCGTCGTAGAGCTGCGCCTCCGTGACGAACGCAGCTCGGCGGAGGGTGAGGAGTTCGCCTGCGTGGTCGTCGTCGACCAGGGCGATCGTCGTGGGTGCGTCGCTCATGGGGCCATGGTCGCAGAGTTGCGCGCCGCGCGGTGCACGGTTCGCCATCTGGTCGCACGATCGATGCGCGGGCGGCCGCCGTGTGGGACGTTCGCGCGCGCCACGGCGGGCCGACATAGGCTTCCGGAGTGACCGCACAGACCGAGACGACCCACTGGATCCTCACCCTCTCCTGCCCTGACGGTCCCGGAATCGTGCACGCCGTCGCCGGGATGCTCGCCGAGCACGGCGGGAACATCACCGAGTCGCAGCAGTTCGGTGACCCGTACTCGGGACGGTTCTTCATGCGGGTCCAGGTGGAGTCGGCGGCGTCACGCGAGGACCTGGTCTCGGCGGTGACCCCGCTGGCGGCACGGTTCGACATGACCTGGAACCTGGACACGGCCGGCCGGCCGATGCGCACGCTCCTGCTCGTGTCGAGGGCCGCGCACTGCCTGGTGGACCTGCTCTACCGGGAACGGTCGCAGCATCTGCCGATCGACGTGGTCGGCGTCGTGGGAAACCATCGCGACCTGGAGGACATCGCCGCGTTCTACGACAAACCGTTCCACCACGTGCCCGTCACGAAGGACACGAAGCCGCAGGCGGAGGCTGCGCTCCGCGAGCTGATCACCGGCACCGGCGCCGAGCTCGTCGTGCTGGCCCGCTACATGCAGATCCTGTCGGACGAGATGTGCCGCGACCACGCCGGGCGGATCATCAACATCCACCACTCGTTCCTGCCGTCGTTCAAGGGCGCCGGCCCCTACCGGCAGGCGCACGACCGCGGCGTGAAGATCATCGGCGCCACCAGCCACTACGTGACGGGCGACCTCGACGAGGGTCCCATCATCGAGCAGGACGTGGAACGGGTGGACCACACCCACACCATCGACGACCTGGTCCGCATCGGCGAGGACACGGAGCGCCGCACCCTGGCCCGCGCGGTGCGCTGGCACGCGGAGCACCGGGTCCTCCTGGACGGGCACCGTACCGTCGTCTTCCGCTGATCCCCCGCCGCCGACGTCGGCTGGCAGGCCGGGACGGGGAAGATCCCCCGTCCCGGCCGTGCTCAGTTCGCCGGATCCAGGAGCAGCGCCACCGTGCGGGCCGGAACCACGGCCGTCCCCGTCCCCGCCTCCCAGGTGGTCCGTCGGACGACGTCGTCCACGCCGCCGGCCTGCACCGGCGAGAGCGCGTAGTCGCGGCCGGACAGCTCCGGGAGTTCGACCGCCGCGTCGGCCGGGGACGCGTTGAAGACGATCAGCGCGCCGTCGAGGTCCGGGTCGACGTCGGCCGAGCCGGCCAGGTCGTCGACGGACATCGCGAACACACCCGGCAGGTCCTCCGCGCCCGCCCCTGCGGCTGTCCCCGGGAACGTCACCTTCTCCTGGATCAGGTCCGCGGAGCCGAGCCGCAGCAGGTCCGTCGACGCCCGCAGCTCCAGCAGCTCCGCGGCCTGGGCCGACGCGAAGGCGATGTCGTCCGGTGACGGAGCCAGTGACTCGTCGGCCAGCAGCGGCGCCATGAACGGCCAGTTGTCCTCGTTGTCCGCCGCCATCGGCAGGCCGCGGCCGAACCCGTTGTCCTGACCGCTCCAGTCGATGGCGTTGAACCAGTCACCGGAGTCGTAGGAGTTCCGGTCCAGCGACTTGGACCGCAGCAGGTCCGTCCCCGCGTGCCAGAACGAGGGCGTCTGTGCCAGGGCCGTCGTCGCCAGCGTCAGGCTGTTCATCCGCACCCGCTCGTCCATCGGGGTGTCCGCCGGGAGCTTGAGCGCGAGCAGGTCGAACAGCGTCTCGTTGTCGTGCGCGTCGACGTAGGTGACGACTTCCTCCGGCGAGTCCGCGTAGCCCGCGGGCGACCCCCGGTAGTCGATCTCGTCACCGCGACGGACCTCGCCGTCGGAGGTGGTAAACTCGAAGTCGCGCAGGTTCCCCGCGAGCCCCAGCTTCACCAGGTCCGTCTCGTGCGCGAGGTCGGCGGCCTCGTCGGCCCCGCCGTCGTTCACCGACGCCGCGTCGCCCAGGGACGCCTCGTGCCCGTTCGGGTCCGTGAACAGCCCCGTCCCGATGCCCTGCTGGAACAGCGAGGACCCGTCCACCGGAGACCCGCCGTGCATCGCGTCCCGCAGGCGGTCGCTGAACGTCCCGATGCCGGTCCCGCCCAGGTTGCCCTGCGTGGCCTGCTCGAAGCGGGCGCCGTTCGCCACCTCGCCGAAGTTCCAGCCCTCGCCGTACAGGTACACGGCCGAGCCGTCGACGCCGTCGTCGTCGGGCGTCAGCTCGTCCAGCGCCGCCCGGACCGCGAGCAGGTTCGCCTTCGAGTGGTGGCCCATGAGATCGAAGCGGAAGCCGTCGACGTGGTAGTCGCGGGCCCAGGTCACCACGGAGTCGACCATGAGCTTCTCGCCCATCGCGTGCTCGGTGGCGAGGTTCTGGCAGCAGGTGGAGGTCTCCACGTCGCCCGACACCGCGTTCAGCCGGTGGTAGTACCCCGGCACGACGCGGTCCAGCACGGACCTCTCCTCCTGGCCGGAGGCCGCCGTGTGGTTGAACACCTGGTCCAGGATCACCTGGAGGCCGGCGTGGTGCAGCGACCCGACCATGCCGCGGAACTCCGCGACGCGGGCGCCGCCGTCGGCGCGGGTGGCGTAGGAACCCTCGGGCGTCGTGAAGTGGTAGGGGTCGTAGCCCCAGTTGAACCCGTCGTCGGCCGCGATCCGGGAGACCGCCGCCTGCTGCTCGGTGCCGTCCGGGGCGAAACCGGACAGGTCGCCCGTGGTCGCCTGGGCGTCCCGGTCCTCCGGGATGGTGGCGATGTCGAACGTCGGCAGCAGGTGGACGCCGGTCATCCCGGCCTCGGCCAGGTCGCGCAGGTGGGTCATGCCGTCGGAGTGATCGACCCCGAACGCGGCGTACGTGCCGCGCAGGCGGGCGGGCACGGTCTCGTCGGCGATCGAGAAGTCGCGCACGTGCAGCTCGTAGATCGTCTGGTCGACGGGACGGTCCACGACCGGAGCGGGTGTGGTGCGCCACCGGCGCGGCTGGAACCGCTTGTCGTCCAGGGACACCACCACCGAGTGCGTGGAGTCGCGGGTCAGCCCGACCGAGTACGGGTCGGTGACGACGTTGGTCTCCACCTGCCCCGTGCTCGGCACGTACACCTCGACCGCGTAGCGGTAGCGCGCCCCGTACCAGGGGTAGCGCCTGTCGGTCCGCCTGCCGTCGAGGGTCCAGGCGCCGTCCCGCTGCCGCCGCGCGTCGAACCGGTCCGGTTCGGCGTCGAGATCGCGCCCGGCGGGCCAGACCAGCAGGTCCACGTCACGCGCGGTGGGCGCCCACAGCGCGAACGACGCCCACTTCAGGTTCGGGTGCACCATTACGCCGAGCTGCCGGTCCGTCGCGAACAGGTCGTCGAGCACGCCCGGGATCTGCACGCCCGTGACCGCGGTGGGCTCGCCGGGCGTCTCACCGTCCGCGTCGTACCGCTCCACGCTCAGCGCGCCCCGGAGCGCCGCCGTCGCGGCACCCCGGTCCATGCCCTCGATCAGGAGAGCCTGGTAGCCGGCGAGGTGCGGGAAGTCCTCGGCGACGTCCGCCGGCATCTCGCCCGGGCTCATCGGGTACGACGCCGCGTCACCCGCGACCAGGCGCCAGTCGTCGCCCTGCCCGAAACCCTCCGCGGGGACCAGCACGACGTCCTTCCGGACCCAGTGCGCCGCCAGCTGTCCCTCGCCGGGCGTGCCCGGCTCTCCGGCCTCGACCGCGGGAACCTTCGTGTCCGGGTCCCAGGTGAACGTCACCTCGCCGCCGCCGGTCGTGTACGGGATGTTGGCGCCGTCCCGCACGCCGTCCGCGCCGTAGTTCTCGGCCCAGGAGCCGTTGACGGCGACCTTGAACTCGTAGCTGCCGGCCGGGAGCTCGAACGTTCCGGCGTAGGTGCCGTCGTCCTGGAGCGTGAGCCGGGCGGCCTCGCAGTCGGGCGTCCAGTCGCCGGCGCAGCCCATCTCCGAGTTGTGGCTGCCGGGCACGGTGACCAGGTCGTAGGTGTCACCGGGCACGTCGTCGTCCACCACGCCGCTGACGTCGAGACCGACCGAGGCGTACGACGACGCCGCCGCCCGGTCACCGTCGGCGTCCCGCGTCACGGCGCGGTACTCGACCAGGGTCCCCTCGGCCAGGCCGGAGGTGTCGTGGAAGACCCGCGGATCGGTGTCCTCCGCCGTGCCGAGCGCGTGCCACTCCTCGGTGCCCACGGCCCGCCAGGCGAACGAGGTCTCCGCCCAGGCGTCGTCGATCGCCGCGGAGACCGGGGCGGTGCCCGTGACGGCTGCTCCGCCACGGTGCGTCTCGCCGGGTTCGACGGCGATCGTGCCGGTCGTGTCGGCGCCGACCTGCCGGTCCGCGACGAGGACGACGGCGGAGCGGGCCGGGACCGTGAGCGTGATCTCGCCGTCGGCATCGGCCGAGACCGCGTCCGCGCCACTGCCGCCGTCGTACAGCACGCCGTACGACGCGCCCGGCGTCAGCGTCGTGAACGACGCCGTGGCCGCCTCGGCGGCGTTGTTCAGCGCGACCAGGTGCTCGATCTTCTCGGTGCGGTCCACGCGCGAGAACGCGTAGATCCCCGCGCCGTCGGCGGCGTAGCGCTCGATCTGCGCCCCCGTCGCGAGTGCCGGGTGGTCCTCACGCAGGGCGGCGAGGGTCGCGATCTCCTCGTACAGGGGCGCGTCGGTGTCGTACCGGTCCTGGCTCCCCGCCTGCTCGCCGGTGACGAGGGACTGGTTCGCGTACTCGTCCACCTGCGTGGCGAAGAGCGTCTGACGGGCGTCCTTGTCGCCGCCCGTGCCGGCGAAGCCCTGCTCGTCGCCGTAGTAGACGACCGGCTGACCGCGGGTCAGGTACATCAGCTCGTGCGCGAGCTCGTCCCGCTCCAGCGGAGCGTCGGTGCCGGCGAGCATGTAGCCGACCCGGCCCATGTCGTGGTTGCCGAGGAACGTGGGCAGGGCCGTGGCCGAGGAGTCCGCCGTGGTGTAGCGGTCGTCGCTCGCGAAGTGGTCGGCGAGGCGCCGGGCGCTGTTGCCGCTCGCGTAGCTCGTGGCCGCCGACTGGAAGGCGAAGTCCAGCACCGAGGACATGTCCGTGTCACGGACGTAGGGCGAGGTCTTGGCCGCGTCGGCGTCGTACACCTCGCCGAAGGTGAAGAAGTCGTCCTTGCCCTGGCCGTGGGCGTAGTCCTGGATGGCGGCGGACCACTCCTCCCAGAACTCGAAGTTCACGTGCTTGGCCGTGTCGATCCGGAAGCCGTCGATGCCCAGGTCGATCCACGCCTCGTAGATCTCCTCCATGCCGCTGACCACCGTGGGGTGCTCGGTCATGAGGTCGTCGAGGCCGGAGAAGTCGCCGTAGGTGACCGACTCCCCCTCCCAGGTCGAGTTGCCCCGGTTGTGGTAGAGCGTCGGGTCGTTGAGCCAGGCCGGGACCTTGAGGTCGGCGTCCTCGGGGGCGATCTGCGGCGTGTACGGGAAGCTCGTGGCGGCGTCGAGGGCGGGGAAGTCGCCCGTGCCGGCGTGGTCGGCCGGGTCGAACGCGACGCCGTCGGCGTCCGTGTAGGGCCGGGTGGCCTGGTCGACGTAGTCGTAGGTGCCCTCGGCGTAGTCGACGACGTCGGCCGTGTGGTTGGTGATGATGTCGAAGTAGACCTTGATGCCGCGCGCGTGGGCGTCGTCGATCAGGGCCGCGAGCTCCTCGTTGGTGCCCAGGTGAGGGTCGATCCGGGTGAAGTCCGTGATCCAGTAGCCGTGGTAGCCGGCGCTCACGTCGTCACCGGAGCCCTGGACGGGCCGGTTGACGAAGGAGGGAGTCAGCCAGATCGCTGTGGTGCCCAGGCCCTCGATGTAGTCGAGGTTCTGCGCCAGGCCGGCGAGGTCGCCGCCCTGGTAGAAGCCCTTGTTCGTCGGGTCGAAGCCGGTGTCGAGCGGGCCGCCCGTCAGGCCGCCGTCGTCGTTGGACTCGTCGCCGTTGGCGAACCGGTCGGTCATGACGAAGTAGAAGCGCTCGTCGGACCCCGGCTGGCGGACCGGTGCGGCCACGAGGGGGTCGTCGGCCTCGGTCCAGCCGCCCGCGAGGTCCAGCGGGGTCAGGGCGATGCGGTGGGTGGCGTCGTCGTAGGTGACGCGGATCGTGGTGGGGCCCTCCAGGGTGAGGGGTGCGTTGTCGGCGCCGCCGTCGCGCCCGTACGACTCGTCCCAGGACCCGTCGAGCGCCACCTTGTACTGGTAGCTGCCGGCGGGGAACTCGAAGTCCGAGGAGAACGTGCCGTCGCCCGCCGGGGCCAGGGTGGTGTCCGCGCAGGTGGGGTCCCAGTTCTCGGTGCAGCCGAGCGCGGTCTGGAGGTCTCCGACGAGCGTGGCGGAACCGGCCGGGGCAGCGTCGGCCGCCACGGCCGTGACCGAGACGCCGAGACCGGCGACGGCCAGCAGGGAGCCGACTGCGGCCAGCCCGGCCGGGCGGCGGAGCGCGGCGCGCGGGCCGGAACGGGACCGGATGGGCATGCGGGCAGGGGGCGCGGCTGGCATGGAGACTCCTTCGTCGTCCTCGGGGCATCCCACGCAAAAGGGCTGGGCGTCAGCGACTGTAACGGTTGCAACGCCTTGCAGCAATACCTTCCAGCAGCTTTCAGCCGCGCTCCAGAGGCAGCTTGAAGCCCTCGTGGGACTGCTGGTAACCCAGGGAACGGTAGAAACGGTGGGCGTCCGGGCGCTGCTTGTCACTGGTGAGCTGTGCCAGCACGCAGCCCCGGGCACGGCCGCGTTCGTGGGCGTGCTCCATCAGCAGCCGCCCGATGCCCTGGCCGCGCAGCGCCGCGTCGACGCGGACCGCCTCGACGAGCAGGCGGCCCGCGCCGTTGCGGGAGATGCCCGGGATGTAGGTGAGCTGCATGCAGCCGATCACCTCGCCGTCGCCGGAACCTCCGTCACGCACGGCGACGACCAGGTCGTTGTCGGGGCTTGCCTGGATCGCCTCGAAACCGCGCACATGGGCCGCGCCGAAGGTACCCGCGCGCCGGGCGGCCACGGCGTCGTCGGCGATCAGTTCGACGACGCGCGAGAGGTCGTCACGGCGCGCTTCCCGGAAGATGATGTCCACGGCGCCACGGTAACCGCCCGCGACGGGTCCTCCTTCGGGACGACTCACCCCGCCAGGTGCGACCACGTCGGGGCCAGCTCGCGCCAGGGCCCCACCGCAGCCACCTCGCCCTCCTCCAGGACCACCACGCGGTCCGCGCGGGCGAGCGCCGCACGCTTCGACGTCGCCCCGATCACCGTCGTGCCGCGCTCACGCAGCGCCGCCCACAGCTCGATCTCCGTCGCGGCGTCGAGGGCGGACGACACGTCGTCGGCGAGCAGCAGCTCGGCGTCGGCGGCGAGTGCTCGGGCGAGCGCCAGGCGCTGGACCTGCCCCCCGGACAGCCGCACCCCGCGATGGCCCACCAGGGAGTGCGGGCCTCCGGCGTCGGCCATGTCCGGCGCGAGCCGTGCGGCCTCGACCGGGCCCTCGAGCTCCCGCTCGTGATCCAGGCGCACGTTGTCGGCGAACGTGCCCGAGAGCACGCGCGGGATCTGCGCGACGTAGGCGACCTGTCCGGGACGCAGGAACGTCTGGGCGTCGGTCACCTCGATGTCGTTCCAGCGGATCTGCCCGGCGTGCTCCATGAGCCCCGCCATCGAGGAGAGCAGGCTCGACTTGCCCGAACCCACCTGGCCGAGCAACAGGATGAGCTCGCCGCGACGCACGGTGAGATCGACGCCCGACACACCGATGGTCCCGTCGTCGTGCACGGCGGTGAGCCCGCGCAGCTCGAGATGGTCCAGGGTTTCCCGGGGACCGGGTGCGGGCTGGGGAGCGGCTCCCGTGGGCAGGTCGACCCCGGCAGGCTGGTCGATCAGGTCGACGCCACCGGCGAACCGGCTGGTCGCCTTCTGCCAGTTGCGCGTACCGGGGGCCTCGGTGATGACCATGCCCGCGACCATGCCGAACCAGCCGAAACCGGCGACCGCGCCGGCGACCATCAAGGTGGTCGCCAGGCTCCACGTGCCGTGCAGGAGCAGGGCCCAGGCGACGACGACACCACTCTGCAGGACGATGCCCGGCACACCCTCCAGCACCGCCTGGACGCGGTGTTCGAAGATCGCCGCCCGGACGCGCCCGCCGTCGACCTGGCGCAGGTGGGCGTGGACCTCCGGGGTGCGGGCGGCGAGCTTGACCGTCCGCGCCGAGTCGAGGGCGGAGACCAGGGCGCGGCCGAAGCGCGCCCGCGCCGCCGAGGACCTGGTCGCGGAACGTCCCGCGATCGGGCGCCCGATCGCGGACGCGAGCGCCGAGATCGCCATGACGCTCAGCAGGACCGCACCGACCAGCCAGGATCGGCCGACCAGCGTCGCCACGGAGACCACGACGAGGCCGTTGACGAAGTCGATCCAGCGGTCGGTGTAGTTCACGAAGCGGTCGGCGTCCATCGCCCGGGCGACGATCTCGCCCGGCGGGGTGGCGGGAAGGCGCCGCTGCCTGGTCTGCCCGGCCATGACCGACATCCGCACGCGGAGCAGGATGTCGATCCACCACTTCGGGTACACGTAGATGGCGTGGGCGAGCAGGATCGGCGAGGCGATCAGCAGCACGGGCAGTCCGATGAACTCGGCCAGCGGAACGCCCCCACCCGAGTCGATGCCCTCCACGATGCGGCCCCACAGGAACGTCGTGAGCACGCCCGCGGCGTTGACCATGCTGAACGCCAGGAACAGCACGACCCCGAACAGGCCCCACGCGGGGCGGACGAGGACCGCGTGCAGGACGGTGCGCGCCAGGCTGGGACCGTCCCCGGGATCGTCGATCTCCGGCGGAGCGCCTCGGCGCCGCCTGGTCCCGACACCACCCCCGGACGGGGTCGCCGTGGGAGCGTCCGCCGTCATCTCCGTCTCCGCCTCCGCGGGCGCGACGACCTTGCCTGCCGCGACCACGGCCTCCTGCCGGTCGGCTTCTTCCAGGAGGCCGTCCTCGGCGGCGTGCGACGCGCTCGCCTCCAGCAGGTCCCGGAACGGGCCGGCGGCCACGGCCAGCTCGGCACGCCGCCCCTGCTGCACCACCCGGCCGTGGTCGAGGACGGCCACGTGCCCCGCGCGCTCGATGGTGGTGAGACGGTGCGCGATGAGGACACCCGTGCGCCCGGTCAGCAGCCGGTTCGCGGCGGCCACGACACGCGCCTCGGTGAGCGGATCCATGCGTGCCGTCGCCTCGTCCAGCACGACCACCTGCACGTGACGTACCAGCAGCCGCGCGAACGCGACGAGCTGCTCCTCCCCCGCCGACAGCCGGGTGCCGCCAGGGCCGAGCAGGGTGTCCAGCCCGTCGGGCAGTCCGCCGACCCAGTCGGCCAGGCCGAGTTCTGCCACGGCAGCCTCGATGTGTTCCCGGGGCACGTCGGCGAACAGCGCGATGTTCTCGGCGAGCGTGCCGGCCAGGATCTCGGTGCGCTGGGTCACGACCCCGACCGAGGCGCGCAGCGCCTGCAGGTCGAGATCCCGCACGTCCACACCGCCCAGGAAGACCGACCCGCGGGGCGGCTCGACGGCGCGGGACAGAAGGCCCGCCAGGGTGGACTTGCCGGAGCCGGTCCGCCCCACCAGGGCGACGGTCTCACCGGCGGGCACCCTCAGGTCCACACCCTGCAGGGCGAACGTTCCCTCGCTGTAGGAGAAGTGCAGGTCACGCAGTTTCAGGTTCAGCGGCGGCTCCGGCACGGGCTCGCCGCCGTCCGGCTCGGGTGCGACGCCGAGCATCTGCTTGATCCTGGTGATCGCTCCCAGACCCTCCTGGATATCGGGCAGGTGATGGATCAGCATGTCGGTCTGCGCCACGAAGCCGGCCGTGACCAGGAACAGCGTCACGAGCCGGTCGATGCCCAGATCGCCGTCGGCCGCAAGGGCTGCGCCCATCACGGCGACGCCCGCGAGCATGGCGTGCAGCGCGACGCCGGCGCGGCGCAGCATCCGCGACTCAACCTTGACGACTGCCTCCAGCCGGCGGTGCACCTCGGCGGACAGCCCGGCCAAGCGCCGGATCGCGAACGCACGGCCCAGGCTGGTGCGCAGATCGTCACGGGCGGCGATCGCCTCCTCGAAGGCGGCGGCATGATCGGTCCACGCCGCCTCCTCCACGACCTTGAGCTTCACGATCTGACCCAGCAGGCCGCGGATGAGCAGCACGGTCGTCGCGACGAGAACGGGGAACAGGAACCAGGCGGGCCACCACTGCAGCCCGGCGATGATCCACATCGGCACGCAGCCGACCACCGAGCGCGCGGCACCCCACAGCTGCCGGCGCACGAGCTGCCCGACGGCGTGCGTGTCGTCGTCGACGCGGTCCAGGATCTCCCCGACCGCCTGCTCGTTGAGCGTGTCCAGCGGCTGGTGCATGGCCGCCCGCAGCAGATCGCCGCGCAGCCTGCCCTCGGCCCGGTCCGTGACACCGGCCCATGCCACCTGACCGGCACTGTCCAGGAACGCTCCGCCGACGAGGCACGCCGCGAGAAGCACGACGCCCATGACGGTGGCACTCTCCGCGAGCCGTCCTGCGACGACCGCTCCGTATGCCTGAGCCGTGACCGCCACGACCAGGGCGAGGAGCGCGATCGCCGCGACGGGACCTCGCAGCCGACGCCAGTCGAGCCGTCGCGACGGGTCACCGGAGACGCGCTCGTCCCGGGTCTGGGTGGCGCGCTGCGGAGGAGAAATCGTTGCCTGGACCATCACCGCTCACGCTACGTCGGCACAATGACATCGCCCTCCTCTTTTTTCAGAACGGCAGCTCCACGTCACCATCCGGTGGCTCGGCCGGCTGTTGGCCGGCCGCGGGCCCGGTGGGCGGGCAGGCCAGGGTCAGCCCGCCGGGCACTTCCGGGACGGGATCGGCATGGATGCCGGCGGTCAGTGAATACCGGGCTGCCGGATCGACGGGATCTGGTCGGTAGACCTCGGTGTGACCGCCGGGGGCCGTCCAGGTCTCGGTGCCGGTGACCGGGTCTCGTTCGACGTGCCAGCCGGCGTGGGTCTTGAGGTTGTGATGGCGTCGGCACAGTGCGTGCAGGTTGCCCGCACGGGTCTGCCCCGGATCACCCGGCGCCTCCCGGCGATCGGGGTCGAACGGATCGATGTGGTCCAGGTCGCACCGCGTGGCAGGGCGGTCGCAGCCGGCGTGGGCGCAGAAGCCGTCGCGAACCTGGACGGCCTGGCGGAGCCGGTCCGGTGGCCGGTACCCCGCGGTGGAGTAGTCCGTCAGGATGCCGGTGACCGGGTCGGTGACGAGGCGGTGCCACACGCCCTCGCCTGCGATCTCTCGGGCGGTCTCGGCCGGGATCGGACCCAGCAGGTCCAGGATGCCGGGAGTGTCGCCGCCGGGAGCGGCCAGCACGCTCGCGGGGACGGTGACGTTCACGGTCGCGGGCACCTCGACGGCACGCACGACCACCCCCGCCTCGACAGGCGCGGGGACCGTGGACGCCACACCGTCCTCCTCGGCCGGTACGGGCACCAGGTCGGTGTCCCGCACGGGTGGCACCAGCACACCCGGTTCCGCGATCGGGACACGCAGACCGTCCGGAGCACCTCCGGCCGGCTCCCCGCCACCTTCCTCGATCAGGTGCGGCACCATTCGCCCGGTCACCAGTGAGGTGAGCGCCGCGGCGCGCGCCTGCCCGCGCCGCCGCCGCCGACCCGGCTGCCGCAGGAGCTGGTCCGCGCCCGCCTGAACCGCGTTGAACACCCGGGCGGCGTCCTTCGCGGGCATCAGGGCGGTCAGGAGGGCCATTCCCGGCGCGGCGGTCTCCAGCCACACGTTCGAGCGCTCGGCGGCCTGCTCCCACTCCTCCCCACCGCCGTGCAGGCGATTCGCCAGAGCGTTCAGCTGCTCCGACAACCAGCACCAGGTACGCCGTGACGCCTCCGGCAGGAGCACTTGGATCGCGGCGGCGCGTTCCTCGTCGGTCAGCTCGGCACCCGCACCCAGAAGAGTGTCAGCCTTGCGCACGTCGATGCGACCGGCCTCCAGAGCGGCCAGCACCTCCGGAAACCGGACGCACCGATCCGCGCGACGCACGACGGCCCCTCCCTCGCGGGCGGTGACCTTCAGGCGGTCCTTGAGGACCGTCTCGGCCTGGTCGAGTGCGAGCACACCGCCCTGGGATCCCACCAGCGCGGCGGCAGCCCGGGCCTGCAGGGCCTGCGCCCACGCGGTCAGCCGCTCGGCACCTGCGGCCAGCGCCGCCAGTTCCACGGCATCGAGCCGCTCGAGATCTCCCGGCCCCTCCGGCGCGATCAGCGCCTCCAGCACCTCCGCGAGCCATGGCCCCGGCTCCACCCCGACCTGCGCGAGCAGCGCAATCAGCCCTTCGCCACCGAGAGGCCGCTGCGACCATCCCCGCGAGAGGTCCTCCCGGGACCCCCAGGGCAATGCGACCTCGACCCGCGCGCGGGTGTGAGAGGGCACGGGAAGCGCTCCGCGCCTGTCCCGCACTCCAGGGAACGTCCCGCTCACGACAACCACCCCCTCGACCGGCATCAGCCGGCATTGATCGCATTCAGCGCCCCAGCGCCATCGTCCTTGCGTTCGATCCTATCCATCCCGCGCACGAACCTCCCCCTGAAGCAACCATCTGTGGATAACACCGCCCTGATCGCAGGATCGAACCGCACCCCCACCGCAGCCGCGACACAACCTTGTCAACCTAGATTGACAATTTCGACCGTCGTCAACCATAGTTGACAGATGAACTCCACTCTCGCCACCACCGCCGCCGGGGACGATCCGCGCGCGGGACTGCGCGCCGTGCGCTCCCTGCGCGAGCTCGCCGACCGCCTCGAGTCTCTCCAGGTGGAGCGCGCCCGGGACCTCGGCTGGTCCTGGCAGGACATCGCCGACGCGCTCGGCGTCAGCCGCCAGGCGGTCCACAAGAAGCACCGGCGTCCGTAACCCCGCCCACCCGCACAGGAACAGCCCACCCCATCACCCAGGAGGCCCGCACATGTTCGAGCGATTCACCCGCGAGGCACGCGCCGTCGTCACCGACGCACAGATCGTGGCCCGCAGCCTGCACTCACCCGCCATCGACACGCGCCACGTCGTCATCGCGCTCACCGAGTCCGGCGGCACCACTGCCAGGGCCCTGCGCTCGTCAGGCCTCGCCCCGGGCACGATCGCATCGGCGGTCCGCCGCGAGATCTCCGGCGACAGCGGCCTCGACCGCGAAGCACTCGCCTCGCTCGGGATCGACCTCGACGCCGTCCGCGAGACCGCCGACGCCACTTTCAGCGACGGGGCGTTCGACGCCGCGACCCGGCGTCACGGCCGGGGTGGGCACCTCCCGTTCACCCGTGACGCCAAGAAGTGCCTCGAGCTCGCACTGCGCGAAGCGGTCCGCCTGCGCAGCAAGGACATCAGCGCGGGCCACCTGCTGCTGGGCGTTCTCCGCGACCCCCGCTCCCCCGGCGCCCGGGCACTCTCGGCG
Organism: Myceligenerans indicum; assembly: GCF_016742955.1. Classification (GTDB taxonomy): domain Bacteria; phylum Actinomycetota; class Actinomycetes; order Actinomycetales; family Cellulomonadaceae; genus Myceligenerans; species Myceligenerans indicum. Next base: position 86,683 of record NZ_JABBYC010000001.1, on the reverse strand, counting down.
GCAGGCACGGACCTCCCCACCCTGCGGGCAACCCTGGAGGAAGCTGCCTGAGACCACCGCCGGGGCGAACGACGACGGCGGCCGTGGTGACGTTCCGTCCGGAACCCACCACGACCGCCATCGTACCCGCCGAGAGCGTCAGAGCGACGCGAGCGCCTCGTTGAAGATCGCGCTCGGGCGCATCACGGCGCTGGCCTTGTCGTCGTCCGGCCGGTAGTAGCCGCCGATGTCGGCGGGCTTGCCCTGGACGGCGACCAGCTCCGCGACGATCGCCTCCTCCTCGGCACCCAGCTTCTCGGCCAGCGGCGCGAAGGCGGCGGCGAGTTCGGCGTCGTCCGTCTGCGCGGCGAGCTCCCGCGCCCAGTACAGGGCGAGGTAGAAGTGGGAACCGCGGTTGTCGATGGTGCCGAGCTTGCGGCCGGGGGAACGGTCCTCACCGAGGAACGTCCCGGTCGCCGCGTCGAGGGTGTCGGCGAGGACCTGCGCACGCGCGTTCCCCGTGAACCTCGCCAGGTGCTCGAACGACGCCGCCAGCGCGAAGAACTCGCCGAGGGAGTCCCAGCGCAGGTAGTCGTCCTCGACGAGCTGCTGCACGTGCTTCGGGGCCGAGCCGCCCGCGCCCGTCTCGAAGAGACCGCCGCCGTTCATCAGCGGCACGATGGAGAGCATCTTCGCCGAGGTGCCCACCTCGAGGATGGGGAACAGGTCGGTGTTGTAGTCGCGCAGCACGTTCCCGGTGACCGAGATGGTGTCCTCACCCTTGCGGATGCGCTCCAGGGAGTACTTCGTGGCCTCGGCGGGCGCCATGATCTCCAGGGTCAGCCCACCGGTCTCGCCGGCGGAGCCGTCGTCCAGGTACTCACGGACCTTCTCGATGAGGCGGGCGTCGTGGGCGCGGTTCTGGTCGAGCCAGAACACGGCCGGCACGCCGGTGGCGCGGGCGCGGGTGACGGCCAGCTTGACCCAGTCACGGATGGCGACGTCCTTGGTCTGGCAGGCACGCCAGATGTCGCCGGCGCCCACCCGGTGCTCCATGACGGTCTCGCCGGCGGCGTCGACCACGCGGACGACACCGTCGGCCGGCACCTCGAACGTCTTGTCGTGAGAGCCGTACTCCTCGGCCTTCTTGGCCATGAGGCCGACGTTCGGGACGGAGCCCATCGTGGCCGGGTCCAGCGCGCCGTTGGCCTTGCAGTCGTCGATCACGGCCTGGTAGACGCCGGCGTACGACGAGTCCGGGATGACGGCGAGCGCGTCCGCCTCGTTGCCGTCCGGGCCCCACATGTGGCCGCCGCCGCGGATCATGGCGGGCATCGACGCGTCGACGATGACGTCGGAGGGGACGTGCAGGTTCGTGATGCCCTTGTCGGAGTTCACCATGGCGAGCTCGGGGCCGTCGGCGAGTGCGGCGTCGAACGCGGCACGGATCTCGGCGCCGTTCGGCAGGCTCTCCAGCCCGGCGAAGATCGAGCCCAGGCCGTCGTTGGCGGACAGGCCGGCGGCGGCCAGGTCGGCGCCGTACTTCTCGAAGACGTCGCGGAAGAACACCTTGACGACGTGGCCGAAGATGATCGGGTCGGAGACCTTCATCATCGTGGCCTTGAGGTGCACGGAGAAGAGCACGCCCTGCTCCTTGGCCGCCCGGATGGCGCCGGCCAGGAACCGGTCCAGCGCGGCCGCCGACAGGAAGGTTCCGTCCAGGACCTCGCCGGCGGTGACCTTCAGGCTCTCCTTGAGGACCGTCAAGGTGCCGTCCTCGGCGACGTGCTCGATCCTCAGGGTGTCGTCCGCCGGGATGACCACGGACTTCTCGTTCGAGAAGAAGTCGTCGTGGCCCATGGTCGTGACGGCGGTCCTGGAGTCGGAGGTCCAGGCGCCCATGCGGTGCGGGTGCGCCTTGGCGTAGTTCTTGACCGACGCGGGGGCACGGCGGTCCGAGTTGCCCTCGCGGAGCACCGGGTTGACGGCCGAGCCCTTGATCTTGTCGTAGCGGGCGCGGGCGTCGCGCTCCTCGTCCGTGGCCGGGTCCTCCGGGTAGTCCGGCAGGTCGTAGCCCTTGCCCTGGAGCTCGGCGATGGCGGCCTTGAGCTGCGGGACCGACGCGGAGATGTTGGGCAGCTTGATGATGTTGGCGTCCGGGTGCGTCGCCAGCTCGCCGAGCTCGGCCAGCGCGTCGGGCTGGGCCTGCTGGGGGGTCAGACGCTCCGGGAACTGCGCGATGATGCGGCCGGCCAGCGAGATGTCGCGGGTCTCGACGTCCACGCCCGCCTTGGCCGCGTAGGCCGAGACGATCGGGAGGAAGGAGTAGGTCGCCAGCAGCGGCGCCTCGTCCGTGTGGGTGTAGATGATCTTGGCCATGGGCAGAACAGGCTCCTGGATCAGTTGGCAGACGATTTCTTGATATCAAGATACCGCGCCGAAACCTCGATCGAGACATCGGGTAACGAGACTCACAGGCCGCCGCCCACGGCGTCAGATCAGGCCGAGCTCCTTGACCGCGTCCCGCTCGGCGGCCAGCTCGGCCACGGAGGCGTCGATCCTCTCGCGCGAGAAGTCGTCGATCTCCAGCCCCTCCACGATCTGCCAGTCTCCTCCGGCGGACGTCACCGGGAACGAGGACACCAGCCCCTCGGGCACGCCGTACTCACCGCGGCTGTGCACCCCGGCGCTGGTCCAGTCGCCCTCGCGGGTACCGAGCGTCCAGTCCCGCACGTGCTCGATCGCCGCGTTCGCCGCCGACGCCGCCGACGACGCACCGCGCGCCTCGATGATCGCGGCCCCTCGCTTCGCGACCGTCGGAATGAACGTGCCGGTCAGCCACTCGCGATCCGCCGCGAGCTCCGCGCCCGGGGTGTCGCCCACCGTCGCCTGGAACAGGTCCGGGTACTGGGTCGCGGAGTGGTTGCCCCAGATCGTCAGCCCGCTGATCCTGCTGACCGGCGTCCCGGTCCGCGCCGCCACCTGGGAGAGCGCGCGGTTGTGGTCCAGCCGCGTCATCGCCGTGAAGCGCTGCGCGGGGACGTCGGGCGCATGCGCCGACGCGATGAGCGCGTTCGTGTTCGCGGGGTTCCCGACCACCAGCACCTTGACGTCCGATGCCGCGCCGTCGTTGATCGCCCGGCCCTGCGGGCCGAAGATGCCGCCGTTCGCCTCGAGCAGGTCGGCCCGTTCCATACCCGCGCCGCGCGGCCTGGCCCCCACCAGAAGCGCGACGTTCGTTCCGTCGAACGCCTTGACCGGGTCGTCGAAGATGTCGACGCCCGCCAGCGTGCCGAAGGCGCAGTCGTCGAGTTCCATGGCAGTACCCTCGGCCGCCCTGACCGCGGCGGGGATCTCCAGGAGGCGGAGCCGGACCGGCACGTCGGCGCCGAGCATCTCCCCCGCGGCGATACGGAAGAGGAGCGCATACCCGATCTGGCCAGCGGCTCCGGTGACGGTGACGTTCACGGGTTCAGTCATGGGCTCACTCTTTCACCGAACCGGTACCCCTGCCCAGTGCCCGCCCGAAAATCTTCGCGAACTCGTGACCGACGGCATCACCGACGGCATGGAGGCCGCGCGCCCGGGCCAAGGTGCGGGTCAGGAATCGCCGCATTCAGGTCGTGTTCAGGTGATTACTGGCAGGATGCTCCCCGACACCCGGCACGCACCCGCGTGCGCCACCCGAAAGGATCATCTCTCATGGCCAACGCGTACGCCGTGCCCGACGGCGCGCTCGACGCCCCTTCCGAGACCTACGGCTCCGGCACCCTGTCGCGGGTGCTCGCCGAGGCCTTCGGCACCTTCGTCCTCGTGCTCGGGGTGCTCGGCATCGGCGTGTACAGCTTCCTCAACCAGTCGGGCACCATCGGCATCGCGCTGACCGCCGGCTTCGCCTACGCGGCGGCACTGATCGCCGTCGGCCACGTGTCCGGCGGCTGGTTCAACCCGGCGATCACGCTCGCGCAGGCCATCGCCGGCCGGGTGCCCTGGGCCGAGGTCCCGCTGTACTGGATCGGCCAGCTCATCGGTGGCTTCGCGGCCGGCGGCCTCATCGTCGCGACGATCCCTGACAAGCTCCACGAGCTGCTCGGCAAGGAGGACAAGTGGGACCTGTACGCCGGGGCCGCGAACGGATGGGGTGACTTCTCCCCGCTGTCCGTGCTCTCGCAGGGCGGCGCGACGTTCAACCTGTTCCAGGCGGGGATCGTCGAGCTCATCGCGTCGGCGGCACTGGCCGGCATCGCGCTGGGCGCCGGGACGAAGAGCCGGGGTGTCATGGCGGCGGCCGGCGGTGCCGGCCTGGCCGTGCTCACCGTCGTGACCTACCCGGTCACGGGTGCGGGCCTGAACCCGGTGCGTTCCACCGTCGCCGCGGTCTTCGCCAACGACTGGGGCGGCGTGAGCGGCCAGGTCTGGCTGTTCTGGGTCGCCCCGCTCGTGGGCGCCGGGATCGCCGCGCTCTTCGCGGTGGCGTTCGGCTCGCAGGAACCGGATCAGGGCGTCGAGGCGTTCGGGACCGAGGCTCCCGAGGGAACGTACGGCGGCGACACCACCGAGGACGACGTCGTGGACACCGACACGGACGCCGACACGGACGCCACGGACAAGAAGACCGACTGAGTTCTGAGGACCACGACGCACCGCCGGGGCGGTGGGTTCCCACGGGAACCCACCGCCCCGGCGGTCTCCGGCCAGGCAGGGAGACGGACGGTCAGACCACGGCGTCCCGGAGCCGCACCGACGGATCCACCACCTTGTCCAGGTCGACGACCAGCGGTTCGGGACGGTTCATCAGCTTCCGCACCTGGCCGACCTCCCGCGGCGAGTCCGCCAGCAGCACCGCCCGCACCCGGGCGACGTGGTGCCCTTGCCCGGTCGGCGGCGGGTTGCGGTGCATGCGGTGCTCGACGTAGAACGCCGCCCAGCGCTCGCCCCCGGCGGGATCCCCCCGGAAGGCCACCTCCTCGAACGGTGACGGAACCCCGAAGAGTGCCAGATCGTGCCCGAGCTGCCGGCTGAACACATACGGCGCCTGGCTGCGCAGCGGGGCCAGGCCGAGCCGCGCACGCACCTCCTCCGCATCCGCCGGGCGCTCGTCGACGCCCAGCAGGGCACGCGCCGTCTGTTCCGGATCGTGCAGCGCCGCGGACCAGTGCCCGCCCGGAACCGGCCCGAACACCGGGTGGTCCCGTGTCGCGATGTCCCCGACCGCCCACACCCGGTTGAGGGCGTCGGCATGCAGCCGGCCCGCGGGGTCGCTCGGCGTGGACAGCCCGAGGAATCGGCCCGCGCGGTTGACCCGGAGTCCGCCGCGGGCGTCGAGCGGGAGCGAGCCGCGCAGCCAGTCCGACGCCGGCCGGGCACCCACGGCGGCAAGCACCAGGTCCGCGGCGAAGTGTTCGCCCGCGGCGGTGCGGACGCCGTCGTCGGACACCTTCTCGACGGGCACGCCCGTGACCAGGCGCACCCCGGCCGCCGCGAACCACGGCGCGAGATGAGCACCGACCGTGCCACCGAGCTGCCGTTCGAGTGGGGACGCGCCCGCCTCCACGACGGTCACCTCCGCACCCGCCCCGGCGGCGACGCCCGCCACCTCCGCGCCGATCCACCCGGCTCCCACGACGACCACCCGCACACCCGGCCCGATCGCCGCCCGCAACGCCTCCGCGTCGCGGTACGTGTGCAGCACGGACGCCGCCTCCCAGCCCGGGGGGAGGACCGGCTGGGCCCCGCATGCCAGTACCACGGCGTCCGAGACGATCGTGTCCGACGACGCCACCGTCGTGGCCACGTTCTCCCGGGTGACGGTGAGACGGGTCGCCGGGTCGTCCAGGCGGACGTCGTCGGCCAGCACGGACAGGTCGACACCCAGGTCGTCCGAGATCCACAGCGGCTCGGTACGTGTGAGCAGCTCCTTGGACAGCGGCGGTCGGTCGTACGGCGGCACGCCCTCCGCGCCGAGAACGGTCAGCCGGCCGGCGAAGCCGTGCGCACGAAGGCCCGCGGCGGTCTGCGCGCCGGCCAGACCAGCTCCGACGATCGTGATGGACCGAGGCGAGGACGACGGCATGGACCCACCGTAGCCGGGATCGGCCGGGGTGGTTGCAGCATGGTTACGGGTGGTCCGGATCTGCCTGTTTCGCCGGTAGGCTCTGCCGCGTGGATCTCAGCAGGACTTCGGCCGGCAGCGAGCCCCACCAGGCGGAGGCCGGAGGAGGCACCACGACGCTCGTCGCGCCCGACTGGCGACAGCGCGCGGACGAGGCAGGCTGGAACGACGGCACCTCGTCCCCCGAGCGTGCCGGTGATCGTGCGGCCGAGGAGGATCCATTGGACGCGGAGCACCCTTCGCGCAGGAACACCCGCGCGGTCTGGTGGCTGCTCGCCGGTGTCCTGGCCTCGCTGCTCCTCGGTCTCGTGATCGGCGGCCGCGCCGGATCCCTCGGGATCGCCGTGACGCTCGCGGTCGCCGGGACGTTCCGCGCGGTGCTGCGCGGTCCGGGCCCGGCCGGTCTGGCGATCCGGACCCGGAGCCTCGACGTCGTCATGTACATGACCGCGGCCGTCCTCATCGGCGTCCTGGCCGTCGTGGCACCGATCGGCTGACCCCGCTCAACGTCCGGCGCCCGCGAGGGTTCCCGTGACCGGGTCGGCCGACTCGACGATGCAGGCCACCTTGCGATCGCCCTCCTCCCAGCTCTCCTGGGACGGGGCAACCGGCCAGTACGTCAGCTGGGAGGCCGCCCACGGCTCACCGACGAACTCGTCGAACTCCGGATAGCAGAAGCCGTCCGCCGCCTCCCAGAGCCGGCTCTGCGTCGGAGCATCGCCGTGCGTGGCGGCGGCCGATCCCGAGCCCAGCGAGTCGTCCAGCAGCGTGACGCCGAAGACCTCACCGTTGTGCGGTTCGTCGCACGGCACCACGGGGATCCAGTACAGGACCGCGACGCCGTCCACCGCCTCGGTGTCGAGACAGTCGCCACGTTCGAGGTCGACGGGTTTGGTGCGCGAGGGATCGTCGGTGGCCTCCTGCCCCTCGGTCGCCCACCACCGGGCGAGGTCCTCGCCCTCGGAGGTGCCCGGTGTCGGGAGCATGTCGAACTGCTCCCCCGTACCGCCCGGTGTGCCGGGGTACGCGGGAGCGTCCGGGTCCCCTCCTGCCGTGGCGTTCGCCGGACGCTCCGGGTCCGCGACCGCGACTCCCGCCATCTCGGCGAGGGCCGGCGGCACGTACTCCGCGGCACCACCCGGGAGCCAGGCGGGGGCCATGACGACCGCCGCGGCGGAGCCGGCCAGGATCACGGTCCCGGTGCAGATCGCGGCCACGGCGAAACCCAGCGCGCGACGAGATGCGGTCCGAGCCCCGCCGACCTGGCCGGCAGCCGCCTCCCGTGCCGCCCTGACCGCTTGGACCAACGCAGGGACGGCCAGCGGCCAGAACAGCAGGAAGGCGGCCACCACCCACCCCGTCCGGGCCGAGACCCGGGCCGGCTCGGCGTCCGGCTCCGCGTCTGGCTCCGCATCCGGCTCGGCATCGCCGTCGGCGTCCGGCGCGTCCTCGGCGTCCGGCTCAGGATCCAGCTCGGTCTCGGCGTCCTCGTCAGAAGTGTCGTCAGGCTCGGCGGGGGGATTCTGGGCCATGACGCGGGATGGTATCGCCATCGCCTGATAAGGCACCTGTTCCGGCTTTTCCCGAGTTGGGCTTTTCCCGAGTTGGGCTCTTCCCTGAGTCAGTGGGCGAAGTGGCGGGTCCCCGTGAGATACATCGTGATCCCGGCGGCCTTCGCCGCCTCGACGACCTCCTCGTCACGGATCGACCCACCGGGCTGGACGACGGCGCGGACACCGGCGTCGAGCAGCACCTGAAGCCCGTCGGCGAAGGGGAAGAACGCGTCCGACGCGGCCACGGCGCCCCGGGCCCGCTCCTCGCCCTCGGCGAGCGTGTTGGCCCGCTCCACCGCGAGACGGCAGGAGTCGACACGGTTGACCTGTCCCATCCCGATGCCGACGGCGGCGCCGTCGTGCGCGAGCAGGATCGCGTTCGACTTGGCTGCCCGCACCGCCTTCCAGGCGAACGCCAGGTCGGCGAGGGTGGCATCGTCCGCGGGCTTCCCCGCGGCAAGGGTCCAGGACGCCACGTCGTCGCCGTCGGCCTGGAAGGTGTCGCGCTCCTGCACCAGCACCCCGCCGCTCACCGGCCGCAGCTCCATCGGGGCCGGACCCGTTCCCCGGTCGCGCCCGCCAGGCTCCTCGCACGCCAGGATGCGCAGGTTCTTCTTGCGCCGCAGCACGTCGACCGCGCCGTCCTCGTACCCGGGCGCGATGATCACCTCGGTGAACACCTCGGTCACCTGCTCCGCCATGGCCACCGACACCTCGCGGTTGACCGCGATCACGCCGCCGAAGGCCGACACCGGATCCGTCGCGTGCGCCCGGCGGTGCGCCTGCGCGACGTCCGAGCCGACCGCGATCCCGCAGGGGTTCGCGTGCTTGATGACCGCGACCGCTGGCTCGGCGTGGTCCCAGGCGGCACGCCAGGCGGCGTCCGTGTCCTGGTAGTTGTTGTAGGACATCTCCTTGCCGCCCAGCTGCTCGGCGCCCGCCAGACCGCCGGTGCCGTCGCCGTAGAGGGCGGCGCCCTGGTGCGGGTTCTCGCCGTACCGCAGCGGTGTGGTCAGCGTCCAGGTGCGTCCCGCGAAGGCCGGCCACGCGCCGTCGTCCTGCGCCCCGGGGACGTACTTGCGCGCGAACCACTCCGCCACCGCCACGTCGTACTCCGCGGTGTGCGCGAACGCGGCCGCCGCGAGCGCCTTGCGCTGGGCGAAGGTGAAGCCGCCGGCAGCCACGGCGGCGGCCACGTCGCCGTACCGGGCCGGGTCGACGACGACGGCGACGCTGGGGTGGTTCTTCGCGGCGGCGCGGACCATGGACGGGCCGCCGATGTCGATCTGTTCGACGACGGCGTCCGGCTCGGCGCCCGAGGCCACGGTCGCCGCGAACGGGTAGAGGTTGACGACGACGAGCTCGAACGGCGCGATGTCCAGGTCGGCGAGCTGGTCGAGGTGGTCCTGCTTGCGGGTGTCGGCGAGGATGCCGGCGTGCACGCGCGGGTGCAGCGTCTTGACGCGGCCCTCCAGGCACTCGGGGAAGCCGGTGAGCTCCTCGACGCGCGTCACGGGGATCCCGGCGTCGGCGATGCGCTGGGCCGTGGAGCCGGTGGAGACCAGTTCGACGCCCGCGCCGTGCAGCGCGGTCGCGAGGTCCTCCAGGCCGGTCTTGTCGTAGACGCTCAGCAGCGCGCGGCGCACGGGGCGCTGCGCGTCGTCGGCGAGCTGGACATCGGGGGCAGTGGGGGCACCGGACATCAGAAGGTTCTCCTCATCCATGCGGGATTCGCGGGACAACCCTGGCACCCAGGCGGGCGGCGCGCATCGCGGGCAGCGGCCCGCCTCGGGCGGGCCCGGCCGCTCCCCGGTGGTGTCCCACCCTCGCCAGTCACGACCGGAACGATCGTACCGTCCGCCGGGAGGTGGCTCGATGGCCACCTCCCGGCGGGGCTCAGGACCCGTTCCTGATCTGGTCGGCGATCTGGCCCGCGAACCAGCGGCGCTGCTTGCGCTCCCGGATCCGCTGCTCGGCGAGCAGCGCTCTCGCGGTCGCCGCGCACATCATGAGCATCACGATGCTGAACGGCAGGGCCAGCAGGATCGCCATGGTCTGCAACGCGCCGAGGGGGTTGACGTCGAGGCCGTCCGCCGCGGCCTGGAGCCCGACCCACAGCAGGACGGCGGCGATGGCGCCCTCCATCGTGGCCCAGAACACCCGGCTCCACACGGGCGGGTTGGGGTCGCCGCCGGAGCCGAGCATGTCGACCACGAACGACCCGGAGTCGGAGCTCGTGACGAAGAAGATCACGATGAGGAAGACGGCGACGGTGCTGGTCACGGCTGAGATCGGGAACCCGTCCAGGAGCTGGAACAGGGCCGTGTTCGAGTTCACCGCGCCGTCGGCACCCACGAGGCCGCCCGCGCCGAAGAGTTCGCGGTACAGGCCGCTGCCGCCCATCACGGAGAACCACAGGAACGTCACGATGGTCGGCACGAGCAGCACGCCGAACACGAACTCGCGGACCGTCCGTCCCTTGGAGATGCGCGCGATGAACACGCCCACGAAGGGTGCCCAGCTCATCCACCAGCCCCAGTAGTAGGTGGTCCAGCCGCCCAGCCACTCCTTGCCGCCCTCGGTGAAGGGCCGGGCGTTGAACGTCAGCGCGAAGAAGTTCGTCAGGTACGAACCGATCTGCGTGAGGAAGTCGCTGAAGATGAACACGGTGGGGCCGACCACGAGGACAAAGACCACGAGGGCGATCGCCAGGCCCATGTTGGCGTTGGAGAGCCACTTGATGCCCTTGTCCACACCGGTGACCACCGAGACGAGGGCGATCGAGGTGATGACGACGATGAGGCCGACCAGCAGCCAGGTGGCAGGATTGCCCTCCTCGTCGAGCTCCACCATCCCCAGGTACCCGAGGCCGGCGCCGATCTGGCTGACGCCGATGCCGAGCGACGTCGCGACGCCGAAGAGCGTGCCGAGGATGGCGATGACGTCGATCACGTCGCCCCAGAAGCCGCGGATCTTGTTGCCGAGCAGCGGGTAGAGGGCCCAGCGGATCGAGATCGGGTTGCCCCGGCGGTGCACGGAGTAGGCGATGGCGAGACCGACCACCACGTAGATGGCCCAGGCGTGCAGGCCCCAGTGCAGGAACGTGACGTTCATCGCGGACTTGGCCGCCTGGGCGGCGGTGGCTCCGGGCTCGCCCGGCGGCACGGCGGAGTAGTGGCTCAGCGGCTCGGCGACGCCCCAGTAGACGAGGCCGATGCCCATGCCGGCCGCGAAGAGCATCGCGAACCAGGAGCCGAGCGAGAAGTCCGGCTCGTCATCGTCGTCCTTGGCGAGCACGATGGCTCCCATCGGCGAGAGGGCGAGCCACAGGGAGAAGAAGACGAAGAACGCGACGACCCCGATGTACCACCAGCCGAGCTCGGCGACCACGGTGTCGTTCGCGGCCGAGATCCAGCTCCCCATCCACTCGGGGAAGATCGCCGTGGCCAGCACGAACAACAACAGGATCCCAGCGGCCGGATAGAAGACCCGTGGTGCTGCGACCAATCTGCTGCGACCGGGCGGCGCCTCGGGTACGTCGGATACGGACACCTGCTGGTCGACAGCCATACGACCTTCCTTGTTCTCGAAAGCATTCTGACCAAACAGCCACTCACGCTAACGAGAACATTCACCCGCACCCGCTCTCCGTGGCGTCACCACGGTCAATCTTGATCAAGACGTGACCGGTGCGCGCGGCGAACGGGACCACGGGTGGACCGGAACGGGTCCGTGGGCCCAGGCCGGATCACCCTCCGATCGTGGCGTGCCGCCCGGCGACGTACAGCCCCTCGCGCGCGAGGCGTCCCACCGTGTCCACGAGCAGCGCCCGCTCGGCGACCTTGATGCGTTCGTGCAGGGCCGACTCGTCGTCGCCGTCGTGCACGGGCACGGCCGCCTGGGCGAGGATGGGGCCGGTGTCGACGCCGTCGTCCACCAGGTGAACCGTGCAGCCGGTGATCCGCACGCCGTGGGCGAGCGCGTCGCGCACGCCGTGCGCGCCGGGGAACGACGGCAGCAGCGCGGGATGGGTGTTCACGACGCGCCCCTCGAAGCGGCGCAGGAACTCCGGTGCCAGGATCCGCATGAACCCGGCCAGGACCAGCCAGTCCGGACGGAAGACCCGGACGGCGTCGGCGATCCCCTGGTTCCAGGCGGCGCGGTCCTCGAAGTCCTTCATGGCCACGACGGCGGAGGGGACTCCCGCCGCCTGCGCCAGGTCGAGTGCGCCGGCGCCGGGACGGTCGGTGACGACCCCGACCACCCGTGCCCCGTAGGCGGGGTCGTCGTGCGCGGCGAGCAGCGCGGCGAGGTTGGATCCCCCGCCCGAGGCGAGGACGACGAGCCGGGAGGCGGAGCTGGTTTCGATCGCATGACCGGACGGAGTCTGCACGCCAAGATCCTACGTTCCCGGTGCCGCCGTCCCGCCGCGGGGCCGGCTCGCGAGGTGGTGCGGCAGGAGTACCGCCGCGGCGCCCACAACCATCTCGCCGGCGGTCAGGAGCGCCGTCAGCCATGGCGTCGCGCCGACGTCGGACAGCCGCGCCGCACCGACGGCACCCGAGGCGGCCGCCTGCAGCAGGCCGACGAGCAGGCCCGCGACCCCAGCGAGGCCGCCCAGCACCACCGCGACGTCGTACCAGCGCAGCAGGCCTGGTTCCAGGCGGCGCCACGCGAACCACCCGGCCACGGCCCCGCACGCCACGACGCTCAGCGGTACCACGTACGCGAAGCTCCCCGTCCAGTCCTGGCCCGGCAGCGCCGCGAGCAACGGCACGGCGGGCAAGGGCCCGGGGTCCGCACCGAACGGCGTGAAGCTCGTCCCGGAGCCGACGGCGAAGCCCGTGCCGCTGAGCCAGGCCATCGCCCACAGGACGAGATCGGGCAGGAGTGTGAGCTGCGCGACGGCGAGCACGATCCCCCCGGTCCAGCCGGGGTCCAGGCCCCGGATGATGTCCGACGACGTGGCCCGGCCGGCGACCGCCCACACTCCCACCAGAAGGGCCGCGAGGCCGGCGAGCAGCCCCGTGGCCACCAGTCCGGCCCGCGCGCCGAGGCGCAGTGTGGGCGGGCACCAGCCGCGTGCGAGGTGGTCGAGCCGATCACCGAGTTCCGCGGGCGTGGGCGCGCCCGCACGCGCGAGGGTCCCGAGCCCGAAGCCGAGGCCCCCGACCAGAGCGCCCGCCGGCGGGACCACGAGCAAGGACCATCCGGCGACGCCCGGCACGGCGGCGGCCACCGTCGTCGCCACCGTGGCGTAGGCGACGGTCGCGGCGATCCAGGTGCGCAGCGACGCCCGCGCGGCGTGGCGGGCCGTGACGTTGCAGGCGAACACGGCGAGCGCCGTGAGACCGAGCGGGACCAGCGTGACCGTCGCGCCGGACGCGGTCACCGGCACGCCGTGCCCGAGCAGCCAGATCGCCGACGCGATCTCCGCCGGGGTCCGCCAGGTCTGGCCGTCGCCCGTACCCGATCCGGAGGCGGTCGAGGCGATGCGTGCCAGGAACGCCGGGAGCACGACCACGGCGAGCGACAGCATGGCGGCCTGAACGGCCGAGAGGACTCCCGAGATGCCGTCGGCGACGGTCTCGACGCGCCGGGTGACATCGCCGTCGGTCTCGGCGTCGACGGTTCGCGGACGGCCGGTCGCGCGCGACCGGGTGCCGGGACGCGGGCGAGTCTCCGGACGTGGCCGGCGAGCCGGGCCGAACCGGGACACGGCCCGGCCCCGGGTTGGTGCACTCACCGTCCCATCCTCACCCGCCCCGCAGCGGCTCGGGGAGCAGCGCCCCCGGCGCGTCGGCCGCCGCGCCGTGAGACGTCAGGCACACTTCGCCGGAACGAGACAAGCAGGGCGGCTGGGGGCTCCGCGCCGTGGTCGGTCGTTCGGCGTGTGGTCGGTCGATCACTTGACCGACCACACGCCGAACGACCGACCACGGCGCCGGGCGGTCCGGGATCGCTCCCGGGAGGGCCGTCTCGTCAGACGGTCTTCAGGATCTCCCGCATGAGGTCCGCCGTCTCGGAGGGGGTCTTGCCGACCTTGACGCCCACGGCCTCCAGGGCCTCCTTCTTGGCTGCCGCGGTGCCGGCGGAGCCGGACACGATGGCGCCCGCGTGACCCATGGTCTTGCCTTCGGGGGCGGTGAAGCCCGCGACGTAGCCGACCACCGGCTTGGTGACGTGCTCCTTGATGTACGCGGCGGCACGCTCCTCGGCGTCGCCGCCGATCTCGCCGATCATCACGATCGCCTTGGTCTCCGGGTCGTTCTCGAAGGCCTCGAGGGCGTCGATGTGCGTGGTGCCGATGACCGGGTCCCCGCCGATGCCGATGGCGGTGGAGAAGCCGTAGTCCTTCAGCTCGTACATCATCTGGTAGGTCAGCGTGCCGGACTTCGACACGAGACCGATCGGGCCCTTGCCCGTGATGGTGTGCGGGGTGATGCCGGCGAGCGACTCGCCGGGCGTGATGATCCCCGGGCAGTTCGGGCCGATCATCCGGGTCTCCTTGCCCTGCAGGTAGGCGAAGACCTCCGCCGAGTCCTGCACGGGCACGCCCTCGGTGATGACCACGAGCAGGCCGATGCCCGCGTCGATGGCCTCGATGCACGCGTCCTTGGTGAACGCCGGCGGCACGAACACGACGGAGACGTCCGCACCGGTCTCGGCCATGGCCTCCTTGACCGTGCCGAACACCGGGAGGGTGACGTCGTTGCCCTCGTGGTCCTTGTGCTGCACCGTCGTGCCGGCCTTGCGGGCGTTCACGCCGCCCACGATCGTGGCGCCGGAGTCGAGCATCAGGGCGGTGTGCTTGGCACCCATGCCGCCGGTGATGCCCTGGACGATGATCTTGCTGTCCTTGTTCAGGTAGATGGACATGTCGTTAAGTCTCTGCTCTCTGTGGCGTCGTCGCGGGGCTCAGGCGGCCGGGGCGGCAGCCTTGGCAGCGGCCAGATCAGCGCCGCCGTCCATGGTGTCGGCCAGGGTGACCAGCGGGTGGTCGCGGGTGGCGAGGATCTCGCGGCCCAGGTCCACGTTGTTGCCGTCGAGGCGCACGACGAGCGGCTTGGTCGCGTGGTCGCCCAGCAGGTCCAGCGCACCCACGATGCCCTTGGCGACCTCGTCGCAGGCGGTGATGCCGCCGAACACGTTCACGAACACGGCCTTGACCTGCTCGTCACCGAGGATGACGTCCAGGCCGTTGGCCATGACCTCGGCGTTCGCGCCGCCGCCGATGTCGAGGAAGTTGGCGGGCTTGACGCCCCCGTGCTGCTCGCCGGCGTAGGCGACGACGTCGAGGGTCGACATGACCAGACCGGCGCCGTTGCCGATGATGCCGACCTCACCGTCCAGCTTGACGTAGTTGAGGTTGTTGGCCTTGGCCTTGGCCTCCAGCGGGTCGGTGGCGGACTTGTCCTCCAGCTCCGCGTGCTCGGGGTGGCGCACCTCGGAGGCGTTCTCGTCGAGCGTGACCTTGCCGTCCAGCGCGATGATCGCGCCGTCGGAGGTCTTGACGAGCGGGTTGACCTCGACGAGGGTGGCGTCCTCGTTCTTGAAGACGGTCCACAGCGTCTGGATGGTCTCGGCGACCTTGCCCCGGATGTCCTCGGGGAAGCCGGCGGCTTCCACGATCTCGGCGGCCTTGGCCTCGTCGATCCCGGTCAGCGGGTCGACGGCGACCTTGGCGAGCGCCTCGGGCCGCTCGACGGCGAGCTGCTCGATCTCGACGCCGCCCTCCACGGAGCACATGGCCAGGTAGTTACGGTTCGCGCGGTCCAGCAGGATCGAGAAGTAGAACTCCTCGGCAATGCTCGCGCCCTGCGCGATCATCACGCGGTGGACCGTGTGGCCCTTGATGTCCATGCCGAGGATCTCGGCGGCCTTGGCCTCCGCCTCCTCCGGCGAATGGGCCAGCTTCACGCCGCCGGCCTTGCCTCGACCTCCGGTCTTCACCTGGGCCTTGACGACGACGGTACCCCCGCCGAGCTTCTCCGCGCCTTCGCGAGCCTCCTGCGGCGTCGTCGCGACAACCCCGCCCAGCACGGGTACACCGTGCTTCTCGAAGATGTCGCGCGCCTGGTATTCGAACAGGTCCACCCTGCTGCGTCCTTCCATCGGTCTCACCCCCGCGCGCTGCACGATCGCAGGGGCCTGCTAGGCAGATGTCCCTGGTCGAGTGGATGCGCAGCGGATGACCTGACGGGCCGTGCCTCACGGTCGAGGGCAGCTCGTCGGTTCCGGCCGGTGTCTCGACGTCAAGACATCCCGTACAGAGTAGCCCTGTTGGCCCTCCCGCATAAGTTCACGGTGTGGGAATCGCGTCACACCGCTACGGCCGCGGAGCCGCGGCCAGAGCGGCGGCCAGGGTCGGGGCCGCCGGGAGGACCGGGATCAGGGTGGCCTGGAACGCGTGGTAGAGATCCGGCTTGCCGGGCCAGACCGTCGCCGCGGGCCGGTTGGCCTCGTCCAGCTCGTGGTGCCACGAGCCCCTCCCGTGGTCGATCAGGTACCGCTCCGCGTAGTCCCACCAGCGGGCATACCACTGCGCGAATCGCGCCTCTCCCGTCCTGCGGTGCAGAACCGCCGCCGCCCCGATCGCCTCCGCGAGTACCCAGTGCATCCGGGTGGGTACCACCGGATCGCCCTCCCAGTCGGTGGTGTAGACGAACCCGTCGGCGCCGTCGGCCGCCCAGCCGTCCGCGACCGCACGGTCGAACAGGACCGTCGCGGTGCGCACGAGCCCCTCGTCAGGACCGGTCGCGGCCTCCAGATGGAGGATCAGCCGCGCCCACTCCAGCCCGTGGCCCGGTGTCGCCCCGTACGGCTTGAACTTGTCGTCCGGCCGGTCACGGTTGAGCCCGAGGTCCGGGCTCCAGTCCGGCCCGAAGTGTTCCGGCAGCCGGCCGTCGTGGCCCTGGGCGAGCTCGGCCACGAACGCGACGGCCCGGGCGGCCCGCGCCCGCCACGCGGCTCCGTCGCCGTGGTCGGCGAGCGCGTCCACGGCGTCGGCGACCGCGAGCATCGCCTCGACGGAGTGCATCGTCGCGTTGAGGCCGCGGTAGTCGTCGCACCGCGTGAACGCGGCGTCCCAGGTGTCGACCGGCCGGCCGGCGTCGTCGTCCCAGAACTTCTCGAGGTACACGCGCGTCGCCTCGGCGAGCAGCTCCACTCCCCCGGGCCGTCCGGCGAGGGCGGCCGAGGAGGCCGCGAGCATGACGAAGGCGTGGTCGTAGCAGGACTTGCCCGCGGCGGTGTCGGGCACGCCGTCGGCGTCCAGCGCGTGGAACCAGCCGCCGTCACCGGTGTCACGCAGCGGGCCGGTGAGCCCGGCCAGGGCCGCGTCGGCGACGGGGGCGCAGCCCGGGATTCCCAGCAGCGTGCCCAGGGAGTAGACGTGCACGGTCCGGCACGTGATCCAGGTCTGGACGCCGCGGGCGGGGTCCGGGTCGCCGGCGTCGTCCAGGTACGCCGCCCCGCCGCCGGGCAGGCCGGCGCCGAGGCCGAAGGAGAGCAGGCGCCGCGACTCGGCGTCGAGCCAGGAGCGATGGGAGGGCAGTTCGGTCCACGGTGTCACAAGGCCGAACCTACTACGCCACGGACGGTCGAAGACAACGCTGTCATAGGGATAATGATCCCGATGACGCACATACCCTCTTCCGAGTCGCAGGCCTGGACCGTCCTCCGGCGCGACGGCGTCGCCATCGTTCTCGAGCATCCGGCCTCCGGCCTGCCGTCGGTCCTGCACTGGGGCGCCGACCTCGGGCCGCTGTCCGCCGCCGACACGGCCGCCCTGGACGCCGCCACCGACCCGCTGACCCCTCCCGGCACGCTCGACGCCGGGCGGCGGGTACCGCTGGTCCCGCAGGACTCGGACGGCTGGGCGGGCCGGCCGGGGCTGCTCGCGACGCGCGACGGCGAACCCGTCTTCCCCCGCTGGACGGTGACGGAACGGACCGGCGACGACGCCGAGCTCCGCCTCACCGCGACGTCCGACGGTCTCGCACTGCGCACCCTGCTCGCCGTCGGGCCCGGCGGCCTGGTGACGCTGCGTCACGCACTCGCCAACACGGGCGACGGCACCGTGACGCTCGACCACCTCGACGCCACGCTTCCCCTGCCGCGCACCGCGGACCACCTGACCAGCTTCACCGGACGGTGGCCGCGCGAGAAGTCTCCGGTCACCACACCGATGCCGCCCGGAGCGGCGACCCGCACGAGCCGGCGGGGACGCGGCGGACACGACAGCCCGTGGGTGAGCATCGCCTCCGACGGCACGCCACGCAACCGCACCGGGGAGGCCTGGGCGGTCCACCTGGGGTGGTCGGCCGACGTCGTGCACCGTACCGACCGGACGACCGACCACGAGACCCAGTTCGGGGCGGGCGAGCTGCTCCGGCCCGGCGAGCTGCGTCTCGCCCCGGGCGAGACCTACGAGACCCCGGTCGCGTACTTCGCCTGGTCCGGCGAAGGCCTCGACGGGCTCTCCCGCCGGTTCCACACCTGGCTACGGGACCGGGATCAGCACCCGCGCGGCGCTCGTCCGCTCGTGCTGAACACGTGGGAGGCCGTGTACTTCGACCACGACCCGGAACGTGTCGCGGCGCTGGCGCGGGCGGCGGCCGCCGTCGGCGTCGAACGGTTCGTGCTCGACGACGGCTGGTTCCACGACCGGCGCGACGACACCCGCGGGCTCGGCGACTGGGTGGTGGACCCGGCGGTGTGGCCTGCCGGGCTGGAGCCGCTGGCGGACCTGGTCCACGGGCTCGGCATGCAGTTCGGCCTGTGGTTCGAGCCGGAGATGGTGAACCTC
This sequence comes from Myceligenerans indicum, assembly GCF_016742955.1. Classification (GTDB taxonomy): domain Bacteria; phylum Actinomycetota; class Actinomycetes; order Actinomycetales; family Cellulomonadaceae; genus Myceligenerans; species Myceligenerans indicum. Next base: position 68,229 of record NZ_JABBYC010000001.1, on the reverse strand, counting down.
GACTCGGACGTCGCGCGGGCGCACCCGGAGTGGATCCTGGCGAACCCCGCGTCGGTCCCGTCACCGGACGGGCTGTCGTTCCGGCAGCAGTACGTCCTGGACCTCGCACGCCCCGAGGCCTGGGAGCACGTGCGAGGGCAGCTGTCGGCGCTCGTCGACGCCCTCGGCATCGACTTCGTGAAGTGGGACCACAACCGGGACCTCGTGGAGGCCGTGCACGTCGACGGCACGCCCCGCCACGGCACACACGTCCAGACGCTCGCGGTGTACCGGCTGATCGACCGGCTCAAGGCCGATCACCCGGGGCTGGAGATCGAGTCCTGCTCGTCGGGGGGCGCCCGCACGGACCTGGGGATCCTGGCGCGCACGGACCGCGTGTGGGCCTCCGACTCGAACGACCCCGTCGAACGCCAGGACATCCAGCGCTGGACGGAGCTGGTGCTCCCGCCGGAGCTGATCGGAGCGCACGTCGGGCCGTCACCGGCGCACTCGTCGGGGCGGGCCACGGATCTGTCCTTCCGGGTGGCCACGGCACTCCAGGGCCACGCCGGGTTCGAATGGGACATCCTGGGGTGTACCCCGGAGGAGACCGAGGCCCTCGGCGCGTACGCCGCGCTCTACAAGGAGCTGCGGGGGCTGCTGCACTCCGGCACCGTGGTGCACGGTGATCCCGCGGACCCCGCGCTGCGGGTCCGGGGCGTCGTGGCGGCGGACGGAACGGAGGCGGTGTTCACGGTGGCGACCGTCGGTTCGCTGACCGACGCCCGGCCGGAGCGGGTCACGCTCCCGGGCCTCGCGCCGGAGCGGCGCTACACCGTGCGGGTGCGGGAGGAGGCCGGTCCGGCGAGGTGGCACGGCGGGACGCCGCGATGGCTGGGCAAGGATGCGGGCGACGTCCCCGGGACGGTCCTCGGCCGCACCGGCCTCCAGCTACCCGCCCTGTGGCCGATGCAGGCCCTCGTCCTGCACCTGCGGGCGGTCTGAGGCAGTCTTCCCGCCGCAGTCCCGGGCATTCCAGGACCGGTCCGGCAGTTGAGCCGGACTCGGCAGGACGTATCCGGTAACGTCCGAGTGTGGCCGATGTGACCACCGACACCGCATCTTCCGGGCCGGGGACCGTCCCGGTCCCCGCGGCTGCGGGCACGGCCCGGGCGCACGGCCCCCGCATCCTCGGCCTCGACGGGTTGCGCGCACTCGCCGTGCTCGCAGTGCTCGCCTACCACCTCGAACCCGGGTGGGTTCCGGGCGGGTTCGTCGGCGTGGACATGTTCTTCGTCGTGAGCGGGTACCTCATCACCACGCTGCTGCTGCGGGAGATCCGTGCCACGAACTGGATCAGCCTGCCCCGCTTCTGGACGCGGCGCGCACGGCGCCTGCTGCCGGCACTCCTGCTCGTCCTGCTCGTCGCGGTCCCCGTGGCGCGTCTGGTCGAGCGGGACCTGGCCGTCGGCATCGGGCGTCAGGTGCTCGGGGCGGTCACGTTCAGCACCAACTGGCTGGAGATCTCCGCCGGCTCGGACTACTTCGACCAGGCCTCCACGCAGCTGCTGCGGCCCCTGTGGTCCCTGGCCATCGAGGAGCAGTTCTACCTGGCCTGGCCCCTGCTGCTGGTGCTGCTGCTGCTCGCCGTGCGGTCCGGGGCTCGGCGGCAGCGGATCGTGCTCGGCGGAGCCGCCGTCTCCGCCGCCGCGATGGCGTTCCTGTTCTCCGCGGGCGACGACCCCACCCGTGTCTACTACGGCACCGACACCCACGCGTTCGGCCTGCTGCTCGGCGCGGCGGTCACGCTGCGCTGGCCCCGGGCGCGCCCGCTGCTTCGAGGTGCATGGGCCGGCGTGCTGCCGGCGTTCGCGCTCGTGGGCCTGGCCACGCTGTGGGTCCTGCTGCGCAGCGACGGCTCGCTGACGTACCCGGGCGGGCTCGTGCTCGCGTCGCTGCTGACCCTGGTGCTCGTGCTGGCGTGCGCGTCGGGCGTGCGCTGGCTGACCGCCGTCCTGGAACTGCCGCCGCTGCGCTGGGTCGGGGAGCGCTCGTACGGGATCTACCTGTGGCACTGGCCGGTGCTGCTGATCGTCGCGGCCGCGCTCGGCGGCGCGAGCACGGTAGCTGGAACGTGGCGGGCATGGGCCGTGGACGGGACCGTGGTCGCGGTGACCCTGGCCGTGGCCGCCCTGTCCTACCGGTTCGTGGAGACACCGGTGCGGCGGCTCGGCTTCCGCGGCGCCCTCCGCGCACTGTGGGTGCAGGTCGCCGCCCGCGTCCCCGACGCGCGGCCCTGGGCCGCCCGGGCCGCCGTGGCCGTGGTCGCACTGGCTCTCGCCGGGACGACGACGGCGGTCGCCACCGCGCCGCGGATCTCCGGCGCGCAAGAAGCGGTGGAGGCGGGTCTGGCAGCACAGGCAGCCATGGAGCGGGACCGGACCGCCACCGGGAACACGGCCGCCGCCAGTGCGAACGAGGGCCGTGCCGTCCGCGACACCGGCTCCGCGAGCGACGGACGTACCGGCAGCGACCCCGTACGGTCCGAGGCAGGCTCCCGTTCCGACGACCACCTGCCACCACCGGGCGCGGGCAAGGGCAAGCGAATCTCCGGGTTCGGGGACTCGGTCCTGGCGGCGGCCGCGCCGGCGATGCTCTCGCGCTGGCCCCGGGCCGACATCGACGCGAAGCCGAACCGGAAGTGGACCGATGCCCTGCCCCTCGTGCGCCGTGCCGCCAAGCAGGGCACGCTGCGCGACGTCGTCGTCCTCAACTTCGGCACCAACGCCGGGTTCCAGGAGAACGGGTCCGTCGACGCGGCGAAGCGGACGCTGGACCTCATCGGCCCGGAGCGACAGGTGGTGCTCATGAACACCGTGGGCATCTCCTACTGGGTGCCGGACGCCAACGCCCGCCTGGAGAAGATCGCGAAGGGCCGGGACAACGTCGTGGTGGTGGACTGGAATGCCGTGTGCGCCAGGCATCCGGACCTGCTCCACGCGGACGCGACCCACCCCAACATGGCGGGCATCGAGGTCTACGCGAAGCAGGTTCGCGAGGCGTTCGACGAGCTGGAGGAACGCTCGGCGTAGCAGTTCCGCCCGGTCACCAGGTCAGAGCTTGGTGACCTTCGTGTACTTCAGGGCGATGCGCTTGGAGCCGTTCGAGCCGAAGTCGATCTTCACCACGTCGTTCTTCTCGACGCCGATGACCGTTCCCAGGCCGTAGGTGTCGTGGGTGACCTTGTCACCCACGTCCAGGGACGGGACGGACTTCTGGACGTTCACCGAGCCGAACCTCGGGCTGTTGCCGGACGACGTCGCGGATGCGGCCCGGCCGCTGGCATCTCCCCCGCGGGAGCGTGAGCCTCCGGCGCGCGAGCCGCCCCACGAGGTGTCCACCCGGGAGTCGGAACCTGCGCCGCGACGCCCGGTGCCGGCGCCGTAGCCGCCCGGACCCCAGCCGCCGTACCCGCCGCGGATCGCCTGTGTCGAGGACTCCCGCCGCTTCCAGTCCCAGAGCTCCTCCGGGATCTCGTCCAGGAACCGGCTGGGCGGGAACTCGTTCAACATGCCGAACGCCGACCGGACGGCCGAGCGGGAGATGTACAGCCGCTCCCGCGCCCGCGTGATCCCCACGTAGGCGAGCCGACGCTCCTCGGCCAGCTCGACGTCGTCGTTCATGGAGCGCATGTGCGGGAAGGTGCCGTCCTCCATGCCGGTGAGGAACACGACCGGGAACTCCAGGCCCTTCGCGGTGTGCAGGGTCATCAGGGTGACGACACCGCGGTCCGCGGACTTCTCCTTCTCCTCCTCCGCCACGCTGTCGGCGACGTCCTCGTCCGGGATCTGGTCCGCGTCCGCGACCAGCGACACGCGTTCCAGGAAGTCCGCGAGATCGCCCTCGGGTTCGAGCTCGCCGAACTCCGTGGCGACGGCGTGCAGCTCCGCGAGGTTCTCCACGCGCGAGGCGTCCTGCGGGTCCTCCGACGCCCGGAGCTCGGCCAGGTAGCCGGTGCGGTCCAGCACCGCGGACAGGATCTCGGCCGGGCCGGCGCCGTCGTCGACCAGCTCCCGCAGGCCGGTCATCAGCTCGGCGAACGCCCGCAGCGGCTTGAGGGACCGGGTCGTCATGCCCGGGATCTCCTCCACCCGGTCGAGGGCGGCCCCGAACGAGATCCGCTCCCGCTCCGCGAAGTCCGCCACCAGCGACTCGGCCCGGGCGCCCAGGCCGCGCTTGGGCACGTTGACAATGCGGCGCAGGTTCACGTCGTCGTCCAGGTTGGCCAGTGCGCGCAGGTACGCGACGGCGTCCTTGACCTCCCTGCGCTCGTAGAAGCGCGTGCCGCCCACCACCTTGTAGGGCAGGCCGACGCGGATCAGCACCTCCTCCAGCGCGCGGGACTGCGCGTTGGTGCGGTAGAAGATCGCGACGTCGCCCGGGCGCACGCCGTCCTCGTCACCCAGCCGGTCGATCTCCTGGGCGACGTAGCGCGCCTCGGCGTGCTCGTCGTCGGCGACGTATCCGGTGATCCTGGCCCCCGCCCCGGCGTCCGTCCACAGACGCTTGGGCTTGCGGCCGGCGTTGCGGGAGATGACGGCGTTCGCCGCGCTGAGGATGGTCTGCGTGGAACGGTAGTTCTGCTCCAGCAGCAGCGTGGTCGCGTTCGGGTAGTCGGCCTCGAACTCCTCGATGTTGCGGATGGTGGCGCCGCGGAAGGCGTAGATGGACTGGTCGGCGTCACCGACGACGGTGAGCTCGGCGGGGTCGAGGGCGACGGCCTGCGGGTCGGTGCCCTCGTGCGCGGCCGCCGACTCGTCGCCGACTCCCGCGAGCTCGCGCACCAGCACGTACTGCGCGTGGTTGGTGTCCTGGTACTCGTCCACGAGGATGTGCCGGAACCGGCGGCGGTAGTGCTCGGCGACGTTCGGGAACGCCTGGAGCAGGTTCACGGTGGTCATGATGATGTCGTCGAAGTCCAGGGCGTGCGCCTGGGACAGACGCTGCTGGTAGCGCGTGTAGACCTCGGCGAGCACCTGGTCGAACCGCTGCTTGTCCCGCGCCGCGGCCCAGGCGACGCCCGCGGGCGCCTCCTCCTCGGAGCCGGCCTGGCGCGCGTAGGTGTCCGGGTCGATCAGCTCGTTCTTCAGGTCGCTGATCCGGTTCGCGAGGGAGCGCGGCGGGTACTTCTTCAGGTCCAGGTTCTGCTCGCGCGCCACCAGCTCGATCAGGCGACGGCTGTCCGCGGCGTCGTAGATGGAGAACGACGACTTGAGCCCGAGCGTCTTGGCCTCGCGCCGCAGGATGCGCACGCACGCGCTGTGGAAGGTGGAGACCCACATCCGGCCCGCCGCCGGGCCCACCAGGTGCTCCACCCGCTCGCGCATCTCCGCGGCGGCCTTGTTGGTGAAGGTGATCGCCAGGATCTCCCCTGCCCGGGCGCGCCCGGTGGCCAGGAGGTAGGCGATGCGGTGGGTGAGCACGCGCGTCTTGCCGGAGCCCGCCCCGGCCACGATGAGCAGCTGCCCGCCGGAGTGCACGACGGCGGCCCGCTGCTGCGGGTTCAGCCCGTCCAGCAGCTCGTCCGGGTCGAGGTGCGCGTAGGCCCCCTTCGCCCGGGGAGCCTCCGTCTCGTGCGGCAGTCCCGCCAGCCATTCGGGCTCCTCGGGGACCGCCGAGTCACCCGCGCCGTCGTCGTCCCATCGGGGCGCCACGTCCGGCAGGCGCGAGGTGTCACCCGGCTCGGCCTCGGAGCCGCCGGGAAAGCCGGGAAGATGCAGGGAGTCGAAGAGCGAGGTCATCGGAGCCAAGCCTATGCGGCGTGACTGACACATCCGCGATACGAGGCCGACGATCGGCGACTCGTCCGCACGGACAGCAGGCTCGGCCTCCGATGCCCCGCCGCGCTCACCTCTCGTAGCTCAGCGTGCCGATGAGCTGACGCACCAGTTCCAGCCCCTCGTCGCCGCCCGGGAAGTTGAGGGTGACCTTCGAGTGGTTCCCGTTGCCCGCCTCGTGCAGCCGGACATCCACGCTGAGTGCCCGCAGGCCTTCCTCCCCGGCAAGTGCCGGCCCCTCCGTGATCTGGACGAAGGCGTAGTCCGCCCCCGGCACGTCGATCTCGTTGGTGCCCTCCCGGGTCGGGTCGAACCAGCCGGGCCAGAAGTTCGCCCCCGGATCACCCGACTCGACGTAGCCGTTCCAGCGCACCTCCGGCTCGGCGAAGTCCGGTTCCACCGCGTAGATCTCGTCGGACCGGAACTCGACGAGCTTCCCGAACGTGCTCTCGTCCAGCGGCTCCGTGGTCCAGCGCTCCGGGTACGCGTACGAGAGCCCACCGGTCGTCGCTCTGGTCCATCCCGCCGGGATCGCGTGCTCGACCTGCCCGATCGTCGGATAGGTGAACATCGGCTCGTACCAGTCCGGCTCGCCGTACTCCTTCAGCCACAGGTTCCCGAGGAAGTCGCGCAGCATCTCGTCGCCGTCGGCGTCCGCCGGGAAGCGCGTCTCGATGACCCAGCCCTCACCTCCGCTGCGGATCCGCGTCCTGACCGGCCTGACCTCCGTCTCCCGGCCGTCGTACTCCTCGGTCACCACCTGGAGCGGCTCGATCACCACCAGATCGGCACCCTCGATCTCAAGTGTCATGGCCCCGGAGTCCCTGTCCGGGACGGTCCAGCCGGACACGTCGAACACGTTGCGCAGCTCGAGGTCTGCCACGACATCGTCGATCGACATGCTGAGCGGATCCGCCGTGATGTCGTTCGCGAGCGTGCTGTCCGGAGACGCCCAGCCGATCTTTCCGCCGACCCACACATCGCCGATCGCCGTCCATCCCCCCAGGGGCACCTCGTACCAGAGCCCACCGAAGATGTACGGGTGGGCGCCGCCGTCGGTCACGCCGTGCCGCACGCCCGGCATCACCGGCAGTTCCCCGTCGCCGGTGCTCACGTATCGCACGGACCCCTCGTCGCCGGACGGCTCGGGTTCCTCCGATTCCTTCGTGCTCGGCGAGGGCGACGGCGCGCTTGGCGACGGCGTCGTCGCAGAGACCGTGGACGCGGGCAAGGGCTGCTGCCGATCCGCGTAGACGGTCCCGGCGGCCCCGATCGCCCCGCTGAGCACCACGAGCACGGCGATGCAGGCGGCCACGGTCAGGACGGCGCGCCGCTGCCTCTCCTTCCGGATCGCGGCACCGGCCATCTCGCCGCCGTCGACCACCGGGGTAAGATCCCCGGCCATCCGGGCAAGATGCTGCACGAAGGGGTTGTTCTGCTCCGAAGCGTTCATGACCGGCCCTCCTCGCTCGTGGTTCCGAGCCCTTCGCCGCCCAGGTGTTCCCGCAGGATGGCCAGCGCCCGGGAGGACGTCGACTTCACCGTCCCCGCGGAGACCCCGAGCGTCTGAGCGGTCTCCGCCTCGGACCGGTCCAGCAGGTAGCGCAGCACGACGACGCGGCGCTGCTTGGTGGTGAGCCTCGCGAGCGCCCGCACGAGACGGTCCCGCTCGGCGATCGCGGCGTCCGACGCCGGCGTCGCCTCCGCCGTGCGCCACACCGTGGCGTCGTCCTCGGTGGGGACCTCCTTGCGGTTGCGCCGCCAGGTGTCGATGCGCGCGGTCGCGACCACCCGCCGGGCGTAGGCGTAGGGATCGCCGTCGGCCAGCTTGTGCCAGTGCCGGAAGGTGCGCTCCAAGGCGGTCTGCGCGAGATCGTGGGCGCGGTGCGAGTCACCGCACAGGAAATACGCCATACGCACCAGATCCGCGGTCCTGGCCTGGGCAAACGCGGTGAACTGCGCCTCACGGGTGGCGTCACCGGCGACGACGACGGGGAGGCTCCCGGTCACGGCGCCCGCGTTCGCGGCCGACGTCATCCGAGCACCTCCCCGCGTCGATGGTCCGGCGCGAGACCGGTGTGTGGTGGAGTCATACTGCCCTAACGCGGCTGATGCTGGTTCGGTTGGCTCGCGCGAGCCTCACTCCCCGTCGCTCGACCAGAGCTCCGTCCACCCGGCGGGCGTGGTCCACCGGGTGGCGGTCAATCGGTCAGGCGCAAGGAGCCGAGGAGGCGGTCCGCCGTGCGTCGTCCCTCCTCCGTGTCCGGGAACCGGGCCTGGACCGTCCAGAAGGACCGCAGCTCTTCGTCCCAGATCTCCAGCTCGACGTCCAGCGTTGTCGCGCCTCCGGGGAATCCCCGACTGACCGACTCGAAGAGGACGACACGCCCGGCGCCGTCGATGTCCACCGTCTCGCCGCCCAGGGTTCCGTCGAAGCCCAGCGGGGAGACCGCTCCTCTGCCGTTCACGTCGATGTAGGAGTCCACATCGAGCGCGACACCGTCCGCCTCCATCCAGGAGTCTCGCGATGATCCAGACAGTTCCAGTTCCTCCTCGGCCAGGCCCTCGGCCGTCTCTTCCTCCCACGGCGATCCCTCGGCCATGTCCGGGGGAACCGCGAGGGCAAGACCGTTGACCGAATGCGTTTCCCAGCTGTCCGGCACATTCTGGTCGGCCTTGTGTACGGACAGGTCCTTCCCCTGCGACCGGGCCAGGGCCCAGATGTCGTCGGTCGGCACCGTGAACGCCACGGTCTGCGCGAATTCCCGGCCGAACTGCATCACGTCGGGTTCGTCACCGACCGGGAAGGTGAACCACGCCGTGTACCAGATCCCACCCGACTGCTGTGCCTTCAACGCGACCCATTCGAGGTCGGTGACACCCGTCGAGTCCTGCGTGGGCGCCGTACCTGCCAGCAGCTCCGCGCTCTCGGCACCTGGGATGTCGACGTGTTCCCGCACGTCCTCATCCTCATTGGCGTAGGAGAACCATGGGTCGTACGCGTCGACACGCAGGGCGAAGGACCCGGTCACCGCCTCGCCGTTGACCCGCTGCAGCTCCAGCAGTTCGCTGGTGCCCCAGTCACCGGCCGAGAGATCAGCCGGCTCCCACCCGTCCGGTGTGGGCCGGCCCCAGTCCCGTGGCATCGCATACGCGAGCCCATAGAACTGTCCGGTCTGCCAGCCCTTCGGGGGATCCAGCGGTTCCGCCGTCGCCGAACCGCTCGACCGCACGGACGGCTCTGCCGATGGTGTCGGCGATGCGGTCGCTGTTCCGTCGTCCCCCGGCAGCGCCCGGGGCCCCGCCAGCAGATCCCCGGTCACCGCGAGCGCCCCCGCCGCCAGCACAAGCACCCCGACCACGCCACCACCCACGGCGGTCACGAGCCGCCGCCGTCGGACCTTCCGGACGGCTGCGGCTGCCATCGCGGCTCCGTCGAGAGCCGGCGGCGGCGCGATCGTCCCGCTCGCCCCGCGCATCCTGCGAAGCACGCCGTCGTGTCCTGCGTTGGTGTCGCGGTCAGTGTCGTGGACGTTCATGACCGGGCCTCCCGTCCTCGCTCGGGTGCTACCAAGGTGCGCAGCCGCGCGAGCGCGCGCGACGCGGTGGACTTGACCGTTCCCGTGGAGACTCCGAGCTCGGCCGCGGTCTCCTTCTCGGACCGGTCGAGCAGGTAGCGCAGCACGACGACGCGACGCTGCTTGAGCGGCAACGCCAGGAGGGCCCGCACGAGCCGGTCACGCTCGGCGATCTCCAGGTCCGACGACGGCGTCGTGGGACCACCACCCCCGGCAGGGTCGTCGCTGAGCACCTCCCGACGGGTCCGCCGCCAGCCGTCGATCCTGGCGGTGACGATCACGCGCCGCGCGTACGCGAACGGGTTCCCGTCGCCGACCCTCCGCCATGCCGCGTAGGTGCGCTCCAGCGCGAGCTGCACCAGGTCGTGGGCGCGGTGCTCGTCGCCGCACAGCAGATAGGCGATGCGATACAGCGCCGGGGTGCTCTCCTGGGCGAACGCCGTGAACGCCGCCACCGGGTCGGAATGCGCACGCACGACCTCGACGTCGTGCGCGAGTTCTCTCGTCTCGGGCGACGTGGCCGCCTCACTCATCCGGGCCACTCCCTGTTGTCTCTCATGTCCCTCAGACGTCGCCGCACCGGTGTCACGTTCCAGGTTTCTCGGTACGACGGTCCGGCGGATCGGCGTCGAGCACCATGCCGGCGGCGTCGCGTCACGCGCGCTCCAGGTCGGTCCGGTCGGGCCACGCGATCACGTGGGGAAACGTGATGAACGAAGCTCGTCCGCTCAGGTGGGACCGGCGCCCTCGGCGGTCGCGGCCTCGCCGGGCGGCTCGACGTCTTCCTCCGTCGCGTCCGCCCACCGCGGCAGCAGCACCACGACCGCCAGGATCAGCATCGGCACCGAGGCGTAGATCGGGCTGAAGAACAGGTTCCAGGCCGTGAGGATCGCGACGTACACGAGCAGGGCGTCCGCCATCCCGCGCACGGTGCGCCGCACGAGCGAGGTCAGCACCAGCAGCAGGAGGAACAGCCACAGCAGGACGCCCGCCGGCCCGTACACGGCCCAGAAGTCGCCGAACAGGGAGTGCAGCTCGATCCCGCGCCCGAACATGTACTCGTAGACGTAGTTGTTCTCGGGGTCGTAGCCGAGCAGGGACATCCCGTTCTTGGCCACGGCGAGGTCGTGACCGTTGAGGGGGACGCCCGGGCCGAAGCCCATGGGCCTGTGTGCGATCAGCGCCGCCGTCGCCCCCATCTCGGGACGCCCTGCCGCCAGGAGGTTCCCGCTCACCTCGATCTGCGCCGCGGTGCGCTGCGCCATCGCCGTCCCGAACGCCCCGTCGAGGATCAGGGACCTCGCACCGCCGTACGCCGCGAGCCCGGCGGCCACGACGGCGCCCACCGTCACGGCCGCGGAGCGGCGCAGCGACCGCTCGTCGATCCGTACCTGCCAGAGCACCACCGCGGCGGTGAGCAGCAGCATCGCGAAGGCGGAGCGTCCGTCGTCGAGTGCGAACAGCACTCCGAGGCCCACGCACGCGGCGGCCTGCGTCGTGCGTGGCACGCGCCGCCACACGCCCCGGCCTGGTCGCAGGCCCGGGATCAGCCACCCGAGCACGAGGACCGACACGCCGAGCCCCGCACCGAACTTGAAGCTCGCCTCCCCGCGCTGCACGACGTCGACGAGCATTCCCACGCCGTAGGCGACGGCGAGCCAGCGGACGCCCAGGTGCAGCCGCGCCCAGAGCAGCGCCCCGGCGCCGAGCACCAGCTCGGCCAGCCGTACGTAGTTCTCGCGCTCCAGCAACGGGTCGACGGCATGGCCGTGGCCGGCCAGCTCGGTCAGGACCGGGGCCGTGACCGCGCACAGCGCGCCCAGCCCCAGGAACGTCCCCGCCCAGCGGTACTTGGCCGCCGCAGAGAGCCACACGGGCGCGAGCACGATCGCGAGCAGCATGCCGACGGTCACGCCCGCCGCGACCACCAGACGCGAGCCCACGGCGACCGCCAGGATGAACGCGACGACGGTCGCGGCGCTCTCCCACTCGGGCGAGGGAGCCGCGCTCCGCCTGCGGCGGTGGACGGTCTCCCTGGTTTCTCCGGCGTCGGTCCTTCCGGCGTCGCCGACGGCGCCCACGTCCGCGATGGGGATGGGCTCCGTCACGGCGGCCCGGGCGGCGGCCCGGGCCGCACGAGCTCGCGCGGTGTTTTCTGTCGTCAAGCTGACACCCGTCGGTACACCTCGGCGTGGGCCGTTCCGATCTCGGACCACGTCCGGCCCCGGAACCGTACCGGATCCGACGGGACGGGCTCTGCCAGCGCCGCGGCGAGCGCCTCGGTGCCGAGCTCGCCCTGGTAGGTCCGGACCCAGCCCGGACCGGTCTCGTCCGCCAGATCACGGTTGACCGGGTTGTCGGGCACGAGTACGGGCCGTCCGAGGGACAGCGCCAGCAGGGCCGCGCCCGAGTTGTGCATGCGCCGGTAGGGCAGCACCACGACGTGCGCCTCGCAGATCTCGCGCACGAGGGCGTCGTCGGGCAGGAATCCGGGGCGCAGCACGATCCGGTCGTCGCGGTCGGCGACGTCGCGGACCTCGTCGAGCACGCGGTCGTCCTTCGCCGGGCCGACGACGTGCAGCGCGGCGGCGGGGTCGGTCAGGCCGCGGAAGGCCCGCACCAGGGTGTCGATGCCCTTGTACGGCCGGATCAGGCCGAAGTGCAGGGCGCGTCCCGGCTTTCCGGCGGGCATCGGGAGCCCTGCGTACGTCGAGGCGTGCTCCCCGAGCGGGATCACGGTGGTGTTCAGGTCGCGGCCGAACCTGGTGTGGCGGTTGAGCAGGACCAGTTCGTCGGTCCACCGCTCCATGAGTCGCAGCAGCCACCCTTCGGCGCCGGTGGCCGGTTCGTGCGGGGACTCGTTGTGCACGGTGCGGACGGTCCGCACGCCCCGCAGCCGCATCGCGGTGAGCGAGACGACCAGCAGTGCGGAGGCGCCGGCGGTCCGCAACGCGTTCCGGCGCCGGAACAGGGTCTCGGGCCAGTGCACGTGCAGCACGTCGACCTGCCCGAACAGCGCCCGGCGGCGGGAGAAGGTCACGGCCTCGACGTCGTCCGGGAGAGCCGCCATGAGTTCGGTGATGTACGGGTTGGTGGTGGCGCGGATCGCCTCGGCGGAGAACATCACGGTCTTCCGGCGGGAGGGACGACGGCGTGCGGCGGTCACGACAGCGTCCTGAGGGCCCTGGGCCTCCTCGCCGCCCGGGTGTATTCCGTGTACACGAGGCCGACGGCGCCGGTGATCATCCCCGCGCCGCGCGCCGTGGTGCGGATCCCGTGGGCCGGGCCCCGGCCGTCGATCACTCCGGCGGCGGCCCGCGCGAGCCCGCCCGCCACACGGATGATGCCCGCTCCCGCTCCGCGGGCCCGGGCGGCGAAGCGGCCGGGCGCGGTCTCGGCGAGCTGGACCTCGGCCCGGATGGTGCAGTTCCCGACCCGGTACGCCCGGCGTACCACCCACTTGCGGGTGAACCGCTGGACCGGCACCGGGTCCATCACCACGGCCTCGTCGCACCAGTACAGGGCGCCACCACGGGCGGTGATCCGGAGGGTCAGCTCGGTGTCCGAGCCACCTGTGAGCCCGAACGCCTCGTCGAACCGCAGACCCTGGTGGGCGAGCCAGCGCACGTCGAGCAGCAGGTTGTTGCTCGCCGCCACCTCGATGCGGCTTCCGCTGGGGTACCGCGGGCGGGTGAAGAAGCCGCCGGACTCGATCCACCTGTCCCTCCCCGGAAGGCTGGGGACCGCCGGCCCGGCGACGCCCGTCCCGCCGTAGCGTTCGTGCGCGGCCAGGAGGGTGGCGAGCCATCGTTCCCCCGGGGTCTCGTCGTCGTCCACGAAGACGATCAGTTCCGACCCGGAGGCGGCGACCTCGTCGAGCGCGCGGTTGCGCGCCGCCGCGATGCCCGGGGTCGGCTCGTGGACGTACCGCGCCGCCGCGCGGCCGTCGGTGGCGCGTTCGAACACGGGGCGTGCGGACTCCGTGACGTCGTTGTCGACCACCAGCAGCCCGGCACCGGCCGCCGACACGTGGGGCAGGAGCGCGGCGAGGGCGGTGGCGAGGCGGTCCGGGCGCCGGTATGTGAGGACCGCCACGGTCGCACGTGGCGCGGTCATCGGCCGCTCACCGCGACGTCGCTCCACCGGGACCATGCCTCGTTCCCCCACGGGTCGCGGGCGACGACGATGTACCGCTGGGTCGTGCCGGGCTCGGCCTCCGTGTCGGTGAAGGACATGGTTCCTCCCTCCCAGAAGCTGCCTGAGCGCTGCTGGACGCTGATGGCCGCGTCCGAGGTGGTCCCTCGGTAGAGCGAGTACGTGAGTGTCAGGTCGTCGCGGTCGTAGTTGGACGGCCAGGTCGCCTCGACCGTGCCGCTCCGGGGGGACCGCAGCGTCAGCGGGAACTTGGCTCCGCCGAGCCGGGGACCGTCGGCGTTGGCCGCGACGTCCCGCACGGCGAAGCGCACGAGCCCCTGCTGCGGATGGTTGTTGACGCTGGTGAACTCACCGCCGTACAGCAGGTAGTCACCGGCCGCCGTGACGCTCCACGGTCCCTGGCCCTGGCCCGTGTACGTGCCCGGGGTGAAATCCGGGAACCAGTTCAGGAGCTCGGGTCGCGGCGTGCCCGGGCTGTCCGGGTAACCGTGCTCGTCGTCGGCGACGTTCTCTCCCTCGACGGTCCGCGTGGTCGCCGTGCCGCGGTGGAACGTCTGCGGCTCCGTCTCGGGGAAGGCGCCGCTCGTGGCGCAGTCGTGCTTGTGGCTCGCCGTGAAGATCGCGCCCCGGAAGGGGACGATCGAGTACGTGTCGCCGTGGCAGTCCTCCAGCCACACGAGCCGGCCGGTGTCCCAGTCCGCCGCGAACGACCCTTCCGTGGAGCCCTTCTTCGACCAGTGGTAGGCCGTGCCGTAGAGGTAGTCGTCGTCGGTCGCCAGGGACAGCACGGCGGCGTAGGTGCCGGCGTTGCGCACGACATCGTTCAGGGGAAGCGGCAGCATCTCGCCGGTCGTGGCATCGAGCCGGGCCAGCCCGTAGCCCGGGTTCTGCGACCTGTTCACCGAGGTGAAGTTCCCGGAGATGACCACCTGGTCGCCGTCGGGCGAGAGGATCAGGTCCTGCACCGAGTGGTCGGCGACCCGCGCCTGGAACGGGCGCGTGGTCGCGCCGCTCGCCGCGTCGACGGCGGCCACCCGAACGCGCTCCTTGTTGTTCACCGAGGTGAAGGTGCCCCCGAGGTAGACGTCGTCGCCTGCCACGTCGATGGCGTTGACCAGGGCGTTCACGGACGGCCGGAATCCGGTGAGTGCTCCTGTGCCCGTGTTGAACGCCGCGGCGCGGTATCGCGTGGCGCCGTCGACCGACGTGAACCGGCCGGCGATGTACAGCCGGTTGCCGTCCGGCGATGCCGCCAGGTCCCTGACCTCTCCGTTGACCTGCGGAGCCCAGCCGTCGATCAGCTCCCCCGAGTCGAGGTCGTAGGCCAGCAGGTTGGTGCGCGGCACCTCCTGCGTACCCCGCGCCGCGCCCGCAGGGCGGGCCGACGTGAAGTCACCGCCCACGTACACGACGTCACCGACGACCACCTGCGCCCACACGACGCCGTCGATCTGCACGGTGGGCAGCGCGTCACTGCTCACGGGCGCGGCCTGCGCCGCTGCCACCGCGAGTCCCTGGTCCCGCATCGACCTCGACGGGGAGACCAGGCCGTCGAGTACCGATCCAAGGCCCACCAGCGAGCTGGAGATCGTGTCGTCGTCCGTATCCGCGGCGGCGGAAGCACCCACCCCCACGGACATGACGGCGAGGACGCCGGCCGCGACGGCGGCCAGCGCGGTGGGCGCGATTCTCATGGACTTACCTCTCCCTCGAACAGTGCGACATGCAGCTGCGGGTCCACGTCGATCTCGACGAGCACCTCCAGGGTCCTGTCGTCCGGGACGGCGAACTCGTAGGTCCCTGTCGTGGCTTCCCCTGCTGGCACGGAATCCGGGAGTTTGTTCTCCCCAGAACCGGAGAGTGAACTCGCCGGTATGCGATCGGGACCGTAGTACAGGTTCACGACGCTCGCACCAAGAGCGTGATATACGCCGGAATTGACCACTGTGACCTGAATACGGATCGCGGAGCCGGCGACCTCGCCCGGCATGGTCGCCTCCGCGACGGTCCGCTCGACGGTGGTGAGCTCCACGGCGAGGTCCTCGCCCACGCCGACGGCGTCGGCGGTGAGGGGAACGACCTCCGTGGTGGCCCGGCCTGCGACGACGGTGTCGTGCGCGTCGCCGCGCGCCGTGCCGCCGGAGGTCTGCTCGCCGGCATCGTCCGCATCGCGCTCGCCGCCCGAGGAACCGGGGTCGCCGGACTCCGGCGTGGCCGACGTGCCCGGCGAACCGCTCGCGGAGGACGAGGGCTCCGCACCGACCGGCGGCGCGGCGGGGCCGCAGGCCGTCAGCGCGGGTGAAAGCAGGAGCGACACCGCGAGAAGAACCGCGGCCTTTCCGGAGACCGTCCCGGTCCCGATTCCCGACCGTGGGCCTTTCGTCCGCCTCAAGGGTGTCATACGCCAAAGGTTATGGGCATGAGCGACGATATTCTCTCCACTGTCCCCCATTTCACCCGACCTACCACTCGCTCTCTCCCAGCGGTTCCGGCAGGATGCAACGGTGCCCACCACCCCCAGGCCTGCTGTCGTCGTGGTGAACTACGGATCGGTGCATCTCGCCGCCGCAGCCCTGCGACCGTTCGCGGGCACCCGCTGGACCCGCGTGCTCGTCGACTGCTGGAGCTCGGCGGCAGAACGCGACCGTGTCGTGGCCGCCGGCTCCGCCGACGGCTGGACCCTGGTGCTGCCCGAGACCAACCTGGGATTCGGCGCGGGAGCAGACGCCGGGATCCGTGCGGCCCTGGATGCGGGATGCGACCTCAGCCTGGTGCTCAACCCGGACGCCTCCGTCGGCCTCACCGCTGCCGAGGCCCTCGTGGCCGATGTGGCCGCCGACGACAGCCTGCTCGTCGCCCCGGCGGTCCGCACCCCGCAGGGCGGGGACTGGTTCACTGGCGCCGCCCTGGACCTGCGCCACGGCCGCACGCGAAACGGCCCGCCCGCAGGACCCGACGACGTCCCGTGGGTCTCCGGCGCCTGTTTCGCCGCGTCGGCCAGCCGGCTGATCGACGTCGGCGGGTTCAGCGGCGAGTACTTCCTGTACTGGGAGGACGTCGACCTCAGCGTGCGCTGGACGCGGTCCGGGGGACGACTCGCGGTGCGCGACGACCTCACCTGCGTGCACGACGTCGGCGGCACGCAGGACGGCACCACGCGCGCCGCGGACGCGGCGTCGACGAGCCGGGGCAAGTCACCGCTGTACCACTACTACAACACCCGCAACCGGCTGCTCTTCGCCGCACGGAACGTCGCCCGCGACCAATGGGGCGGCTGGCTTCGCGCCACGCCGGCGCACACGCGGGAGGTCCTGCTCCGCGGCGGACGCCGCGCCGTCGTGCGCCATCCGCTGCGTACGCTGTGGCCGGCTCTCCGCGGCACCGCGGCAGGACTCACATGTCTCCTGGCGGCCCGCCGTACGGCCCCTGGGGCCAGAAACGCGGCCGCCGTCCCGGCGTCCGCCGACAGGAAAGGCTTGATGGATGGAGCTCGCTGACTACGCAGCCACCCTGCGCAAGCACTGGGTGGTCCTCGTCGCGGCGATCCTGGTCGGCGGCCTCGCCGGCCTCGGATTCGCGCAGACCGTCGCGCCCCAGTACCGGGCGACCACGAGCGTCTTCGTGAGCCTGGAGCGCGGCGACACGGTCTCGGAGCTCATGCAGGGTGCGAACTACACGCAGAACCTGGTGACCTCCTACGCGTCGCTCGCCACGATGCCCACGGTGCTGAACCCCGTGATCACCGAGCTCGGTCTCGACACGACGCCGGGCGACCTGTCCGAACAGGTCGAGTCGATGGTCCCGCTGGACACCGCGATCATCGAGATCTCCGCCGAGGCGGCCGACCCGGTGCAGGCGGCGCAGGTGGCCAACGCCGTGGCCGAACACCTCTCGGAGACGGTGTCGGAGGTGTCGCCGTCGAACGCGAACGGGCGCAGCGCGGTCCGGCTGACGGAGGTCGCGACGGCCGAGCCTCCCGAGTACCCGTTCGCCCCGGACACCAGGCTCCTGACCGCGGGCGGAGCGGCGGCCGGGCTGGCGGTCGGAGCGCTGATCGCCGTGGGCCTGGCCTTGTTCGACACCCGCATCAGGACGGCGAAGGACCTCCCGGCGGACGAGGACCTGGCCGTTCTCGGCACGGTGCCACAGATCCGCAAGGGCGCCCCGGACCCGCACCTGATGGCCGAGTCGTACCGCCGCGTGCGGACCAACCTGGAGTTCCTCGACGTCGGGGCGCCGGTCCGGTCGTTCGTCGTGACGTCCTCGGTTCCCGACGAGGGCAAGACGACGACGGCGATCGGCCTGGCCCACGCCCTCGCCGAGCGCGGCTCACGGGTCCTGCTCGTCGACGCGGACCTGCGCCGGCCCTCGCTGGCCGACCGCCTCGGGCTCGAGGGCGCCGTCGGCCTGTCGACCGTCCTCATCGGCCGGGCCGACCTGGAGGACGTGGTCCAGCAGGTCGGACCGCCCCGCTTCGCCGTGCTCACGGCCGGCGACCTGCCGCCCAACCCCGGCCGGCTCATCGAGGCGGACTCCATGGAGCAACTCGTCCGCCAGGCCCGGTCCGCCTACGACGTGGTCATCTTCGACGTCCCGCCGCTGCTCCCCGTCACCGACGGTGCGCTGCTGGCTCGCCGCACCCAGGGCGCCGTCGTCGTCGCACGGGCGAGACGGGTACGCCGTGCCCAGCTGCACGACGCCCTCGCGTCGCTGGACGCGATCGGCGCGACCTGCCTGGGCCTGATCGCCACGGGCGTCTCCCGCAAGGACCACGACTTCGACTCCTACGCCGGCTACGGCGACGGCGGAGCCGTCAACCTCCAGTCCCGGTGGCACCGGACGTGACCGAGCAAGGCGTACGGAGACAGGAAGAGGCTCGTCAGGGCCTCGGGCGCCGCGCCGCACGCGGCGCCACCGTCACGGCGGCTTCCCAGGGTGCGCGCATCCTGTTGCAGGTCGCCGCGGTCGCAGTGCTGGCCCGGCTGG
Organism: Myceligenerans indicum; assembly: GCF_016742955.1. Taxonomy (GTDB): domain Bacteria; phylum Actinomycetota; class Actinomycetes; order Actinomycetales; family Cellulomonadaceae; genus Myceligenerans; species Myceligenerans indicum. The sequence continues at coordinate 49,694 of NZ_JABBYC010000001.1, read as the reverse complement.
TGCCACCCACCGAGTACGGGCTCGTCGCCATGGTCGCGGCGGTCGTCGGGATCGGGGAGATCCTGCGCGACGCCGGCCTGTCGTCGGCGGCGATGCGCGCCCCCGACCTGACGAGGCAGCAGCGGGACAACCTGTTCTGGGTGAACGTCGCGATCGGAGCCGTGCTGTGCGTCGCCGGCATCACCGCGGCGCCGCTGATCGCCCGCCTGTTCGACGAGCCCGCACTGGTCGGCATCTGCCGGGCGCTGGCGTTCGTGTTCCTGATCAACGGCCTGGCCACGCAGCACAAGGCGGGGCTCGTGCGCGACATGCGATTCCGGACGCTCGCGATCGTGGAGGTGGCGGCACCGGTCGCAGCGCTGGGTGGCGCGATCGTGGTCGGGCTCGTCACGCACGACCACCGCGCGGTCGTGGTCCAGCAGGTGGCGACGGCCGGCGCGACACTCGTGGGCGTGTGGGTGGCGGGCGGCTGGCTGCCCGCACGGCCGCGGCGCGATGCGGGCATGCGGGGCTTCTTCCGCTTCGGCGGCGGCCTGCTGGCCTCCCAGCTCGTCGGCTACGGAGCCGACAACCTGGCCACGTTCGTCATCGGCCTCTCACTCGGCCCGGGCCCGCTCGGGCTGTACAACCGGGCGTACCAGCTCCTCATGCGTCCCTTGACCCAGCTCCGCCAGCCGTCCACGACGGTCGCGCTGCCGGTGCTCGCCCGGATCGCCGAGGACCGGTCCCGGTTCGACAGCATGCTGCTGCGCGGACAACAGGTGCTGGCACTACCCGTCGTCCTCGTGCTCGCCGTGGTCGTCGGCGCGTCCGGGTCGGTGGTCGGCGTCTTCCTCGGACCCGGATGGGAGCCCGCCGCGCCCCTGCTCGCGGCCTTCGCCGTGGCCGGCGGCTGCCAGACACTCGCCTACGTCGGGTACTGGACCTACCTGGCCCGCGGCCTGAGCGGCGCGCTGCTCGCGTATTCCATGGTGACGGCCGTCCTGAAGATCGCGGGCGTGCTGATCGGGAGCCTCTGGGGCGTGAACGGGATCGCCGCGGGGTTCGCGGCGTCGGCGGCCCTCGAGTGGCCCCTGTCCTTCTGGTGGCTGTCCCGCATCACCGCCTACCCGGGCGGGCGGCTCGCGCTGGGCGGACTGCGGATCCTGGCCCAGGCGGTCCCCGTCGGGGTCGCCGCGTGGCTCGCCACGTGGCTGGTGAACGGCGCGGGGACGGCGGCCCCCGCGGCCACCGGACTCGCCGTCGCGGTGCTGAGCGGCCTGCTGGTGTGGGGCGTGTGCCTGATGCTGGCCCCTGCTCTGCGGCGCGACGCCGGGTTGCTGATCGAGGTGCTGCGAGCGGTCAAGGAGAGGGCACGATGACGGGGCGCAGGCCACTGCTGCACGGCCGGCGGCCGAGGACCGAGCCGAGCGCCGGGCTGACCGCGACCGGCCGGGCAAGCCTGATCCGGCCGGCCATCGCCACGCGGAACGTCCTGATCCCGGGCGAGTCACGGCGAGGTGCGGCCGCCGGGGTCTCGCTGATCACACGGTCCCGCTGGTACGCCGTCGCGGCGCAGTGGTCACTGTGGGGTGCGGCCGCGGCCTTCGGGCCGCGCGCGGTGCCCGGCGAACGGGTCGTCTGGGAGATCCCCGCCGGCCCCGAGATCTGGACGGAGCTGCGAAGGGCACTGCCCGCGTTCGACGAGCTCGCGGTCTACGCCCGCCCGCAGGTGTCCCGCAGCGGGCTCGCCATGCTGCTCCTCCGCGGCTCCCGGCCGGTCGGCTTCCTGAAGCTGCGCGACGACCCGGCCGAGCTCGATCGGGAGGAACGCGCCCTGTCGGCGTTCCCGGGCGGGCGCGCGGAGACCTTCCGGGTGCCCCAGGTACTGGACCGGGGGGAGACGGCCGGGCTGCACTGGCTGCTCATCAGCGCGATGCCGCCGCGCCCCGCCGCCCCCGCGCGACGCACACCGGTCGGCCCGCTGCTGGCCGACCTCCGGCGCCACCTGGGCGGCGTGTTCGACCGCCCGAAGGGCGTCCCGGAACACTGGGAACCGATGCACGGCGACCTGACCGCGTGGAACCTGCGGCGCAACGGACGTGGCCTGCCGTGGCTCATCGACTGGGAGGACGCGGGATGGGCGCCGCCCGGCGCCGACCTGTTCTACTACCGGGCGTCGAACGTCGCCGCGTTCGGACGCCCGCCAGGTCGCGCCTCGATGCGGGGCACGGCGGCCGAGCCGGTTCCCGACGACGCCGAGGTGGCCGAGTTCTGGCTGGACCGGCTGAGCGCCCGCTCGGCCACGGACCATGACGCCGGTTTCACCGCTCGCCTCGCGGCCACTCTCAGCACGATCGGCAGCTGACCCGTCACCAGCCGAGCTTGCGGTCCAGGAGGTCCTCCAGGTCCTTGTTGAACGGGGCGTAGTGGTCCGTCAGCTCGCTCCGCGTCGCCGGGAGCAGGTCGCGGGCCGGGGCCGCGTTCCACTGCCGGGAGGCGGCCGCCGGAAGTGGCGCCGCGCCGATTCCCAGGAAGTTCGCCACCGCGTCGCAGGCCCGCTGCGGGTCCGCGTAGAAGTCCTCCGCGACCAGGACGTGCACCTGCTCGGCGGGAAAGTACCGCATCCAGCGCCGCAGGTGGGGGGCGTACTCCCCCTGCGCGCGGTACGACAGGTGCTCGTGCGCGTAGCTGCGGTAGCGCGGATCGGCCAGGATCCGTTCCTCCTCGCCGTCAAGGCGCTCGTCCTCGACCGCGAGCGCCTCCTCGAAGGTCTCGAGCGGCTCGGCGTTCTCCCGGCGCCGTTCCCGGAAGTGGGAGAACGCACGCTCCACCGGGTTCCGCACGACCAGCAGGATCCTGGCGTCCGGGGCCTCGCGGGCCGCCCGCTCCGCGGCCAGCGGATGGAACAGGTAGTAGGGCGATCCGTCTCCCACCAGCTTGCCGTTGCGAAGCATGGACGCCGGGAAGTGCGAGCGGTACCAGGCGGTGCCCCGGTCGTGGTGGGAGTCGAAGTAGTGCACGCCCTTGGTGTGGTTGTTCTTGGGCAGCAGCCGCGCGCTGGGGAACAGGGGCAGGATCCGCGGATGCTCCAGCAGGGCGAAGTACAGCGAGGTGGAGCCGCACCGTTTGCCCCCGACGAGCAGGAAGTCAGGGCCGCCGCGCAGCCACGACGTGGCTATCCCGTAGCCGCGGATCGCCGAGCGTCCCGCGTCGATCACGGGCCGGGGCAACGAGGTGGCGTCGAGCCTCATGATCCGAACACCGCCCTCCGCCGACGGCGCGCGAAGGGGCGAGGTCCCGGGGTCTTCCGCGCCGCCAGGTCCCGTGCGAGCTGTTCGTAGCCGTCGACGACGACGTCCCAGTCGTAGTCCTTCGCCCGCCGGGCCAGCTCCGCTCCGCGTGACGCCGTGTCGTGCGGGTTGGCCTCGGCCGTGAGGACCTGCTCCGCCAGGTCCACGGGCGTACGGAAGTAGCGGCCGGGGTCCTGCAGCACCTCGCGGTTGAACGGCACGTCGTACGCGATGGTGGCGGTGCCGCCGCCGATCGCGCGCAGCAGGGACGGGTTGGTGCCGCCCACGGAATGCCCGTGCAGGTAGGTGAACGCGTTGGCGTAGAGCTGGTCGAGGAGTTCCTGGTCCCACACCCCGCCGAGCAGCCGCACGCGCGCGTCGCCGTCGGCGAGCTCTTCGATGCGGCCCGTGTACCGGGCCGAGTACGGTGCGGAGCCGACGACGACCAGCGGGAGCTCCGCGTCGTTGGCGGCGTATCCCTCGACGATGACGTCGACGTGGTTCTCCGGTTCGAAGCGTGCCACGACCAGGTGGTAGCCGCCTGGTACCAGGTCCAGCTCGGGCAGGCGGTCGCTGCCGGCCGCGGAGAGGTCGGGAGCCCCGTAGCTGAGCAGCCTGCTGCCGACGTCGTACTGGGTGGCGTAGTAGTCCGCGATGCCCTGGGCGTCGGCGATCAGCGCGTCGGAGAGGCGGACGGAGGCCGTCTCCATCTCCCGGTAGTAGCGCTTGCCGAGGCGGCCCCACTTGGACCGCCGCCACTCCAGCCCGTCGACGTGCGTGGCGACCGGGACGCGCGCCGCGCGCAGCACCGGGAGCAGCGGGGCGTTGGCGGCGTTGAACACGATCGCGGCGTCGGTACGGTGCGCGACGAGGTGCCCGACCGACAGCGCGGTGTGACTCAGCGTCTCCAGCGAGCGCCGGCGCATCGCGGGCAGCACGACGCGTTCCATGCCGAGGTACTCCGGGGGGTCGGCGTCGTCCTGGTCCGCGGGCCGCCGGCAGTACACCCGCACCTTGTGACCGCGCGCGGCGAGTCGCGACCCGATCTCCTCGACGGCCGTCTCGAAGCCGCCGTACCGCGCGGGCACACCTCGGGTTCCGATCATCGCGATACGCAGCGGCTTCGTGGACACGATCTTCAGAGTAGAGGTCTTGATCCTCGCGGCATATCACGAAAGCGGGTGAATCCGATGCCGATGTGTGGTTCGGGATGCGGCTCCCGGAGCCGCTGGGCACCGCGGGTCGCCGAACGGCAGGAATCACTGAGCGCCGTCCCCCACCGCCGATGGGCCTTCGGTGCGGTGGGAGCCGGCGCTCAGCTGTCTGTGGGGCCGGCTCAGCCGGCCGGATGGTCGCGCCAGGCGGGCGCGAGGCGCACGACGTCGCCGACGACGACGACGGCGGGCGGGCGCACGCCTGCCGCCGCGGCGCGTTCCGCGATGTCGGCGAGCGTGCCGACCGTGACCCGCCGGCGCGGGCCGTAGCCGTCCTCGACGACCGCGACCGGCGTGCCGGCGGGACGCTCGGGGGTGGTCAGCGCCGCCGCGGTCTCGGCGAGCCGTGAGACGCCCATGAGCAGGATCAGCGTGTGGTCCGAGCCGCCCGTGACGGAGACGGCATGGCCCGCCGCCGCGTCCCCGGCCTCCGCCCGCCGCGCGTCCTGCAGGGCGTCGTGACCGGTCAGCACGCTGAAGCCGCGGGCGACCCCCCGGTGCGTGACCGGGATGCCCACGGCCGCCGGGACGGAGACCGCGCTCGTGACGCCCGGCACCACCTCGGTCTCGATGCCGGCGTCGCGGCACACGGCCAGCTCCTCGCCGCCGCGCCCGAACACGTACGGGTCGCCGCCCTTGAGCCGCACCACGTTGCGGCCCGCCATGGCGTGCTGCACGAGGATGCGGTTGATCTCGTCCTGCGGCACGGGGTGGTTGCCGGCGGTCTTGCCGACCTCGACCACCTGGACGTCCGGGGCGAGCTCGTCGAGCAGCGACCGCGGCCCGAGGCGGTCGGCCACCACCACGTCGGCACGCGCGACCAGCGACCTGCCCCGCACGCTGATGAGTCCGGGATCTCCCGGCCCTCCGCCGACGAGCGCGACCCAGCCGTGGTCCCGGACGGCAGGACCGGACGACGTCGCCGGCTGCGCCGTCCTGTCGGCGCCGGGACGGGGACGGACCCGGCGGATCGGCAGCGTGCCCGATTCCAGCTGCGCCTGGACCTCGGAGCGGATCGCCCGGGCCCGGCGCGGGTCGCCGCCTGCGTGCACGGAGACGATGATCTCCTCACCGGTCTGTCCGGACCTCCCGCCCGCGTCCCCCGGATCCGGGGGCCCGGGAGAGTCGAGGCGGACTCGCGCCACGGCCGGGGTCCATGCCGTGGCGGCCTCCGCGTCGCCGGCGGTGACGCAGAAGATCCGGAGCGCCTCGGCGTCGTCGGCCACCTGACGGTCGACGGACGGGTCGCCGGTCGCGGTGTGCGCCAGCCAGGCCTCGTCGAGGTCGCCGGTGCGGTACTCCCTCCGGATCCACTCGACCTCGCCGGCCGCCGCCAGCTCCTCGCAGACCTCCGGCGCGACCACCCGCACCCGCGCCCCGGCGTCGGCCAGGCCACGCGCACGGCGCGCCGCCACCGGCCCGCCGCCGACCACGACGACGAGCCGGCCTGTCACGCGCAGGCCCAGCGGGTACGGCGCCCCGGGAGCCGCCGGGTTCTCAGGCATGCAGACCGCACTCCACCTTGTCGCGCCCGGCCCAGCGACCCGAGCGCTTGTCCGCCCCGGCCTCCACGCGCTGGGTGCAGGGAGCGCAGCCGATCGACGGATAGCCGTCGTCCAGCAGCGGGTTCACGATCAGGCCGTTGGCGGCCGCGTAGGCGTCGACCTGCTCGTCGGTCCACCCGGCGAGCGGGTTGATCTTCACCACCTGGTTCTTCTCGTCCCAGGTGATCAGGGGCGCGTTCCGCCGGGTCGACGCCTCGCCCCGGCGCAGGCCGGTCGCCCAGGCCTCGTAGTTGCGCAGCGCCTTGCGCATCGGCGCGACCTTCCGCATCGCGCAGCACTGCTCCGGGTCCCGCTCGTACAGGCGCGCGCCGTGCTTCGCGTCCTGCTCGGCGACCGTCAGCTCGGGCCTCACGTCCACGACGTTCACGTCCAGCGACAGCTCGGCGGCGTCCCGCGTGCCGATCGTCTCGGCGAAGTGGTACCCGGTGTCCCCGAACAGCACGTCCACCCATGGCAGCTGCTTCGCCACGAGGTGGGCCAGCACCGTGTCCTGCATCGAGGACGCCACGGCCATCCACGGCCCGAACTCCCGCACCGCCCAGGCGATCACGGCTTCCGCCGACGCCTCGCGCTGCGTGTCCGGCCCGCCCGGCAGCGACGTCCCGTGCAGCAGGGCCTGCCCCCGCTCGACGACGTTCTTCAGCTCCTCGTGCGTCCGGCGGCGGCGGATGCCACCCGCGCGGATGTGCGCGTGCGCCTCGCGAGCGGCCGCGCGGGCCTGCTCCCGGGCCTTCGCCCGCGCCCGCACCTGCTCCAGCCGGGACGTGCTCCCGCCCAGGCTGGTCGCGACTCCGTCGGCCACGGCCGTCGAGCCGGAATGAGGATCACTCATCGCAAAGCCTCCTCGTCCGCGCGATGCGCCCACTGCGCGAAGGTCTCGTCGCCGTCACGGTCCTTCTCGAACTGGCGTGTGACGCGCTCGACGTAGTCGGCGATGCCGTCGGCGGTCACCTTCAGGCCGCGCACGGTCCGGCCCAGGCCGGCCTCGTCCCGGTCCTTCGAGGCGAGGCCGCCGCCCAGGTGCACCTGGTAGCCGGGCACCTGGTTGCCGTCGTCGTCCATCACGAGCTGGCCCTTGAGGCCGATGTCGGCCGTCTGGATGCGCGCGCAGGAGTTGGGGCACCCGTTGACGTTCAGGCTGATCGGCTTGAGGCGCGACGTGTCGCCCAGACGCTCCTCGAGCTGGTCGATGGCGGCGGCCGCGTTCTGCTTGGTCTCGACGATCGCCAGCTTGCAGTACTCGATGCCGGTGCACGCGATGGTGCGGCGGCGGAACTCGCTCGGCCGCGTGTGCAGGCCGATGGCGCGCAGCTCCTTGGACAGGGCCTTGACCTCCTCGCCCGGCACGTCCAGCACCAGCAGCTTCTGGTGCGGGGTGAGCCGGACCCGCTCGCTGCCGTGGGTCTCGGCGAGGTCGGCGACGCGGGCGAGGAGGTCGCCCGAGACCCGGCCCACGGTCGGTGCGACGCCCACGAAGAACCGTCCGCCCTTCTGCGGGTGCACGCCGACGTGGTCGTTGTTCGCCGACGCCGGCGGGGGCTCGATGCCGTCCGGCAGTGCGTACCCGAGGTACTCGTCCTGCAGCACCTGGCGGAACTTCTCGGTGCCCCAGTCCTTGAGCAGGAACTTCAGGCGGGCCTTGTTGCGCAGCCGGCGGTATCCGTAGTCGCGGAAGATCTGCACCACGCCGTGCCACACGTCGGGCGCCTGCTCCTGCGTGACGAACACGCCCAGGCGCTCGGCCAGGCGCGGCGCGGTCGAGAGGCCGCCGCCCACCCACAGGTCGTAACCGATGCCGAGCTCGGGGTGCTCGACGGCGACGAACGAGATGTCGTTGATCTCGTGCACGACGTCCTGGCTCGGGTGCCCGGTGATCGCGGACTTGAACTTGCGGGGCAGGTTGGACAGCGACGGGTCGCCGATGAAGCGTTCCTGGATCTGCTCGATCACCGGGGTCGGGTCGATGAGCTCGTCGGTCGCGATCCCCGCGACCGGGCTGCCGAGGATGACGCGTGGGCAGTCGCCGCACGCCTCGGTGGTGGACAGGCCCACCGCTTCCAGGCGCCGCCAGATCTCCGGGACGTTCTCCACCTCGATCCAGTGCAGCTGGATGTTCTGCCGGTCGGTGATGTCCGCCGACCCCCGGCCGAAGTCCTTGCTGATCTGCGCGATCGTGCGCAGCTGCTCCGTGCTGAGGGCGCCGCCGTCGACCCGGACCCGCAGCATGAAGTAGCGGTCCTCGAGCTCGTGCGGCTCGAGTGTGGCGGTCCGGCCGCCGTCGATCCCGGGCTTGCGCTGGGTGTACAGGCCCCACCAGCGGAAGCGGCCGTGCAGGTCGTCGTCGGTGATGGCGTCGAAGCCCTCGCGGGCGTACACCTGCTCGATGCGCTCGCGCACCTGGAGCGGGTCCGACTCCTGCTTGAACTCCTCGTTGTGGTTCAGCGGGGTGGTGCCGTCGATCTTCCACTGACCGTTGGGGCGGGCCTTGCGGGGCGGGCGTACGGGAGCGTGCTCGGGTGCCTGAGTCATGAGAATGTGATCCTCGTCCGTCGTTCGCTGGTTTGTCGGGGCGGCGTACGACGGCAGGAGATCAGCCGTCCCGATGGGGGCGTCGATCGCCGGCGTACGCCGAGAGACACGGGCACATTCGCGTGCCACGCGTCACTTCGAGGCGCATCGACCGGATCACGTCGACGACAGTAACCACCTGGGCGGTCGTTGGTAATCCCCTTCTCACATCGTGGATACCGATACGAACGATCGACGACATCGATGTCTCGCGCTTCGCCTGCCTCCCGGCGGGGCTAGGCTGCCGGACATGGAGTTTCTCTACGACGTCTTCGTCTTCGTGCACTTCGCGAGCTGGGCCCTGGTTTTCGGCGGCACCATCGCCTCGATGCGCACCAAGGCGCTCTACAAGGCGGTCGCGCACGGGGCCTGGGGCGCCGTCGGGGCCGGCATCATCATGGTGGGCATCGCCGAGATGGCCGACCTCTGGGCGGACGGCGGCCCGTCCATGGCCAAGATCGGCGTCAAGCTGGTCGTGGCGCTCGGGGTCGCGGTCACCGCGCAGATCGCGGTGCGCAAGGGAGAGTCGGTGACGTCCGGCCTCAAGGGCGCGGTCCTGGGCCTGACGCTGTTGAACATCCTGGTCGCGGTCTTCTGGCACTGAGACCCACCCGGCCAGGCGCGGGCACGGACGGCGCGTTCGCCGACACGTTCGGGCGCCCGGCCGGGCGGGGTCCTCAGCAGGTCGCCAGCAGCATCGGCGTCAGGAGCTCACCGAGGTCGTAGGCCGGGGTCTCACCACCGGTGACGTCGCGGGCATTCACTCCCAGAGTGATCTGCCGCTCGCCGTCGAGCGAGGACCAGTTGACGCTGACCGTGCCGAACGCACCGCCGTCGTGCCCGTACAGGTACTCGCCCTCGGCACACGGGTCCGGGACGCGGTAGACACCCAGGCCGTACTCGATCGTGCCGCCGAACAGGGTGCCGCGTGGGGTGAGCATGTCCTCGACCGTGTCCGGCGCGACCAGGCGACCCGAGAACAGGGCCTCGTTCAGCCGGTTCAGGTCGCGCGTGGTGCCCGTGGCCGCGCCCGCCGCGGCGAACATCATCGGGTCGAACTCGTCCAGCGACCACCAGCCGACGTCACCGGCGTACACCGTACCCACCATGAACGGACCGCGGACGCCCGGCTCGGTGGGGTAGCTCGCATGCCACATCCCGGCGGGCAGGAAGACCCGGAACCGCAGCAGCGTGTCGAGCGGCCACCCGGTCTGTTCCTCGAGCATGAGCCCGAGCAGGACGTACCCCGCGTTCGAGTAGCTTCCATCCGTACCGGGTTCGAACTCCCAGGGAAGAGCGTTGATCGTGGCCAGGTGGTCGCTGATCGTGTATCGCTGCTCCAGCGCGTCGACGAAGTCCGACCACGACTCCGGGTCGGCCATGCGGTCGGCGATCATCTGCTGGACATGGCGCGATGGCGCACCAGAACGGTGGCTCATCAGCTGCTCGATGGTCACGACACGCCCGACCTCGGCCGGCAGGACCCCGGGGAGCACCTCCTGCACCGTGGTGTCCAGCGTCCACGCCCCTCGCTCGACCTCCTGCATCGCGAGCGTGGCGATCATCGTCTTGGTGTTGCTCGCGACACGGAACCGGTCGTGCGTGGTGGCGCGCCGGGCCTGGCCGAGCTCACGCAGCCCGGCGGCGCCTGCCCAGTCCACGCCAGGCGCCTCGACCCGGGCCGTGGCACCCAGAGCGCCGTCCTCGACGACGGCGGCCACCGCGTCGTCAAGGGCCTCCGTGACCTCGGCCGACGACGCTCCGGGCCTCGCGCCGCGTGTCCGGGGCCCGGTGGCGTTCCGGGCGTCCTGGATGCGCTTCGCGTCGGTCACCGCCTCGTCGAGCTCCACCGCGAGCAGGTCCTGAGGGTCCGCATCCACCGGTCCCGCCACGGAACCGGCCGCCGGACGGTCGGGACCCGGGACCGACGACGCCGGAGCCGCCACCGCCACTCCCGCGGCGGGGACCGTCACGGCGAGCAGAGCGCCCGCGAGGGCCCTCGCACCGCGCCGCGATCGGAGCATCTTCACTGATCGGATCATGTATTCCTCCTTCGCTCACGCTCATCGTCACGGCGCCCGAGCAGCTCGTGGATCCGCCGCCGGGAGGACATCGGCGGGGAGATCGGGGTGGGCGGTTCCTCCCTGGGGAGGAAGCCCGCCGCGTATGCCTGAGGCGCGGGGGTCAGTACGCGCCCCTCGCGCTGACCACGGCGCGGACGGTATCGACGAGGATGAGCAGGTCCAGCTGCGGCGTCCAGTTCTCGGCGTAGTACACGTCGCACCGCACCGTCTCGTCCCACGACAGGTCGGACCGGCCCCGGACCTGCCACAGGCCTGTCATGCCCGGCTTGACGAGGAGCCGGCGCCGCATCCGCTCCTCGTACTCGGCCGCCTCGTGAGGCAGCGGCGGGCGCGGCCCGACGAGGCTCATGTGCCCGGCCAGGACGTTGAAGAGCTGCGGCAGCTCGTCGAGCGAGTAGCGGCGCAGCACCCGGCCGATCGCGGTCACGCGCGGATCGTCGCGCAGCTTGAAGAGCACGCCCGCCCCCTCGTCCGTCGCGGAGAGCGTCGGGACGAGACGGTCGGCCCCCTGGTGCATCGTGCGGAGCTTGACCATACGGAAGACGCGCCCGCCCTGCCCCACACGCTCGGAGACGTAGAACGGCCATCCGCGGCTCGTGGCGGCGACCGCCAGCGCGAGGACCGCGATCAGCGGAGCCGCCAGCACCGTCAGGACAAGGGCGAGCGACCGGTCCATGACCTGCTTGACGGCGTACTTCGGACCGCTGAACCGCGGCAGGTCCACGTGCAGCAGCGACATCCCGGGAACAGGCGACACGCTGATCCGCGGCAGAGCCACGTCGGCCAGTTCGGCCGTGAGCATCAGCTCGATACCACGCGCCTCGAGGTTCCAGCTCAGCCGGCGGACGACGTCGGCGGTGATCTCGTGCGAGCCGCTGACGGCCACGGCGCCCGCGCCGACGCGTCCGGCGACCTCCCCGGCGCGGTCCGGGTCGCCGAGCACGGGCACGCCGGCGATGGTCTCGCCGATGCCCGCCTCCCCGGCCGGGACGCAGGCGCCGATCACGTGGAACCCGTGGTCCGGCGCGTCCGCCAGCCTCTCGACGAGCCGGGACACCTGAACCCGGTGCCCGACGGCGACGATTCCGGTGGTACAGGCCGCGTGCCGCTTGCGCAGACGCAGAATTCGACGGCGCCAGGCAAATCTCGCCGTGAGTAGACCGGCCACACCCAGCGGGAATGTCACCAGAAGCACATCACGCACCCCCGAGAGGGTCGCCAGCCACGCGATGATCACCACGACGCTGAACGTTTTCCAGGTGGCGCCGAGCACCCTGCGGTACTCCGACATCCCGCTTCCGAAGAGGTGCCAGTCATAGGCCTTGCTCGCCCCGAGGGCGAGCAGCCAGACGGCCGCCGCCGCCAGGAGCACCGGCACGGCCATCAGATCGACCTCACCGGCCGAGCGGGTCAGGTGCGCGGTGTAGGCGGCCGCCACCGCTGCCGTCACCACGAGGGCGTCGGTCGCCCGGACGAGCCCACGGTGGCGCGACTGCCAGGGCGCGCGGCCGGGCAGGATCCTGTCCGCGGTGGCCGCGGCCCTGGAGATGATGCTGGGCGACGTCGCTTCCTGGGGCGCTGTACTGCGGCTGGAAAGGGCTGGGGCCTTGGCCATCAGGGCCTCTGTGGTCACGCGCGATTCCCCTCAGATTTTGCTGTGATCGATGCCTGTCTCGGCCGTCCGTGCGAGGTGCGGAACGCCGGTGAAGATCGGGGTTGGGATCACGGTAAATCGGATAGTGCAGTCTTGCCTGTCGTTCATCGCAAGTTCACCCTCGATTTCATCCGATATCCCGCGTTTCGTGATTGGCGTGTCTCGGAATGGGCATTTGCTGCCGTGACCTCAACAAGCGCACCGCCGTGGCGGGATGGCACAGTTCAGCCATGACGACGGTGCTCCTCACCCATCCCTCCGCCGAGCTGTACGGGTCCGACCTCCAGCTGGTCGAGACCGCCATCGCCCTGCGGCAGGCCGGGGCGAGCGTCGTCGTCGCCCTTGCCCAGGACGGACCGCTCGTGACGGAACTGCACGACGCGGGCGCCGAGGTCGAGATCGTCGACGCGCCGGTGCTGCGCAAGGCCCATCTGACCCCTCGCGGGATCGCGGGGCTGTTCCTGCACACCGTCCGCGCGGCCCCGCGCATGGTAGGCATCGTCCGCCGCCACCGGCCACACGCCGTTGTGGTGAACACCGTGACCATCCCCGCCTGGCTCGGGATCTCCCGGTTCGCCGGGGTCGCTCCCGTGTGTCACGTGCACGAGGCCGAGGCCGACGCCGCGCTCCCCGTGCGCATCGGCCTCAACGCACCGCTGCTGCTGGCGCGGGACGTCGTGGTCAACTCGGCGACGGCGCGCGACGTCGTCGTCGGCGCCGTACCGCCGCTGCGACGCCGGACGCGGATCGTCTACAACGGTGTCCCGGGACCCGGCGACGGCCCGGCGGCGTCCGGGCGGCCGGATCCGGACAGCTCCCCCGGGGACCCGGCCGGGACGCCGGCCGGTACGGCGCGCCGGGTCGTGCTGGTCGGGCGGCTGTCCCCGCGCAAGGGGACGGACGTCGCGCTGGAGGCCGTCGGCAGGCTGCGGCAGGAGGGCCGCGACGTGCGCCTCACGCTGTGCGGCTCGGTCTTCGCGGGCTACGAGTGGTTCGAGGAGGAGCTGCGGGCGCGGGCGACCCGGCCCGACCTCGCAGGCGCCGTCGACTTCGCGGGATACGCCGATCCGTGGGAGTGGTTCGCCCGCGCCGACGTCGTCGTCGTGCCCTCTCGGGTCGAACCGTTCGGGAACGTCGCCGTCCAGGCCCTGCGGGCACAGCGGCCCCTCGTGGTGAGCCGCACCCAGGGCCTGGCCGAGATCGTGCGCGACGGCGAGACCGGGCGGAGTGTGCCGCCCGGTGACCCCGAGGCCCTGGCGGGAGCCGTCGCCGAACTGCTGGACGACCCGGAGCGCGCGGCCGCGCTCGCCACGACCGGCCGCAAGGACTCCGAGGAGCGCTTCGGCGTGGAGCGCTACCGCACCCAGATGGCCCGCGTGGTCCTGCCCCGGCACGCCTGACCGGCCGCCCGGCGCGCGCTGCCCGCCGCGGGACCGGTCAGGGACGCCACAGGCGCATCGGGATGTGGGGGATGCCGTCCTCGAGGAAGTCCTCGCCGTCCGGCAGGAAACCGAAGGTGGCGTACCAGCCCGCGAGGGGCGCCTGCGCGTCGAGGACGACGTCCCGGCTGTCCTCCGCCGCGTTGACGTGCGCCAGCGCGGCGCGCATGACGTCGTCGGCCAGGCCCTGCCCGCGCGCCGCGCGGTCCAGGCACACGCGGCCGATGCGCCAGAGATCGCCGTCGTCCAGCACGCGCGCGGTCCCGAGGACGCGGGGCCGGCCGTCGTCCGCGGAACCGAGCAGGACCACCTGCGTCGCGGCCGGTTCCAGGTCCCGGCCGTCCAGGTCCGGGTACGGGCACTCCTGTTCCACCACGAACACGTCCTGGCGCAAGCGCCACACGCCGTAGGCGACGTCCGGGTCGAGCTCGCTGAGATGGCTGACGATGATCTCCACCTGCCCATCCTCCCCCAGTCGGGAGCCCTCTCCGCGGTCCGGGACCGCATGGGTCGACGACGCCGCGGCAGGCGGCCGGGCCGCCCCGTCCGGGATCACGCCGGCCCGTCCGGGATCACACCAGGAAGAGCCCGATGATCCACGCCGTGGCCGCGGCGAGAGCCCCGAGGAGCTGGATGCCGATCGTCATCGCACTCGCCTGGAGGGCAGCGACCGTGGCGCGCCAGGCCGTCACCCGGTCCTGCCGCCGGACCAGCTCGACCAGGAACACCGCCACCGCGAAGAACAGGAACAGGCCCACCACCGGCACCACGAAGAAGCCGATCACACCGGCGACACCGCCGAGCACGATCGTCGACGTCGGCACCTCGGAGCGCTTCATGTGCCCGCCGGCCACGACGTACTGCAGGATCTCGGCGACCACGAGGAAGACCGCCGCGACCGCGAAGACCGTCCAGGCCACCGGGCCACCCGTGAGGAATGCCCACACCAGGATCGCCCCGCCGACCAGGATGCTGCCGGGCAGCACGGGGACGACGATCCCGATGAGCCCCACCAGGATCGCGAGGCCCACGAGGACCTCGGTCGTGCCATCGAAGTTGACGACCACAGTTCGGTACTTCCCGTCCGTCGGCGAGTGTGACGGGCCGAGCGTACCGGCGCGGCATCAGGACCAGGAAAAAGACGGCAACGCGCCCGAACCGCTACAGCAGCCGGCGCGCCGCCGCCCAGCGGGTCAGCTCGTACCGCGAGGAGAGCTGGAGCTTGCGCAGCACCGCCGAGACGTGCGTCTCGACGGTCTTGATCGAGATGAACAGCTCGCTCGCCACCTCCCGGTAGGAGTAGCCGCGGGCGATCAGCCGCATGACCTCCTGCTCACGCTTCGAGAGGCGGTCGAGCTCGTCGTCGGCGACCGCGATGTCCGCGGTGCCCGTGCCGAACGCGTCCAGCACGAACCCGGCGAGCCGGGGGGAGAACACCGCGTCCCCGCCCGCCACCCGGACCACCGCGGCCGACAGCTCCGGACCGGAGATGTTCTTGGTGACGTACCCGCGCGCACCCGCCCGGATGACGGCCACCACGTCCTCGGCCGCGTCGGACACGGACAGCGCCAGGAACCGCACGGGCACCCCGCCGTTCGGGCGCGCCAGGTCCGCGCAGCGCTGCACCACCTCGGCTCCCCCGCCCCCGTTCCCGCCGGGCAGGTGCACGTCGAGCAGCACCACCGGTGGCCGCTTCTCGTGCACGACGGCGACCGCGGAGTCGACGTTGTCCGCCTCGCCCAGGACGGCGACGCGCTCGTCGAGGGAGGCACGCACGCCGGTGCGGAACATGTGGTGGTCGTCGACGAGCACGACGGGTACACGTGTGGGGGTCCGGTCTTCCGTGGTCATGGGTTCTCCTCGGTCTTCACGGTGGTGGGGCTCGATGCGGCAGGTCCGGGTGCGCCACGGCCCGGGTCGCCGGCCCCGGTTCCGCCGGACCTCGACCTGCCCGACGGCGCCTCCTCGCGGGGCACCCGCATCCGCACCTCCGTGCCCCATCCTGGCCGACTCTGCACCTCGGCGACGCCGTCGCGCCGCCGGATGCGCCCGAGGATGGACTCCCGCACCCCGAACCTGTCCGGCGCGATCTCGTCGATGTCGAAGCCGTCCCCGCGGTCGCGGACGAACGTCTCCACGGAGTCCTCGCCCACCTCGAGGTACACCGAGACCGGCGGACGGCCGTGGGTGGCGGCATTGACCAGGGCCTCACGCGTGGCCTGCAGCAGCGCCGCCGTGCTCGCCCCGGGGACGCAGTCGCCCACCGCCACCGTGTCCACGGTCAGGGGCGCGAACGCGTCCTCGACCTGCCCCACGAGGTCGCGCAGTTCGGCGGCGAGGGACTCCCCGGGCGACGGCCGGTCGTCGTAGAGCCACTCGCGCAGCTCGCGTTCCTGGGCACGTGCCATGCGGGACACGGACTCGGAGTCGTCGGCGCGGGCACGGATGAGGGCGAGGGTCTGCAGCACCGAGTCGTGCAGGTGCGCGGCGATGTCGGCGCGCTCGGCCTCCCGGGCGCGGGCGGCCCGCTCGTCACCGAGCTCACGCACCAGTTTCAGCCACCACGGGGCGAGGACGAGGATCACGCCCGCCACCACCGCCACCGAGGCCACGGTGGCCCGCACCATCGTGCTGATCGCCGCCTCCTGACCCACCAGCATGAGCACGCCGACCATCGTCAGCAGGATCCCGCCGACCAGCCGCAGCATTCCGGCCCGCGTGCGCGGGCTGTCGCCGAGCCATCGCCCGCGCGTGGTCCCGTCGAGCTGGCTCCAGGCCAGGGCGATACCGCCCAGCACGATCAGGGCGGGCAGCAGCCAGGACGCCCACAGGTCCCAGCCTGCCTGGACGGCGAGCAGCAGAGCCGCACCGCTGAGCAGCACGACCCCGATGGTGATGTCGCGGGTGTTGAGCCGGGTGACCGGACCGGACAGGCGCAGACGGTCGGTGAGCGAGGCGGGCGCGGTGTCGCCGGACGCGTCGGCGCGGGCAAGGCGAGGCGCCAGCCGGGACCGTGCGGGGTCCGAACCGGAGACGGCTTCCGGACGTCCCGGGGGCACCGTCACCCACCAGAACACGTAGGCGAGAAGGCCCGCCCCGTTCAGGAACGTGGTCAGGACGAAGAGCAGGCGGACCAGCCAGACCGGCAGGCCCATGTGCGCCGCGAGCCCCGTGGCCACCCCCGCGATCCAGCGGCCCTCGCGAGGGCGCCGCAAGGTGAGGCGGGCGGGCGCGGTGGGGGCCGGGTCGCCGCTCGGGCCGGCGGGCGGACTGCCCGCCGTCGGCGCTGCTTGGTTCGTCACAGCACGATCGTGGCACGTCGCGACGCCCCTGAGGACCCGCCGGGGCACATCTCAGGGTGCCCGCGACGGCGAACCAGGGTCGGTTCAGGGCAGCACCGGATCCCGGCGGCGGACGCCGTCGACCACCATGGAGTCATGACCACAGACCCGACCGCAGGTGAGGGGCCGACGCCACCGGGCGAGCCCGAACCGAGCGCCCAGCAGACGTCCTTCGAGGAGCAGGCCCCGCCGCAGCAGCCGCCGGGGTCGCAGCCCCGCCCGGCCGGTTCCGGTTTCTTCGACTCGATCCGGCGCACCCGCCTCTACCGTGCCGACCGGCGCTGGGTCGGCGGTGTCGCGTCCGGCGTGGCCGACCGCCTCGGCTGGGACCCGCTGCTGGTGCGCGGCCTGTTCGTCATCACCGTCTTCCTGGGCGGCATCGGGCTCATCGCGTACGGCCTCGGCTGGGCCCTGCTGCCGGAGCAGTCCGACGGCCGCATCCACCTCGAGGAGGCGGTCCGCGGCAACTTCGACGTCGCCCTGCTCGGCGCGGCCACGATGTTCCTCTTCGGGTTCGCGTGGGGCGGCCCGTGGGGCTGGTGGGACGTGGACGCGGGGTGGCTCGCGGCACTGTTCTGGCTGGCCGTCGTCAGCGGGATCGTCTACCTCCTGGTCCAGGCGGCCCGGCGTCGGCCCTCCACGGAGGGTGAGCCGCACGCGCAGCCCTACCCGCCCGCACATCCGCAGCCGTACGCGCCCGCGCACCCCCCGACGACGCCGGCCGGTCCCGGGGCGGGCCCGGCCGGACCACCGGCGGCCAGCGAGACCGTCGGCCTGGCCGACCACACCTCCACCGGACCCGAGGCGCCGCCTGCCGCGCACGCACCGTACGCCGGGACGTCCGGCATGCCGCCCGGGACGCCCGCCGCGCCCTACACGGGGGCCCCGTACGCGCAGCCGCTGCCGCCACGCCCGCCGCGGCGCAAGGGTGGCGGCGCCGGGATCGTCCTCGGGCTGATCCTGCTCGCCGGTGCCGCGCTCCTGCTCGACGAGCTCGTCCTGGACGGCGCGATCCCCTACCTGTCCGACGGCGACGCGGGCCTCTGGGGTGCCTGGATCGGGATCTCCCTGGCGATCATCGGCGTCGCGATCGTCGTCGCGGGACTCCGCGGCCGATCGAGCGGCGGCCTGGGTGCGATGGCGATCATCGGCCTCGTCCTGGGTGTACCGACACTGGGATGGCTGCAGGTGGACGGTCCCGGGCGGATCGACGAGGGCCGCGACGTCGTCGGCGACGTCCTCGACTTCGACGGCCGCGTGGACGGCCACGAGCCCGGAGCCCCGATCTCCGACGGCACGTTCTCACCGAGCCGGATCGCCGAGGCGGAGCGCGGGTACGCGGTCAGCTGGGGCGAGCCCACCATCGACCTGACGGAGCTCGACCTGTCCGGCGTCGACCCGGCCGAGCCGGTCGAGGTGCCGATCGCCGTCGGCGCCGGCGCGGCGACGGTCGTCGTTCCCGCGGACGCCGCGGTGGAGGTCGACGGCCGGCTCTCCGCCGGGGCACTGGAGTGGTTCGTGGACGGCGACGACCGCACCTACAGCGGGGTCAACGACCAGCAGGTCGAGATCACCAGCGACGAGGTCGGCGACGACGGGGCGGAGCTCCGCCTGCTCGTCGAGGTCACCGCGGGCGATCTCATCATCGAGGAGGCACAGTGAACGAGAACACCCACGGGCCCGACGAGGCCCCGGAGAGCACCGGCTCGTCCCCCGGCATCCACGAGAACGGCATGGCCCCCCAGGAGGACACGGCCACCCAGGAGGGCACGCGCCCCGAGGAGGACACCGTCACGAAGCAGGACACGGTCACGTACGAGGCGCCGGACGCCGGCACCGCGAACCCGCCGGCGACACCTCCGGCGGCCTCGCAGGGGCCGCGGGTCGGGACGATCGTGTGGGGGCTGGTGGTCCTGGCGGTCGGGCTGGGCGTGCTCGCCGCCACGGCGGGCGCCCGCATCGATGTCAGCTTCGCGGCGATCCTGCTGCTCGGCGGCGCCGGCATCGCCCTGGTGGCGGGCTCGATCGTCTCGAGTTTCCGCCGCCGCAACGAACCCTGACCGCCCCCTCCCGAGGCCCTGACCCACCCGGCAGGTCACCGCCTCGCGACCACGCCGTCCGGCGTCGTGGCTGCCATGCCACCGCGCAGGACGGCGTGGTCGCGACCGGCCGTCCGGCTCCCGCGTCAGGACACCAGCCGGCCCCACGTGAGGGCCGCCACAACGCCCAGGAGCATGAACGGGCCGAAGGGGATGTACGACTTGCGTCCGGCGAGGCGGAACAGCAGGAGCACGACGGCCACCGCACCGCCCACCACGTAGGGTGCCGTCGCCCCCACCAGGAACGTGTCCCAGCCCCACCAGGCCGTGACCGCGCCGAGGATCCCGGCCAGCTTCACGTCGCCCAGACCGATCCCGCCCTGGAAGATCAGCCACATCAGCAGGTAGAAGCCCGCATGCGCGGCGAATCCCAGCGCGGCTCGGCCCAGCGCGTCCCAGGACGGCCCGCCGGTGAGTGCTCCGGCCACGGCAGCGAGCACCAGGAGCCCGCCCACGAGTGCCGTGGCCGGGTACACGATCGCGTTCGGCAGGCGGTGCGTCCGCGCGTCGATCACCCCGAGCGCCGCACCGGCCACGGCCAGCACCACGACGGCCGGGGCCGCCCACGACGCCCCCGCGGCCCACACCGCCCAGGCGACGGCCAGGACGGCGACCACCGCCACGGACCGGGCGAAGGGCCGGATCTCCGTGACGATCCTGGTGGGCAGAGGGCCGGACGGAGGTGCCGGGAGGGCTTCGGATGCAGTCACGGGACGAGCCTAGACACGGTCACCGGTTCGTGGACGGTGAGGTCAGCCGCGGGCGGCGGCCTCGCCCATCGCCGTGAGCGCGTCGGCCAGGACGGGGCGTGGCATGGCCAGGTTGAGACGGACGAAGCCCTTCCCGACCTCCCCGCACAGGGCACCGTCGGTCGTCGTGACACCCGCCCGGGTGCGGAAGAGCTCAGCGGGCGAGGACGCGTCACCGAGGTCGAGCTCGCGACAGTCCAGCCAGGAGAGATAGGTGCCCTCCAGCGGGGTGACGGTCACGCCGGGGAGGAGGCCGGCCACGTCGTCGACCAGTGCGGCGTAGTTGCCCCGCAGGTAGGCAAGGGTGTCGTCGAGCCAGGCGCGCGACTCGTCGTAGGCGGCCCGGGCGGCGACGACGCCGAGTGTCGCGGCCTGCATCTCGGCGTGGTGCCCCACCTCGTTCCAGGTGGCGATGTCCGCCGCGTTCGACAGCACCAGCTGGGCGCACTTCATGCCGGGAAGGTTCCATGCCTTCGACGCCGAGGTGGCCGTGACGGTGTGGCCTGCCGCCGTCTCGGACAGGGAGGCGTAGGGGACGTGGCGGTGCGGCTCGAAGGTCAGCGGCGCGTGGATCTCGTCGGCGAAGACCCGGCCGCCGTGACGGTCCACGACCTCGGCGATCTGGTTCATCTCGTCGGGCGTGAGGACGCGGCCGACGGGGTTGTGCGGGTTGCACAGCACCATGAGGTGCCCGCCGGCGGCGAACGCGGCGTCGAGCGCGTCGAGGTCGTAGGTGTACCGCGGGCCTCCGGGACCGTCGGCGACCGACATCGGTACCTGGATGATGTCGCGGCCCAGCGTGCGCGGAAGGGTGAGGAACGGCATGTAGGCGGGCGTCGGCAGGATGATCGGCGAGCCGGGCCGCGAGTAGTGGGTGATGACGAGTTCGAGCGCGGTCAGCACGTCGGACACCGGGCGCACGTGGGCCGGGTCGACCGCCCAGCCGTACCGGTCGGCGGCGAACCGGGCGTAGGACTCGGACATCTCGGTGGCCAGGGCCTTGGGCAGGTACCCGAGCACGGCGCGGTCGACGGCGTCGTGCACGGCCTTGGTGACCTCGGGCGACGTGCCGAAGTCCATCTCGGCCACCCACGCCCCGATCGTGCCAGGGAAGGCGGTCCACTTCGTGCTGCCGGCGTCGCGCAGCTGGTCGGCGGTGATGGTGTCGAAGGGGTGCATGGTCACGTGGGCATTCAACCAAACGGAGGCAGGGGCACGACAGGGTGTTCGGCCCTGTCCCTGCCGTGGCCTGGTCTACCCCTTGACCGTCTGGCCGGCCTGCCCCAGCTTCCGGCGCAGATAGCGAGGCATCCAGGCTGCTCCCGCCTTCTGCGGGTTGTCCGAGCGCAGCTCGGTGAGCGCCTGCGGCTCGGCACGGAGCGGGTTGTCGGCCTCGGCACCGTGCTCCGGGGTCAGGACGGCGGTCGGCGTCCACGGGTCGATGCCGTGCACGACGTGCAGGCGCGCGAGCTCCCACACCGAGATCGAGACCACGATCAGCGTTCCCGTGAGGCCGGGCATCGCGGCCGTCGCCAGGTACTCGGTGCCGGCCCCGCCCGCAGCGCCGGCAGCGCCGCCGTGCAGGAGGCCGGACACCGCGCCGGCGGCCGCGTCGTACCACTCCGGGGCCCGCTGCACGGCGTACAGCCCGACCAGAGCCAGCGACCAGAGCGCCGGGAGCGCGGGATGGCCGTCGGCGGCACGGGAGTGGAAGGTGATGGCCAGCGGCAGCCCGACGACGACGACACCGACGAGCAGGATCATCCCGATGATCCCGACGATCATCAGCACGGTCAGCAGCAGCAGGGGTCCCACCTCGGGCAGTTGCGCCTCGGGGAGCTCGGCTCCACCCTCCGGCCACAGCGGCGGCAGGATCATCGCGTAGGCGACGGTCAGGGCGCCGACGACCGCAAGGGTCACGGGGGCACGCAAGGCCAGGAACGGTGAGAGGACGGACCGCGCCCTGCCGTCCTCGGGCGTCACGGGCGGAGGGTAACGAACCTGCCTTTTGTACATCAAGAGAGACCCAAGAGACATTAAGAGCGCTACGACGACGAGCGAGCAGACCGCCCAGAGCGTCCCGTGGGCGAGAATCCCGATCCAGGACGGCAGCCCGGCATCCGGGATGGGGGCCGGCAGCGCGGTGGGTACCGCCCGGGACCGGATCAGCTCCGCCGCGACCAGCAGGACGACGCCGGCGATGCCCCGGACGGCGGAAAGCTGGTCGATGTCGTGGTCACGGACATATCGATGCTCGGGGATCACGCCCGTTCGAAGGGCTCCGAACCCCACGCGCAACAGCCCCGAGAAGCCCGACGCCACCGTCGCGATCGAGACCAGGATGGCTGCCGGGATCGCCAGCACGGCGGCCGCTACCGCCAGATAGAGGAGAGTCGTCCCACCCATAACCGCCCCCGCTTCGGGTGAAGTTCTACGTGGAACTATCTTTCCAAAGCTTGGCGATCTAGGTCAACGACCGTTACGTTGTTGAGATAGAAAATGCACGGACGTGACGGACATGGCCGATGCGTCCGAATACTCAGGCGGCGAAGCGCTCCGCGAGCGCCTCGAGCTTGGTCTCCGCCTCGGCGTGGATCTTGCGCTCCAGGACGAACGACATCACCGGCACGACGCCTGCCAGCACCATCGTCACCAGACGCCCGAAGCCCCAGCGCATCTTCGACCACAGGTCCGCGACCGTCACCAGATACACCACGTAGATCCAGCCGTGCGCGAAGGGGACCCACGCGATGAACGGCATCACCGGGCTTACGTCGACCACCGCCCCCAGGAGGTACTTGATCCCCAGCTCCACCACGAGGATCAGCAGCATCACCCCGGTCACGATCGCGAGGACGCGGTATCGCGCGAGGGAGCCGCGCGCCTTGCGGATCGCGGTGGCGGCGGCCTCGGCAGAGGGGACGGACGGGCTCTCGGGCTCGGCGGTGCTCACGTTCCGAGCCTAGGCGACGTCGCCGGGGGCGATGTACACGGCAGCGATGTACCCGGCAGCGATGTACCCGGCAGCGATGTACCCGGCAGCGATCCCCCGGCGCACCCCGACACCCCGCAGGTGCCGGCCCTCCCCCGGGGTCCGGACGGCCGGCGCGGCACGCCGCGGCGCCGGCTTCCCGGAAGGTGCGGGACACACCACACACCGGGCGCCACGGCCGCGGCACGAGCGAGCCGCGCGACCTCTTAGAATCTTCGGGTGACGTCCGCCGCCGAGAACCAGCCACTCGCCGAACCGCACCAGCACCGTCCCGTGCTGGTGGTCGACTTCGGCGCCCAGTACGCCCAGCTCATCGCCCGCCGCGTGCGCGAGGCGAAGGTGTACTCGGAGATCGTGCCGCACACGGCCACCGTCGACCAGCTGCTCGCCAAGGATCCCGCGGCGATCATCCTGTCCGGTGGCCCGTCGTCGGTGTACGCCGACGGTGCTCCCGCCGTCGACCCCAAGCTGTTCGACGCCGGGGTGCCCGTCATGGGCATCTGCTACGGCTTCCAGGCGATGGCCCAGGCGCTCGGCGGCGACGTCGCCCGGACCGGGCTGAGCGAGTTCGGCGGCACCGACGTCGACGTGTGCGCCACCGGCATCCTGCTCGACGGCACGCCCGCCCACCAGGTCACGTGGATGAGCCACGGCGACGCCGTGCGGGCCGCGCCTCCCGGCTTCGAGGTGCTGGCCACCAGCGCCGGCGCCCCGGTGGCCGCCTTCGAGGACCGTGAGCGGCGGCTGTACGGCGTGCAGTGGCATCCCGAGGTGAAGCACTCCGAGCACGGCCAGGCGGTCCTGGAGCACTTCCTGTACGACGGCGCGGGGCTGGCCCCCGACTGGACGGCGGACAACGTCGTGGCCGAGCAGGTGGAGGCCATCCGGGCCCAGATCGGGGACGCGCGGGTGATCTGCGCGCTGTCCGGCGGCGTCGACTCCGCCGTCGCGGCCGCGCTGGTGCAGAAGGCCGTGGGCGACCAGCTCACCTGCGTCCACGTGGACCACGGCCTCATGCGTGCCGGTGAGGTGGAGCAGATCGAGCGCGACTTCGTCGCCGCCACCGGCGTGAACCTCGTCATCCGGCACGAGAAGGAGCGGTTCCTCGGGGCACTCGCGGGCGTGACGGACCCGGAGCAGAAGCGCAAGATCATCGGGCGCGAGTTCATCCGCGTGTTCGAGGACGCCCAGCGGGACATCGTCGCCGAGGCCGGGGCGCACGGCGAGGAAGTGAAGTTCCTGGTCCAGGGCACGCTCTACCCCGATGTGGTGGAGTCCGGCGGCGGTGAGGGCGCCGCCAACATCAAGTCCCACCACAACGTGGGCGGGCTCCCGGACGACCTCACCTTCTCCCTGGTCGAGCCGCTGCGGACGCTGTTCAAGGACGAGGTGCGGGCCGTCGGGCGTGAGCTCGGCGTACCCGAGGAGATCGTCTCCCGGCAGCCGTTCCCCGGGCCGGGCCTGGGCATCCGCATCGTGGGCGAGGTGACCGAGCACAACCTGGAGATCCTGCGCCGCGCCGACGCGATCGCGCGCGAGGAGCTGACCCGGGCCGGGCTGGACGGCGAGATCTGGCAGTGCCCCGTGGTGCTGCTGGCGGACGTCCGGTCCGTGGGCGTGCAGGGCGACGGCCGCACCTACGGGCACCCGATCGTGCTGCGCCCGGTCAGCTCCGAGGACGCGATGACGGCGGACTGGACGCGCCTGCCGTACGACGTCCTGTCGGTCATCTCGACCCGCATCACCAACGAGGTGCGCGAGATCAACCGGGTCACCCTCGACGTCACGAGCAAGCCGCCGGGCACCATCGAGTGGGAGTGAGCGCGGCCGGGCGCGTTGCTACGGTGGTGCCATGGCCGAGCTCCCCGACCGGATGCGCCCTCCTCGTGAGGAGGGTTGGCTCGCCGAGGACCTGGACAGCCTTCCGGACGGTCACGCCGCACGGGTACGCCGAAGCAGGCGTCCGCAATTTCTGGCGGGTCGAGAGCGAGACGCGCGAGGGCAGGCCGGTCACCACCACGTCTACGAACTTGACGACGTCACCAGCACCTATGTCCCGATGGGCGTCTTCCGCGAGATCTTGAGGGTGGACCGCCCGTTCCCGATCGAGTTCGACGTCCAGGCGCTCTACCCGTTCGCCAAGTAGTCCACGCCACCGAGAGCAGGCGCCGTGCGGATCGTCCATGTCTCCGACACCTTCGCGCCGCTGATGGGCGGGATCGAGGCGCAGGTGGCGCGGCTCGCCGCACGGCAGGCCGCGGCCGGGCACCAGGTCGAGGTGATCACCACCACGCCCGCCGCGCCGGGCGATCACGGGGTGAGCACCGCGGTCGAACGGCTCGGGGCGCCGGGTACCGGCACCGGTACCGGCGGGTCCGGTACCCGTTCCGCCGCCCCCGCGGTGACGGTGCACCGGGTGGCCGCCCGCGTCCCCGGCCGCTGGCCGATCCACCCCCGGTCGACGGCGCACGTGGTCCGGCGGCTGCGGATGCTGACCGCGCAGGGAGCGCGGCCCGACGTCGTCCATCTGCACATGGGCGTCCTCGCGCCCACGGTCCAGGCGGCGCTGCGGCCCGTCACCCGGCTCGGCCTGCCCACCGTCCTGACGGTGCACAGCGTGTGGGGGCACGCCTGGCGCGCCTTCGCCGCGGCCGACGTGGCCACGGGATGGTCGCGCTGGCCCGTGCTGTGGTCGGCGGTGAGCGACCTGACGGCCGCGCCGCTGCGCCGGATCGTCGGCCCGCGCGGCGAGGTGGCGGTGCTGCCGAACGGGCTGGACCTGGCTCGGTGGCAGGCCGGGCGGCGCCCGCGTGACACGCCCCTTGGGGACACCCGGACGGCCGAGCTCCAGGTGGTCTCGGCCGCGCGGTTCGCGCCGCGCAAGCGGATGCTGCCGCTGCTGGCGGCGGTCGCCCGGGCGCACGCCGAACTGTCGAGCGGGCGGCCCCGCGTGCGCACCTCCGACGGTCCCGGGACCCCGGCCGACGGCGGTGCACGCCTCCGTGTCACGCTGGCCGGTGACGGTGCGGAGCTTCCCCGCGCCCGGCGGTTCGTCGTCGAGCACGGGCTGTCCGGCGTCGTCTCGCTCCCCGGCGCCCTCGACGCCGACCGGCTGCGCGCGCTCCACGCCGGCGCCGACGTGTTCGTCGCACCCGCCGTGGCCGAGGCGTTCGGCATCGCCGCGCTGGAAGCGCAGGCCACCGGCCTCCCGGTGCTGACCCGTGCCGGGTCAGGGGTGGCCGAACGCGTGACCGACGGCATCGACGGTCTGGTCGTGCCCGACGACGCCGCCCTCACCCGCGCGCTGGTCCGGCTGGCCACCGACGGGGACCTGCTGGCCGGTCTGCTGGAGCGGTCCGGCGACGCCGGCCGCCTGGCGGCCTACGACTGGCCCGGCGTCCTGGTGGAGGCCGAGAAGGTGTATGCCCGGGCCGCGGAACTGATCGGCGGGCGCTGACACGACGGTGTCAGGAGGCGGGCAGCCCCGCGATGCCCGTGTCCGGGTCCGTCGCCCGGCCTCCGCGCCTGCCGCCGGCCATCTCGTCGCGCACGAGCCGCACCCACAGCGCCACGGCGAAGCCGCCGAACACCCACCACTGCAGGGCGTAGAACGCGTTCTGCAGGTTGACGCCCGTGCCGCCCTCGATCACGGGCCGGGGCAGCTGTTCCAGCGCGCCGCCGGTGCCGGTGTCGGAGTCCACCACGTAGGCCGAGTAGATCGGCCCGCCCCAGTCCTGCACCAGGGAGCCGAGCGCGATGCCGTGCACGACCGGCCAGTGGCCGTCGCCGCCGGTCCTCGCCGCGGCCTCCTCGACCGCGGCGGCCTCGCTCGTCGCCTCTCCGACCTGCAACCAGCCCGTCACCGTCACGCTGCCCGACGGCGGATCGTCCGCCGCCGACGGTTCGGCAACCCACCCGCGGACGACGGCGAGCACGGGTGCCCCGGACAGTCCGGCCCAGGAGTCGCCACCGGTGCCGTCGTCGGACACCCGCAGCGGTGCCAGCACCAGGTAGCCCACCTCGCCGGAGTCCCCGACACGGCCGGCGACCAGCACCTGTTCGCCGGGCTCGAACTCCCCGGTCACCTCCACCTGCCGGCCGACCAGCTCACCGGGGAACGCCGCCTGCGGCTGAAGCACCTCGCCGATCCTGGCCGGCGCGGCGTCCGCCTGCTCCCGCGCCTCCTGGGCGGCCGCGAGCTCGGCCCGCTCGAAGGCCCGATCCAGCTGCCACTTGCCCAGCCAGCCGCAGCCTCCCGCGGCCAGCAGGAACACCAGCAGCAGCGCGATCATGCGCGGCTGCCGCGCAACGGCCCAGAAACTCACGCCCCCACGCTACCCGCACCCCCCGGCAGCCCCGGCACGCGCCTCCCGCACGGCCGGCCAGAGTTCGCTCTTATGTGCGCTTCCTCCGGAAAGTCAAGAGGCGTCGGGGTACCGAAGGTCCGTCGTTCACCCCTGGCGAGCACGAACGTCGTACGGTCGAATGAGGTCACGGCCATCCGGCCGCACCCCTGAGATGCGGACCTCCCGCGGCACCAAGGAGCGTGTGATGACGACCGTCCCGGCTACGACGTCCCCCGAGACCACCCCGCCGTCTCCCCCGGACTCCGCCCCGCCCGGGGACGCCGTGCTCCCGCACACCTGTCCCGTGCCCGGAGCGACGCCGTGGACCGCGACCGGCCTCACCCGCCCCGACGACGAGATGCTCGCCCGCCTGCACGCCTGGTGGCGCGCGGCGAACTACCTCTCGGTGGGGCAGATCTACCTCCTGGACAACCCTCTGCTGCGCGAGCCGCTCGACCGCGACCACGTCAAGCCCCGCCTGCTCGGCCACTGGGGCACCACACCCGGCCTCACCTTCCTCTACGCGCACCTGAACCGTGCGATCAAGGCCCGCAGCCAGCCCACGCTGTACGTCACGGGCCCGGGGCACGGTGGCCCGGGTCTGGTCGCGTCGGCATACCTGGACGGCACCTACTCGGAGACGTACTCCGACATCACCCAGGACGCCGAGGGTGTGAAGCGACTGTTCCGGCAGTTCAGCTTTCCCGGCGGCATTCCGAGCCACGTCGCGCCGGAGACGCCCGGATCCATCCACGAGGGCGGCGAGCTGGGCTACGCCCTGAGCCACGCGTACGGCGCCGTCTTCGACAACCCCGACCTGCTGGTGGCGGCCGTGGTGGGCGACGGTGAGGCCGAGACCGGCCCGCTGGCCACCTCCTGGCACTCGAACAAGTTCGTCAATCCGGTCAGCGACGGCGTGGTCCTGCCGATCCTGCACCTGAACGGGTACAAGATCGCGAACCCGACGGTCCTGGCCCGCATCGCCCAGGACGAGCTGGGCGCACTGCTGACCGGGTACGGCCACAAGCCGTACTTCTTCGAGGTGCCGGACGGCTCGGACGAGTCGCCGCTGGTCACGCACCGCCGGTTCGCCGAGCTGCTGGACGAGGTCCTGGACGACATCGCCGCGATCAAGGCGCGGGCCGCCGCCGGCGACGACACCCGTCCCGCCTGGCCGATGATCGTGTTCCGCACCCCGAAGGGCTGGACCGGCCCGGCCGAGATCGACGGGAAGAAGACCACCGGCTCCTGGCGGGCCCACCAGGTCCCGCTCGCGAGCGCCCGGGACACGGACGACCACCTGCACGTGCTGGAGCGCTGGCTGCAGTCCTACCGGCCGGAGGAGCTGTTCGACGACGACGGCGCGGTGCGGCCGGAGATCACGGGCCTGGCACCCGCCGGCGAGCTGCGCATGAGCGCCACCCCGTACGCGAACGGCGGGCTGCTGCTGCGAGACCTGCGACTGCCGGACTTCCGCGACTTCGCGGTGGACGTGCCCGCGCCGGGCGGTTCGACGTCCGAGGCGCCGCGGGTCCTCGGGACGTGGCTCACGGAGGTGATCCGGCGCAACCCGGACAACTTCCGGATCTTCGGGCCGGACGAGACGGCGTCGAACCGGCTGCAGGCCGTGTACGACGTCACGGGCAAGCAGTGGAACGCCGAGTACTACGGCCCCGAGGTGGACGAGCACCTGGTGCGGGTGGGGCGCGTGATGGAGATGCTCAGCGAGCACCAGTGCCAGGGCTGGCTGGAGGGCTACCTGCTGACCGGGCGCCACGGCCTGTTCACCAGCTACGAGGCGTTCATCCACATCGTCGACTCGATGTTCAACCAGCACGCCAAGTGGCTGAAGGTGACCGACGACATCCCGTGGCGGCGTCCCATCGCCTCCTTGAACTACCTGCTCTCCAGCCACGTGTGGCGGCAGGACCACAACGGGTTCAGCCACCAGGATCCCGGGTTCATCGATCACGTGGTGAACAAGAAGGCGGAGATCGTCCGCGTCTACCTGCCGCCGGACGCGAACACGCTGCTGTCCACCTACGACCACTGCCTGCGCGGCCGCCAGTACGTGAACGTCGTGGTGGCGGGCAAGCAGCCCGCACCGAACTGGCTGTCGATGGAGCAGGCCGTCGAGCACTGCACGCGCGGCCTCGGGATCTGGGAGTGGGCGGGGACGGAGGTGCCGGGCACGCAGCCGGACGTCGTCCTGGCGGCGGCGGGCGACGTCCCCACCCTGGAGGTGCTGGCCGCGGCCGACATCCTGCGCCGCGAGCTGCCCCACCTGAAGGTGCGGGTGATCAACGTGGTGGACCTGATGCGGCTGCAGGACTCGGCCGAGCACCCGCACGGCCTGACCCACTCCGAGTTCGACGGCCTGTTCACGAGCGACCGGCCGATCATCTTCGCCTACCACGGCTACCCGTGGCTGATCCACCGTCTCACCTATCGCCGCACCGGCCACGCCAACCTCCACGTGCGCGGCTACAAGGAGGAGGGCACCACGACGACGCCCTTCGACATGGTCATGCTCAACGACCTGGACCGGTACCACCTGGTGATCGACGTCATCGACCGGGTGCCGTCGCTCGGGGCCTCGCAGGCTGGCCTGCGCCAGCGCATGCAGGACGCCCGGCTGCGGGCCCGCGCCTGGACCCGCGAGCACGGCGAGGACATCCCGGAGGTCCGGGACTGGGTCTGGCCGGGTGCCGGGGAGGCGGCGGCCCAGGTCTCGGCCACGGCCGACACGGGAGGCGACAACGAGTAGGCGTGCCCTGACGAGCGGGCGTGCCGGTCAGGACGAGGCGTCGAAGGGCACACGAAGCTGACACCCGGTCCCGTCGATGTCACACCACCGCGCGCCGGTCGCGCCGTCGTCTGCCGCTAGGTTGGAGCCAGATGGTCCGAGACAGTCGTCTCCGTATCAGTCCCAGAGGAGCAGCACGTGACCGGCGCGACCCGCAGTATCGTCATCGCGTCACCGGAAGGTGAGAGCGGAAAGTCCACGGTGGCGCTGGGCGTCCTCGACCTGCTGGTGCGCCAGGGGCAGCGCGTCGGGGTCTACCGCCCGGTGTCCCGGGTCACGGGTGAGCCCGAACCGGAACGGGACTACGTGCTCGAGATGCTGCTCGAGCACGACGGCGTCGACGTCCCGTACGAGAACGCCGTCGGGGTCACCTACGCCGACCTGCATCTCGACCCCGACGAGGCCATGACGCGGATCGTGTCGCGGTTCCACGCCATGGCCGAGCAGTGTGACGCCGTCGTGGTCCTCGGCACCGACTACACCGATGTCGCGGGCGTGAACGAGCTCGCCTTCAACGCGAAGATCGCCGCGAACCTCGGCGCGCCCGTGCTTCTGGTGACCTCGGGCCGCGAACGTACCCCCGACGAGGTGGTCACGCTGACCGACGCCGCGCTCGCCGAGCTCGGCGCCTACTACGCTCACGCGGTCGGGCTGGTGGTGAACCGGTGCGACACGCTGAACGCCGTCGACGTGCGCAAGGCGGTCTCGGCGGCCCACCCGGACCTGCCCGTGTGGACCATCCCCGAGGAGCCGTTCCTCTCCGCGCCCACCGTGGGCCAGCTCGTGGAGGCCGTCGACGGCGAGCTGGCCCTCGGCGACCCCGAGCTGCTCGGGCGCGAGGCGCTGGAGGTCCTCGTCGGGGCGATGAGCCTCGAACACCTCCTCTCCCACCTGTCGGACGGCGCGGTCGTCATCACCCCGGGCGACCGCAACGACGTCGTCATCGGCCTGCTGGCCGCCCACGCCGCGCCGTCGTTCCCGTCGCTCGCCGGGATCGTGCTCAACGGTGGCTTCTTCCCCCAGGGCCGGGCCCGCGAGCTGCTGGAGGCCCTGAACCCCCGCGTCCCGATCATCCGCACCGGTCTGGACACCTACCACGCCACCCGGAACGCGTCGCAGGTCCGCGGCCGCGTCACCCGCAGGTCGCAGCGCAAGATCGACGTCGCCCGCGCCCTGTTCGAGCGGTGCGTCGACGGGGACCAGCTCGCCGCCCGGCTCGACCTGCCCCGGCCGAGCGTCGTCACGCCGCTCATGTTCGAGCACCAGCTCATCGAGCGGGCCCGGGCCCAGCGGCGGCACGTCGTCCTGCCCGAGGGCGACGACGACCGCATCCTGCGGGCCGCCTCCACCGTGCTGGCGCGGGAGATCGCGGACCTGACGATCCTCGGCGACGAGACGGCGATCCGGGCCCGCGCCGCCGAACTCGGCCTGAACCTGGACGCCGCCCGCGTCCTGACGCCGTCGGGCGGGACACCGGAGAGCGCCGAGCTCGTGGAGCGGTTCGCGCAGGAGTACAAGCGCCTGCGCGCCCACAAGGGCATGACCGCCGAGCGCGCCCGCGAGATCGTGACGGACGTGTCCTACTTCGGCACGATGATGGTGCACCTCGGCCTCGCCGACGGCATGGTCTCCGGCGCCGCGCACTCCACCGCTCACACGATCCGGCCGTCGTTCGAGATCATCAAGACCCGCCCGGACACCTCGTCGGTGTCGTCCGTGTTCCTCATGTGCCTCACCGACCGTGTCCTCGTGTACGGGGACTGCGCCGTCATCCCGGACCCGACGTCGGACGAGCTCGCCGACATCGCCGTCTCCTCGGCCGCCACCGCCGCGCAGTTCGGCGTCGAGCCGCGGATCGCGATGCTCTCCTACTCCACCGGCACGTCCGGCACCGGGGCCGACGTCGACAAGGTGCGTGCCGCCACCGAGGAGGTCCGGCGCCGCGCACCCGACCTCGTCGTCGAGGGCCCGATCCAGTACGACGCCGCCGTCGACGCCTCGGTCGCCGCGTCCAAGCTGCCCGGATCCGACGTCGCCGGCCGTGCCACCGTCTTCATCTTCCCGGACCTCAACACCGGCAACAACACGTACAAGGCCGTGCAGCGCTCGGCGGGCGCGATCGCCGTCGGCCCCGTGTTGCAGGGCCTGAACAAGCCCGTCAACGACCTCTCACGCGGTGCGCTCGTCCAGGACATCGTGAACACGGTCGCGATCACCGCCATCCAGGCCCAGACCACACCCGCCGGATGACCGTGCCCCGCGCAGGCCGGCTCGCACCGCTTCACCGCCCGGCGGCGACACGGGCGATGCCGCTGGTCACGGCGCGGGCCCCACGGCCTCCCGACCGCCCCGAACCTCCGGGCCTGAGCGCCCCGAGCCGACTACCCCGGCCGACCCGATCCAGGAGACTCCCCGCATGCCCACCGTCCTCGTGCTGAACTCCGGCTCGTCGTCGCTCAAGTACCAGCTCGTCGATCCGGGCTCCGGAACGGCACTCGCCGGAGGCATCGTCGAACGTATCGGCGAGGACACCGGCCGGGTCCGCCACGAGACACGTGGCCAGGAGGTGGTCCGCGAGCGACCGGTGGCGGACCACGGAACCGCGCTGCGGCTGGTCCTCGAACTCTTCGAGGAGGCCGGGCCGTCGCTGAGGGAGGCGGGCATCGTCGCCGTGGGGCACCGCGTGGTGCACGGCGGGACGTCGTTCTCGGCGCCCGTCGTGGTGGACGACGACGTCGTGGCCGCCGTCCGCGCCCTCATCCCCCTCGCGCCCCTGCACAACCCGGCCAACGTGACCGGGATCGAGGTGGCGCGCGAGCTGCTCGACGTGCCGCACGTCGCGGTGTTCGACACCGCGTTCTTCGCGGACCTGCCGCCCGCTGCCGCGACCTACGCGATCGACGCGAAGACTGCTGCCGAGCACGGGGTGCGGCGGTACGGCTTCCACGGGACGTCCCACCAGTTCGTGTCGTCGGCGGTCGCGATCCATCCGGCGGTGACGGCGAAGCTGGCCGCCGAGGGGCGGGACCCTCGGACCCTGCGGCAGGTGGTACTGCACCTGGGCAACGGCGCCTCCGCGTCGGCGGTGCTCGGCGGGCGCGCCGTGGAGACCTCCATGGGCCTGACCCCGCTCGAGGGCCTGGTGATGGGGACCCGGTCCGGCGACGTCGACCCCGGGATCGTGTTCCATCTGCTGCGCTCCGGCGGACTGACCGTGGACGACGTCGACACGCTGCTGAACAAGCGGTCCGGCCTGCTGGGGCTCGGCGGGGTCAACGACATGCGCGAGCTCACGCGGCTCGTCGCAGCGGGGGACGACGCCGCCCGGCTGGCACTGGACGTGTACCTGCACCGGCTGCGCAAGTACGTGGGTGCCTACGCGGCGGTGCTCGGCGGGATCGACGTGCTGACCTTCACTGCGGGCGTGGGGGAGAACGCGGCGGTGGTCCGCGCGGGGGCGGTGGACGGGCTGGGCTTCCTCGGCCTCGCGGTGGACCCGGCCCGCAACGCGGCCCGGTCCCGTGAGGCGCGGGTCATCTCACCCGGCCCGGACGCGGCCGACACGGCGGACACCGCCCGTCCCCGGCCCGGGGCCGCCGCACCTGCGCTGGTCATGGTGGTCCCCACCAACGAGGAGCTGGCGATCGCCCGACAGACGATCGCCCTGACCGGCTGAGCCAGGTCCGGCCACCGGCGGCCGGGACGCCGTCCGGCCGACCTGGGCGGCGCCCCGGGTGGCCACCCATGCTCGGGACGCCGGCCGGCACCCATGGTCGGTCAGTTTCCGTGAGGTCGGTCAGTTTCCGCGCGGTCGGTCCTTCTCCGCGTGGTCGGTTCCGTGAGGTCGGTCAGCTTCCGCGTGGTCGGTTCCGTGAGGTCGGTCAGCTTCCGCGTGGTCGGTCATTCGCCGTGAGGTCGTGCAATCACTTGACCGACCATGCGGAGAACGACCGACCACGCGGAAACTGACCGACCACGCGCGAACCGACCGACCAGCAGCCCGTGGCCCTCCCGACCAGCCAGGCACCGCCCTACCTCACAGGTACCCAATTGGCCACACCGCGACGCCCCGACCAGCGACGCCCCGACCAAGGACGCCCCGACCAGGCACGCCCCGACCAGGCCGGACGCTCTCAGCGCAGCAGTGACTCGGCGGCTGCCTTCCAGCTGGCGGGGATCTCGCGGAGCTTCCACGCGAGCAGCGCCTTGACGGGCGTGACGCTCTTGCTGCTCACGCCGACCCCGACGGCGTCGAGCCCGGCATATCCACAGGTGAACAGCGTCCTACGGAGGTGGAAGTCCTGGGTGACGACGACGGCGGTACGCACGCCGTACTCGTCGTGGACGCGGCGGCACGTGGCGTCCGTGTCGAACCCTTGACGGTCGAGGACGAGCGCGTCGTCGGGGACGCCGAGGGTGAGGGCGTAGGCGCGCATCGAACCGGGCTCGTCGTACAGCGCCCCGCCCGGGAGGGTGTGCGCGTCACCGGAGAGGATGACCTGGTCGGCTCGACCGGACCGGTAGAGCGCGGCTCCCGCCTCGACGCGCCGGCGGAGGTAGGTCGAGGGCGACCCGTCCGCCCGCAAGCCCGCGCCCAGCACGACGATCGCGTCCACCTCCGGCACGTCGCTGCTGGGAACCACGCGCGACTGGCCCATGGCCTGGACCCAGAAGACGGGAAGGGCGACGGGCAGGGTGACGACGCCGACCGCGATCGCGAAGACGTCGAACACCCGGCGCATGCGTCTCAGGCGAGGGTCGGCAGGAAGGGCCACGAGGGCAACCTACCTGCTCCCGGGGCCCCGTTCCTGCGTAGGCTCCCTACGTGACCATCCTCATCGACCCGCCCGCGTGGCCGGCGCACGGGACCGTGTTCTCCCACCTGGTGTCCGACACCTCCCTCGTCGAACTGCGTTCCTTCGCCCGGGCGGCCGGGGTCCCGGACCGGGCCTTCGATCTCGACCACTACGACGTCGCCGAGTACCGCCACGACGATCTGGTCGCCGCCGGCGCGGTCCCGGTCGAGGGAGGTGAGCTGGCCCGCCGGCTGGTCGCCTCCGGGCTCCGTGTCCGGGGATCGGAACGCGCCGGGAGCAAGCACGAGCCGCTGCTCGCCCGCTGGGACCGTCTGTGCCCGGCATCGTCCGGCGACTGGCACGCCGCCGGCATGGCACTGGACGCCCGGTGGCGCGAGCCGCACCGCACTTATCACACCGCGCTTCACCTGGCCTTCGCCCTCGACGCCCTGGACCTCCTGCTGTCCGACGCCGACTCGGCGGGTGAGCCGGTTCCCCGGCCGATCGCGTGGCGGTCGCGGGTCGCCCTGTGGTTCCACGACGCCGTGCACGACGGCGCCACCCCGGCCGACGAGGAGGCCTCGGCCGCGCTGGTCCACGAGCTGCTCGGCGCCTCGGACGAGGACGCGGAGGAGATCGCCCGCCTGGTGGTGGTGACCGCCGCGCACGCCCCCGACCCGGACGACCTGGCCGGCTGCCTGGTCAGCGACGCGGACCTGGCGGTGCTCGGCGGCGAGCCCGCCGACTACACGCGCTACACCCACCAGGTCCGCGCCGAGTACGCCCATGTTCCCGACGACCTGTTCCGCCGCGGCCGCGCCCAGGTCCTGACGTCCCTGCTCGCCGGCAACGCTCTCTTCCGCACACCCTGGGGCCGCGCCCGCTGGCAGGCCCGGGCCACGGCGAATCTTGCCGCGGAACTCACCACGCTCAACCGTTAGGCCGGCCTGGTGGCCCGGACCACCGCCTGCGTGCGGTCCCGGGCGCCCAGTTCCGACAACACCGGGGAGACGTGGGTGCGGACGGGCTCCACGCCGACCACGAGCGTCGATGTCGTCCATGGTCAGGGCCGGCCACGGCGCCGGCCAGGGAAGCCGCATCAGTGCGTACGGGAGCGGCCCGGTGGCCGCGACAACGGTGACGGCAGTCCGGTGGCGCAGCACGAACGCGGGGACCACTGCCCGGGGAACCTCACCCCGCCGCGGCGTCAGGGAATCCTGAGCTTGCGCATGCCCTCCAGTGCGGCGCTGAGGATCCTGCTGGGTGCCGCGCCATCGAGCGCGAACACGGACTCGATGCCGATGCCACGCCCCGCGCCCCGCGCCGTCACGACGGTCCGGGTCTGGGTCATCGCCTCGACCGACGACGCGCCGTGCCGGCGACCCAGTCCGGACGCCTTCCAGCCGCCGGTCGGTGCGCCGACGGATCCCCAGGTCAGCATGTATCCGTCGTTGATCGACACGGAGCCTGCCTCGAGCTGGTCCGCGACCTTGCGGGCACGCGAGGTGTCGCCGGACCAGACGGACATGTGCAGGCCGTACTCGGAGTCGTTCATCACGGCGACGGCCTCGTCGTCCGACCGCACGCGGGTCACCGAGACGACGGGACCGAACGTCTCCTCCCGCGCGACGCGCGCGTCCGGCGGCACGCTGTCGAGCACGGTCGGCGCGTAGAAGTAGGGGCCGAGATCAGAGCGGTGCACGCCGCCCGCGAGGACGACGGCGCCGCGCGCCAGGGCGTCGTCGACGTGATCAGTGACCTTGGCCAGCTGGACCTCGGAGGTGAGCGAGCCGACATCGGCCGAGTAGTCGAGGCCCGCACCGAGCCGAAGATTGCGCACGTCACGCACGAGCTTGGCGACGAACTCGTCGGCCACGGCCTCGTGCACGACGATCCGCTCGGCGGACAGGCACAGCTGGCCGGTGCTCGCGAAGCAGGCGCGCACGACGCCGGGCAGCGCCGTGGCGACGTCGACGTCGTCGGCGATGTAGATCGCGTTCTTGCCGCCGAGCTCCAGGGTGGCTCCGACGAGCCGCTCTCCGGCGCGGGCGGCGACCTTGCGCCCGGCAGCCGTGGAACCGGTGAACGCGACGTGGTCCACGCGATCGACCAGCGCCTCCCCGATCTCGCGCCCGCCCGCCACGACCTGGAACAGGCCGGCGGGCAGACCGGCCTCCTCCAGCACCCCGGCCGCCCACAGGGCGGTCAGGGTGGTCTGCGGATCCGGCTTGACGACGACGGCGTTGCCCGCCACGAGCGCGGGCAGCGCCTCCGAGAGCACGAGGGTGAGCGGGTAGTTCCAGGGAGCGATCGCCCCGACCACACCGACCGGACGACGCTGCACGCGCACGCCCGTGACGAGGGGGATCATGCCCGCCGGCCGGCTCGTGGCCAGGTAGCGCCGCGACTTCACCGCGTAGTGGCGGGCGACCTGCGCGACGTCGCCGACCTCTTCGAACGCGGATCGGCGGGCCTTTCCCGTCTCGAGCTGGATCAGGTCGAGGATCTCGGACTGGCGGACCAGAACGATTCGAGCGAGGTTGTCGAGCACCTGGCTCCGCTCGGACAGCCCGGTCCGCGCCCAGGAGCGCTGGGCGACCCGTCCGCGCTCGACGGCGGCGACGACGTCGGCCGGCGACGACACCGGGACCGCGGCGAGCGGGGCCCCGGTGAACGGGCAGGTCGACCGGTGCGTCCCGGCGCCCTGCGACGAGGCCACCCGAGCCACGAGCGGCGCGACGAGCTCCGGTTCGAGCACGTACGTGGACTCGGGGCTCTCGGGGTCGAAGACGAATCCGACAGCAGCGTCACCCGGTGTCTCGTCGATCATGCGGGACACCATACGCGTAAAACGACCCAGCACACAGGGGTGATGGGATGAAAATTCCCGCCAGAAATTCACCCACAAGCACCTGCATGCCTTGACGTTGCAGATCAGGGGAAGATGTTTTCAGCTCGCCGTGACCTCGACCCGCTCCTCCCGTCGCAGCGCCGGCAGGTAGCAGAGCGCCCCCAGCACACTCACCGCACCGGCGACCACCATGGCCGTCTGGGTGGACGTGGCGTCCGCCAGCCGCCCGAGCAGCAGCGCGCCGAGCGAGAAGGCGCCGAACGCGACCATCGAGTTCATCGACAGCACGGTGGCACGGTTGCGCGCCTCGGCCTCGCGGTGCAGCAGGGCGGCGTGCATCGGCCCGGCACTGCCGTGCAGGCCGTAGGTGACCAGGTAGGCGACGACGAGCGCGGCCGGGCCCGCCACGAGACCCATCACCACGGCCCCGGCCCCGTTGAGCACCCGCGAGACGACGGCCGTACGCGCCACGCCCATCCGGCCCGCGGCAAGGCCCGCGAGCGCGGACCCACCCGCGAAGACCGCCCAGCCCACGGCCGTCACCGGACCGTTCACCGCACCGGCGGCCTCTTCGCTGCCGAGCAGCTCGGCAAGCCGGATCGGCTGGAACGTCTCGAACACGATCATGGCGAAGGACCAGAAGACCTCGACCATGACGAGACCGAGCAGCACGCGGTTGGTGGCCAGCAGCCGCAGGCCGTCGCGGACGACGCCGGGAGCCGTCCGGACCCCGTCCGCGACGACGGCGAACGACGCCCGCACCCCTGCCGCGCGACGAGATGGGACGGTTTGCGCGGACCGCGGTTCCTTCATGAGGACCGCGACCGCCGCGAGGTGCACGCAGGCCAGCACGGCGTACGCCACGTACGGAAGCGTCAGGGCGTTCCACGCCACGACCGGGTGCCACCAGATCAGCCCACCCCCGACGAGCGCTCCGGCAGCGATCGAGACACCCAGCACGGTCCCCGCGGCGGAGAGCGTGCGGCCGACGTCGGCGCCGGGCTCGGTGCGGTGCACGGTGTCCACGTACCAGGCCTCCAGGGGCCCCGAGTCGAGGGCGCGGAACACCCCGAACGCGGCGGAGGCGACGAGGAATCCCCAGAACGTCTGCGCCCCCACGAACAGGATCGCCGCGCCGATCTGGGTCACCGCCGCGGTCAGCAGGACGGGCCGGCGGCCGAAGGCGTCGGCGAAACCGCTGGTGGGAAGCTCAAGGGCGAAGACGACGAACCCGGCCAGCGCGGCGGTGGTCAGGGTTTCGGCCACGGTGAGCCCGCGCTCGATCGGCAGGAGAGTGGTCACGCCCACGACGAGCCCGACCGGGAACCAGCGGGTGACCCCGAGCGTGAGCAGCACGTTGCGAGCCGCGGCGGGGCTCATGCCCGGCCCCCACGGTGCTCGCCGCCCGGGTTCGCGCCATCACCCGGGTTCGCGCCACCCGGGTTCACGCCACCGCCCGCGTCGGGGCGGGTTCCGTCCCCACCGGGAGCGTCGGCAGCAGCACTGTCGGCAGCAGCACGGTCGGGAGCAGCACGGTCGGGATCGGAGCCGTTGCCGTCGGAGCCGTCGTCGAGTCCGGGAACCTCGTCTGCCTCCATCGGATAGGCGAACTTCCAGACGTGGATGCGTCGCGCGCGCGGATCACCCGCGTCGATGTCGAGGTAGCGGCGCACGACGTCCTCGATCTCCTGGTTCAGCCGGGCAAGCCGCTCGGGTGTGACCACGACCCCGGCGTCGCCCATCACCGCCACGTCCTGCCACTCGCCGGGCCAGGCGTCGGCGACGTCGAGCCAGTGGGCGTACTCGGCGTCGAACAGCCGGTGGTAGTCGCGCTCCAGCCAGCCGATCGCCGAGGCGGCGTCATCGTCACCGGCCAGCTCCGACCGGGTCCAGCCATGACTCTGGGTCGAGGCGCGCCACAGGCGCCGCTTGCCCGCACCCTCACCGGTGTCCTCCACCAGGCCGACGGACTCCAGACGACGCAGGTGATAGCTGGTCGCGCCGGTGTTGGAGCGCAGACGGGCGGCCAGGTCCGTCGCGGTGGCGGGCCCGTTCCTGCGCAGGATGGACAGCATCCGGGAGCGGAGCGGATGCGCCAGCACCTTGACGGACTCGGTGGTCAGGTGGATGTGGGTGAGTCCGGCGGGCGCGGGATCAGCGGCGTCGGCGGACGGGTCTGCGTCGGTCATGCGTGCACAATAACTGTGCACACCTTCTGTGCACAATAGTTGTGCACAGTTTCTGTGCACACCTTGTTGCGTCGAGTTGCGCGGCCGCCCGCGGACATGACGAAAGGGGCGCACCCCGGGGTGCGCCCCTTTCCTGTGCCTCGCGCTCGACGGCACCGCCACGGGCTCGACGGCACCGCCATGGGCTCGACAGCCCTGCCTCCGGCTCGACGACCGGCGGCCTCAGCGCGGCTGGTAGGGCGAGACCACGACCTCGACCCGCTGGAACTCCTTGAGGTCGCTGTAGCCGGTGGTGGCCATCGCACGGCGCAGCGCCCCGACGAGGTTCAGCGTGCCGTCCGCCTGACGCCCCGGGCCGAAGAGGATCTCCCGCAGGGTGCCCACCGTCCCGACCTCGACCCGCTCGCCGCGCGGCAACTGAGCGTGGTGCGCCTCGGGCCCCCAGTGCCATCCCCGCCCCGGGGCGTCGCTGGAACGGGCGAGCGCCGCGCCCAGCATCACGGCGTCGGCCCCGCAGGCGACCGCCTTGACGATGTCGCCGGAGTGCCCCACGCCGCCGTCGGCGATGACGTGCACGTACCGGCCGCCGGACTCGTCCAGGTAGTCGCGGCGCGCCGCGGCGACGTCCGCCACGGCCGTGGCCATGGGGGCGTGGATGCCGAGCGACACGCGGGTGGTGTGGGCGGCGCCGCCGCCGAACCCGACGAGCACGCCGGCCGCGCCGGTGCGCATGAGGTGCAGGGCGGCGGTGTACGTCGAGGCACCGCCGACGACGACGGGGACGTCCAGCTCGTAGATGAACCGCTTGAGGTTCAGCGGCTCCGCGTTGCCCGAGACGTGCTCCGCCGAGACCGTGGTGCCGCGGATGACGAACAGGTCGACGCCGGCATCGACGACCGTCTTGTAGAACTCCTGCGTCCGCTGCGGCGACAGCGCTCCCGCGACGGTCACGCCCGCACGGCGGACCTCCTGCAGCCGCTCCGTGATCAGGTCCGGCTTGATCGGCTCGGCGTAGATCTCCTGCATGCGCGCGGTGGCGCGCTCCGGGGGCAGCTGCGCGATCTCCTCCAGCAGCGCCTCGGGCTTCTCGTACCGGGTCCAGAGCCCCTCGAGGTCGAGTACGCCGAGCCCGCCGTGCTCGCCGAGCGCGACCGCCGAGGCCGGGCTCATCACCGAGTCCATCGGTGCGGCCATGATGGGCAGGTCGAAGTGGTACGCGTCGATCTGCCAGCCGACGGACACGTCCTCCGGGTCACGCGTACGGCGGGAGGGCACCACGGCGATGTCGTCGAAGGAGAACGCGCGCCGCCCGCGCTTGCCGCGTCCGATCTCGGTCTCGTTGCTCACCCCGGCAGCCTAACCAACGCGGCCGGAACGAGGTGGTTCGCGACCGTCATGCGGCACGGCGACCCGGCGGCACGGTGCGATATGCCACACTTATCCGGTTCTGATCCACGCAGGTCACGCGCGAGTCCCGATCGGCTCCCGCCGCGTCCGGGACACCGCGTGCTCCATGCCCCGTGGCGGGCACGTGCGCGTCGTTCTGCGCCGCTGTCAGTCACCAGTGGCATGGTTCGTGGTGGACCTGGGACAGCACGAGTGGAGGGAGCGCACCATGGACATCGGACCTGGCTGGATCCGCCGGCCGCTGCTCGGCTTCGACACGGAGACCACCGGCGTCGACGTGACCGGTGACCGCGTCGTCACC
The DNA here is from genome assembly GCF_016742955.1 of Myceligenerans indicum. GTDB lineage: Bacteria > Actinomycetota > Actinomycetes > Actinomycetales > Cellulomonadaceae > Myceligenerans > Myceligenerans indicum. Next base: position 8,021 of record NZ_JABBYC010000001.1, on the reverse strand, counting down.
GCCGCCCTCGTGCATCGCGTGCCCGGGGTGGGCACGGACGTGCGGACGTGGCTCGTCGACCCCGGCGTGGAGATCCCCGAGGAGGCAAGTGCCATCCACGGCATCACCACCGAGCACGCGCGCGAGCACGGCCGTCCTCCCGCGGAGGCCCTGGAGGAGATCGCCGCGGAACTCACCACGCACCTGGCCCAGGGGGTGCCCGTCGTCGCGTACAACGCGGCGTTCGACCTGTCCCTGCTGGACCACGAGCTCGTCCGGCACGGACTGCCCACGCTGCCGCAGCGGCTGGGCCACTCCGTGGGCCCGGTCATCGACCCGCTCGTCATCGACCGGTGGAAGGACCGGTACCGGGCCGGCAAGCGCCGCCTCGGCGACCTGTCGCAGGTGTACGGCATCACGTCGGACGGCGATCTGCACACCGCCGAGGTGGACGTCCTCGCCACGCTCGACCTCCTGGCGGCCCTGGTCGCCCGCTACCCCGAACTCGACGAGACGCATCTGATCGACCTGCACCAGTCGCAGGCCGGCGCCCATGCGGCCTGGGCCGACGGATTCAACTCCTGGCGCGCGGAGCAAGGCATGGAGGGCCCGGGCGCATCCCGCGCGTGGCCGGTCCAGGCAGCGGGATGAGCGCGGCGGCCCCGTACGATCCCCTGCATGAAGCAGACCGATGTGGCCGCCGACTTCACCGAGATCACGGACGACGACGTCGAGGGCGTCGTCGAGCTGTGGCACTCCTGCGGCCTGACCCGTCCGTGGAACGACCCGCACGTCGACATCACCGACGCCCGAGGCGGCCCCACGTCGACGGTCCTGGTCTTCCGCGAGCACGGCGTACCGGGGCACGAACGCGTCGTCGCCTCGGTGATGGCGGGGCTCGACGGCCACCGCGGGTGGTTGTACTACGTCGCGGTCGCGCCTGATCGCCAGGGCACCGGCCTGGGCCGGGCCGCCGTGCGCGCCGGCGAGGACTGGCTTCGTGCCGTCGGCGCGCGGAAGGTCCAGCTCATGGTCCGCTCCACGAACTCCGCCGTCGTCGACTTCTACGAGAAGCTCGGCTACGGCGACCAGGAGACCGTGGTCCTGGGACGCTGGTTCTGACGCGTACCGGCCGGCGCCGCGGCCGTGTGAGGCCCACGCCCCGGCGCCCGCCGTGACGCCTCAGCGGCCGGTGTAGTTCGGCGCCTCGACCGTCATCTGCACGTCGTGCGGGTGGCTCTCCTGCAGCGACGCGGACGTGATCCGAACGAACCGCCCCTTCGCCTGGAGCTCCGGCACGGTCCGGGCCCCGGTGTAGAACATCGTCTGGTGCAGCCCGCCGACGAGCTGGTGCGCCACGGTGGCGAGGGTGCCCTTGTACGGAACCCGCCCCTCGATCCCCTCGGGGACGATCATGTCGTCGCTGGTCACCTCGGCCTGGAAATACCGGTCCTTGGAGTAGGACTTCTTCCCCCGGGACGACATCGCGCCCATCGACCCCATGCCCCGGTAGGACTTGAACTGCTTGCCGCCCACCAGGATCGTCTGCCCCGGAGCCTCCTCGGTCCCGGCCAGCATCGAACCGAGCATCACGGCCTCGGCACCGGCCACGATGGCCTTGCCGATCTCGCCGGAGTGCCGCATCCCGCCGTCGGCGATGACCGGCACGCCCGCCGCACGCGCGGCCAGCGACGCCTCGTACACCGCGGTCACCTGGGGCACGCCCACGCCGGTGACGACCCGCGTGGTGCAGATCGAGCCGGGCCCGACACCCACCTTGATCGCGTCGGCCCCCGCCTCGACGAACGACTGCGCGCCCTCGCGCGTGGCCACGTTGCCGCCGATCACCTGCACGCCCTTCGTCGCCGGGTCGGTCTTGAGCCGCTTGACCATGTCCAGCAGCATCCGGACGTTCCCGTGCGCCGTGTCCGCGACGAGCACGTCGACGCCCGCCTCGATCAGCGTGGTGGCGCGGGTCCACGCGTCGCCGAAGTACCCGATCGCCGCCCCGACCAGCAGGCGGCCCTGCCCGTCCTTGGAGGCGTGGGGGAACTGCTCCGACTTCACGAAGTCCTTGACGGTGATGAGGCCGGTGAGCCGCCCGTCACCGTCGACCAGCGGGAGCCGTTCGACCTTGTTCTGCCGCAGCAGGGCCGTGGCGTCGTCCCGGCTGATCCCCTCCGGTCCGGTGACCAGGTTCCGCGACGTCATGACCTCGTTCACCTTGGTGGTCCCCCACTCGGCGACCGGGGTGAACCGCAGGTCGCGGTTGGTGACGATGCCGATCAGCCGGCTGTCCGTGTCCACGACGGGGAATCCCGAGATCCGGTACTCGCCCGCGAGCTGGTCGAGCTCCTCGAGGGTCGCGTCCGGGCCGATCGTCACCGGGTTGGAGATGATGCCGGTCTGCGTCCGCTTGACCATGTCCACCTGGAGCGCCTGGTCCTCGATGGACAGGTTGCGGTGCAGCACCCCGATGCCGCCCTGACGAGCCATCGCGATCGCCATCCGCGACTCGGTGACGGTGTCCATCGCCGCGGACACCAGCGGCACCCGGATGGAGATCTCCCTGGTCAGGCGAGAAGTCGTGTCGATCTCCGACGGGGCCAGGTCGGAGTGGCCGGGAAGCAGCAACACGTCGTCGTACGTGAGGCCGAGGAAACCGAAGGGGTCGTGCGCTTGGGGTGCAGTGGGCTCCATGTCACGAGTCTACGGTGCGAGCCCCCGCGATATTCCGCGGACCGTGGTCCGCGAGGCGTCGCCTCCGTCACCCTGCCGCGTCGGCCACGCCGAGCGCCGCACGCCGAGCGCCGCATGCCGGGGAACGCGGCGTGCGGCACGGCCGTCGCGCGGTTCACGAGGCATCAGCGGAGGACCGCCAGGACCTCGTGGAGCAGGCCGTTGAACGAACGAACCCGCTGGACGGTGGGGCCGAAGGGGACGTCTCCGGCCGCGGCGTCGGCCCGCATCCCGACCAGGATCGGCAGATCGGGGTACGCCTCGTGCACCGCGTGCACGACGTCGAGCGCCGGACGGGTCTGCGTGGTCGCCAGCACGACGGCGGCCGGGCGCACCATCGTCACCAGCTCCACGGATCGGTGGGTGCTCGCCGGGCCTGTGACGATCCGCGCCATCGTGCCCTTCGCCGCGAGCGACGCGGCCAGGGCGTGTGCGGGAAGCGGCACCAGCTCGTCCGGGGCCGCGAAGACCAGCACGATCTTGCGCATGCGGCTCGGGTGGTTCGCGGGCGGCCCGCCGGCCTCGACCAGCTCCCGCTCGTACTCCTCGGTGTAGTCGCGAAGGCTCGAGAGTGCCGCCGCGGCAAGCACCATCTCCGGCACCTCGCCCGGCCCGGCGAGCACGGTCCGTACGGCGACCTGGTCGAAGGCCGGCTCGACGAGTTCCGTCCACCACTCGGACGGGTCGTCCTCCGTGCTGAGACGCAGGAGGGCGTCGCATGCCGTGCGGCTGTACTTGATCGCGGCGTCCACCAGGGCAGACACTCTGCCCGACCACGCCGCGCCGCGCACCGGGCGCGGCCGTCCGGCATCGGGTTGCGCCCCGCCCCCGCCGGGCAGAGCACGTAGGTGGCCCCGGCGCGACCCCTCGTGCTCGGAGTGCTCCGGGACGCCCGCCACGGCCCCCCTGCCCGCCGTCGAGGAGCCTTCCGCCATCCCGGCCGCCCCGGGCCGGAGGCCCAGGCCTTCTTCGCCACCGGCGCTCTCGCTGTCGCCGCCGCCCTCGGAGAGTTCCGTGGACTCGTCGGACCGGACGGTGGCCAGCTCTTCGTCGCTCGCCTCGATGGCGGCCCGGGCGGCGTCGCCCGGCGCATGCCCCTCCAAGGTGAGCCGCCGCATGACCAGCAGTCTCGCGACATCGTCAGGTGTGTAGCGCCGATGTGAGCCAGCCGTGCGCCCTGACGGGCCCAGCCCGTAGCGACGGTCCCAGGTACGCAGAGTCGCGGGAGCGACCCCGAGGCGCTTGGCCACGGCTGCGACAGCAAGCCCGGGGCTCGACGGGCGGGGCCCGCCCTGACTCTGGGCAGGCCGCATCGATGTCATACATCTGATTCTGCCGAGCCGCGCAAACGTTCGCCACCGATCCGCCCGGTGTGCCGCTTATCTCCGCATGTTTCAGGGCGATCCTGACTAAACCTCGCCAGGCATGGCGCGGTTCGCCACGAAGCGAATCGTTAGCGCTGGCGCATAAACGCCTCTTGAACAACTTCTGCACAACTTGTAGGTTGTTCGCCATGACGGAGATCTCGAGACTCCCCGGCCCGGTCATGGAGCTGTGGGAGTGGCAGTACCAGGGGGCATGCCGCGACGCGGACGACACGCTGTTCTTCCACCCGGAGGGCGAGCGCGGGTCCACACGTCGACGTCGAGCCGAAGCAGCCAAGGCCATCTGCCGGTCGTGCCCGGTGATGATGCAGTGCCGCGAGCAGTCGCTCCGCGTGCGCGAGCCTTACGGAGTGTGGGGAGGTCTGAGCGAGGACGAGCGGTCCGCCATCCTCGCGGGCAAGACGCAGTCGGCCTGACGCGCTTCGCCGTAGAGGCGCACAGGCTTGCGGGAGCACGTGGATGGTGAATCCCGGGTCCGACACCATCGGTTCACGCGCTCAGGGCACGACGGTCGCCGCGGTGTTCCACCCCAGGCGCCCGTCTCGCCCACGGCCGGGCACTTCACGGCCGATCACCAGGGGGTGAGAGGGTCCGCGAGCACGCCGTGTGAGCGCCGGCGCGGACCCTCGACGTGAAGGGCCCCGCACACAGGTGCGGGGCCCTTCACGTCAGGTGCGGGACTGACTCAGCCCGCGACCACGGCGAGGATGTCGCGCGAGGAGAGGACCAGGAAGTCCTCACCCGCGTACTTCACCTCGGTGCCGCCGTACTTGGAGTACAGGACCTTGTCGCCCACGGCGACGTCCACCGGCACGCGGTTGCCGTTGTCGTTGACACGGCCCGGACCCACGGCCAGAACCTCGCCCTCCTGGGGCTTCTCCTTGGCGGTGTCCGGGATGACCAGGCCGGATGCGGTCGTGGTCTCAGCCTCGAGGGCCTTGACGACGATCCTGTCCTCGAGCGGCTTGATGGGGACCGACACGTCGGACCTCCTCTTTCTGCGAGCAGATCAAAGATCAGCTACGTTGACGGGTTTGCTCGAGCGTTCGGCGGGCCGCCGTCGTCGCGGGTGCCGGCGGGCACGGAACATCTCGCGACATCGCCGCGCCGACCCGCGGGCCGTGCGGCGATGACAACCCCAAATCTAGGTCGGGGCTAGCACTCGGTCAAGGCGAGTGCTAGAACCGCGGAGGCGGGGGCGGGAAATCCCCTTGCATGGCGCCCCGTGAAGAAGCAGCGAATATTGCGCAATTGAGAAAAATGTGATCCAGACTCTCGCCACGAGCAGGGCAAACGTGGAAAGATCTGCCCATGGATGCGGCGATTCTGAGCAAACTTCTCAGCCCTGATGGTCGGGCGCTGCTTGGTGCCCTCCCTCCCTATGACGAGCGTTCCGCCATGCGCACCTCCACGAAGCTTCGTGAGCAAGGTGTCGCCCCCGATCTCGCGGCGGCCGCTCTGACCCAGTCCCGCCTGCGCGGCAAGGCGCGGACCAAGTTCGGCGAGCTCGCCGAGCAGATGCTGTTCACGGCGGACGGCCTCGAGCAGGCCACGCGCCTGCGCGTGGCGTCGCTGCACGCCGATCGCTTCACGAAGGCGGGAGTCACCCACGTCGCGGACCTCACCAGCGGCATCGGCGCTGATGCCATGGCGTTCGCAGGGGCCGGCCTCCGTGTGCTGGCCACCGACATCGACGAGGTCACGGCCCGGATCGCGGCCTGGAACCTGCGGCAGTTTCCCGAGGCGGAGGCACGTCACACCGACGGGCTCGGACTCGACCTGCGCGCGGAACACGTCGACGGCGTCTTCGCCGACCCCGCGCGCCGCACGCGCGGACCGCGCGGGAGCCGCCGGATCTTCGACCCGAGCAGCTACGAACCACCCTTGGACAGCGTGTTCGCACTACGCCGGAGCGTCCCCGCCCTCGGGATCAAGGTGGGGCCCGGCATCCCCCACGAAGGCCTCCCGCACGATGCCGAGGTGCAGTGGGTCTCCGTCGACGGCGACGTCGTCGAGGCCGGCCTGTGGTTCGGAACGCTCGCACCGGGCGGTCCCGGCCGCAGCGCACTCGTGGTGCGCACCACCGTCGACGGCGACGGCAAGGAGCACACCCGCACGCGCGCGCTGCGCGCCTCGGACCACCCCGGCGGTGAGGCACTCGAGGCGGCCACGGGCCCCGTCGGCCAGTACCTCTACGAGCCCGACGGCGCCGTGATCCGCGCGGGACTCGTGGCGCACGCCGCCGCCGAGCTCGGCGGACGGCTCCTGGACCCGACGATCGCCTACGTCACCACCGACGACCTCGCTCCCCTACCCGGGGAGCACGGCCTCGCACTACCCGCGGACACCACCGGTGCCGCGCCCATCGCCACCGGCTATCGGGTGCTGGACACGCTCCCGTTCGGGCTCAAGCGCCTCAAGGCCTACCTGCGGGAGCGGAACGTGGGACGGCTCACGATCAAGAAGCGGGGTACCGCCGTCGTGCCCGAACAGTTGCGCAAGCAGCTCGTCCTGAGCGGGACCGAGGAGGCCACGATCGTGCTCACGCGAGTCGCCGGTGCCCAGACGGTCCTGCTGGTCGAACCGCTCCGGGGTGGAGCATGACCAGCCCCTCTCCGTTGCTGTTCGGCACGTCGCGGCGTTCCAGCATCGGTCTCGAATGGGAGGTCGGGCTGGTCGACGCGGGTTCCGGCGCGCTGTCACAGGTGGCGCCGCAGGTGATCGAGGAGCTGTCGCCGCAGGGGTCCGACCCGCGCATCAAACCCGAGCTGTTGCGGAACACGGTGGAGATCGCCACGGGAGTGTGCGGGGACGTCGGCGCGGCGGGCGCCGAGATCACCGACCTCCTCGGCCGTGTGGCCGACTCTGCGGGCAGGCACGGTGCCGCCGTGATCGGGGGCGCCATGCATCCGCTCGCGCGCTGGGAGGACCAGCTCGTCACCGACAAGGAACGCTACTCGCGGCTGGTGGACCGCATCCAGGTGTTCGTCCGGCAGCTCGTGACCTGGGGACTGCACGTGCACGTCGGGGTCGAGGACCGCGACAAGGTGCTCGCGCTCGTCCAGGGCATGCTCACCTACGCGCCGCATCTGCAGGCGCTGTCGGCGTCGTCCCCGTACTGGGGCGGGGTCGCCACGGGCTACGCCTCGACCCGCGCCATGCTGTTCCAGCAGATCCCGACGGCAGGGCTGCCGCACCCGTTCACCCGGTGGCACGAGGTGGAGGCGTACACGGAGGACATGCGCCGGGTGGGCGTGGCCACGGAGTTCAACGAGATCCACTGGGACGTCCGTCCGTCGCCGGCGTACGGGACGATCGAGGTCCGCGTCTGCGACGGGCCCACCAACGTCACCGAGGCCCTCGCCCTGGCCGCGCTGACCCACTGCCTGGTGGAGCACCTGTCCACCGAGCTGGACCACGGCAGGGAACTGCCGACGCTCCCGCTGTGGTTCGTCAAGGAGAACAAGTGGCGGGCGGCGCGGTACGGGATGGACGCGACGGTCATCACCTCGGCCGAGGGCGATCAGCTCCCGGTCGCCGACGCGGTCGAGAAGGTCCTGGTCGAGCTGGAGCCGACGGCGGAGCGGCTTGGCTGCCCGCAGCAGCTCGCCGCCGTCGCGGACATCGTCCGCGACGGGTCCTCGTACCAGCGCCAGCGTGCCGTCGCCGAGGCGGCGGACGGGGACCTGGAGGCGGTAGTCCGCGCCATGCTGGCCGAGATGAGGGCGGGCCGCCCCCTCCCCCACCACCCGACCCACCGCTGACCCCTTCCCGCGAACGGGCCGAGAACGACAAGAACGTTGTTACCGATCCGGGTAACAACGTTCTTGTCGTTCTCGTCGCCGAGGAAGGTCGCCGGAGGGAGGGAAGGAAGGAAGGAAGGAAGGAAGGAGGGAGGGCTGTCTCTTATACACATCT